>PLTN01000138.1 GCA_003164495.1 Vulcanimicrobiota bacterium
GAGCTCTTCTGCGCCTCGATGGAGGTTGCCAACGCCTTCACCGAGCTGAACGATCCCGACGATCAGCGGCGGCGCTTCGAGCTGCAGGTTGCCGAGCGTGCGGCGGGCGACGATGAGGTTCCGCCGCCTGACTGGGACTTCGTGAACGCATTGGAATACGGGATGCCTCCGACAGCCGGTATCGGCATCGGCGTCGACCGTCTGGTTATGCTGCTAACGAACAACGCGTCGATCCGCGACGTCGTGCTGTTTCCGCTCCAGCGTCCTCTGTCGCCGTAGTATTCAAGGGCGCAACCCTGCCGTAGCGCGAACACTCCAATCGGGCAGTTTGTTCCCATACCACCTTCGCCGAACGGAAAGTCACGCATGGATCTCACCAAGTCTTATCCCGCCAGCGTTCGTGAACAGATGCACGGCATCGTGCAGCTCAAGCGCACGATCGACAAAGGCAAGGCCCTGGCTGCGGGAACGATCGGCGACTATAACTACGATTGTCCGATGGACAAGCACCTGTTCGCATTTCTGGATCTCGACGGCGACACGCTGCTCGACGTGATCAAGAGCGCGAGCAACGACAGCGAGATCAGCGAGTTCGTGGCGCCGTACGTGCACGCCAAAGAAGACAGCGAAATCGAAGCGTTTAATCGCGACTGGCTCAAGTACGGCCCCGACAAGGGCTCGCCGCAAGAAGGCTACTTCCTCAAAATGCGCAGCGAAGTCGCACCCGATCGCACCGACGTCACGGCGTGGGCCGATCTGCTCGATCTCGACGAGAAGCGCCCCGTCCCCCATCGCGTAGCCGCATAACGTTTGCCCACGTATCGGGCTGTTGTCGAGTACGACGGCACGAACTTTTGCGGATTGCAGTTCCAGCCTGAAGTGCGAACCGTCGCCGGCGAACTCGAGCGCGTGCTCAGCGGGCTCTTCGCCGGAACGGTCAAGATCAGCGCCGCCGGCCGCACCGACGCCGGCGTGCATGCCTCGGGCCAAGTCATCTCGTTCGCGAACGAGCGCGCCTTCCCGATCGGCCGGCTCGCGCTCGCGATGAACGGCAATCTCCCGGGCGATGTGAGCGTGCGCTATGCCGGCCTCGCGCCCGACGGTTTCTCAGCGCGGTTCGACGCGGAAGCGCGCACGTACGAGTACCGCATCATCAACCGCCCGATGCCCTCGGCCTTCGAGCGCCGTTTCGCCCACCACGTCCATCGCGACGCCGACGTCGCGTTGGCCCGGGCGGCGGCGGCCGGCCTGATCGGTACCCACGACTTCGTGGCCTTTTGCGGTCTCGCGCCCGAGCGCGGCGGGACGGTCCGCACCGTGCATTCGATCGAGATCGACCGCAGCCGCGACCGGATCGTGCTCCGGATCTCCGGCCAGGGCTTCCTCCACCGCATGGTCCGCCGGATCACCGGCACCCTGATGGAGATCGCCACCGGCCGCCGCCCCCCGGACGACATCCCCCGGATCCTGGCCTCCGGCGACCGCAAGCGTGCCGGCTACACGGCCCCGCCCGAGGGCCTGTGCCTGGTCGGCGTCCGCTACCCCGGCTTTGACTCAGAGCAAGCAGGCCACTTGGGTGGCGGCCCCTCGCCCTGAGCTTGTCGAAGGGTCGGGATGACAAACGGGGGGCTCGCGATCACGGCTAGGCGCTGGACATCCCCGGCCTCAGCCGGTATACTCCTTGGGTTGCCGTTCCGAGCCGGAGCGGTCTTATTCTCTTGCTGACAGATTAGAAGACATGCGCACCTACCAACAGACCACGGCAGAGGCCACGCACGATTGGTATATCGTCGACGCGGCGGGGCAACGCCTCGGCACGCTCGCGGTGAAGATCGCTCGCACGCTCTCGGGCCGCAAGAAGCCTACCTGGACCCCGCACATCGATGCCGGTGACTTCGTCGTCGTGATCAACGCCGACAAGATCGAGCTCGGCGGCGACAAGTGGAACCAGAAGGTCTATCACCGTCACTCCGGGTTTCCCGGCGGCCTCCACACCGAGACGGCGTCGCAGGTTCGTGCGAAGTACCCGGAACGTTTGATCGAGCGCGCCGTTCGCGGCATGCTGGCGACCAACCGGATGCGCAACGTCCAGCTCGGGCGTCTCAGCGTCTACGTCGGCGACACTCATCCGCACGCGGCCCAAAAGCCCGCGGCGTTGGCGTAGGGCATGCAACCAGCAGAACTTTTTCTCGGCACCGGCCGTCGTAAACGCGCCGTCGCGCGCGTCCGGATGACCCTCGGTCAGGGCGTCATCACGGTCAACAAAAAGCCGATCGACGATTATTTCCCCCGCGCGGTCCTGCAGCAAATCGTGCGGCAGCCGCTCGTGGTCACCGAAGCCGGTTCACGCTTCAACGTCGACGTGAAATGCGCCGGCGGCGGACCGGCCGGACAAGCCGGCGCCGTGCGCCACGGCATCGCTCGCGCGTTGCTCGAGATGGACGAAGCGCTGCGCGAACCGCTGCGCCGCAACGGCCTCCTCACCCGCGACCCCCGCGAAAAAGAATCGAAGAAGTACGGCCGCAAACGCGCCCGCAAACGCTTCCAGTTCTCGAAGCGCTAAACAAAAGGAAAGCCCGCGGAAACCGCGGGCTTTTTTTAATACGGCGATGACGTGCCCTTCATGTCATTCCGAGCTTGTCGAGGAACGCGAGAAAATCTCGGCGATATGAGTGCGAGCGCGAAGGCGCGAGCAGTGAAGTAAAAGAGAAAAGAAACTATCGACTGCTCGCGCCTTCGCGCTCGCACTCGGTAGTATGGATTGGGGCGGTCCCTCGACAAGCTCGGGATGACATAGGGGGCGCCGCTTACTTCAAGTTTCTCACACTTGCGAAATAATGCGGTCATAGCGTGCGGCTAGGCTTTGCGCATGAACCTTGATATCGGTGATGCTACGGCGGCGGCTGCTGTGCGTGCGGGCGATGCTCTTACTGCGGCGAGCCGCACCGCCAACGAACGGACGATGGGTGCCGTGGCGCAGCAAGCGCTCTTCACCGAGGCGTTGCTTGGCGCGGTGAAGGCGCGAGTGAACGAGCTCAAGTTGGTGGCGAAGTGACGGACTTCGACTTGCTCGACGTTGCGGCGCGCGGGATGAGCGCGCAGCGCACGATGCTCGACCTCGACGCGCGCAACGTTGCCGCGGCGCAAGCGGCAACGCCCGGGCACCCCTATCAACGTTTGGTTGCGCAGCTCGTGGAAATGCCGGATGACGGTGTCGACGACGAGACGGCCGACCCCGTCAGCGTATCCTCCGAACCCGGCACCGGCGATGCTCTGACCGAGTTGATCGCCACGCTCGATGCGCAGCGCGCGTACGAAGCCGATGCGTCGATCTTCGACATCGGCAAACGGTTGGCGGAGCGCACGCTGGACATCGAACGCTGATGCAGGTCGCACGGCTCGTTCCCGATGTCGCGCCCGACGCGCCGTCGGTGTCGCCGCTGCCGCAGGCCGGGAACGCATTCGGCGATCTGGTCGATGCGGCGAGCGGCGTGCTCGCCGGCGCCGACGATGCCGAGCGCGCGTTTGCCGCGCATCGCGGCGGGCTGCAAGAGATGGTCGTCGAGCGCGCCCGTGCCGACATCGCGCTGCAGATCGCGTCGGCGAGCGCGCAACGCGTCACGCAAGGATTGCAAACGCTGCTGGGACTGCAGATCTAGCCGATGGAGGTGTTCCGGCGCGAGCTCGCGCGCCTGAGCGCGTTGCCACTGCGCGTCAAGACGGGTTTGCTGGCCGGCTTCGTAGCGGCGATCGTGGCGCTCGGCTGGGGCGTCACCGCAACGCGTGACGTGCGCGTCGCGCTCTTCGCGACGCCGCTCTACGCCGACCAGTTGAGCGAAGTGCAAACGCGCCTTGCCGGGTGGGGCGTGCCGTATGCGCCGCTGGCCGACAACGTGCGCGTCGATCCGCGCAAACGCGCAGAGCTGTTGTTGCGGCTCTCGCTGGCCGGTGTGCCGCACCGTCATCTCGCGACGTCGGATGAAACCTTCGCGCACGTCAACGCGCTCACGCCGCAGAGCATTCTCGAGGCGCAGACGCGCGATGCGCTGGCCGCCGACTTGGCGCAAGGCTTGCGCGGTCTCGACGGCGTTGCCGATGCGCGCGTGATCGTGGCGCCGGCGAGTTCCGGTGCGTATGCCGACGAGACCGCGCGCGACGCATCGGCCAGCGTGCGCATCACATTGACGCCGGGCGCGCATCTCGCGCCGGCCGCCGTCGCGGGCATTCGCGCGTTCGTCGCCGGCGGTGTGCCGGGGTTGGATGCGGACCACGTGACGGTGCTCGACGATCGCGGTGCGCTCGACGGCGGCACGACCGAAGCCGACGACACGTCGGTCCAAGCTTCGCTGCAGTCGGCACTCGACACCGCGCTCGGCGCGGGTGCCACGATCGTGCGAGTGCATCGCGAACCGTTGGGCGAAGCGCGCGACGAGCACGACGTCAAACGGCTGCCGTTGGCCGGCGATCTCACCCGCACGAGCGGCGACGAACGCTACGCGAGCCCGCAGAAGAAATACCAGAAGGCCACAACGACCGAAGAACGCGGCAGCGAAACGCGCGACGTGCACGATACCGCCGCACCCGACGCGACCGCGCGCCTTTCGGTCGCGATCTTCGTCGACGGCGCGCGCGGCATCGACCTCGATGCGATCCGTACGCTAGCCGCCGCCGCGGCCGGCATCGACGAGCGGCGCGGCGATACGTTGCGCGTCGAAGCGGTGCGCTTCGCGGCAACAGCACCGGCCACGGTGCGCGGCATCGATGCGTGGGGCATCGCCGGTTTGTTCAGCGGCATGATACCGCAGCTCGCGTTCGTTGCGGCGGCCCTCGTATTGGCCTTGCGCTGCGCGCGTCCGCTCTATGCGTTGCTCGTGCGCGCCGTGGAAGCGGCCGGCGTGCGGAAGTCCTCGCGCGAATCGGCCGGACTTCCGCCGGCACGCGTGCGCGGCGCGCTCGCGGGTGAACCGCCGCACGTTGCGGCCGCCGTGATTTCAGCGCTGCCGGCCGCGACCGCCGCCGCGGTGCTCGAACTCTATCCGCCCGAGGAGCGCGCGCAGATCGTGCGCCGTCTCGCGCGCGCGGCCAGCGATCTCGTGCCGCACCCCGAGGAGTTGTTGCGTGCCCGCGGCTGATGACGCATTCGTCTCGTTCGCGCAGTTGTTGCGCGTCGCACCGGAAGCGATCGTGGCCGACGCACCCCCGTCCGAAGCGAGCGCGCCGCCGCAACCGGAGCCGCGTGTGAACGACGCAGAGTTCGCCCGCGACGTGCGCGTGTTTCGCGCGCGGCTTGCCGACGCGTTCGATGCATCGTGCGACGCCTCGCTCGGCAAGTCCGCGCGCGCCGCGTTGGGCCGCGAGATCGACGCCGTGCTCGCAGCGCTGCTCGAGCGCGTGCAATGAGCGCCCGCGTGGTGCTGGGAACGGCGCTGCTCGGACGTGCCGTCGGCGCCGGCGGCACGTTGCTCGACGGCGGTTCCGCTCCGATCGGCCGGCGCCGTCTCGCCGTAGCGCGCGTTCCGGCGCCGCGCCGGCGCGTTGCCGTGACGACGCCGTTCCACACCGGCATCCGCGCCCTCGACGGTCCGCTCGCGTTCGGGCGGGGCGCGCGGATCGGGATCTTCGGCAGCCCCGGAGCAGGCAAGTCGACGCTGCTGGACGCGATCGTCGCCGGCAGCCGCGCCGATGCCACCGTGGTGGCGCTGGTCGGGGAGCGGGGCCGCGAGGCCGAGCGCTGGTTGCGGCGGATCGAGGCGCGCACCACCGTCCTCTGCGCGACCAGCGACCGTCCGGCCGAGGAGCGGCTGGGCGTGGCGGAGCTGGCGTTCGCCCAAGCCGACGCGTTGCGCTCGCGCGGGCTGCACGTGCTCTTGGTCGTCGACAGCCTGGCGCGGGTGGCGGCGGCGGCGCGCGACCTCGCGATCGCCCGGGGCGAGCCGGTGGGGCGTGGCGGCTTTCCCCCGTCGGTGACGGCGATGCAGGCGCGGCTGCTCGAGTGCGCCGGGAGCACGGCGGCCGGCAGCATCACCCTCGTCGCCACGGTGCTCTCCGAGGGCCCGCTGGAGCACGATCCGGTGGCTGAGGCCGCCCGGGCCGCCCTGGACGGCCACGTCGTCCTCAGCGGGCGCCTGGCGGCGTCGGGCTGGTTTCCCGCGATCGACGTGCCGGCAAGCGCGAGCCGCACGCTCGGCGAGGTCGTGACGGAGGCGCACCGACGGGCTGCAGGCCGGCTGCGCGCGGCCCTCGCCGCGCTCGATGCCGCCCGGGATGCCCGCTCGCTTGGCCTTGATCCGGGCGCCGGCGACCCCGTCGTCGCGCGCGCGATCGCCGCCGAAGGCCGGATCGCCGCCTTTCTCAAGCAAGCGGAGGGAGGATCGGACCCAAACGAAACGCTCATGCAAATGACCGCAATCGCCGATAGTTTGGACGATGGATATCCTCAGTGACATCTCGGCGATCCAGAACCGGATCGCCGAGATTAGCGGAGCACCACCGGCCGGCGCCGTTATCACCGCACCCCCGGGCGGTGATTTCAACGCGGTCCTCGCGCAGGCGCTGATGCCCGAGCTCGCGCCGACGGACACCGAGAATCCCGATGCCCCCGCGCCCGTGCCGCCCGAGCAGATCAACCAGCTCGTGCAGCAGAACGCCGACATCTGGCAGGTCGATCCCGCGCTGATCAAATCCGTCATCGCGAACGAGTCGTCGTTCAACGCGAACGCCACCTCGCCGGTCGGCGCGCAGGGGCTGATGCAGCTCATGCCCGAGACGGCCGCTTCGCTCGGCGTCAAGAACCCCTACGATCCCGCGCAAAACGTGGCCGGCGGAACGCGCTATCTGCGCGGCCTGCTCGACCGTTTCAAAGGCGACACGCGCCTTGCCGTCGCCGCTTACAATGCCGGTCCGGGCGCCGTTGAAAAATACGGTGATGTGCCCCCGTATGCCGAGACGCAAAACTACGTCAAAAACGTCCTCGGTTCGCTCGACCAGTACCGCTCGCAGCCGTAACGGCGTTCTCTTCGCCGCGGCGCTGATCGCGCTCGCGTGCATGCCCGTGGCTGAAGCACGCGATATCGGCGATCCGCCGCCGATGACCGACATTCTCGCGGCTTATCAGAAGGCCACGCACGGCCGCGACGTCGCGAAGATCGAAACCGTCGGCACGATCGCGGGCGAAGGCCTCAGCGGCCAGTTTCATAGCTGGCGCGACGGCGATCGCGAACGCGACGATGAGAGTCTCGGTCCGCGCTTGGAAACCACGCTGCGCATCGGCGATCGCATCTGGGCTTCGAGCGACGGCAACGTGCAAGAGCTCACCGGCATTCTGCGCCGGCGCGCGCTGACGGCGAACTTCGTCGATTCGGGAAAATTTCTGTCGGCGCCCGATCACGCGCGCTTTCTCGCTTTCGGCACCATCGGTGACCGGCGCACGTGGAACATCGAAGTCAATGCTGACGGCGGCGAGCCCGAGACGATTTGGATCGACACCGAGAACGGCTTGCCGCTGCGCACGGAATATCTCGACGGCGACGGGCCCACCTACGTCGACCTCTCCGACTGGCGCGACGTCGGCGGAATGGAGATGGCATTTCACGCCGTCACGACCGACGGCGAACACGACTTCGATACGATCGTGCAAACGTCGTCGGTGAAGATCGGCGGACCGATCGACGCCGCGCTGTTCGCGCCGCTCGTGCCGCGGCGCTTGATCGCGGACGGCGCCCAGACGGTGCCGCTGCTCGATGACGGCACGCGCATCGCGTGCGTGGTGCAAATCGGCGGCAAGCCCTATGCGTTCCTCATCGACAGCGGTTCGGCCGACGTGCTGCTCGATTCGCACGTGGCGCAAGCGGCCGGCATCGGTCAAGAGGGCTCGCTCGAAGTGCGCGGCGCGGTGCGCGCCGGCGGCCTGCACGTCGCGCGCTTGCCGCGCTTGACGATCGGCAACGCGTACCTCGACAACTTGGTCATCTCGACGATCGAGCTGGGTTCGTCGGCCGGGCACATGCGGATCGACGGCATCCTGGGCTATCCGTTCTTCGCCGCGAGCATCGTGCAGCTTGACTTCGCGCATCACGTGATGCGCTTCGGACCGCCGGGTTCGATTACGCCCGGCGGCGATCGCATCGCCATCGATACCGACCGCGACATTCCTGAAGCCGTGTTCCGCATCGACGATCTCGACGCGCCCTTTATCGTCGATACGGGCGACAGCAGCCCGCTGCTGATCTACGGGCCGTTCGCGGATGCGCACCCGAGCGTGGCGCCGGCCGTGGGCACGGGGGCCGGCAGCTTCGTCGGCGTGGGCGGCAGCGACAAGAGCTATGCCACGCGGGTGAACTCGCTGCGGCTGGGCTCGACGACCGTTTCGGACCAAGATGCCGACGTGATCGAGTCCAAGAGCGGGGCGTTTGCCGACCGCATCGACGCCGGCAACGTGGGCCTGGCCCTCCTGCGCAAGTTCACCGTCACCTTCGACTTCGCCGGCCACGCGCTGTACCTCGAACGTCCGGGGATGTAAGCGGGCTTATTGCCGCCCCCGGCTTGCGGGCGTAGCATCGCGCTATGAGTTCGGACGACACCGAGAATAAGATCTGGTATCTGAGGCAGAACCGGCTCTTCGCGAACGCGCCGGTGGAGGCGGTCATCGGCGGCGAGAGTATCTTCACGATGGAGTTGCTGCCCAAGCGCGCGACCTTCTTCGATCAGGGCGATGCAACGAAGGTGGTCTTTCTCATCAAGACCGGTCGCGTGCGCATCGCGCGCAATACCGCCGACGGCAAGGAAGTCACGGTCGCGATTCTCGGCCCCGGCGACATGTTCGGGGAAGACGCGCTCTTCGGCGGCGGCGAGCGCACGACGGTCGCGACGTGCATGGAAGAAACGCTGATCTGCAAGGCGCATGCAGACGATCTGTTCGCGCTGCTCGCCGGCAACTCGGCGCTCGCGCTCAACGTCGCGCAGATGCTCAACGATCGCTTGAGCGATGCGTCGGCGACGATCGAGGATCTCGCCTACGCGAAGATCAGCGACCGGCTCGTGAATCTCTTCGAACGTCTTGCGACCGAACACGGCCGAACGACCGGCGAGGGCACGTTGCTCGATCTGCGGCTCACGCATCAAGACATCGCTTCGATCATCGGCAGCACGCGCGAAACGGTGAGCCTCGAGATGAACCAGCTCGTGCGCGCGGGACAAATCAAACAGGAAAGCGGTTACATCATCGTTCTCCAGCGGAAGTGCTGACCGACAACACGTTCTTCAGCGGCGTGGAAGCGGCGTCGCTGGCACGCGTGTTGCCGGCCTTCCGGCTCGCGACGTTTCCGCCGGGTGCGACGCTCTACGTGCGCGGGCGCGCAGCGCGCGAGGTGTTCCTCATCCTCAGCGGCAGCGTGGCGATCGTGCAGCGTACGGGCAGCCTGCGCACCACGGTTGCCACGCTCGGTCCGGGCGAGTTTACCGGTGAGGGCGCGCTGCTCGAACCGCTGCCGCAGCATCCATGGTCGGCCGTCTGCCGTGAGGAAACGCAAGTTGCCGTTGCCGACGGCAAAGTGCTGCTCGCCGCGCTGACGATGTCGCCGGCCCTCGGCGTCAACGTTGCGCGCGGCTTGCACCGCCGCGTCATCGACGCCACGCTCGCGATCGACGGCCTCATCGCGAGCCGGTAACAACCCCGCAGTTTCGCGATGACTCCGGAACGCTACGCTTGCGCCGGAGGTAAACGAGATGAACGCATCCGACGGCGTGGCGGTGATCGCCACGCAGGTCGCCCAAACCGATCGGCGCGCGCTCAGCGAAGCGTGGTATTCGGCGCTGCACTTGGCTCACGACGCGCCGCCGGTGCGCTTGACGCTCGCGCGCCGCGTTGCGGCGGATGCGCGCCCCGCGGCGATCGTGCGGGTTGCCCCCGCTCCGGCGCACGGCGAACGCGTTGCAACGCCGCTGCCGACGCGTGGGCGGCGCGATGCAAACGTGCGCAGCACGGCGATTCCGGAACGGCGGCGTCCGGCGAGCGAAACCACGCGGCGCATCGAGCGCGCGGTGGAACGGCTCAGCGCCCGCCGTCCCTCGCCGGCCGCGCACACCCTCGATGTCGCCGGTGGTCGGGTGCGTTTGCTCGTTCACCACGACGGCAAGGCGCTGCGCATCGTCGCCTTCTGCAGCAGCCCCTTGCGGGAAGTGGTGGAACGTGCGCTCGCGAGCGCGCGCTTCGCGCTGGCGGGCACGGGCGTGCGGGTCGTCGCGCCGTGATGCTGCCGGCCGCGTCGCTCGATGCGCTCAAGCGCGTCGCCGATCGTGCGAACGACGTGCTCGCCGCCTACACGCCGGGTGCAATGCCGCAGTTCGGTGACGTGAACGGAAGCGTGCCGCCGCTGCCGTCCGACGATCCGCTCAGCGTTGCGGCGCCGCCCGGGACATGGTTCGTCACGGCCGACGAGCGCGGTGCGCGCACGTACACGCGCGCCGGCGCTTTCCGCGTCGGTGCCGACGGAACGCTGCAAACGGTCGACGGCGCGCGCGTCCTCGGCACGCCGCAGGGCGGCCGAGCCCTCGCCGCGTTGCGACTGCCCGAACCCGATCGCACGCTCGGGCGCGGCACCGACGTCCATCTCGAAGACGACGGCGTGCTTGCCTACACGCGCACGTCGATCGATCCGCGCACGCGCGAACGTTCGACCGAACGCGCCGTGGTCGGCCGCGTCGCCCTCGCGCGTTTCCCGGCCGGCAGCAATCCGCAGCGGCTCGATGCGACGCACTTCGGCGCGGTTGCCGGCATCGTGCCGCACGTCGGTTCGCCGGCCGACGGATCGTTTGCGGCGCTGGCCGTGCACGCGCGCGATCTCGGCAACGTCGACATCGATACCGGCTTGCAGCGGCTCACCGAAGCCTACGTCGCGTTCTCCGCGTTGCAGGCCGCGCACAAGGCGCAGGGCGCGGGTTCCAAAGTCGTGATGGACTTGCTCAAGTGATCGCAACGCTCGCGTTCGGTCCGCGCCGCGCCCGCGTGCGGCAAGCCCGTTTCGTGCCCCGTCCGAGCCTCCCGGTCGACGCGGCCTGCGTCCTCGCCAACGGCGTGCGCGAGGGCCTGCGGACGCTGTTGGGTGAGGCGTGCGCCGTGACGATCGGCGAGCCGGTCGCACTCGACGCGGCGGCCTGGCGCAGCCTCATTCACGACGCTCTGCTCTTCGCGACCCCCGGCCGCGCAACCGACGTCGTGTTCGTCCTCGCGGCCCGCGATGCGCGGCGGCTGGTGGCGGCGGCGTTCGGCGAAGACGTATCCGCGGACCAAGGTTCCTGGAGCGCGCTCGAGGCCGGGGCGATCGAACGGATCGTGGCCCGCTGCGCCAACGCCTGCGAAGCGCTGTGCGTGGAGCGGCGCGGGCCGACCCGCGCGGTCGATGCCGCAGCGGTCCCGCGCTCGGTGGCCTACTTCGACGTGCGGGTCACGGCGCCGGTGGCGCTGACGCTGGGGGTCGGGATCCTGCGCGACCTGCCCGAAGCGCCGCCCCTCGCAACCGTGACCCCGGCCACGCTGGGCGGCGCCGGGGTGGACGTTCACGTGGTCCTGGGATGCGTGGAATTGCCCATTCCGCGCTTGCTCGAGCTCCGTGCGGGCAGCGTCGTGGTGCTGGACACCAAGGTCGAGGGCGAGGGCGAATTGAACGTCGCGGGCCAGAGGATTGCCTTCGGTACCTGCGGTCTGCGACACGGTCGTCCCGCTTTCGAAGTTCGATCCATTACTCCGAGGGGAGACCCGTGGTGATCGCGCCCGACGGCAATAATCTCGACCTGCTGATGAACGTGCCGCTCACCGTAACGGCTGAGCTCGGCACGGCCAAAATGCTGGTGCGCGATATCCTCAAGCTCGGTACGGGCTCGGTTGTTGAATTAGATCGCCTCGCCGGTGGTCCGGTCGACTTGCTCGTGAACGATCGCCTGGTGGCGCGCGGCGAAGTCGTCGCCATCGATGAGAACTTCGGCGTGCGCGTCACGGAGCTCATCGAAAAGCCATAGTGGATTCGCTTCAAGCGAATCCATCGCGTTCGGGTCGAGCCGCAGCAACATCTTAGACATGAGGTCCCGTTACGCTGGGGCGCATGGACGAGTTGCTTTCGATTGCGAGCCGCAATCACGCGGCGCTGCCGCTCGATATTCTGGCCGGACTCACGCTGCTCTCGATCGCGCCGTTCGTGCTGGTGCTCTCGACGTCGTTCGTGCGCATCGTCGTCGTGCTCTCGCTCGTGCGCTCCGCGATCGGAGCGGCCTCGTTGCCGCCGAATCCCGTCTTGACGGGCCTCGCGCTCGTGTTGACGTTCGTGATCATGACGCCCACGATCGAACGCATCGAGCATGACGCGCTGCGCCCCTATGCCGCCGGCACGATGTCGCAGCGTCAGTTTCTCGACCGCGCCGTCGAACCGCTGCGCGGGTTCATGCTGCGGCAGACGAAACGGCGCGACATCGACGTTTTCGCGCACGTCGCGCACCGGCCGGCGGATGAAGCGCCGGAGCGCACGCCGCTGACCGTTCTGATTCCGGCCTTCGTCGTCGGCGAATTGCGCAGCGCCTTTGCGATCGGCGTTGCGCTCTATCTGCCGTTCGTTGCAATCGACCTCGCGGTGGCAGCCGTACTGATGGGCTTGGGCATGTTCATGCTGAGCCCCCCGATCATCTCGCTGCCGTGCAAGCTGCTCCTGTTCGTCCTCGTCGACGGCTGGGCGCTCGTCTGCAACGGCGTCGTCGCCTCGTTCCGCTAGCGCCGCACGTCGCGGCCCTTATGTATCCCGAGCTTGTCGAGGGACAGCTGCACCTATGGCGCACCGCTTGGGATGACGCGGAGGGCGGAGACGACCGCGCGGGTGGCCGGCGACTTGTTGAGGGTGTAGAAATGGACCCCGGGGGCGCCTTTTTCCAGCAGTTCGGCGCATTGAAGTGCGGCGTAGGCGACGCCGAGTTCGGCGACAGCTTCCGGTTCGTTGCGGCGGATTTCGAGCTCGGCGCGCAGGCCGGCGGGGATCGTTGCGCCGCACATCGCGGTGAAGCGTTCGATCTGATCGTAGTTGGTGATCGGCATGATGCCGGGGACGACCGGGACGTCGATCCCGCGCGCACGCACGCGCGCCACGAACTCGAAGTACTGCGCGTTGTCGAAGAACAGCTGCGTTATCAGAAATCGCGCGCCCGCGTTGACTTTGCGCTCGAGCGCTTCAAGGTCGGCGTGCAGGCTCTGCGCTTCGGGGTGCTTTTCGGGATAACACGCGCCGGCGATGCAGAAGTCGAACTCGCGCTCGAGCAGACCGACCAGATCGCTCGCGTGCGCGAAGCCCCCCTCAACCGGGCGAAACGCCGTTTCCCCGCGCGGCGGATCGCCGCGTAACGCCAGCACGTTTTGGATGCCGGCTGCTTCGAGCTCGCGAAACAGTTCGCGCAGTTCATCGAGCGTGCTACCCGAGCACGTCACGTGCGCGAGCACTTCGATGCCAGTCTCGCCTTTGATGCGCTTGGCAATCTCAACTGAACGGCTGCGCGTCGATCCGCCCGCACCATACGTGACCGACACGTACGCTGGGTCGAGCGTCTTGAGCGTGCTCAAGGACGCCATCAGCGCATCGACTCCGGCATCGGTCTTCGGCGGAAAGAACTCGAATGAGAAAAACGGCGTTCGCGACCGCAGGCGTTCGGTGATGCGCAAGACCTGTTACTACGCGCGCGGTTACGGCTGTCCCTCGACAAACTCGGGATGACGGAGGATGAAGCGGCGCGGTTCCTCACGCGGCTGCCGCGAGGTTTCGCAACATCGCTGCCATCGTTTGCTAACGGCGGCACGCGACGATGCCGGTGTGGCCGAGTTCGAGAGCCTGTTGCGTGATGCGCTGCTGGTGACGGCGTTGCTGACGATCCCGATCCTGACGATTGCGACCATTGTCGGCGCGCTGGTGGCGATTCTTCAGGCCGCAACGCAGATCCAGGAACAGACGCTCACGTTGCTGCCGAAGGTGATTGCGGTCGGCCTTGCTTGTGCGCTGTTCGGTCGCTTCGGCCTCTCGTTATGCGAGCAGTTGCTGCTGGAAGCGGTTGCGCGGATTCCACAGCTCGTGCGCGGATGACGCAGACGACGCTGCTGGTCTTTGCGCGCGGCGCGGGCATGATCTTCCGGGCGCCCGGGTTCTCGCATCCGAGCGTCCCGCCACCCGTGCGCGCGGCGCTTGCGCTCGCGCTCGCATTCGCGATCGCGCCGCATTTGCGTTCCGTGGCATTCGACGGCATCACGTTCACGCTGGCGATTGCGGGTGAGACGCTGCTTGGCGCGGCAATCGGCACCGGCGCCTCACTGCTTTACGATGGCGCCTACTATGCCGGTCGCACGATCGACGACTACGTCGGCGTCCGCGGCACCGTGCCGAACGCGAACGTCACCTCGGCGCAGGCGTTCGGGCGTTTGTGGTCGTCGGTCTTCCTGGCGGGCTTCTTTTTGCTCGACGGCTACGTGCCGGTCGTGCGCGCGTTTGCGGGCAGCTTCGACGCCGTTGCGCCCGGCGGCATCATCACACCGGCGGCGTGGACGCAGTTCGCCGTGGCGTTGCCGGCGACGATTCTGCGCGCGGCGCTGCTGATCGCGGCGCCGGCGCTGGCGGTCGCCTTGACCGTGCAGGTTGCGCTGGCCGCGGTCGCGCGCGTCGTTCCGCGGCTGGCGAGTTTCTCGCTCGCCTTTCCGGTGGTGTTTGCGGTAGCGATCGTCGTGGCGCTCAGCGGCATTCCGCTGTTTGCGCCGCTGGCGGCGCACCCGTGGTTCGTGTTGCCGTTCGAGCTGCGGCCGTGAGCGATGACGGTGCGGAGAAACGGTTTGACGCGACGCCGTCGCGGCGCGAACGGGCCAAGCGCGAGGGCAATGCCGCGCGCTCGCACGAGATCGCGAGCATCGCCGGCTTCGGGTCGGCGTTGCTCGGGCTCACGGCGAGCTTGCCGCTCGTGACGGCCGCGGCGGCGAACGCGGTGCGCGCGAGTGCGAACGCCGGCCGCCCGATCGATCCGCTACCGCTGCTCGTGTTGGCGGCGCCGGCGCTGATGCCGGCAGCATGCGCGGCGATGGGCGGGGTGCTGATCACGTTCGCGCAGACCGGCGGTCCGCGCGTCGCGCCGTTGAAGCTCGCGTTCGACAAGCTCGCGCCGCTGCCGGGACTCAAGCGGATGTTCGGAGCCGAAGCGGCGGTTGCGGCCGCGCGCGCCGGCGTCGCGTTCGTTGCGGTTACCGCGATCGTTGCGCCGCTCGGCGTGCGGTCCGTTGCCGCCGCCACGGCCGCGTCGTCGGTGACCGCTGCGGCCGGCGTTGCGCTGGACGGGATGCTGCAAGCCTGCTTTATCGCCGCCGGAGTCGGGGCGTTCTTCGCGCTGGCCGACTATGCCGTCGTGCGCCGGCGCTGGCTGCAGTCGTTGAAGATGACGTTCGAAGAGTTCAAGCGCGATGCCAAGGAGCAAGACGGCGATCCGCAGGCGAAGTCGCGCCGCAAACAACTGCACCGCACGCTCGTGCGCGGCGGCATCGCGCGCACGCGCGAGGCGTCGTTCGTCGTCGTGAACCCCACCCACATCGCGATCGCGCTGCGCTATGCGCCGCCGGCTGTTCCGGTGCCGGAGATCCTCGTGCGCGCGGCGGATGCGGCCGCGCTCGACGTGCGCGTGATTGCCGAGCGCGCCCGCATACCGGTGGTTGAGAACGTCGCGCTCGCCCGGCTCTTGTGGCGCTGCGGCGAAGCCGGCCGTCCCATTCCGGCCGAATCGTTCGTGGCGGTCGCTACCGCGATCGCGGCGCTCATTCGTGCCGGCGTGCTCGCCGCATGAAACCCAACGCGGTGTTCGCGGCGGCGGTGCTCTCGATCGTCGCAATCCTCATCGTCCCGCTGCCGCCGGTGGTGCTCGATGCGCTGCTGGCGCTGAACATCTTTGGTTCCGCGTTGATTCTGCTCCTGAGCCTGCGGGTGGAGGAGCCGCTCGAATTCTCGTCGTTTCCGCCGGCGCTGCTGCTCGCCACGCTGTTCCGGTTATCGCTCGACGTGAGCGCGACGCGCCTCATCCTCACACAAGGCCATCTGACCGACGGTGTCGGCGCGATGATCCCGGCGTTCGGTGCGTTCGTGGTGCGCGGCAACATCGTCGTCGGCTTGATCGTCTTTGCGATCCTCATTACGATCCAGTTCATCGTGATCGCGAGCGGCGCCCAACGCGTCGCCGAAGTGTCGGCGCGTTTTACGCTCGACGCGATGCCCGGGAAGCAGATGGCCATCGACGCCGATGTGCACGCCGGGGTCGTCGACGCCGATGGTGCCCGCCGCAAGCGCGCACGCGTGCAACGCGAGGCCGACTTCTATGCGGCCATGGACGGCGCGGGCAAGTTCGTCAAGGGCGACGCGATCGCGGCGCTCGTGATCGTCGCCCTCAACCTCGCCGGCGGGCTCGTGGTCGGCGTGTTCTATCACGGCATGGGCCCGCTCGATGCGCTGCAGACGTTCGCCATTCTCTCGATCGGAAACGCCCTCGTCACGACCCTGCCGGCGTTCCTCATCTCGACGTCGATGGGGCTCATGGTCACGCGCGTTGCGGGCGAAGGCGCGCTGGCGGTCGATCTTGCCGCCCAACTGATCGCCCGTCCCGACGCGTTGCGCACGGCCGGCGTGCTGATGGCGGTGCTGGCGTTTGTTCCGGCGCTGCCGGCGCCGGTGTTCGGAGCGCTCGCGCTCGCGGCGTTCGGCGGCGCGTCCGTATCGGGCGCGCGTCGCAAGCGGGCCGAGGACGCGCTGCGCGCGGCCGCCGAACGGCGCCGCAAAGACGCCGTCCGCCGGCCCGAATCGGCGTTTGCGCTGGTCGGCGTCGACGCGCTCTCGATCGACGTCGGCACCGACCTCTACGCGCTGCTCGCGCCGCCGAACGCCGACGCGCTGCTCGACCGCATCGGCGACGTGCGCCGCGCGCTGGCGGCCGAGACGGGCATCGTCATTCCCGGCGTGCGCTTGCGCGATGACGGCTTGCGCGCACCGGACACCTACGCGATTCGCGTACGCGATCGCATCGCGGGCGAAGGGCGGCTCCGGCTCGACCGGTTGCTCGCGGTCGCGCCCGAACCGGTGCTCGCACACCTGGAAGGCGAGCCGTGTCTCGAGCCCGTCTACGGTCTCACGGCGAAGTCGATTCTCCCCGAAGCGCGCGAACTCGCGCAGGCGGCCGGCGCGCTCGCGTTCGACGCGATCTCGATCATGGGCTCGCATCTCTCCGAGATCGTCCGGGCAAACGCGGCGGAACTCTTCGGCCGCCAAGAGTTCCAGACGCTGCTCGAGCATTTGCGCGCGCAGGTGCCGTCGATCGTGAAAGACGTCGGCTCCGATGCGCTGCCCGTCGTTACCGCGCATCGGGCGGTGGCGTTGCTCTTGCGCGAGCGAGCGTGGCCGCGCGACCCGATTACGGTGTTCGAGGCGATGCTCGACGCCGCCCCGCACGCACGCGAACCGCGCGAACTCGCCGAGGCCGTGCGCCGCATCATCGTTCCGCAGCAGTTCCGCCGCGATGCTGTGAATCGAATTCGCCCGCTGATCCTCGCCCCCGACTTCGATGCGGAACTGGCGCGTATGTGGAACAGCGAAACCGGCCTCGCCCCGGATCCGCAAACCGCTCGCCGCGTGCGCGAGGGCGTCGAGCAGTTTCTCGCCGATCCGGCGTTCGCGCCGCATGCCGTCGTCGTAACCGCGTCTTTACGCCCGCTGCTCGCCGAGTTTTTCGAGCGCGTCGGCCCGCGCGTAGAAGTCTACGCCTTCGGCGAAATCCCGCCCGGCATCGAACTCGACCCGGCGGGGGTGCTAACTGGCGAAAGCGGTTGATTTTATGTCATCCCGAGCTTGTCGAGGGACCGCCACAATCCCTATTACCGAGTGTGAGCGCGAAGGCGCGAACAGTGGAGTAAAAAAAACGAGAAGAAGACACCACTGCTCGCGCCTTCGCGCTCGCACTCAAAGCGCCAAGATTTTCTCGCGCCCCTCGACTTCGCTCGGGGTGACATAGTTTTTCGTTGCGGCGACGGTTAGGCCGAGCGAATGCTTGCGGGCTTCGTGATCGTAGATGTCGGAGACGATCATGAACTCGTCGGCTTGCGTGCGCTCCGCGATGGCTGCGAGCCGTTCGCGTACGGTCTCGGGGCTGCCGATTGCGCTACACGTCATGCGCTCGAGGACGTGCGGCTTCTCTTGCGGCGTCCAGTAGTCGTCGATGTTGTCGATCGGCGGCAGACTCAGGGTTCGCGCATCGCGCAGAATGTTGGTCGAAGCCATCTGCGCGGTCGTTGCTAAGCGCTTCGCTTCGGCGTCCGTATCCGCGGCGACGACGATGACCCCGATCAGCGCGTAGGGCGCGGCGAGTTGTTCCGACGGCTTGAAGTAGGTGCGGTAGACGTTCAGCGCGGCGTCGAGTCCCTGCGGTGCGAAGTGGGACGCGAAACCGAACGGCAGGCCGAGTTCGGCTGCGAGCCGCGCACCGAAGAGGCTCGATCCGAGGATCCAGATCGGCACGTGCGTGCCGGCACCGGGCGTCGCGATCACGGCTTGGTCCGGCACCGGGTCGCCGAGCAGCGCTTGCAACTCGAGCACGTCTTGCGGAAAGCGATCGGCGGCCTGCGGATCGCGGCGCAGCGCACGCGATGCGTAACCGTCGGTTCCGGGCGCGCGGCCAAGGCCCAAGTCGATGCGATCGCCGTACAGCGCCGCCAGCGTGCCGAATTGTTCCGCGATCAGCAGCGGCGAGTGATTGGGCAGCATGATGCCGCCCGAGCCGATGCGGATCGTCGACGTCGCCTCCGCGATGTGCGCGATGACGATCGACGTGGCCGCGCTGCCGATCCCGCGCATGTTGTGATGCTCGGCGACCCAATAGCGGCGGAACCCCAACTGCTCGGCGTACTGCGCCAAATCGGCGGCGCGTTCCAGCGCATCGCGCGGCGACGCGTCGTCTTGGCGGATGCGAACGAGGTCGAGGAAGGAAAGCTCAGGCATGGCGTACCCAAAACCCGCCCAACGGTCTGGAAGTTTGCAGTGAAATGCACGGGCGGGGAGTTGCCCTGGCTAGTAGTTGACGATTATCGTGGTCCCTCGACTACGCGCCCGGAGCCTGCACCGAGCGAAGACGAGGTGGTGCTCCGCTCGGGATGACAGAGAGGCGCTAGTCGTGCAGGCGGGGGTGGCCGATGCCGAGTGGGTCGGCGTCGATGAGGACGAAGGCGACGCGCGCATTTTCGGTGCCGCGGTTGAACCAGGCGTGGTTGGTGCCGCGCTGCACCATCACGTCGCCCGTGCCGAGATGCACGGTCGAATCGTCCATCTCCATGTCGATTTCGCCCGCGAGCACGATTACGTAGTCGATCGTCTCGGTGCGATGCATCGTGCCGCTGTTGCCCGGCGGATAGTCGATCACGACCAACCGCGAGCCGCCCGGCGGCGGTGCGGTGATGTGCGGCTCTTTGCCCGGGTCGTCGATGTTCTCACCGATGCCGATATCGGCCGGGGTGGCCTTCGTGTTCCAGAGATGCGTGAGCAAGCCGGACTTGCCGCGCTTCACTTCGGTGATCGCGTCGTCCCACAAGACTTTGGCCACGCCGTTCGCATCGTGACCCGTCACCACGCGCCGCACGGGGTTCACTGGAGCGGCTCCGCGGTTGCGGGGATCGGTGCATCGAACGCGTTGAGCAGCATCGCGATCATGGTATACAAGCCTGCGGCGGAGATCAACTCGACGAGCAGGTCCTCGCCGAAGAACGCGCGCGCCCGTTCGTAGGAGTGCGCGCTGAGCTGCGTCGTTTGGGAAAGCTCGATAACGGTGTCGTACACGATCTGTTCGTCTTCACGCTCGAAGTGCGGAACGCGGTTATTGCGGATCGCCTCGATTACCGCCGGCGGAATGCCGAACTCGCGCGCCTTCCGTTCGTGGGTTTGCCACTCGAACTGCGAGGTCCAGTGGCGCGCGACGGTCAGCACCATCAGCTCGAAAAGCCGCTCGCCGAGTTTCGTCCCCGTGCACAGCCGGTCGTAGAGTTTGTGCGCATGATACAAGAGGTCGGGATCGCGCAGAGCGATGGCCCACGGACCGCGCACGTGTCCGGTGTGGGCGGCGGCGACCTCGTCGTAGACGCGTTTTTGCTCCGGCGTCAGTGCCGCCGGATCGAGATCGGGAAGGCGTTGCACGGCGTCAGGTGTTCGCGCCGGCGGGAACGTCGGTGCAGCGCGCGCAGCGTCCGGTGACGACCAGCGCGCAGTCGACGTCGTGGAAACCGTGTTCTTGCGCGACCGTTTGTGAGAGCGCGAGTGCCTCGTTGACGCTCACGTTGATGACCTCGCCGCAGCGCGTGCAGACCAGGTGGTGATGCTTTTCCAGAGCTGCCTCGTATTTGGCCGCGCCGCCGGCGTGGGAGAAGATCTGCACGAGGCCGATGCTGCGCAGAATATCAAGCGTACGGTAGATGGTCCCGAGGCTGACGCCGGGCAACTGTGCCCGCACGCGCTCGAGGATCTCCTCGGCGCTGAGGTGCCGCCCGTCTTCCAGGGCACGCAAAGTTGCCGCGCGCTGCTTGGTAAGCCGGTACCGCGACTGCAGGAGTCCTGCATCTACGCCCTTGGTATCCTGCACAGCCCTCCTTCAAACGAAGGCATTGGTGGTTTGACGCTCTTTACCGGACCTGCTACGATTCCGGGGTTCTCCCCTTCCCCGAAACAACGGTATGTGGAATAAGCTCAAGAGACCGCTTCAAGCGGTTCTCCTCCTGGCCGTGGTAGGGCTGTGCATCTGGGCGATCCTCCCGATCCAGCAGAAGATCCACCTCGGTCTCGACCTGCAAGGCGGAGCACGCGTGCTCCTCGAGTTACAGCCGACCAAAGAAGTCCCGGTGATCACGTCCGACGTGCAAAACCAGGTCGAAACCGTCGTGCAAAACCGCGTCAACGGCCTCGGCGTCTCGGAACCCGTGATTTCCAAGGAAGGCACGAACCGTCTGCTCGTTGAGCTGCCCGCGGTCAAAAACGCCGATGAAGCCGAGCAGCTCCTCAAACAGGAGGCCGTGCTCGAGTTCAAGATCGTGCCGGCGCAGGTCAGTGCGAAAGCGAATTCCGATACGAAGTACGCCAACGATCCCAACGGCGCGTACAAGGATTCGGGNNCTCGGTACGTTCCTCGACAAGAAGTTCGTCCAAGACGCGACGATCCAGGGCATCATCACGGATTCGGGTCAGATCACCGGACAGTTCACCGAAGAGCAAGTCGCGCTGCTCGCGAACGAACTCAACGCCGGCGCGCTGCCCGTTCCGACCGTCATCATCTCGAAGGACGACGTCGGTCCGGTGCTCGGCGCGGAAGACCTCACGAAATCGCTGTACGCATCGATGGTCGGTCTCGGCCTCGTGCTGATCTTCATGGCGGTGATGTACCGTCTGCCGGGCTTGCTCGCCGACGTCGCGCTGGTCGTGTACGTGCTCGCGCTGTTGGCCTTACTCTCGGCCGCGCACGCCGTGCTCACGCTGCCCGGCATCGCCGGCTTCGTGCTCTCGATCGGCATGGCCGTCGATGCGAACGTCCTGATCTTCGAACGCCTCAAGGAAGAACTGTGGGCCGGCAAGTCGCTGCGCTCGGCCGTGAAGATCGGCTTTCGCCGCGCGTTCACGTCGGTATTCGATAGCCACGTCACCACGATCGTGGGCGCGGGCGTGCTGTTCTTGCTGGGTACCGGTACGGTGAAGGGCTTCGCCTACACGCTGTTCTGGGGTACCGCATTCTCGCTCTTCACCGCCGTGTTCGTCACACGGTTCTTCGTCGACCTCGTCGTCGAGAACAACCTCGTGTCCGACCAGAAGGCGTACGGCGCGTAGATGTTCTTCCGTCGCCTGAATTGGAACATCGTCGGCTGGCTGAGAACGGTCTCGATCATCTCGTATGCGATCATCGCACTCGGGATCGCATCGATGATCTACCACTGGGTCACGACCGGCACGCCGCTGCGTTTGGGGCTATCGTTCACCGGCGGTACCGACGTCACCGCGAAGTTCACGCATCCCGTCGATCGTGATGCGATCATCAAGGCGCTGGCCGGCATCAAGGTCACCGATGCGCAGATCAACACGCTGAGCAAGCCGGGCGAAACGCCGGGCGAGCGGTACACGATCGAAACGCAAGCCGACTTCGGCAACGTGACCGACCCGCTCTGGAAAGCTCTCGGCAGCGTCGCCCCGGTCGATCGCGCGTCGTCGTCGATTTCGACGGTCGGCCCGTCGCTTGCGACCGAATACCTGATCAACGCGCTCAAGGCGCTGGTGATCGCGATCGCGATCCAGTTCCTTTATATCGCGTTCCGCTTCGGCTGGAACTACATCTTCGGTCTGGTCACGATCATCGCGCTCGTGCGCGACTCGGCGATGATGATCGGGATCTATTCGCTGGCGGACAAGCGCGTCGACGACGCGTTCCTGGCCGCGGTGCTGACGGTCATCGGCTATTCGGTCATGGACACGATCGTGATCCTCGATCGGATCCGCGAGAACACGAAGATCATGGCGGGCGATCCGTTCGACAAGATCGTCAACACGTCGATCTTGCAGACGATGACGCGCTCCGTCAACACGCTCGCGACCGTCGTCATCACGCTCGTTGCGCTGCTGGCCTTCGGCGGCGCATCGCTCCAGAATTTCGCCTTCGCACTGCTGGTCGGCATCTGCTCCGGCGGCTATCACTCGATCTTCTATTCCGCGCCGCTGGTGGCGTCGTTCCAGAAGACGATCGGCGCGCGAGCGGCGCTGCGCCGGGCGTCGCTCGATGCGCAACCGCGGACCGTTGCCGAGGCGCGCGCGCAAGCCCGCACCGATGCCGATCGAGCAGAGATCCTCGCGGCGCGCAAGGCGCGTCGCGAGCGCGAGCGCCAGTCACCCCGCCGCACGCCCGGTGCGCCGCCGAAGTACAAGCGCCGCCGCATTGAAACCTCGACCGACACCGCCGTCTTCGGCGAGGTCGAGCACGATCGCGATCACAGCTTCACCGATGAGGAGTACGACGAGATCGATCTCGAGCGCGAGTCGCTCGAGGCCGACCGCCTCGACCCGCTCGACGCGCAAGCACTCGGCCACCACGATCGCGATTACGATCTCGGACACGAAGAGATTCATCTGAATCTCGACGCGGCCGATGAAACCCCGCACAAGAGCTGACGCGCTACCGCCTCCGACGGCCTCGGAGGCGGCGTTCGAACGGCTGATCGGGTCGTTCGGGAAACCGCGCGTCGAGTCGCCGGCCGCGGCCTTTCTCGATGAGCTCTACGCCAAGCGCGATGAGTTTCTCGATCGCGATCCGTACGCGTCGATCGGCGACTCGTTCGGCTTCAACACGAAGATCGTGGGCGTCACGTTCGAGGGCCGGCAAGATCTGATCGCCGGTTTGCAGCCGGGCCAGGAGCTCGAGCTCGTCCGGCAACCCGACAACGCGTTCGATCCGAACGCCGTCGCAGTGCACTTCGGCCGCTTACAGCTCGGATTCGTACGCAAGCCGATCGCGGCGCGCATTGCGCCGAATATCGATGCGGGCGAACGCTATCGCGCCGAGGTTCGCCATGTCACCGGCGGCGGCACGCGCAGCGTCGGCGTGAACATCTGGGTCTCGCGCGAGCGCGCAACGATCGCGCCGGCGCAAACCGGCGTGCGCGCGCTGGCGGCCGACGTGCAGGGCGCGCTGCTCGGCGACCGTCCGTTGCGCGATGCGCAGCGCGCCGTGATCGAACGGGTTGCCGCCGGCAAGAACACGCTCGCGGTGATGGGCACGGGCCGCGGCAAGTCGCTGTGCTTTCAGCTGCCGGCGGCGACCGGTGCGCTCGAGCGCGGCACGAAGACCGTCGTGCTCTACCCGTTGCGCGCGCTGGCCAACGATCAGTACGAGGCGCTGGTGCGCCGGCTCGAGCCGCTCGGCGTGCGCATTCTGCGCGCCAACGGTGCGATCGACACGGGCGAACGTGCGGCGCTGATGGATGCGCTCGAAACGGGCGCGTGGGATATCATCTGCACGACGCCGGAGTTCATGCACTTCCACGCCGATCGCTTCGCGAACGAACACAGCCGCCCGTCGCTGGTGGTCGTCGACGAAGCGCATCATTTGATCGAGAGCACGCATCGCCCGGCGTATCGCCGCGTACCCGACGTCGTGCGGAAACTCGGTTCGCCGCAGGTACTGGCGTTGACGGCCACGGCCGGCGACGACGTGTTCGCGGGGATCCGGCGCGAGCTCGAGATCGAGGCGTGGGTGATCGACCCGACGATCCGCGAGAACCTCACCGTCACCGAAGCGCGCGGCGTCACGAACAAAGTCGACTACATCCGGCGGAACATCGATCCCGAAGGCAAGGCGATCGTGTACTGCAACTCGCGCAGCGAGGCGACCAAAGTTGCCGAGAAGCTCCGGACAAACCTGGGCGATATCGTGGCGTTCTACCACGCGGGCGTGGGATCGGCCGAACGCTTGCAAGTCGAGCAGTTCTTTCGCGCGGGGACGATTCGCGTGATCGTGGCCACGTCGGCGTTCGGCGAGGGCGTCGATTTACCCGACGTGCGCGACGTGTTTCTCTATCACCTCAACTTCGATCACACCGAGTTCAACCAGCAGTCGGGCCGGGCCGGCCGCGACGGCGAAGCGGCGCACATCCACCTACTCTTCGGCGAACGCGATCGCAACATCAACGACTTCATTCTCGAGCGCGACGCGCCGACGTTGCACACGCTGCGCAACATCTATCGCGAGATGAAGAAGATCGCGGCCGTCGGCACGATCAGGATGACGTATGCCGACATCGCATCGGCGATCGATCTGGGCGATAAGGTTGCCGACAAAACGATCGGTTCCGCCGTGCGCATCTTCGCCGACGCGGGATTGCTCGAGCTGGGCGAAGACGACGACGGCCGCTACGTGCGCTTTCTCGAAGTCGACGGCAAGGTCGACCTCACGCAAAACGAGCTCTTCGCCGAAGGTGAGGCGGAGCGCGAGAGCTTCAAAGCCTTCTGCGAGCTCGTGCTCAAGGCCCAGCCGGAAGTGCTGCAGACGATCATCAACCGCCCGATCTACCCGTCGAACGTGCCTCATCTGCGGTGACTACCGAGAGTACCGCGCCGGGCGAGATGGCCGGGCACATCGCGGCGTTCGACTGGAGCGCGACGGTCCTCGGGCCGAAAACCGCGTGGCCCGCGTCGCTGCGGCTGATGCTCGGCGTCGCGCTCCGCTCGCGTTTTCCGATGCTGATCTTCTGGGGCGGCGAGCTGCTCCAGCTCTACAACGATGCGTTCGTTCCGATTCTCGGTGCGCGCCACCCCGCCGCACTCGGCCAGCGCGCGCGCGATTGCTGGCCGGAGATTTGGGATGCGATCGGACCGCTGTTGAGCGCCGCGTTCGAACGCGGAACACCGGTCTGGGGTGAGGACTGGCCGCTGACGCTCGAGCGCAACGGCTATCCCGAGGCGACGAACTTCACGTTCTCTTACAGCCAGTTCGGCGAGCTCAGCGAGGAGGGCGGCGTGCTCTGCACCTGCGTCGAGACGACGCGGACTGTTTTGCGCGAACAAGAGTATCGTGCGCTTGCCGAACGGTTGGAACGCGAATTCGATCGCGAGCACCGGGCGCTGCTGGCGTTCCAAAACGCGGCCTTACCGAAAACGCTGGCCTCGGTGCCGGGGCTGCTCTTCGATGCGATGTACGAAGCGGCGGGTCAAGACGCGTTGGTGGGCGGCGATTGGTACGATTCGTTCCGGCTCCCCGACGGCCGGGTCGTGATCTCGGTCGGCGACGTGATGGGCAGCGGCCTCGAAGCCGCGGTGACGATGTCGGCGGCGCGTCAAGCGATTCGCGGCGCGGCACAAGTGTTTCCCGAGCCGAGCGCGGTGCTCGATGCGGCCGACCGCGCGTTGCGCTCCGAAGCGCCCGATCGCATCGTCACCGCGTTCCTCGGAATCATCGAACCGTTGACGCGCGGGCTGTCCTATGCGTCGGCGGGTCATCCGCCCCCGCTGCTGCGCGATCCCGACGGGTCGATCAGAGAGCTCGCCGCGGCCGATCTTCCGCTGGGATTGCGCAACATGCGCGCGGCCGGGAGCGACACGACGGTCATCCTCCCGGAAGGCGCGCTGCTCGTGCTGTACACCGACGGTTTGACCGAGTCGACGCGCGACGTGTTCGACGGCGATCGCCGCCTCCGGGCCTCGCTCGCGCAAGAAGACGTTCGCAATTCACCGGCACCGGCCGCTGCGATCCGGCGCGCGGTGCTCGGCGATGCGACCGACGACATCGCGATCCTCACGGTCAAGGTCGAAGCGTTCTCCGAACGCGTCGTGCGCTGGTCGTTTCCGGCCGGAGATGCGCACGTCGCGCAAGGCGTCCGCCGCGAATTCGCGCGCTTGCTGCGTGCGCTGCAGGCAACGTCTGCCGAGGTCGCCGATGCGGAGATCGTGTTCGGTGAATTACTCGGCAACGTCGTGCAGCACACGAACGGCGGCGTCGAAGCCGCGCTTGACCTGACGGTCGAAGAGCCGGTACTACACATCCTCGACCGTGGGCCGGGTTTCCGGTTTTACGCGCGCCTGCCGAAGGACAACATGAGCGAATCGGGACGCGGCCTCTATATCGCGACGCAGCTAGCGCGTGACGTCAGCGTTGTCCCCCGCCCCGACGGCGGAAGCCACGCGCGGGTCGTCCTCAAGATGAGCCGGCCCGCGCGCGATTTCAGTATCTAGCGATCAGTGATCGTAGATGTCGATGCCGATGGTCGCGCCGACATTCTCGGGAACGAAGACGTGGTCGTTGAGGGATTCCACCGCGACCGAGTGTGAGCCCGATGCCGTCGGCACGTTTGCTAGGAGGTTACCGTTGCCGTCGAGCACGGTCAGCGTACCTGGTGTGCTGCTCGCGCCGTAGAAACGATTCGATCCCGGGCTGTACCAGACTTCGTCGGGCGCCGGGCCCGGGTAGTTGTTGAGAACGGCGCCGGTGACGCCGTTGAGCGTCATCATGCTGCTCGCGCAGGCGGCAACGTAGGTTTCGTTTTGCCCGAGCGCGAGCCCGGAGGGATTGCAACCGGTTAGCGGGAGGACGTTGACCTTGGTGAACGTCTTCGGGCTGAACACATCGATCTCACCACCGGCATTCGTCGTGGTCGACGGAATCGCGGTGAGGAACAGACCCTGTTTCGGGTCCCAGACGGTCTGCTCGCCGCCGCCGTTGGCCGTCAAGAGGGCGACCTGCCCGACGATCGAGTACGGAGCTGAGCCTTGGAAGAACGTAACGAACACCGGGCACGCATTGTCGCTCACCGCGGCGATGACGTTGTCGGTCGGATCGTAGGCCAGTTCATCGACGCGGAAATTCCCGGCGCCGACCGTCGGCGCGCCGGTGGTCGCACCGGTCGTGCCTTGGCAAATGTTCGCCGGCAGGTTGGGTCCCGTGTACGGATTGGGGACGTTGATCGTCGCGACGACGGACGACGAGATCGAGGTCACGCTGACGATTTTCAGAGTGCTGTTTCCGTCGCCGGCAGCGTTCAGGCCATTACCGAGCGAAACGTTGCCGTTGGGACCCGCGTTCGGGTTCCGCGAGAACCCGGCGACAGTCGTTCCGAGGCCCTGGAATGCGCCCGCCCCGGCGGTCCCGAGATACGCGCCCGTGATCGTGTTTATGACATCGATGCCGTCGGTGCTTCGGTCAGCGAGCGTGTAATAGTGCTGCGTTTCGTCGACGAACCCGATGTCGAATGACAGCGACTTCGGCGGGTTGATCGTTTGCAGCAACGAGTACGTCGTGGGGAACTGGGTGTAGAGCGGCGTCGTGGCGACGGTGCCGCCGCCGCAGGCGGCCAGCCCGAACGTCAGGCCGGCCAGCACGAGAACCTTCCCGAATATGTGGGAAGAACGAAAGAACATTGTTGCCTCCGTAAGCAAGCAAGCGGCCGCCCGAATTCTAGGTATTGCCGAGCGCGCTGTCTTGGCACATTCCCAGGTTTACGGAAACTAAACACCTTCGGCCGAATAAGGACGCCGCTGCCCGGGAACGAAACTCGGTTGGGTGAACCCGCGCGTAGCCGTCCTCGATGATTACCAGAACGTTGCCGGCTCCTATGCCGACTGGGACCGCCTCAAGGGGCGCGCGGAGGTCACGACGTTCGCCGACCATCTGGCCGACGAGGACGCGCTCGTGGCGCGGCTTGCGCCGTTCGATGCCGTCGCCTTGATGCGCGAACGCACGCCGTTCCCGCGGCGCGTGCTCGAACGTTTGCCGAACCTCAAACTGATCACCACGAGCGGCATGTGGAACGCGTCCGTCGATCTCGCGGCGTGCGAAGAACGCGGCATCGTGGTCTGCGGAACGCAAACCGGCGGGGGTGGAACCGCGCAGGTCACCTGGGCGCTGATCTTCGCGCTCGCGCAGCAGATCACGGTCGTCGACCGCGACGTTCGCGAAGGCCGCTGGCAGACGGGAGTGGGAGACGAGCTCGCCGGCAAGACGCTCGGCCTGATCGGGCTCGGCCGCGTCGGCTCGAAAGTTGCGCGCGCGGCGGCGGCGTTCGATATGAACGTGATCGCATGGAGCAGCAACATGACCGCCGAGCGCGCGACGGCCGCCGGCGCGAAGCTCGTCGGGCGCGACGAGCTCTTGGCGCAAGCGGATTACGTCAGCGTGCATCTCGTGCTCGGCGATCGCTCGCGCGGGCTGCTCGGCACCGCTGAACTCGGGCTGATGAAGCCGACGGCGTATCTGATCAACACCTCGCGCGGCCCCATCGTGGACGAGGCCGCCTTGATCGAGGCCTTGCAGCAGGGGCGAATCGCGGGGGCGGGCCTCGACGTGTTCGACGTCGAGCCGTTGCCGGCCGATCATCCGTTGCGGCGCCTGCCGAACACGGTGCTCACGCCGCACATCGGCTACGTCTCGAAGGCGAGCTACGCGGTGTTCTACAGTCAGATGCTGGAAGACATCGAAGCGTGGCTCGCCGGCGCGCCGATCCGGCAGATTCTCAGCACGGTCATGCCCAACAAGCTCGCGCACGAACCGAAGCCGTGATCGATCTCTCCAACATCGATGCGATCGACGTGCACGTGCACGCGTGGGCGCCCGGTGCCGCGGAAGAAGATCCGATGCTCGTGCAAGCCGCGAAGTACTTCGGCGACGTCAAGCCGCCCGCCACGCTCGACGACATGGCGAACTACTACCGCGAACGGCGCATGGCGTGCGTCGTGTTCACGGTCGACGGAAAAAATCAAACGCGCGCGCACGTCACCAACGACGAAGTGCTCGCCTTCGCCGAACGTAACGACGACATCGTCATCCCGTTCGTCAGCGTCGATCCTACGCGCGGCACGGCCGGCGTGCGCGAGGCCGAACGGTTGATCGAAACGGGTGCCGTCCGCGGTTTCAAGCTGCACCCGCAAACGCAGGGCTTTTTTGCCAACGATCCGGCGTATTACCCGTTCTACGAGGTGATCGAGGCGGCGAGGTTGCCGATTATCGTGCACAGCGGCCACAGCGGGATGGGTACGGGCATGCGCGGCGGCGGTGGCATTCGCCTGAAGTACGGCAACCCGATGCTGCTCGACGACGTCGCCGTCGACTTCCCCGACATGCCGATCATCATCGCCCACCCGTCGTTTCCGTGGCAGGACGAAGCGCTCTCGGTATGCCTGCACAAGCCGCAGGTGTACATCGATCTCTCGGGCTGGTCACCCAAATACTTTCCGGCCAACCTCGTGCAATATGCCAACACGCAGCTCAAGCACAAGATGCTCTTCGGTTCCGACTACCCGGTGCTGACCCCCGACCGCTGGATGCGCGATTTCGCGCAGCTCCCGATCAAGGACGAAGTCCGCCCGCTCATCCTCAAGGAAAACGCCGTCCGGTTATTCGGGCTCGAGTAACGCGAGCGGTCTATTATACCGCTTGTTATCATCATTACCACATGTCATCCCGAGCAGCGCCGTAAGGCGCGTCGTCGAGGGACGCGCCACGATCATCGCTGCCGAGTGCGAGCGCGAAGGCGCGAGCAGTGGAGTAGAAAAAGAAGAAGTAGCCACTGCTCGCGCCTTCGCGCTCGCACGCAAATCGCCGAGGTTTTCTCGCGTTCCTCGACGACGCGCCTTCAGCGCTCCGCTCGGAATGACGCAGAAAATGACAAAGTGCGTGTACTTACTTACTTCGGCGGTAGGCGCAGGGCGCCGTCGAGACGGATCGTTTCGCCGTTCAGCGAGGGGTTCTCGATGATCGCGAGCGCGAGGTGCGCGTACTCTTCGGGTTTGCCGAAGCGGGCCGGGAACGGGATCTCGCGCACGAGTCTCTGCACGGCCTCGGGCGGCAGCGCGTTCATCAGCGGCGTTTCGAAAAAACCCGGCGCAATGGCCATGACGCGGATGCCGAACTGCGCGAACTCGCGCGCTGCCGGCAGCACGAGCGCGACGATCCCGCCCTTGGCAGCGGCGTATGCCGCTTGCCCGAGCTGACCTTCGAACGCCGCCACCGAGGCGGTCGCGATGAACACGCCGCGCTCTTCGCCGACGGGTTCCGTGAGCGACATCTCGCGCGCCGTCAGGCGCATGACGTTGAACGTGCCGAACAGGTTCACGCCGACGTTGCGCTCGAATGCGTCCTGCGACATCGGTCCCTCGCGCCCGACGATGCGCGCCGCCGTCGCGACCCCGGCGCAGTGTACGACCATGCGCAGCGGCCCGTGCGCCTCGCGCGACAAGGCGATTGCCGCGAGCACCGCCGCTTCGTTGGTGACGTCGCATTTCGCCGCGATGCCGCCGATCTCGGCGGCTACCGCGCGGGCGCCGTCGGCGTTGCGGTCGACGACGGTGACGCGCGCGCCGCGTCCGGCGAGCGCTCGCGCCGTTGCGGCACCGAGTCCGGATGCGCCGCCGGTGACGATGGCGGCGTGGTTGTGAACGTTCATCAGGCGATCGCGATCACGAGCGGGTTCTCCAAACTGCTGTAGAGGTGTTCGACGAAATCACGCCGCCGTTCGCGGATCATGGCGCTGTTGAGCGATCCTTTGTCGGTAATCTCGCCGTCGTCGATCGATGGCGGCCGGTCGAGAAAGATCGCGCGCGCAGCATGGGTCGAGCTGCCGGGATTGGCGTCGGCGATTGCTTCGAGCCGTTCGAGCACGAACGCGCGCACCGCCGGGTCGGCCGGGTGGACGCCGGCGTCGGCGATCAAGAGCAACGCGAGATACGGCTGGTCTTGCCCGCAGATCACGAGGTCTTTCACCGCCGGCGCAAGTTGCGCGAGCAGCGCCGTGCGCAACGGCCCGACGCTGACCCAGGTGCCGGTGGAGAGTTTGAAATCCTCGCCGATCCGTCCGTCGAACAAAAAGCCGGCGCTGAAATCGTTCGGATCGAGCGGTTTGAGCCCGTCGCCCATCTTGTAGTAGCCGTCTTCGTCGAACGCGGCGCGCGTCAGATCATCACGGTACAGGTAGCCGGGCGTGATACTCGGCCCGCGCAGGCGCATCTCCAGCTTCGAGCCGGCCGGGACGAGCTTCATTTCGAGTCCGGGCAACGGCACACCGATGTTTCCGCTCACCTGCGAGTACCAGTTCGCAAACGTCGCCGACGGGGCCGTTTCCGTCGAGCCGATACCGCTCGTCATCATGATCTCTTCGCCGTACGCCTTGATGCCCAAGTGCCGCATGTGTTCGAACACCGGCCCCGAGAGCGCGGCTCCCGCGTACCACATCATCTTGAGTTTGCGGAAGAACGTCGCGCGCAGTTCGGCGTCGTCATCGAGGACCTTGGCGAGTTCTTCGTACCCGCGCGGCACGTTGAAGTAGACGGTCGGTGAAACGTCGCGCAAGTTGCGCAGCGACTTGGCGAATTCGGCCGGCGTCGGCTTGCCGTCGTCGATGTAGAGCGTGCCGCCGTGGAAGAGCGCCATGTTGAAGACCTGGTTCGAACCCGCGGTATGGTTCCACGGCGACCAATCGAGCATCACCATCTCTTCGGCGAAGAACGGGAACGCTTGGACGTTCATCTGCTGGTTCGAGCACAGCATGCGCTGCGTGTTGATCACACCTTTGGGCAAGCCCGTGGAACCCGATGTAAAAAGAACCTTCGCGACCGTGTCGTTCGTGACCAGCGCATTGGCCGCGGCCACCGCCGGCGTTACGGCCGTCTCGAGCAACTGCGAGAATCGTTCGCTCGCGCGGCCGGCGATCGCGCCGTCCGAGACGACAACCGGGAGGCCGGCCGCGATCACGTCACCGGCAAACGCGCGTGCATACCGTTCGTCGCACGCGTAGACCAAGCGCGGATTGAACACCGAGAGAACGTGGCGGAGCTTCGCGAAGTCGGTCGAGAGCAGCGAATACGGCGGCGAAACCGGGACGTAGGGGATGCCGATGTATTGCGCGGCCAGCGCGAGCAGCGCGTGATCGATGCCGTTCTCGGAGAGAATCGCAACGCCGGCGCTCGCCGTGCAACCGCGATCCAGCAGCGCTTGCGCGATGCGGCGCGTCGCATCGAGCGCGGCGGCGTACGTGAGCGTGCGCCAGCCCTCACCGTCACGCTCGGCGAGATACACCTGCTGCGGCCGCTCGGCCGCCCAGTGTTCGAGCCGGTCGGTCATCGTGCGCGGATAGGCCTGGAGCGCGTGCGGCGAGCGCACGTGAAAGCCGCCGCCGGGCAACGGCGTCACGGCGAGGTCGTGCGGTCCGAGGTTGACCTTACGTTGACTCACTTGACCTTTGCTGCGCGTCCGGCGAGAAAGGCCGCGATACGCTCTTGCGCAACCGGATCGCCCGCCGCCATGGCGGCCATCAGCCCTTCGAGCACGTAGCCCGTCGCGGGATCGGCTTCGGCGTTGCGTGGGACGGCATGCATGATGCCGTAGGTGCTCAAGGGCGGCACCGTGGCGATCTGCTTGGCCAGCGCGATGGCCTTGGCTTCCGCCCCGCCCGCCTCGACGAGGTACTGGCTCAGGCCCAGCGTGTGCCCTTCCTCCGCGCCGTAGATGCGGCCGGTGAACATCAGGTCCATCATGCGATGCGGCCCGATGATGCGCGAGATGCGCACGGATCCGCCGCCGCCGACGAAGATGCCGCGTTGTGCTTCGGGCAGCGCATAATATGTCGTCGTATCGGCAACGCGGATATGGGCGGCGGCGGCCATCTCGAGCCCGCCGCCGATCACGGCACCGTGCAGCGCTGCAACCACGGGGACGTTTCCGAACTCGATGCGTTCGAACGCGCGGTACCAGAGCTGGGAGCGGCGCAGCGAGTCGAGCGGCGTCGTATCCGTGAGCGATGAGAGATCGAGCCCGGCCGAGAAGTGCTCGCCGCGCGCGGAGATCACGACGGCGCGCACGCCTTCGCCCGGGTCGCTGAAGATCCGTTCGATGTCGCGCACGGTGTCGTCGTCGAGCGCGTTGCGTTTGGCGACGCGTGCCAGGTGAACGATCGCGATCTCGCCATCGCGCTGGAATTCGAGCGAGCTCATGCTTGTGGCATTGAACGAAAGTTCGGCGCGCTCATGCCGGACGCTGAAAAAAGGCTGAAGACCGGTGCCCAGGCTTGCGAAGCCGATCGCGTGAAGCGGAAGACATGGGAGACCGGCGGCGGTGGCTTGGCTTTACCACAATGTGCATGGGGCTTTTCATGGCCATCCTGGACATTCAGATCGTCGCCGCCGCGCTGCCGCGGATCGCGACGTCGTTGCACACGCCGCTCGACGAACTGAGCTGGGTGCAGACCTCCTATCTGATCACCGAGGTCATCGCGATCGCGCTCAGCGGCCGGCTGGCGCGCGCGATGTCGACGCGCTGGCTCTTCGCCGCCGCCGCGTTCGGGTTCGTGGTGACGAGCCTCGGGTGCGGCCTCGCGCACGATTACGTCACGCTCATCGTGTTTCGCACGCTGCAAGGTCTGTGCGCCGGCACGATGGTGCCGACCGTCTTCGCGGCCGGATACAAGATGTTTCCGAAAAGCTTGCATGCTCGCGCGATCTTGATCGCGGGCGCGCTCGCGATGCTGGCGCCGTCGGTGGGGCCTTACATCGGCGGCTACGTGGCCGAAAATCTGGCCTGGAACTGGCTGTTCTTCATCAACGTGCCGATCGGGCTCGCGATCACGGCGATCACCATTGCGGTCGTCGACGTCGACCGTCCTGACCGCGCGGCCTGGCGGAGCGTCGATCGGGTCGCCTTCGTCGCGCTCTCCGTGTGCCTGGCCGCGCTGCAGGTCGTGCTGAAGGTCGGGCCCGAGGATCGCTGGACCAGCCTGCGCGACATCGGTTTGCTGGCCGTGACCGTCGCGGCCGGTGCGCTCTTCATCCGGCGCTGCACCAACACGCGGGAAGCGCTGGTTGATTTCGAGCCGTTGCGCGTGCCGGGATTTTGCATCGCGTGCGCCTACAACTTCATCTTGGGCTTTGCGCTGTTCGCTTCGCTCTACGTCTTACCGCTGTTCTTGGGCTTCGTGCGCTTTCACACGCCGCTCGAGATCGGTGAGATCATCACCGTGATGGGCGCCGCGCAGTTGCTGGCCGCACCGCTCGCAACGATCGCGGACCGCCGATTGCCCGCGCGCTGGGTCGTGACGATCGGCTTCGGTCTCTTTGCGGCGGGATCGTTCGCCAACGCTTTTCAGACGCCGAAGACCGACTTTGCCGGGCTGCTCGTGCCGCAGATTTTGCGAGGCGCCGCGTTGCTGTTCTGCATCGTCCCGATCACCAACGTGGCGCTGGACGAGTTGCCGGCCGAAGCGCTGTCGAACGCGAGCGGGTTGCTCAACTTCATGCGCAACATGGGCGGTGCGGTCGGCATCGGCGTCGTCGACACGATCGTGAACCTGCGGCCGCCGGCGATTGCCACGCGGCTCTTGGCGGACCTCGTCCGGGGCAGCGCCGCAACGGCCGCGTTCGTCGGCATCCCCAAGGACTTGCTTGCGGGCGTCGACCTGGCCCATGCCGACCCCGGCGATATCGCGTTCGTCAAACCGATTATCGCGCGCGCGGCGGCCACGGTGGCCTTCAACGAAGCGTGGCTCGTGATCGGTGCGCTGCTGGCGCTCTCGCTCATCCTGGCCCCGTTTTTGCGCCGGCCGGCAAGCGCAGCGCGCGCGCTCGCGGCCGTGCTCGCGTTCGCGCTCGCGGGTTCCGTTGCGTTGCCGGCGTCGGCCGCGGGCTTGCCGCGCCTGGAAGCCGACGCGCTCGGCGGAAATCACGTCGTGCTGCCGACCGATGCCGCGGGCAAACCGCTCGTGCTGTTGCTCGCGTACACGCCGGAGTCGGAGCCCGACCTGAAGGCGTGGTCGCGCCGGCTGCTCGCCGACCATCTTGTGCGTGATGCTGCGGTGTACGTCGTCGTCGTTGCGGCGAAGACGGCGTTCATCTCGCGGCGCCATATCCGGCAACTGGTCGAGGGCGCCGCGGTCGGTACGAAAGATCAGATCAATACGAACGTGCTGGTCACGTTCGATGGTACCGGCTGGCTTACGCTCGTGCCGCCGGGAGATAAGAAGACGGCCGGCGTCGTGGTTTGCGACAACAACGGCACGATCGTTTATGCGCGGCGCGTCCCATTTACGGCCGCCAATCTTAGCGACGTGGAACGCGCGGTCAAGTAGCGCGCGTTAGCGCTCTTCCAGCCGTCGCGTCAGTTCGCGCGCGAGCTCGCCGGCTTCGTTGAAGCTCGCGACGGGCAGGCGGCGCGAGATCTCGTTCGACCACGCGATCTGTCGCGCCAACGCTTCCTCGTAGGATGCGCGGCCGGCCGGCGTCATGCGAATGAGCCGCGCGCGGCGGTGGTTCGGATTCGGAATGAACTCCACCAGTTTGTCGGCGGCAAGCGCGTCGACGAGCGGCTGGACCGTCTGACGGTAGAGTCCCATGTTGCGCGCGATTTGAGAGGCGGTGAGCGGCTCGTGGGCCATCGCACCCATGATTTGCCAGCGCGCGCTCGTGAGCTGCAGATCTTTCGTCATCCGGTCACCCGCCGCCACCAGCGCGCTGTTCAAACGAAATACCGCCAGCACGAATTGGGTGAGAGCTTTCGCCGCTGCTGTATGCGTCGCCACGAGGTTCCTTCTTGCGAGTCGATGTTGACAATACCTTGTCGTTCTGCCACCATGCTGCCATGGTCGAACCCTCGATTTCGCGCGCCCTGGATCTCCAGTTCCAGGGTGACTGGGGAATGGCAAATTTCCATCGCGTCTGCGGCTGGCTCTCGCAGGAGCTCGGGTCGCATTCTTCGCGCGGCTCGCGGTTTGCCATTCAGAACGGAACCGGCGGAAGCGATGCGCTTCTGCGCGTGCACGCGCGCGAGATCGACATTGCGGTAACGACGCCGTCGTACTTCGCCACGATGGCGGCCGCGGGTGTCGGACCGTATGCCGGCAAGCCGATCGACGACTTGCGCGGCCTCGCGGTCATTCCGCAGACCGACCGCCTCGCGTTTGCGATCGATCCGAAACTGGGCCTTACGACCTTCAAAGAAATTCGCGCCGCGCGGCCGGCACTGCGCATCGCGGTGTGCAACGAAGAAGCCGGCAACCTGATTGGATTTGCGACGCAGCGGCTGCTGGAAGCCGCGGGCCTCGGCCGCGAGACGATCGAGAGCTGGGGCGGCAGTTTCGTTGAAACCGACCGGCCCGAGCAATCGCTCGCGCTCGCGGCGACCGACACGTCGGTCAACGCGTTCGTGCAAGAGGCGATCATGACGCCGTGGTGGCGCGACACGCTTGCGAAACGCGGCTTCGCGCTCGTCCCGCTCGACGACGACATCATCGCGGATCTCGGGGCGCGCTTCGGCTTTCGTTCCGCAACGATCGCGCCCGGCTACTTCGACTCCGTCACGAACCCGGTCACTGCGCTCGACTTCAGCGACTTTCTCGTGTTCACGCACGCCGATCTGCCCGACGACGTCGCGCGCGCCGCGGCCTGGGCGCTCACCGAAACGCGCCATCTCTTCGAGCGGCAGTTCGCGCACATCCCCGTTCGCAACTCGCCGGTGACGTATCCGCTCGATCCGCCCACGATGGCGAAGACTCCGATTCCCCTGCACCCCGGGGCGGCCGCACACTACCGCGACGCCGGCTACCTTTCTTAGGAGACTGTCATGCGCAAGCACCCGATGAAGGTCAACGTGTACGATTTCATGCGAACGGCGAACTCGGCGCTGGCGCCGATGTTTCCCTATCAGGAACCGGGTTCGATCGTTCCGTGCGTGACGGCCTTTCGCGGTGCGCAGGACCGCACGTTCGGCGCCTTCCAGCACTTCAACACCGTCGACGAAGTGATGATCAACTTCGGCTCGCACGGCGCCGCTCCGCGACCCGGGATGGTCGCCGTCGGAGCGCAGCTGCATCAGGTGAGCATCCGGATGACCGATCCGAACGACGAGAATGCGTGTCAGCTGAACGTGATCACGCAGCGTCAAGCCGAGGCCGGCGAAGATCAGCACGAACGCGTGACGTTCTTCTGCGTGAAATGTCAGGCGTCGCTCGTCGAGCGCGCCTACCAGGCGCAGCCGTCGGAGGACGTGCGCAACCGCTTTGCAGCCGGCGAAACCGGACCGCTCGGGACGCTGATCGAGTCCGCGCGGACCGCCGAGGAGTACAACGCCGACGCGGATGCTCGCAAGTGTCCGCAGTGCGGACACGTCAACGAAGCGTTCCCGCTCGACAACTGGGGCTGGAGCAAATACGTCGAGTCGAGCCTGACCGCGGCGGATACGTATCGCAGCTTCACGTCGGCCTACACGCCGGCCGAGAAGAAGTAGGCCATGGCACGCAAGCGCATGCTCTTCACGTTCAAGGAAGTCGCGGAACGCGGCCCCTACGATGAGTATCCGGTGCTGCCGGTCGAGGTCGATCCGCAGCTGCACCTCAGCCGCAACGACCGCGATCAGCCGTTCTACCTCTCATGTTCGAAGGATACGGTAATCGTGCAGATGGCCGGTGAGGGCCGCGTTGAGTTTCGCGATTCGTCGGTGAACTATTTCGAACTCACGCCGGGCGACTTCGTGTACGTGCCGGCCGGCACGCACCACCGCTTGCACCCCGATGGTGAAAACGTGACGTACCGCTACCGCGCGCGCAACCCGGGCATGGAATCGATCGTGTGGTACTGCGAAGAATGCGACGACGTGCTTTTCAGCGTCGACTACGACGGCGAGCACGTACCGGTGCAGACCGCGTACGCCGACGCGTGCGAGACGTTCAACGCATCGACCGCCGATCGGGCGTGCCGTTCGTGCGCGCACGTGCATCCGCCGCTCGATCTGAGCGCCTTTCGCTGGCGCGAGATTGCGGCCGAACTCGCCGCCGACGATACCGCGGCGGTTGCGGCCACGTAGTGGAACCGATCGTCATCCTCGTCGGCACGATGAGCGGGAATGCCGAGATGGTCGCCGACGAGCTGGTTTCGAAGCTGAAGAAAACCGGCTTCGCCGCGCAGTCGCTCGACATGTCGAAGTGCGGTCCCGGCACGTTCCGGCCGGAGAACCTCTACATCATCTGCACGTCGACCTACGGCGACGGCGACGTGCCCGATAACGCTACCGAGTTCTATGGCTATCTAACGACGCAGAGGCCCGACCTTACCGGTATCCGTTACGGCGTGGTCGGGCTCGGCGACCGGCTCTACGACGCCACGTTCTGCAACGGCGGAAAACGCTTCGATACGATCCTCACGGAGCTCGGCGCCATGCGGCTGGCCGAGCGCGTCGACAACGACGCGAGTTCGGGCAGGTATCCGGACGAAGTTGCGCTGGAATGGCTACCCACCTGGCTCGAGGCCATATGTCATCCCGAGCTTGTCGAGGGGCAGCCGTAATCGAGGAGTTCTATGGACGACCGGACTCGTGTGAGAGCGGATCGACGGCCGCGGGTGCCTGGCGCAGTGCGGCTGCCAGCGCGTCCCAGCGGGTGTCGCCAAGGTCGAGTGCGGGTGCGGCTGCGCCGCATTTCACGCACGGCGTGCCCACGATCGTCGCTGCGTAGGAGCGGCACGCGTCGGCGTAGCCTTCTTGCGGCAACATGGTTTGCGCGTTCCATTCCTTGCGGTAGCGTTCGGTGTTGCACGCCTCGCAGTACCAGGCAACGCCTTCGAGCTCGGCAACGCGCGCTTTATAACGCAGATGTAAGCCCGGCTTGTGCGGAACGATCCGGTGCGGCGTGCCGGCCGGAACGTAGACGAAGTCGCCGGCTACGAGACGGTGATGCAACACCGAGCACTCGCGGAATTCGACGATCGCTTCGCCGGAGAGTGCGGTGAGGACGGTATCTTTCTCGCACACGAGAAAGAACGGCTGCGGTACGCTGTTGCGGCTGAGGAAGAGCTGCGGGTCGATGTGTTCGAGCAGCAGCGGCCGCTCATCGTAGGAGCGCGCGTCTTCAGCCGCCGGATAGGCATTGAGAAAGCGCTTGCGCTCGACATTGGGGGCG
>PLTN01000092.1 GCA_003164495.1 Vulcanimicrobiota bacterium
CCCGTGCACTTCGAGTGGATGCATCGCAACTGGAGCTTGCGGCTGCGCGGTGAAACCGCTCCCTACGCGCCGCGTCACATGCAGCTCGCGTTCGATGAGTTCGAACATGGTTTCGTGTACCGTCGCGTCACCGAAGACACCGACGAGAGCGACTTGCTGTGGACCGTCGGGCGCACGTGCTTATGGCCGAATGCGCTCTACACCGGCGATCACTTCGAGTGGCGCGTGCCGATCGACGACGAGAACATGCTCAGCGTCACCTGGCACTTCGCGCGCGTTCCCAAAGAACGAGAACCCTACGTTCAGGCGACGATTCCGACCTGGCACGGGCCGGTGAAGGATGAGTTGACCGGCAAGTGGATTACGACGCACGTGATGAACCAAGATTTCGTGGCGTGGCTCGGTCAGGGCAAAATTTCCGATCGCTGGAACGAGCATCTGGGCTCGAGCGATCGCGGCGTGATCATGGTTCGCAAGCGCTTTCTCGAAGATCTCGAACGCGTCGCGCGCGGCGAAGATCCCAAGGCGATCGTGCGGGATCCGAAAGCCAACGAATGCATCCCGCTACCGGTTGCGAATCGCCGTTCGCTCGTCGACGGTTTGACGCGCGCCGAACTCGACGCCCATCCCTTTGCGGGCTTTCGCCTCTATCCGTTCCAGGCCGGACAGCCCGATGAGGTGCGCCGCGCTTACGAAGCAGCGATGGGATTCGACAGTCCGCCGCCGGCTCTCGACTCCGTCCTCGCCCACTTGGCTTCAGCCACCGCAACCGTCGAAAGTCCCAAAGCAAAAGCCTAGGTGCCGATAATGACGACGGCGGAAGCCGTCGTGGCGGGCCTTTACGCCAACGGGATCGACACACTGTTCTGTCTTCCCGGAGTACAAAACGACGAGTTCTTCGCGGCGCTCTACGCGTATCGCGATCGCATCCGGCTGATCCATACCCGGCACGAACAGGGTGCTGCGTATATGGCGCTCGGTGCGGCGATGTCAACCGGCAAACCGGCCGCATATTGCGTGGTGCCCGGTCCCGGATTTCTCAACAGCACCGGCGCGCTGTGTACGGCATACGCGTGCAATGCGCCGGTGTTGGCGCTGACCAGTCAGATTCCGCAGGCGTATATCGGCCGCGGGTTGGGGTTTCTGCACGAGTTACCCGATCAGCTCGGCGTGATGCAACGTCTGACGAAATGGGCCGAACGCATTCGAGAACCCCAAGACGCGATACCGCTCGTCAACGAGGCCTTTCGGCAGATGACGACCGGGCGGCCGCGTCCCGCCGGGTTGGAGTGTCCCTTGGACGTGTGGCGCCAAAGCGCGGAGATCCACGTCGAACATCCGGCCTCGAGCGGTGCGGCCGTTATCGATTTGCCGGCCGTTCGGCGGGCTGCGCAACTGTTGCGTGGCGCGCAGCGGCCGCTCATGGTGGTCGGGGGCGGTGCGCAGCACGCGGGCGATCGGGTGACCGCGATCGCCGAGCAGTTCCAAATGCCGGTGATCGCCGGCCAGATGGGATTCGGCGTGATCGATTCACGGAATCCGCTGAGCGTCAATTTGCAGGTCGGGCTCAAGCTTTGGGCTGACGCCGATGTCGTGCTCGCGATCGGAACGCGGTTGCAAATCGAGCAGATGGTTTGGGGCTTGGACGATCGCTTGAAGATCATCCGGGTCGATATCGATCCCGACGAAATCGAACGATTCAGAACGCCGGCCGTCGGTATCCTCGGGGACTCACGCGTCGTGCTCGATGCGCTGCTCGCGGAACTCGAAACCGGCGAAAGAGCGGCCGTATCACAGGTCGAGCGGATCGCGCAGTCTCGCCGTGCCTTTGCCCAGGAGAGCGCCTACCTCCAACCGCAGCTTGCCTTTCTGGAAGCGCTGCGCGCAGCGATACCGGAGCATGGCATCTTTGTCGACGAGGTCACCCAAATCGGCCACGCGGCACGCTTCGGCTATCCGGTCTATCACCCGCGGACGTTCATTTCGCCGGGATATCAGGGGACGTTGGGCTGGGGCTTGGCAACCGCGATCGGCGTGAAAGTGGCGCGGCCCGATCGCCCGGTCGTCAGCATCAGCGGTGACGGCGGTTTCATGTTCAACGTCCAAGAGTTGGCAACGGCCGTTCTGCACGACGTGCCGCTCGTTGCGGTCGTCTTCGACGACGGCGCCTACGGGAACGTGCTGCGCGCGCAGCAGCTCGATTACGGCAACCGCGTCCACGCCTCGAGACTTGCCAATCCGGATTTCGTAAAGCTGGCCGAAAGTTTCGGCATTCGGGCGGAGACCGTCGAGGGGCCGCGGGCCTTACACGACGCGCTCGTGCGCGCCATCGCAGGCAACAAGCTCGAGGTCATCCACGTTCCCGTCGGACCGATGCCCGATCTGTGGAAGTTCGTTCGCCAAGGCCGGGTGCGGGGCTAAGCCGGCTGCGTTTCGTCGATGCCTTCCGCATCGGCGATCGGCGAAGCATGCAAGGCGCGAATCGGCCGGCGTCGCCACACGCCGAAATAGTATGCGGATTGCAGGCTCAACGAAACGACGAACGTGATCGGGTAGGCATACCACACGCCTTGTAATCCGAGCGGACCGTGCGAGAGCACCCACGCAGTGGGGACTTCAACGCACCAAATCGAGAGGATCGAGATCGTCGTCGGCCAGAGCACGCTGCCGCTCGAGCGCATCATGCCCGAGAGCACGCTGTTGTTGCCGAAGATCACGTAGCTCCAGAGCGTGATCGAGAGCAGACCACGCGCCGTGTCGAGCGTCGGCGGATCGGTGATGAAGAGCGAGAGAATCTCGCGCGCCAGCAGGTAGACGATCGTGATCAAGATGCCGCCGATGATGTAGTTCATCGTGACGCCCACGCGAACGATCTTGCGCAGCCGGTCGGTCCGTTGCGCTCCGATCGATTGCGCGCCGAAAATCGATGCCGTGATCCCGATGCTGACGGCCGGGAATTGCACGTAGCTCACGATCTGGTTGACTGCACCATACGCTGCGGTCGCCGACGAGCCGAAACGATTGACGAAGGAGATCACGGCAATCTCCGAGAGCGAGATCATCACGAATTGGATGCCGGTCGGCACGCCCAGCCGGATCAAGGTCATCAGCAGCGGGACGTCGATAGCGAGATAGTGGCGCAGCTTGCCGAACGCCAGCGGGTTATCGCTCTTCTCGAGATAGATCAGCAGCGCGATCAACCCGAGCGTCGTTGAGATGATGTTCGCGATCGGTGCACCGATGATCCCGAGCTTGGGCATACCCAGCGGCCCGAGGATCAGCACCGGCGTGATCACGACGCCCACGAGCGAGCTGCCGATCAGCACGATCAGCGGCGAGCGCGAGTCACCGATGCCGCGCAGAAACGTCGTGTATCCGAGGTAGATGAACGTGATCGGCAGCGTGCTGAAGATGATGCGCGCGTACGCGACGGCGTCGTCGAGCACGTCGGGCGGCGTTTTGATCAGCTCAATGATGTCGCGATCGAAGACCAGGCCGACGATGCCGATGGCGATACCGAAGACGACGGCAAACGAGAGCGTCGTGCCGGCCGAGCGGCTGAGGCGCGGCTGGTCGTGCGCCCCGTACGCCTGGCCGATGAGGACCGTGCTGGCGCTCGAGATCCCGAAGAAAAACGAAATGAGGAAGAACAGCACCGGGAAGATCGACGAGGCCGCGGCGAGCGCTCCCACGCCGATCAAGCGGCCGAGGAAGATGCTGGTGAACGTCTGCGAGGCCGACTGGAGCACGTTCGAGAGCATCAGCGGGAGCAGAAACACGAGCATGGTGCGCCAGATCGGCTTCGAATCGTCTATGGCGGGTCCGCGTCGCATCCCGCTCAGCCTTCGCGCGCAAAGACGTCCCGCCCGCCCCGGCGAAGGACGAGGTCCCGGGCGATTAGCTCAGCTGGGAGAGCAGGACCTTTACACGGTCAAGGTCGGCGGTTCGAGCCCGTCATCGCCCACCATATTTTCGCTCGATCAGTCTTCCATTTTGGCGCGAACATTCGTGCCTAAGGGGCTTACGCGGGCGCCGGCGGGATTGGCTGTAGTTCAGCGAGGACTATCGCTGAATGATATGGTCGCGACGTGACTTCGTTGCCGCCGGCGCTGCCGCCACGATTGCGGGCGCGGTTCCGCCGGCGGCAGCCGCCGCACCGGGGATCCCCGAGAAGTCGGCGCTCACCTTGGGCCTCGCCTCGTACGGTTCGAACTTTCTGCCGGTCTACGTTGCCGCTGCCCGCACGTTCAAAGCCGAAGGACTCGACGTGCAGCTCATTCCGTTCCGCGGCGACGCCGAGATCTCGCAAGCGCTGGCGGGAAACTCGATCGATATCAGCCTGGCGTCGATGAATGGTCTGATCAACCTGATCACGTCGGGGCAACCAGTGATGGGCTTCTACGCCGGCTTCGATCAAGCGGATTTTTCGTGGCTCGCCGCGCCGTCGATCAAGACGTGGGCGCAGCTGAAGAACAAGAAGGTCGGCGTCGCGACGTTCGGCTCGTTGACCGACGCGTTAACGCGCTACGACCTGCGGAAACACGGCCTCGAACCGACGCGCGACGTGCAGATCGTGCAGGGCGGCGCCGCGCAGAGCGACTTTCAAGCCCTCGAATCCGGCCGGGTCGATGCCGCGATCCTCTCGGCGCCGTACAAGTGGCGCGCCGCCGCCGCCGGTTTTACCGTGCTGGGAACGCAAGAGCACGACGTCGCGCCGCGCTGGCCCAAGAATCTCTTCATGGCGAAGACCGACTTCATCAAGAATTATCCCAACGCGATCGAGACGTTTCTGCGCGCGTACGTTGAGGCGGCACGCTACACGCGCCGCAATCGCGATGCATCAATCAAGATCTTGATGGATCAACTTAAGTTCACGGAGTCCGATGCGGCCGGCGCATACGATTCGGCCGTTGCCGGCATGGACGAGACGGGAAACCTGCCCGAGGCCTCGATGAAGACGTTTTGGGAGGTAACGGTGCAAAACGGCGACGTCGATAAACCGTGGCCGGAGTCGAAATACATGGACCGCCGCTTCGTCGACAGCTTCAAACGCTGGGCGCCCTAGCCTCGAGCAAAAGCGTGAATCACTCCAGCATGGGATAGCCTGCTCGTAAGCTGTACGGGGAAGCGGGCTTACTGGTCGTACGCAGGAGCTCAAAATCAGCTCACAAAACCCGCTCTGCTCTAATGAATGCCATGCCCGCGCGCGCGGTGGCCGGCCTCATCCTGGCGCTGTGCGCACCGTTCCTTATATCGTGGCGCGCAGCGCCAGCGCAAGCGCAGACGTGGCAATGGCAAGTCGTGGTCCATGATCCGGACCGCGCGCCCGTAAACTCCGAATCGCGCGTCGTGCTCTCCGGTCACGATATCGTCATGAACTATGCGGCACGCCTAAATGGCGCCGACGTTCCGATTGCGTCTTGCCACGCGCAACTGACCGACGTCGCCGGCGCGCGAATCCTGAACTCCGCCGCGGCCTTTTATCTCTACGTTGCATTCAAGCCGGGCCATCCGGCGCAATGTCAATCCGGAAACCAACCGGTCGCCCTTATCCCGGTGGCCAATAATTCGGCTGCGACCAATGCGGTGGCCACGATCAATCGGGCCTGCTGCGCGGCGGCGGGTCCGCCGGTGGCGCGTACGTCTCCGCGTGCATCTGAGCCGCCAAAAGCGGCGATCGTTGCGAATGCTGCTCCGTCGCCGGCGAGCACCCCGGCGCGGCAAAACACGCCGCGGCCGACCAGCACGCCGCAGCCGAAGAGTTCCGCTGCGCCGCACCCGCTCATTACCGATTGGACCGAGAGCGAAGGTTTGTTCACGTTCATTCGCGCGCGAAACCACGGGCCGGTGCCGGTGACGATTTCCAGCGGGCAAGTCGGCGACTGCAACGCCGTTGCCGTCGGCTGCGGTGCGTTCAGTCATCCCGTCGTCATTGCCCCTGGTGCCGACGCCGTTCTGGCCACGGTGATGTCGGCAGATCCCGTCAATGACGCCGCGTTTTCGTATCGTTATGAGGCGCGAGGCGGCACCGTGCAGATGACGGGAGCGGGGACTTCGCGCAAACAGCTCAGTGGCTGGCGACCGCCGATGTCGGCGCAAGACATGCGGTCCGCGCAAGCAGCCGCCATCGCCGCATTGCGCACGACGGGTCCGGCACAACCGTCGCCGCCGGTGCTCGACGCTCCGGCACGCTTGACGCAACGCGGCTCGTCGCGGTTGGCAATCGGACACACGGGACAGGCACGCGTGCGCGTGCGCGTCAGTGCCAAAGGCATGCCGTTGAACGCATCGATTGTCTCGATTTCCAATCCGGCGCTCGCCGCCGCGGCGCTCGAAACCGCCGTCTCGTCAGCGTATGCCCCCGCGGTCCGTAAAGGCCGGCCCGTCGACGAAGACTACATCGCGACATTTCAATTCGATGGGCAGGATCCGGCCTTGTCGCAAATCCCGATTTGGGAGCGGCCCGAAAGTCCGCAACCCAGACCCGTGCCGTTACCCGGCTCGACCTGACCGCGCGTGTCGGGCGACTATTACGCTGGCACGCTGCCTTGGCTGGAAGCCGGCGCGGCACCGCCAAACTACGTATCCGTGGCGACGACCACGATTTTACGGCCTGCTTTCAGCGACGGCGGTTTGGCGAATCGGCGATCTTGCCAAATAACGACCGAATCGTCGACGTCCGGACTAAATCCGACGCTCTGGTCGTACGGAACGGACAGCGCGTGCGCGCGCGTCAAGAACGGCAAATCGTCGAAGAGCGCGCCCCAGACCGGATTGTAGTAGACGATGGACAGCGGGTGTGAACGTTGTTGCAGCGCTGTCTCGATATGCGCGAGCAGCGTCGCCGTTCCGGCTTCGCCGAAGGGCCGGTAGAGGAAAATCTCTACCGGACCGTCCGGCAGCGCGTACGTCATGGCGTCTGCGACGACGACCCGGATCGGAGAACGCGTCGGAAACATCCGGCGGACGATAGCTATGTTGGAACGTGCCATCGCCGCCAGCGTGCCGGATATCTCGACACCGATGACTTCCCGAAAGGGGAACTCGGAAGCAACGATCAGTACGCGCCCTTTGCCGCACGGGGAAAGGCGTACGGTCTGCGATCGCACTTCGACCGGTGCGTTTTTATCATCGAGCCCAACTAACCGAGAAAACGCTCAGTCCCTGAAAAAAACTTGCCTCGACTAGTAAGACGGCGAACGATGGTTTACCCGAACGGACTATTCGGTAGGCCGAAGTACCCGTGCGTATGGGAGTGTATTGCGCGAGACAAGCGCGTCTGGCCATCGCGCTTGTTTTCTCTATGTCCGCAATTGCTGGTTGCGGCGGGGGTGGCGGCAGTTCGCAAACATCCGCGCCGACAGCGGCCGTGGTGCCCCTCGCCAGTCCCGGCGCTAGCGGTGCCGGGCCGGCCGGGGTGCCTCTCGTGTCAGCCCCGGCGACGATCGCACCTCGGGTGTCCGAAGAGCGGGCTTCTTAGGAGCATTTTTTCGCCCCGAAGGACTACCGCCGTTCGGCGTCTTTCTCGCGGGGTCCAACTCGGTGGCGCCCAGTCCGTCCGACGCCGGGTGGAACGCTCCAAGGCCCGGCCGGTTACTGCGGCCAGGTCGCGGCCAATGGCGTTTCCATCGAGACCGGCAATCCGGTCGATCCGATGAAGCTTGCGGACATTACTGGCCTCGGTGTGCGCTGGACGCGTATGCCCGCGCCGCAATTCATCGATGACCTTACGCACGTCTTCGGTCCGGGACAATATGCGTGGGGTAATTTCGATGCGGCGCAGTGCGTTACGCTCGCAGATCACGGCATACGGCCGGTCGTCAATCTCGAAGCGGGGCCGGTCCAATACAGCACGACGCTCGGTCTACTCCCGCCGCAATCGGTTCCGCTTTATCAAACGCCTTCCGATTTCGGGCAGTGGTGCGGCGCCGTAGCGGCGCACGAGCGCAGCACCTTTCCGTCGGTGACGCAATTCTCGCTTCCGGGGAACGAAGTGAACACGAATTCCCAACTCTTTCCAGGCGGCCAAGCGCAAATAGCCGCGTACTCGCAGGCGTGTTATGCGGCCGTCAAAGCGGCGAACCCGAACGCCTTCGTCTACGGCTTCGAACTGAACATGGACGGTCAAGTGAACGCTCCGGGATTCGTTCGGCAAATGGCAGCGCTTGGATGCGGGGTCGGGACGTGCTATGACGGCATCGCGATGCATCTTTCTCTACGTTATCCGGTGCCACCGGCGTCGACTCCCTGCTCCGAATCCGGGCGGTGACTACAGCCTGCAGTGCGTTGCCGATATCCAAACCGCTGCCGGTGCTCCCGTTCATGTGCTCATAAGCGAATCGGTCTATTCGATTCCGGAAAGCGTTCCCGACGAGGCCACGAAGGCTCTCGCGGTGGTCGCGGATATGACCGCGCTGGCCGGGCTGGGCAGTGTCGATGGCGTGGCCTATGCGGACGTCGATGAATGTGCGCTATATGTGGGCACCGCTTTTCAGAATGGTTGTTTGATCAACGCGCCTGGGCAACAACTGTCCGCTTACGGGGCCCTGGAAGCATTAGCAACCGCAGATTTTCAGTAGCCGTCTAGGGATTCTCTGATGAAGAT
>PLTN01000070.1 GCA_003164495.1 Vulcanimicrobiota bacterium
ACGAGAGGGGGTGTCGTCGCCTCGGCCGGCATGGATTCGCTGACGCGAACCGACCCGAACTCATTCCAAACCGCTCGGCGATGGCGGCGGGCGCACGAATGCGCGTCTCCGGCAGTGCCGAAGACAACGCCCTATATTACCGGGAAATGCCCTCGCAGGTCAAGGCTTGAGCGGCTTCTCGGCGACCAGGGCATACGTTCCGCTGGCGCTGACCCCGTAACCGAAGCCGCAATCGCCGAAGCTCGCGTCCTGGGTGAGCTTCAGCCCCTTGGGCAGCGCCTCGAAGGTCAGGCGGCAGTTGCCCGAGGACACGGTGCGCGACCAGGTGAGCGGGGGCTGGGCCGGGAGGAGTCCCACCACGAAGCCCTGGTTCATGTCGGATTGCCGGACCGCGTTAACCGAGAACCCGAGCCGCCCGCCTTTGCCGGCGATGATCACGATCTGATTGCCGAGTTCCAGCGGTTGCTTGGTGACCGTATCGATCTGCCGGTAGGTCCCCGGCGCGATCCGGGCCGGAGCCGGCGCCTTGGTCGCCGCCACGGCTACTTCGCTAAGTAAAACGAACAGGCCGAGGGCGGCGGCGGAAGTGCGGTTCATCGCCCGTTGGGTTCGACAGCCGCCCGGGCGGCCTTGCGCGCGTACATCGCGGCGTCGGCCCGTGCCACCGCGTCGGCAATGCCGCCGTCGCAGATGCGGTGCGCCGCTCCGATCGAGAGCTGCACGCCGGCCGCGATAAACGCCTCCTCGAGGCGCTGGTGCAGGCCGCTCGCTTGCTCATCGTCGCTCTCGACCGCCAAGACCGCGAATTCATCGCCGCCCAGCCGCGCGGCAACGTCGTGTTCGCGGATGACGCTGCGCACCGCATCGGCGACGCGGCGCAACAGTTCGTCGCCCGCCGGGTGGCCTTCCGAGTCGTTCTTCTTCTTGAGCCCGTCGACGTCCATCATGAGCACCGTCGCGCCGTGGCCGTAACGCGCCGAGCGCGTTTCCTCGGCTTCGGTCAAACGCTCCCAACCGCGGCGGTTGAACAGGCCGGTCAGTTGGTCAACGAGGGCGTCGGCCTCGGCCCGCTCGGCGCGCCGGACCAGCTCCTCGTTTTCGAGTTCGTTGCGAAGAATCGTACTGAGAATGCGCGCGGCCGTCATCAGATGCGGCGAATCCCGGTGCGCCGCGGTGAGCTTGGAGCTCGTATCGACGCCGCACAGCACGCCGAAGAGCTGATCTCCGACCACCAGCGGAGCGCCGACGAACGCCGGCTCGCCGGGCGAACGATCGGAAGCGGTTCGCCCGGCCATGGCCTCGAGCTCAGCCTCGGCTTTGCTTTTCTCCGCGCGCCCGCGCAACATCGCCTCGCGCATCGCGGCCGGAATCTTCAACGTCTGGCCGCGCTCGAACGGGGCGTTGCCGCGCAGGTGCGTGACGATCCACTCGTCGAGCCGGATGCGCGTGACGAACCACGCGTCGAGGACGTGCAGCTCGTTGAGCATGTCCATCACGCCCTCGGCCGCCTCACCGAAGTCAGCAAAGTCGCCGAATGCGTTCGAATGGCCGGAAATGATAACTCCCTCGAATCCGCTGGCCACCCTGAACACGTCGTTCCCACTATCCCGCCGAACCATCGCGCACGGCATCAAACTCTACAAACCGGCTGCCAGGGCTATCCCAGGGAGCGCTTTCCGGCGTTGCGAACGCTCGAACGATGCAATTGCAAGATCGCGTCGCCTCCGCGGCCCTCGTGCACGACGGCGCGCACGCGATCTTCGAGATCTTGCGCGACTGGAAGATCGATCTGCTCTTCACGTGTCCGGGCAGCACCGAAGCGGCGGTGCTTGACGCGTCGCTCGATTATCCCGGGGTGCGCGTGATCCTCACCACGCACGAGGCGATCGCCGTTTCGGCCGCCGACGCCTACGCGCGCGTGACCGGCCGCCCGGCAATCGCTTACCTGCATGCGAACGTCGGCTTGGCAAACGGCGTCGCGCATCTGACCTGTGCGGCCAACGCGCACAGCCCGCTCGTGATCCTCAACGGCCTCAAGTCGACCGCGATTGCGAACCGGGACGGCTTCACGACCTCGCCCTTTCAGCAAGACTACATCCGCCAATTGGTCAAACGATCGCGCGTCGCGTTGAAGACCGACGGCATTCCCGGCGATCTCAGCCGCACGTTGCAAGCGGCGGTCGCGGAACCGATGGGGCCCGCCTATCTCGGGCTGCCGCAAGATCTCGTCGAAGCGCAGGTCGACGTCGACGTCCCGTCGCCGCCCGCGAAGCGCCAGCGCTTTGCCGCGCGGCGCCGCCCCGATCCGGCCGACGTGAGCGCGGCGGCTGAATTGCTCGCGGCGGGCAAGGCGGTGACGATCGTTGCCGGCAGCGAGATCGCATTTCACATCGACGCGCAGGACGCGCTGACCGCGCTCGCCGACCGGCTCGAAGCGCCGATCGTGCTCGAAGACCGGCGCACCGGTCAAGCCGCGGCGATCCACGGCGATCATCCGGCGTTCGCCGGGACGTACTCGCTCACGCATCCGGCAATCGCCGGCGCCGACGTGCTGCTCTACGCCGGGATGTACTCGTTCGTCGAATTCGAGGAAGCGCGCGGGCCGCTCCAACCCGCCGGTGCGAAGATCGTCCATTTGTGCAGCGACCCGGCGCAGCTCGGCAAACTTGCCGGCGTCGACGTCGGGCTCGCCGGCAACGCCGAGCTCGGGCTCTACGATCTCATCGGCGCGATCGCGCCGGTGACGAGCACGTCACGCGCCGCGCACAAAGCCGCAGCAATCGCGGCCCATCGCAGCTCCACCGACGCGCACCGCGCCGCGTTGCGCAGGCGTTATGCGGAAACGCCGATTCATCCGCAGGTGCTGTGCGAAGCGCTCAACGAGATGTTGCCGCGCGACTGCTTCGTCCTCAACGATGCGGTGACGAGCGGCGGGTATCTGGCCGAGTCCATCATCCCCGATGCGGCCCGCGAGCACCTCACTGCCGCCGGCGGCTCGCTGAGCTGGGGCATGGGCGGCGCGATCGGCGTTCAGCTCGCGCGACCGAAAGCGCGCGTCGTCGACGTCGTCGGCGACGGTTCGTTCCAGTTCGGCATCCAGGCGCTATTCACGGCGCAGCAGATGCAGTTGCCGATTACGTACATCGTGCTCGACAACGTCTCGTATGCGGCCGTGCGCGCGGCGGTGAAACGTCATCGCAAAGGTACCGGCGGCAGCGCGGCCTACCCGGCCAGCGACCTGCGCGGCCCGGATATCGCCGCCATCGCGCGCGGGTTCGGGGCGCACGCCGAAACGGTCGATCGCATCGCCGACCTGCAAGCCGCGCTCGATCGCGCCTTCGCGGCCGCCGGAACGTCGGTCGTCGTCGTCAAGACGGACAGCTCGCACACCGGGCCGTAGGTGTTCTTTCCGGACTTTACCGCCTCCGAGATCGCGACCGAAGGGGCGTCGATCCATACGCTGCGCGCCGGCAGCGGCCCGCCGCTGCTCTTGCTGCACGGTCATCCGCAAACCCACGTATGCTGGCACAAGATCGCGGGCCGGCTGGCCGAGCACTTCACCGTCGTGCTCACCGACTTACGCGGATACGGCGATTCGAGCAAGCCGCCCGGCGGCGAACGCCACGTCAACTATTCGCCGCGGGCCATGGCGCGCGACCAGGTCGAGGTGATGCGCCGCCTCGGCTTCGAGCGCTTCGCCGTCGCCGGACATGACCGCGGCGGACGCGTCGCGCACCGCATGGCGCTCGATGCGCCCGCGGCAATCGCGCGCTTGGCCGTGCTCGACATCGCGCCGACGCTCACGATGTACGCGCGCACGGATATGGCGTTTGCCACGCGATACGTGTGGTGGTTCTTTCAGATCCAGCCCTACCCGATTCCCGAACACCTCATCGGTTTGGATCCCGAGTTTTACTTGCGCGAACATCTCGGGCGTCAGAGCAAGACGCCCGGCGCCGTGACGGATGCGGCGCTGGCCGAGTATCTGCGCTGCTATTGCAATCCGGCAACGATTCACGCCGCGTGCGAGGATTATCGCGCCGCCGCCGGCATCGGGCTCGAACTCGACGCCGCCGATGCCGATGCCGGCCGCACGATTGCGGCGCCGCTGCTCGCGTTATGGGGCGCAAAGGGCGTGGTGGGACAACTCTACGACGTGCTCGCAACGTGGCGCGAGCGCGCGCGCGACGTGCGCGGCACGGCACTCGACTGCGGGCACCTGCTGCCGGAAGAGGCACCGGAAGCGACCTACGACGCGCTGCTGGCGTTCTTCCGGTAGAGTTCCACGCCGTCGTCGCCCCGCACCAACGTGTAGACGCGCCGGCTGACCAGTGCATCGAGCGCTTTGCGTTGCACGTTGTGCCAGTAGTCCGACGGGTACTGGTTGTCGACGAGAATGTACTGCGGCTGCGAAGCCCACTCGTTCCGCGCGTTCGGGTCGAAGCCGAGATGGCTGTAGATCTCATCGTGCGTTCCGACCGCGGCATCCGGCGGCAGGCTCGCGATGAACGCGTCGATCATGCGATCGTGAGCCGTCACCGGACCGAGGTAGTGCCGCCAGTGAGTGGGCGAGGCGAGCCCGAGGTTCAAGAAACAGATCACGATCGACGCGATCGCCAAGCGTGAAGCAAAACGCGGGCTGCGTTCGCGCGCCAGCGCGGCCAGCACGAGCCCGTAGGCGACGAGCATCTCGCCGATCCAGACGCCGGCATAATGCTGCCCCATCGTGTAGGTGTAGGGCCAGCGTGATGACAGCACTTCGATCAACCCCGGTACCACGATCAGCGCCGGCCAGCCGAACAGCGGCACGAAGCAGAGCGGTACGAACGCTTCCAGCAGATAGCTCAGCCGCCCGAGCACGGCCATGATGCCTTCTTGCGCGACGTTCGGATTGGTGATGTAACTGAACGCGAACCACGCGTCGTGTCCGCCCACCAGCGGCCGCACCACGCCGAAGAACAGCAGCAGCGTGAGCACGCCTGCGATCGCCGTGCCGGCGGCGAAGCGGAAGAGCGGCACGTCGCCGCGGCGCTTGGCCCACACGGCAAAGCCCGTGCCGAGCGCGATGAACATCAGCGCTTCATCTTCCTTGATTGCGAGGCCGACTGCGACCAGCACGGTGGCCCACGTCCAGCGGCGTGAATCGACGGCCCACGCCAGCCACGCGATCGTGGCCGGCGCGAAGACGTTTTCGCTGAACTCCGTGAACGACACGCCGACGAGCGCCGGATAGAGCAGCGACACGCAGGCCGAGAGCAGCGCGAGCTGCGCACCGGCGCGTTTGCGGACCAGCAAGTAGATGGCCGGCGCGACCAGCGCCCCGGCGATGCCCTGCACGGCGTTGAGCACGATCGGCGAGTGCGTCAGCAGCAGCAGCGGCGAGACGAGGTAGAGCAGCGGCGAGAAATGATGGAGAAAGTGGCTGCCGCCCTCGGGGATGTCGCCGAAACCTGAGAACGGCGTCGAGATCGTCTGTACGAACTCGCCCAGGTCGCCGCCCGATTTATAGCTCAGGTAGCGATCGGCGCCCAGCAGCGTGAGGGCCACCGCATACACGATGCACGCCGCGGTAAGGGCCAGCACGGTGCCGCGACTTGCTGGGGAATTCGCCGCCATACGTGCGCCGTACGACCCGCGCGCTGCAAACGCCCGCCGGTCGGGTGGTTTCCAGCGTTCATGGTCCGCTTTATTACCGAAGAAGACGTCAACGCGACCCTCGATGTCGCCACCACGATCGACCTGCTGGAATCGGCCGCGCGAGCGCTTGCCGCCGGCACCGCCTCCAACACGCCGCGCCAGCGGCCGTTCACGACCGGCGTCCGCATGAATCTGATGGGCGCGGGGCTGGACGGGCGCATCGGCCACAAGTGTTATCCGATCGGCGCGGGCCGCGCGAACTTCGTCGTCACCGTGTACGGCAGTGACGCATCGATGATCGCGCTGATCCAGGCCAATCGGCTCGGCCAAATCCGCACCGGCGCCGCATCCGGCCTCGCCACGCGGCTGATGGCGCGCCCCGACGCGAGCGTCGCCGCGATCATCGGCACGGGCTGGCAAGCGCGCACGCAACTCGAAGCGGTGTGCCGCGCGCGCCCGATCAAACACGCGCGCGCCGTCGGCCGCAATCCCGAACATACGCAGAAGTTCTGCACCGAGATGAGCGCGCTCTTGAACATCCCCGTCGAACCCGCGGCCGACGTTGCGAGCGCCGTGCGCGGGGCGCACGTCGTGACGACGATGACCAGCGCTACGGATCCGCTCGTCCTCGGTACGATGCTCGAACCCGGCACGCACGTCAACGCCGCCGGATCGAATCGCGCGACGGCGGCGGAGATCGATGCGGAGGTCGTGCGCCGTGCGGGCATCGTCGCGATCGAAGATCTCGCGCAAGCGAAGGTCGAATCGGGCGATCTGCTCAGCGCGGAAAAGGCCGGAGCGTGGGACTGGTCGCGCGCGCTGCTGCTGAGCGACATCGTCACGGGCAAAACGCCGGGCCGCACCAGCGACGATCAGATCACGCTGTTCGAATCGCTCGGCATCGCGCTCTGGGACATGGCCGCCGCCAACTACGTCTACGACGCGTGCATGAAATCCGGTCGCGGCCGCGACGTGGACCTTCCAATTTAAATGCAGTGGGTCACGCGGGATTTCGTCCACCTCGATCGCGTGGCCTCGCCTTGGCTAATCAAACGTTTCATCGATCCGGATGCGGTGTTCGTCTTCGTGCCGTGGGGCCAAGAAGCGCGTCGGCCGGCAGACGCGATTCCATTCGCGCTGCCCGGCGCGGAGATCGGGCCGCATGACGCAGACGGCAGCACGTTCGCCAAATTGCTAGTGAAGTACCAGCTGGACGATCCGGGGCTGCACGCGTTAGCGCGAATCATCCAAGCGGGGATCGACTACGTGCTCGAAAACGAACATCCCAAGACAGCGGAGTTACAAACGGCGCTCGGGCTGCTCGCGATCTCCGAGGGCACGATGCTGCTCGAGGACGAGGATGCCGCGATCATCGCGCGCAGCCTTCCCGTCTACGATGCGCTCTACGCCTATCTGACGGCGCACGAACTCGCGCGCAGCAAGGGCGAACCGTTGCCGGCACACGATGGGCTCGGTCCGACGCGGCCGACGCGCTATCTGCGCGCGCTGCTCACGGAAGCGGGGAAGCGAGGGTAACGAGTTGCACGGATCGAGGACCGTTAGGCCGGCCTTCCAGCGCTCGGGAAATCGCGCGCCATGTGGCCTTTGCCCTCGAGATCGCCCATCTCGAAGATCCACGAATAGCCGCCCTTCGGATTCGTCAATATCTCCCACGCGTTGCCGTCGGCGTCCCAAAAGTAGAAGCTGTACGTGCCGTGTTGCATCGCCGGTTTGCTCAGCTTGCGCAGGCCCCACTTCTCTGCTTGTTCGCACGCGATGCGGTACGCTTCGTCGACCTCTTCACGCGTCTCAACGTCGAGGCCGTTGTGGTTGAGAAACGACATCTCCGCGTCGCCCTTCGATTGCACCACCGCGTAGACGTGCTGGCCCCCGAGGCGCACCATCAGGGAGACGGGGCTCGTGCGATGCACTTCGAGCCCGAGAAACTCTTCGTAGAACTTCCGCGTCGCCTCGAGATCACGAGATTCGAGTGTGCCGTGCGAGAGAAAGCGCAGGTTCAACGCCGGTCTCGGCTTGGACGCTGAATGATTGGTCGTCTGGCTCACGCGCAAATCCTCCAAGACGGCACTTGCTTTCGTGATTCTGCACGTGCGCCGAAATTCCGTTCCGGCCGGTTGCGCGGGGGAACCGTCGTCCGTCCCGGTTTACGTGCCGGAAGCCAGGGCTTCGCTGCGGTCTTCGTGGAGGCGACGGTAGCAGATCTCGATCCGGTTGCCGCTCGGGTCACGGAAGAACACCGCGTAGTAGCGTTCGGATGAATAGGGAATCTCGGGGCCTTCCATATCCGCAGCGCCGGCGGAGCGGGCGATGGCCGCCAGCCGGTCGACGTCGCCCGGGGTCGACGCGGTGAACGCGATGCATGTCTGATTGGGGACGTGCTGCGGATCCTCGTGTATGCCGAAGAACGGGCGCGGCGCATTCACGACGAGCGGCGGATGATAGTACTCGACCTGGCCCTCTTCTTCGTAGACGTGGGTGAGGCCGAGCGCGGGCATGAGGGCGTCGTAGAGCGTGCGCGCCGCAGCGAGATCGCGCACGCGTGCATCGACATGGTCGAAACCGGAAAACTTTCCGCGCTCCATGCACGTGGTGCTTCGCGCCCTAAATGAAAAGGACCGGCACGGGGCCGGTCCTTCGGTTTACTTCTTGGCGGCTTTCTTCTTGCCGGCCACCGTGCGCTTGGGGCCCTTGCGGGTGCGCGCGTTCGTNNCGGTGAGGCGCTTGATGTGACCGGCAATCTCGCGGCGCAGGTCGCCTTCGACCTTCATCGCGTCGACCGCTTCGCGCAGCTTGTTTTCGTCTTCGCCCGAGAGGTCTTTCACCCGTACGTCGGGGCTGACGCCCGTTTGCGCAAGCAGCTTCTTCGCCGTCGGAAGACCGATGCCGAAGATGTACGTGAGGGCGATCTCGATGCGCTTGTCGCGCGGAAGATCGATGCCGGAAATACGCGCCATTGAGTTACCCCTGAACCTGTTTGTGCTTAGGATTGACGCTGCAGATCACGCGCACTTTACCTTCGCGGCGAATGATTTTGCACGCATCACAGATGCGCTTGACGGACGGACGGACTTTCATGCTGCTTCTTCTTTGGGACGATAGCGGTTCACGTCGGGATGTTCGGCGTAGTCCCGCAGGGTGAGGATCCGGGGACCCTCGTTGGTTACGGCGATGGTATGCTCGAAGTGCGCAGCTAGTTTACCATCTTCGGTGACAACCGTCCAGCCGTCGTCGAGGGTTTCGACCTCGTAGCTGCCTTCGGTGATCATCGGCTCGATGGCCAGAACGAGGCCCGGACGGAGCTGCGTGCCGTGCCCGGGGGTCCCGTAATTGGGCACTTGGGGCTCTTCGTGGAGCTTGGTTCCCACCCCGTGGCCGACGAGCTGGCGAATGACGCCGTAGCCGTTCTTCTCGGCGTGTTCCTGAACGGCATGGCCGATATCGCCCAGGCGGTTGCCGGCCTGCATCTGCGCGATGCCGAGCATCAGGCACTCTTGGGTGACGGTCATCAGACGCTTGGCCTCGGCGCTGACGTTGCCGATCGGGAACGTGACGGCCGAGTCGGAGACGTAGCCCTCGAGGGTCGTGCCCAGGTCGAGCGAGAGCAGATCGCCGTCTTTGAGGACGCGCGGCCCGGGGATGCCGTGAACGACTTCCTCGTTGACCGACGTGCACAGCGTGTGCGCGTAGCCGTTGTAGCCGATGAAGGTCGGCGTGCCGCCCATCGAGCGGATCGAATCCTCGGCTAGCCGATCGATCTCGGCCGTCGTCATGCCGGCTTTGACCGTCTTCATCAGCATCGTGAGCGTCTTGGCCGTGATCTTGCCGCTGACGCGCATCAGTTCGATTTCGCGCGCCGATTTGATCGTGATCATGCCGCCGAACCGCTATCGACGTCGGGAAGTTTCGCGATGATCGCGCGCGTCACGTCGGCGATCGCGCCGAGCGCGTTGACGTGCACGAAAGCGCCGGACTTTTCGAAATACGCGATGAGCGGCGTGGTCTTCTCGTCGTATTCGGCCAGGCGCTTGGCGACGACGTCGGCGGCGTCGTCGGGGCGCTGCACGAGCGGTCCGCCGTCTTCGTCGTCGATACCGGCCACCTTCGGCGGGTTGAACTTTTCGTGGTAGACGCGACCGGTGCGCGGGTTCGACCAGCGGCCGGTGATGCGCTCGATCAGCACGCTGTTGTCGACGTCGAAGATCACCGCGACCGACTTGAGGCGCTTGGACGCGAGCAGCGCTTCGAAGGCTTCGGCCTGCGGGAGCGTGCGCGGGAAGCCGTCGACGATCACGTTCTCGACGTTCGCGAGTTCGGCTTCGACCATCCGGATCACGAGGTCATCGGGCACGAGTTTGCCCGCATCCATGTAGCCCTGGGCTTCGAGGCCGAGCGCCGTTTTCTCGCTGCGATGACGGCGCAGCATGTCGCCGGTCGAGATCTGACGATACCCGAAACGGTCCTCGAGAATCTTAGCCTGCGTGCCCTTACCGGCACCCGGCGGGCCCAGAAACACGAGAATCACTTCTTGATGAACCCCCGGTAGTCGCGCATCGCGAGGCGCGCTTCGATCTGGGTGATCGAATCGAGCGCCACGCCGACGACGATGAGCAGCGAGGTCGAGCCGATGTAGAGCTGCGTGAGGCCGGTGCTCTGCTGCAGCGACGGCAGCACGGCGAGCAGGCCCAGGTATACCGCGGCGGCGGCCGTGATGCGGAAGAGAATCTTGTTGATGTACTGCACCGTCGGATCGCCCGGGCGGATGCCGGGGATGAACGAACCCGACTTTTTTAGGTTGTCGGCGATATCTTTGGTGTTCACGACGATCGAGGAATAGAAGAACGTGAAGATCACCACCAGCAAGAAATACGTGACGTTGTAGGCGATCGAGGTGCTCGAAAAGTGCAGCTGCAGGAACGTGGCGATGTCTTGCCCGATGCCCGGCTTGCCGCTGGCGCTGAACCACGAGAGCGCTTGCTGCGGCAAGAGCAGGATCGAGATCGCGAAGATGATCGAGATGACGCCGGCGTTGTTCAGGCGCAACGGAATGTAGCTCGAGCGGCCGGCGAACATCTTGCGGCCGACCACGCGGCGGGCTTGCTGCACCGGGATGCGGCGCTGCCCTTGGTACATGAAGACGATCGAGACGATCGTGATCAGCGCGATCGCAAGCCACAGGATCAGGCCCAAATAGTTGACGCTGCCGGTGCCGGCGAGCTGGAACGTCTGCCCGATTTGGCTCGGGAAGCGCAGCACGATGCCGACGAAGATGATCAGCGAGATGCCGTTACCGATGCCCTTGTCGGTGATCTGCTCGCCCAGCCACATCAGGAAGATCGTGCCCGCAACGAACGAAAGCGCCGCGTAGGCGACGAACAGCCACGAGGTGTCGTAGAACACGCCCGAACGGTTCATGGCCACCGACATCGAGAACGCTTGCACGCACGCCAGCACGATCGTGAGCCAGCGCGTGTAGCGGCTGATCGTCTTGCGGCCTTCCTCGCCGCCCTTCTTGGCCATCTCTTCGAGCTGCGGAATCACGACCGTCATCAGCTGCATGATGATCGAGGCGTTGATGTAGGGCGTGATGCCCATCGCGATGATCGAGAGCTTCTGGAGCGCGCCGCCCGAGAGGAAGCCGAGGAACTGGTAGAACGCGCCCGATGCGATCACGGTCTGCCACTTCGCCTGGTCGACGTTGGGCAGCTGGACGTGAATCATGAACACGAAGACGGCAAACGCAAAAAACACGAACCCGACCCGCTTGCGGATTTCGGGAACGAGCAGTGCGTTGCGAAGGGTGTTCAGCAAAGCAGGTTAGGCGTCTTCGCCGAGGTTGGCGCCGGCGGCGCTGAGTGCTTCGCGAGCGGTCGACGAGAACATGACGTCGCGGAACTTGAGACCGGTCGGCAGCTTGCCGCCCTTCTTCGCTCCGCCGAGCACCTTGACGCCGTCCTTGAGATCCTTGATGCCGGCATGCTGCTGCAGCGATTGCGGCGACACTTCGATCGAGACGTCCCAATCGGCGAGATCGCCGATGTTGATCACGGCATACGACTGCCGGAAATGGCCGATGTCGCGAGCCTTCTGCGAGACGCCCTTGCGCTGCGGCAAACGGCGTGCCCACGGCGTCTGTCCGCCTTCGAACGCGGGGCCCTTGCCGCCGCCCGAACGCACGGTCTGACCCTTACCGCCCTCGCCGCCGGTCTTGACCATACCCGAACCGTGTCCGCGGCCGACGCGCGTGCGCTTCGGACGGGAGTGCGGATTGGGTTTGAGGCTTGCCAGCGTGTACGGACCGGACTTCGTTTCGTCTGCCATGGTGATGCCTTAAGCGTAGAGCTCAGCGACCGTCTTGCCGCGCAGTTGCGCGACTTGTTCGGCGGTCTTGAGCGACTTGAGCGCGTGGAACGTCGCGAGAACGACGTTGATGGGATTGTTCGAACCGAGCGACTTCGTCAGGATGTCGTGGATGCCGGCCAGCTCGAGCACGGCGCGCATGGCGCCGCCCGCGATGACGCCGGTACCGGGCGCGGCCGGCTTGAGCAGCACGTGTCCCGCACCGATGTGCGTGTTGACCATGTGCGGGATCGTCTTCTCGACCATCGGCACGGTGATCAGCTCTTTGCGCGCCTGCTCGACGCCTTTGCGGATCGCTTCGGGAACTTCGCCGGCCTTGCCGATGGCGAAGCCGACGCGGCCCTTCTTGTCGCCCACGACGACGAGCGCCGAGAACGAGAAGCGTTTACCGCCCTTGACGACCTTCGCCACGCGGTTGATGCGGACGACGGTCTCTTCGAAACCCTGATTGTCGCGGTCGCGACTGCGATTGTACATCTTTAGAAGTCCAGTCCCGCTTCACGGGCGGCGGCAGCGAGCGCGGCCACGCGGCCGTGATACTTCAAGCCCGAGGTGTCGAACACGACGGACGTGATGCCTTTGGCTTTGGCGCGCTCCGCGATCGTTTGACCGATCTTGGTCGCGGCGTCGATGTTGGTGCGCGAACCGAGACCGTCGGCAACGGCGCCTTCGCGCGTCGATGCGGTGACCAGCGTGTGGCCCTTCGAATCGTCGACGACGAACGCGTAGGTGTGGTGCAGGCTGCGGAAGATCTGCAAACGCGGACGCGCTTCCGTTCCGATGACCTTTTTGCGGACTCGTCCGTGACGCTTGAGGCGCTGGACGGTTCGCGAAACGCGGGCTGACATTATTTCTTACCTGCTTTGCCGGCTTTACCCAGCTTCTTACGGACGACTTCGCCCTCGTAGCGCACGCCTTTACCCTTGTAGGGCTCGGGCGGACGGAGGTCACGAATCTCGGCGGCGACTTGGCCGACCTGTTGCTTGTCGATGCCGTCGACGTGCACTTTGGTCGTGCCCTCGACCGCGAACGCGATGCCCGCCGGCGCCTTGTAAACGACCGGGTGCGAGTAGCCGAGCGAGAAGTTGAGGTCGTTGCCGGCCTTGTTGACGCGGTAACCGACGCCTTGCAGCTCGAGGCTCTTGCGGAAGCCCTTCGTGACGCCTTCGATCATGTTGTTGATCAGCGTGCGCGTGAGCCCGTGCGCCGAGCGGCCCGGCTTGTCTTCGCTCTTGCGGTTGACCTGAAGCACGCCGTTCTCGAGTTTGACCTCGACGACGTTGAACAGGATGTGCTGCGAGAGCTCGCCCTTGGGGCCTTTGACCTTGACCAGCGTATCCGCGACGTCGACGTTGACGCCGGACGGAACCGTGATCGGAAGCTTACCANNCTTCACCGCCGAAGCCTTCGCGCTTGGCGCGCTTGCCCGACATGATGCCCTTGGAAGTCGACATGATCACGAGGCCGAGTCCGCCCAGAACGCGCGGGATCTCGGTTTTCGTGGTGTAGACGCGCAGCCCGGGACGCGAGATGCGCCGCAGACCGGTGATGACTTTCTCTTTTTCCGGACCGTACTTGAGCTGGATGCGAAGCGTGCCTTGCGGCCCTTCGGTCTTCAGCTCTTCGACGGCCGTGACGAAGCCTTCGTCGGCGAGGATCTGCGCGACGGCTTTCTTCATCTTGGAGGCCGGAATGTCGACGGTCTGATGATTGGCGGTATTCGCGTTGCGAATGCGCGTCAGCAGATCGGCGATCGGATCGGTGATTACGCCCATCGTCTACTCTCTACCACGAAGCCTTGGTGATACCGGGAATGAAACCGCGGTGCGCATTTTCGCGGAAGCAAATACGGCACATGGCGAACTTGCGCAGATAACCGCGCGGCCGGCCGCATACGCGGCAACGGTTGTGCCCGCGCACGGCGAATTTCGGCTTGAGCTTGGATTGCTCGATCGAACTGGTCTTAGCCATTAGCTTGCGATCCCCACACGTTCACCAGGGCCTTTTTGTAGTGGCAGTCCCATCGATTCGAGGAACGCCGTCGCTTCTTCGTCGTTCTTGGCCGTCGTCACGATTACGATGTCCATGCCGCGCGCCTTGTCGACCTTGTCGAAGTTGATCTCCGGGAACACGAGCTGCTCGCGCAGGCCCATGTTGTAGTTGCCGCGTCCGTCGAACGACTTGCGCGAAAGACCGCGGAAGTCGCGAATGCGCGGCAGCACGATGTTGAACAGCTTGTCGAGGAACACGTACATGCGCTCGCCGCGCAGCGTGACCTTACCGCCGATGTTCATCCCCTCGCGCAGCTTGAAGGCCGCGATGGATTTCTTCGCCTTGGTGATCACGGGCTTTTGGCCCGAGATCGTCTGCAGCTCTTGCAGCGCGACGTCCAGCGCCTTCGAATTCGAGATCGCGTCGGTCACCGACATGTTGATGACGACCTTATCGAATTTCGGGATCTGGTGGACGTTCTTGTAGCCGAATTTTTCTTTCAGCTGCGGCGCCACTTGGGTTTTGTATTTCTCTTTGAGGCGCAACTCGGTTGGCATCGTGACTTACTTCCCGGCCTTCTGCGGCACGAGCAATTGTTCGCCCGACTTCGCGACGCGCACAGTGGTGCCGTCGTTCTGCCGGATGCGGCGCACGCGCGTCGGCGCGTTCGTCTTGGGGTCGATCACCTGGAGGGCACCCAACGGAATCGGCGCTTCCTTTTCGAANNTTACCGCGCCGGAGCATGACGGTATCGCCCGTCACGATCTTCGGTTTGCGGATGGAGTAATCGATGTGTGCTTTGGCCATCGCTAGAGAACCTCAGGCGCCAAGGACGCGATCTTGAGGAATCCGCGATCGCGGAGTTCGCGGCAGACGGGCCCGAACACGCGCGTACCGCGCGGATCGAGGTTCTCTTTCTCGCCCTTGATGATGACGCAAGCGTTGTCGTCGAACTTGATGACCGAACCGTCGGGACGGCGCATCGGCTGCGACGTGCGCACGACCACGGCCTTGACGACTTGGCCTTTCTTGACGGCCGCACCGGGGATCGCCGACTTGACGGTCCCGACGATGATGTCGCCCACGAAGGCGTACTGATGCCGGCTGCCGCCGGACACGTGGATGCAGAGCAGCTCGCGCGCGCCGCTGTTATCGGCGACCTTGAGCCGCGTTTCTTGCTGAATCACTTGGCACGCTCCACGATCTCGAGCAAGCGCCAGCGCTTCTCTTTGGAATAGGGACGGCACTCTTGGATGCGGACGAGATCGCCGATGCCGGCGGTATTCTGCTCGTCGTGCGCCTTGAAACGCCGCGACTGCCGGACGACTTTTTTGTAGACCGGATGGGGAACGCGGGTTTCGGCCACGACGACGATCGTCTTGTCCATCTTGTTGCTGGCAACGCGCCCCTGCTTGATGCGGCGGCGGTTGCGCGAGCGTTCGGACGTCGTCGCGTCCACGGTATTAGGCTGCTCCATGACGTGCCTCAACGATCTTCTTCTCGGAGATCGCGGTTTGGATTTGCGCGTACGTGCGGCGCGCGGCTTTCACTTTCGAGAAATCCGAAAGGTGGCCGGTGCGCAGCGCGAAGCGCAGGTTGAACAACTCTTCTTTGGTTTCGCGGGCCTTGACTTCGAGCTCACCGATGGTCAGCTCGCGCAGGCTGCGCAGATCGGTGCGTTTCATGCCGACACCGCCTGCTCGTCCGCACGGGTCACGACCTTGGTCGCGATCGGCAGCTTGTTGGCGGCGAGGCGCAACGCCTCACGCGCGACCTTTTCGTCCACGCCGGCCAGTTCGAACATGATCCGGCCCGGGCGCACGACGGCGACCCAGAACTCGGGATTACCCTTACCGGAACCCATGCGGACTTCNNATCCAGACCTTGCCGCCGCGCTTGATGTGGCGGGTCATCGCGATACGCGCCGCTTCGATCTGCCGGTTGGTCATCCACACCGGTTCGAGCGCTTGCAGACCGTATTCGCCGAACGTCAGCGTGTTGCCGACGAGCGCCTTGCCGCGCATGCGGCCGCGATGCTGACGGCGCCATTTGACGCGCTTTGGTGTCAACATTAGGAGTTCACCTCAGGGACTTCCGGATTTTCGCTCGGGGCGCCGGGGCGTTCCGCGGCATCGACGGTGGCTTGCGTCGCGGGCTCGACCACCGAGGTTTCCGCCGTGACGCCATGACCGTGCTCGGCCGCGACGATGTGCGTCGCGGCTCCGCCGTGCTCGCCGGTCGGATGGTTGCCGGCTTCGGACGGCGCGCCGTCGATGACCGAGTCGACCGACTGACCGTCGGCCGTCGCGGTTTGCATCGCGGCATCCGTATCGAGGCCGCCGGCACGTGCCGGACGATCGGCGCCCGGTCCGCGACCGCGACCGCCGCGCGTGCCGCGACGGTTCTCGCGGAACTGCGGGCGCTCGGCGCCGGGGGTAAGACGTTCGCCGCGCGGTTGATCCGGCAGCACTTCGCCCTTGTAGATCCAGACTTTCACGCCGATGCGGCCGAAGGTCGTGAACGCTTCGACGTGCGCGTAATCGATGTCGGCGCGCAGCGTATGCAACGGCACCTTACCGTCGTGGTTGCGCTCGGTACGGGCGATTTCCGCACCGCCGAGGCGGCCCGAAACTTGGACTTTCACGCCGCGCGCGCCGGCCTTCATCGTGCGCATGATGCCTTGCTTCATGGCGCGACGGAACGCGATGCGCTTTTCGAGCTGGTCGACGATGTTCTGACCGACGAGGCGGGCATCGAGCTCGGGCACCTTGATCTCGACGACGTTCACCTGGATTTGTTTGCCGGTGAGCTTCTCGAGGTTGCGGCGGATCTCGTCGATGCCGACGCCGCGCTTGCCGATGATGATACCCGGCTTGCCGGTGTGCACGATCACGCGCGCTTGATTGGCGCGGCGCTCGATCTCGACTTTGGAGATCGCGGCGGCACGCGTCATGCGCCCGAAATACTTGCGAATCGCGACATCTTCATGGAGCCACGCCTGATAGTTCTTTTTCTCGAACCAGCGGCTGTCCCACGTGCGCGTGATGCCGAGACGGAGCCCGACCGGATGGATCTTTTGTCCCATTATTCAGTGGCTCCCAAGGGCGGCTCTATCTGCGACTGCGCAGACGGTTCGGCGGCCTTCTTCTTGCGCGATGTGGTCGGCTTCGCCGACGCGACTTGCGTGCGGCGCGATTCGACGGTCGAGAGCTGGATCGAAGCACCGGCGCGCTGACGCGGCTGATGATTGGGCGGCGTTGCGCCGACGGCGATCGTCACGTGCGACATGCGCTTGCGCTTGAAGTTCGCGCGACCTTGGGCGCGCGGATCCAGGCGCTTGGTGATCCCGCCGCCCGGTCCGCCGTCGACGGTGATCTTCGTGATGAAGAGACCGTCGCTCGACATGTTGTGATTGTTCTCGGCGTTGGCAACGGCCGATTTAAGCAGCTTCTCGAGCGGTTCGGACGCGAACACGCCGGCGAACTGCAGCAGCACGAGCGCTTCGCGCACGGACTTGCCGCGGATCGCGTCGGCGACGCGGCGGAGTTTGCGCGGTCCCATGCGGGCGAACTTGAGGTGCGCGACCGCAACTTGCGGGCGTTCGGCTACGGCGGTCATGCTTTCACCGCCGCTTTATCGCCGGCGTGTCCCTTGAAGATGCGCGTCGGCGAGAACTCGCCGAGCTTGTGCCCGACCATGTTCTCGGTGATGAACACCGGGATGTGCGCCTTGCCGTTGTGCACGCTGATCGTGTGACCGACCATCTGCGGCACGATCGTCGACGAACGCGACCAGGTCTTGATGACCTTTTTCTCGCGCGTGGAATTCATCTTCTCGACTTTGGCGAGCAGATGGTCCGCGACGAACGGGCCCTTCTTGAGCGAACGTCCCATACTACTTGCCCTTCCGCTTGCGGACGATCATGCCGGCCGTGCGTTTGTTACGGCGCGTCTTTTTGCCCATCGTCATCTGACCCCACGGTGTGGTCGGCGGGCGGCCCGAGGTCG
>PLTN01000027.1:0-1115 GCA_003164495.1 Vulcanimicrobiota bacterium
CTCGGCCCGGCTCGAGCGCCTCCGCCGCGACGCGTCCGGCGACGGAACCGCTCCCGACGCGCTCGTGACGCTCACCGCCGAGATCGGAACGCCCCACGGCGCGGCCGCCCTGCGCGACCGGATCGCGCGGGAGTACGGTCCGCTCGACGTTCTCATCCCCTCGCTCGGCGGCTGGTGGGAAGGCGATCTGCTCGGCTCCGGACCGCAAACCTGGGACACGGTGATGGATGAGATGCTGCGCACCCACTACGTGTTCGCCCACGCCTTTGTGCCGGTGCTGTGCGCGCAACCCGCGGGCGGACGCTACATCGGAATCGGCGGCGGCGCGGCCTACCATCCGGTGCGCGGTTCGAGCCTGGTGTCGATCGCCGCGGCGGCGCAACTGATGCTGACGCGCGCGCTGCGGCTCGAAGTCGAAAACGCCAAGGTCGACATCCTCGAGCTCGTGGTCGACGGACCGGTGCGCACGCGCGATTCCGAACACCTCTCCGCCCCGCACTGGATCACGGCGGGCGAAGTCGGCGCAATCGTCGTCGAGTTGGTTGCCGACGGGTGCACGAACGATCCGGCGACGCACACCTCCGGCCCGATCGTGCGCATGCGCCCGCGCCGTCCGGCGGAGAACGCTCTCACATGAGCGCCGATCCGTTCGCGCGCCAATGCCTCTCGCTGGATTTTCCGATGACGATCGTGACCGCATTCGACGGACGCGAACGCAGCGGATGTCTGGTCGGCTTCCACACGCAGTGCAGCATCGCGCCGCGGCGCTGGCTCGTCTGCATCTCGAAAACGAACCATACGTACGGCGTCGCCGTACGCGCGGAATGGCTCGCAATACATCTTCTGCGCGACGATCAGCATGCGCTCGCGCAACTCTTCGGCGGCGAGACCGAAGATACGATTGCGCCGAACGAAAAATTCGAACGCTGCGCGTGGCGTGCGGGACCGGCCGGAACGCCGATTCTCGACGGCTGCGATTGGCTCGCAGGGCGCGTGCTCGAACGCTTCGACTGCGGCGATCACGTCGCGCACGTGCTCGAAATCGCCGAGGTTGGCGAGGAACATGTACCGGCGCCACAACTCGGATCGCCATCGGTGCGCGACATCTCACCCGG
>PLTN01000027.1:1175-3574 GCA_003164495.1 Vulcanimicrobiota bacterium
ACTGATCCTCGCGCACGGTTCCTCCATCGCCGCGCAAGCAACGTACGATCTCGTGGTTCCCGGCGCCGGCGAGTACTCGGTAATGGACGTGTTCTCCCGGCTCGGCTACGACGTGTGGAGCGTCGATTTCGAAAACTACGGCCGGTCCTCGCGAACGGACTCGAGCTCGAACATCTCGAGCGGCGCCGACGATCTCCTGGCCTTAGCGGGCGTGGTCGGGCGCGAGACGGGCGCGACCAAATATCATCTCTTCGGCGAGTCCTCCGGTGCGCTTCGCGCGGCGCTCTTTGCGGCCCGTAATCCCGACCGCTTGGACCGTCTCGTCCTTTCGGCCTACACGTATACGGGTGCCGGTTCGCCGACGCTCCAAACGCGGGCCAAGGATCTCGAATACTACAAAGCCCACAATCGCCGGCCGCGCACGCAGGCGGATATCAACAGCATCTTCACGCGCGACAAGACCGGAACGGCCGATCCGCGCGTACCGGTTGCCATCGGCAAAGTCGAGCTGCGGTACGGCGCGGAAGTTCCGACCGGAACCTATCTGGATATGGTCGCTAATTTGCCGACGGTCGACCCGGCCAAGCTGTCCAATCCCGTGCTCATGCTGCGTGGTGAGTACGACGGCATCGCGACGATGGAAGACCTGCTGGCGTTCTACCAAAACTTGCCGAACGGCGACCGGGCCTTCGCGGTGTTACCGGGGATGGCGCACTCGGTGGTGTGGGGCATCAATCGCCAGCTCTTCTGGCACGCCATGCACGGCTTCTTGAGCCAGCCCCGTTACGGCGCGTAGACGGTCGGCGAAAAGAGATCGGCAGCGCGCGGGTTGGGTTTGATCACGCCGTACGTCGCGAGCATATCGAGGACCGGCTGTGCGTCGGCCGCGCGTAGCCGCTCGGCGTACGTCACGCGGGTATAATTCGGCGGGATCGGAATGCCGGCGTACTTCTCGAGGATCTTCGCGCTGGCGGCGTGGTTTTTGTTGGCCCACTTTCCCGCTTCGATGATCGCGGCGGCGAATTTGCGCATCACGTCCGGATGCGCGTTGGCGTAGGCCTCGGTCGTGAAAAACACCGCGATGAGGAACTTGTCGCCGACCGCATCATACACCGGCCCCAGCATGCGCGCGGCGCCGTGAACGGCGTCGTCGAGCCCGGGTTCGCTGAGCGAAGCGGCATCGATACGTCCCTGTTGCATTGCGGCGACGGCGACGTTGTCGTTGATCTCGACCCACTTGATCGATTTGGAATCGCCGCCGTTCTTGTCGATCCACTCGTTCGACCCGTAGTAGCTCATGTTCGAGATGTCGCGCGTACCGATGGTCTTGCCGTTCAGATCGGCGGCCTTGCGCAACGCCGAGGTTTTGAGCACGACGATCCCGGACGTCGGCGCCGCGGTCGAGTACACCGAACCGGGCGCAACGATCGTAATCGGCACGTTCTTCTCGCGAGCCAGGGCAACGGCCGGAACCGTCAATCCGCCGATCGCCACCGTACCCGAAACGACGGCCGGCGCGATCGCGCCCGCATTGTTCATCGGCACGATCTTCACGTTGAGGCCGGCCTTGGCGAAAAAGCCCATGTCGGCGGCGTAGAAGACTTCGCCCGACGAATCGATCGGCGGCGTGGCAACGGCGATTTCGTCGCCCGTCTGCGCCCACGCGAGCGTCCCGGGCAGAACGAGCAGCAGCGCAGCGCATGCGATCCGCAAGGCACGCTTCATGCAGCCGGCCGTTCGCTGACCGCGATGAGGACGCCGTCGAGGTCGGACATATAGTAATCGCCGAGGTTGGTACGTTCGAACAGGGCGAGGCGAACTTTTCCCTCGTCGCCCGCCCCCAGGGCTTTAGGGATCATCGACGGATTGCGCGACGTCATCTCGGCCAGATCCGCCTTGAATTCCGCCATGCTCCCGACCGAAAAACCCAGATGATCGAGCGCCGGCTTCTCGATACCCGACCCAAAGAAATCGGAGATTCGCCACGGGATGATCACGAAGGTGATACGGCCGTCGGAAAGCCGGTAGGTGGTACCGTCTTGCGTCGCTTCCAATTCGAAGATGTCGCGATAGAACGTTGCGAGCCGTTCGGGCTCGAGCGCCCGGACCGCAAAGTGCGTGAAGACGCGGTCTTGCTCCCAAGCCGGTTTCTCGTAGATGCCGTCGCGGTTCTTGAGGCCCTTCGCCGAGAGGTCGAAGTAATTGCCGGCCGGGTCGTACATGCCGAAGGCGGCAAACGGGCGATTACTCGGGCGCTGAATGATCTCGATCGAGGGGTGGCTCTTGGCCACCCGTTCGCGCACGACGTCGACGTCGTCGACCTGGATGCCGAAGTGATCGAAACCGCCCTGACGGCCCGGAAACCGCGGGATGATGTTCATCCCCACGTAGCCGTCGCC
>PLTN01000223.1 GCA_003164495.1 Vulcanimicrobiota bacterium
CTAGCGCATCATTTTCAGGAGGCCGCCATGATCTCGAACGAAGTCGAGCCGGGTGGTGGCTATTAATGTGCCGTTAAACGACGCCGACCGGCGCCGTGTGGCACCATACTGCTGATGAGTAATGGGCAAGCGACCGACGCGCCGCGAGCACGTACGGTTCAAGACTATATTGATATGCGACCGACGTGGCCGGACGGCACGCCGATCGCGTCGACGCCGATGACGGGGATGCAGTGGCTGATCTGGTCGCTGGCAGCTGCAGGGAAATTCTTCGAGGGGCTCGTCGTTTTCATGACGGGCATTGCGCTGCCGCTGATCTCGCGCCAATTTCACCTCGACGCGGGACAGGGCGGCATCGTCGGCGCCGCGACCCTCTTCGGCATCCTGATCGGTGCGATCTCGCTTGGCGGCCTCTCCGACATCTTCGGCCGCAAACGCATGTTCGTGGTCGAGATGTTGATTTTCATGGTGTTCCTGGCGATCCTAACGGTGGTGCCGGGCTACTGGCCGCTGGTGATCTGTCTGTTCTTCACCGGCGTCGCGCTGGGCTGCGACTATCCGACGGCGCACATGATCATCTCCGAGAGCACGCCGAGCGCGAAGCGCGGCCAGTTGGTGATCGCGGCGTTCGCGTTTCAGGCGGTCGGCGCGCTGGTCGGCACCGGGGTGGGGTGGCTGGTTTTACAGGCCGACCCGGCGCTCGATGCGTGGCACTGGATGTTTGCCACTGCGCTGCTTCCGGGACTCATCGTCACGGTCTGGCGGTTCTACATTACGGAGAGCGCGTCGTGGCTCTTCGTCCGCGGCCATCACGAAAAGGCCGAAGCGATGGCGCGACGGCTGCTGCGGCGCAACCCGCAATTCCCGAAAGAAATCAAGCTCGAGCGCGTTGAAACGCACTCGGAGAAGCCGAACTACGGCGCGCTCTTCAACCGGCGAAATATGCGCGCCACGATCTTGGCCTCGGTGCCGTGGTTTTTGCAAGATCTGAGCACCTACGGTATCGGCATCTTCACGCCGACGCTGCTTGCGGCCGCGTTCGGCGGCGCACCGGATCACGTCCGCAGCACGAGCGATATCATCACCAAAGACATCCTGGCGGCCAAGGGCAGCGCTCTCATCACCTCGATGCTGCTGGTCGGGATCACGTTTGCAGTCATCCTCGCGGACCGCATGGGCCGCATCAGGTTGCAGGTGTTCGGCTTTGCCGGCTGCGCGCTGGGGCTGCTCGTCGCATCGTGCTCGGTGTATGCCGACGGCTTCGGCAAGATCTTCTTGATCTTCGCGGGCGTGATGCTCTTCAATTTCATGACCGATCTCGGGCCGAACGCGCAAACGTACTTGCTCGCAGGGGAAGTCTTCCCAACTGCCATTCGCGGTTCAGGCGCGGGCTTCGCCGCAGCCTTTGCAAAGGTCGGCGCCGTGCTCACGGCCTTCATGTTCCCGATCTTGCTCAAGGGGATCGGCCAACAAGCGCTGCTGCTGATACTCGTTGCAACCTCGCTCCTCGGGGCGTGGGTGACGTGGGCCTACCGCATCGAAACGACCGGGGTCAACCTCGACACGATCGGAACCGAACCCCTGGCCCCGAACGTACCGGCGAACGCCGTTGCGGTGCCGTCGTGAAGCGACTGAAAGCGGTCAGCATCATTGCAAGTTTCGTGGCTGTTGCGGCCATCGTTGCACCCGCCGCCGGGGCGGTGACGCTCAAGGCTACCGGGTCAACATTGATGTATCCGCTCCTCAACACGTGGATGCAGCAGTATCGCGACACGTCACCCGGGGTGCGCATCACGATCGCAGCAACGGGTTCGGGCACCGGCATCAAACAGGCCATCGTCGGAGCGGTGCAATTCGGCGCGTCCGATGCGTATATGACCGACGACCAAATGACCGCCAACCCGGGCATGCTGAACATTCCGCTCGCGATCTCGTCGCAATTGATCGCCTACAACGTGCCCGGCCTCAATCTCACCTCGCTGAAGCTCGACGGTCCGACACTTGCGGGCATCTACACGGGCTCCGTGCGGTCGTGGGACGCCCCGGCGATCGTCGCAATGAATCCCGGTGTGAAGCTCCCGCATCACGGCATCGTTGCGATCCACCGCAACGACAGCTCCGGCGATTCGTTCATCTTCAGCCAGTACCTGACGTTCTCGACCGACTCGTGGGAAGACGGTCCGAGCTTCGGGACCGACGTTGCCTGGCCCGCCATTCCCAGCGCGAAGGGCGCGACGGGCAACGACGGTATGGTGAAGATGCTGGCCGCTACGCCTTATGGGATCGCATATGTGGGCGGCAGTTTCTTTGGCCAGGTCGCGTCAGCGCATCTCGGTACGGCAATGCTGAAAAACCAAACCGACAATTTCGTGTCACCGAACCCCCGCAACGTGCGCGTTGCTGCCGCCGCCCTCGATTCGCGCACGCCGAAGGACGAGCGTTTGAGCCTCGTCTTCGCTCCCGGCGCGGAGTCCTATCCCTTGGTCAACTACGAGTACGCGATCGTGGCGGCCAAACAGCCCGACCCGGCGACGGCCGCCGCGCTACGCGATTTTCTCCTGTGGACGATCGACGACGGGCACGGCAACGACCAGAAACTGCTGGACCCGCTCCATTTCGCGACGCTGCCGGAATTTGTGCGCGCCCTGAGCGACGCCCAGATTCGGAAGATCAACTAGGCTTGGATCTCAGCCGACGTAAACTGCTCGCCGCAGCCGGTATTACCGTGGTTGCGGCGTCGCTCGGTAGCACCGAAGAAGCGGAGGCTGCGGTCGCCGATCGCGGAACATCCGCTCCGCGGACGGCGCCGCCCGTGCATGGGCTGCACTTGCAGTTTGGTGCGGATGCCGCTTCGGAAATGGTCGTGTCCTGGCATACGCTGCAAGCCGTGCGGCGCCCGCGCGTCCTGCTCGGCCGTCTCAACGGCACGCTCGAGCGAACCGCTACTGCCGAAGAGACGACCTACGTCGACGCAAAGAGTGGCCGGACCGTCTATGCATATCACGCCAAGCTGACGGGTTTGCAACCGGGATCCGCCTATCTCTATGCGGCGCTGCACGATGGCGCTGAGCCGGAGTTCGGGACGTTTCGAACCATCCGGCGCGGCCGCGTGCCGTTGACGTTCACGAGTTTCGGCGATCAGGGCACGCCGACACTCGGTAAGCGTTACGTTCCGCCCTCCGGCATCGCGATTCCCAATCCGCCGTACGTCAACGACAATCTGGGCGGCCCGGCCGGTAGCGATACCACCCTTGGTGTCGAGCGACTGCGGCCGGCGTTTCATCTCTTCAACGGCGATCTCTGTTACGCCAACCTCGCCGACGATCGCGTGCGCACGTGGTGGGATTTCTGGACCAACAATAGCCGCAGCGCACGGAACCGGCCGTGGATGCCGTCGCCCGGCAATCACGAGAACGAACTGGGCAACGGGCCGATCGGTTATCGCGCCTATCAGACGTACTTCTCGCTGCCCGCGGCGGCCGGGCAGACGGATGTGACGCGCGGACTGTGGTATGCGTTCACGGCCGGCTCGATGCGCGTCATCAGCATCGCAAATGACGACGTCTGCTACCAGGACGGCGGCAATTCGTACGTGCACGGTTATTCGGCCGGAGCGCAGAAAGCCTGGCTGGAGCGTGAATTGGCCGCGGCGCGCAGCGACCGTCACATCGACTGGATCGTGGTTTGCATGCATCAGGTCGCGATCTCCAGCGTCGACCAGTTCAACGGCGCCGACCTCGGAATTCGCGAAGAGTGGTTGCCGCTGTTCGATCGCTACGGGGTCGATCTCGTGGTGTGCGGGCACGAGCACCACTACGAACGCTCGCATCCGATACGCGGGCGACAAGCAAACGAAACGCTGACCCCGATTCCGGCTGCGACCGCAACCGACGTGATCGATACGACCAAAGGCACCGTGCACATGGTCATCGGCGGCGGCGGAACGTCGCTCCCGTCGAATCAGTTGTTCTTCAATCCCCCGGCCTGCCGCGTGATCACCGCCGTCGCTCCAACGCCGGATCCGGTTACCGGGAAGCGCGCGCCGGTCTACGTAAAAGAGGACGCACCCTGGTCGGCCGTTCGGAACGCGGCGCACGCGTACGGCTTCGCCGCATTCCATCTCGATCCGGGAACGCGCCCCGGCGGTTACACCACGATCGCGGTCACCTATTACGATGTCGTCGGCAGCAACGGCGAGCTCGCGCCGTTTGAAACGTTTACGCTGCGCCGCCCCCGCCGTGACTAGGCGGCAGGAACCTGGGCCTGCTTCCTCAAGCCCTTCCGACAACAAAGATGGACGCCACATTACCGGGTATCGGCCAAGCAGCATTCCGCGCATTTTTTGTGTACGATGTGGCGGATACCATTGACTTGGGTTTGCTGCAAACCGTTCGCGGAGAGGGCGTTACCCGCGCGCCGCTTCAGCTTCGACGTGAAGCGAGCTCCGAGTTCATTCAATATCCGGTCGCGCCCCTTATCGTGCGCCTACCCGACCTTGAAGAATACAGCGCCAGCGTCCGGGCAAAAATCTTCGACTTCGGCGTCGTCTCGATCCGGATCAGCGTGCGGTATGAAGGCGAGTGGAGCGGCTTCGCGGACCTCGGGCGGCAACTCCGCGGAGACAAGCGTTTTGAAACCCTCGCCCGGGCGATACTCGAAGACGTCCTGACGGAAATTCGAGCGGCCTTGGTTGAGCCACATAAGGTGCTCGTCGAAGATTACTTCGTGTTCGACGTGGCCCGCTTCGTGCCGGAAATCGACGCGCACCAACTCACGAATCGGTTCGCCAGCGACCTTGCGAAGCTATTGCTCTTTGAGGTTCAGTCGCTCGAGGCGCGCCAACAAGACGAGGCGTTACGCGTCGCGCTTTCTTATTTTTCCGACGATCTGGTTGTCGTCCAATGGGACGCCGCGTTCGTATACGACCGGCCCGATGGGGCAGAGGCAATCATCGATATTCTCGAGTATGCGAACGCGCAGCTCGTTGAGTTTCGGACCTACGATGCACGGCTCGATGACGAGCTCGATGCGATTTACGCGCTGCAGCCCGGTCGCCGCGAACGACGACACCTACGCGGAAGAGAGCCTGCGGAACGTGCGGACCGAGTGCGCTTCCTGCTCGTCGACATTCTCGAGCTGACGGACCGCACCGCCAACGCCCTGAAAGTGATCGGTGATGCGTACTACGCCCGGCTCTATCGTGCGGCGGCCGGACGTCTTGGGCTTGCGGACTGGCAAGGCCAAATTGATGCGAAATTACGGAGCGTGTCTGAGATCTATCGAGTCTTCCAAGACCAAGCGCAATACGCGCGCAGCGAGTTCCTCGAAATCGTGATCATCGTACTCATCGCCATCGAAGCCGTCATCGGCATCCTCGCGCTGCACCACTGAACCGGCCTACGGGTTGAGGTGCGCTTGCCAGTCGTGCGGCACGTGTCCGCGCGGGCCCGGGACGGGCTGCGCTCGATCTAGTAACTGGAAACCACCGTAAATGCCGCTCGCTTGATTTGTGGGTTGGGCAGGCAAGTTTCCGGGTACCTGCGACATCACGTGACGAAAAAACCGAAAGACCCCAAAGCGGCTCTGCCGGCACTGGCCGAGGAACCGGAAAGTCTCGGGCAGGCACTCGCTGAGCTCGCACGAGCCAACGTCGACCTTGAACGCCGCCTCGCCGAGCGCACGATTGAACGCGACGACGTCGCCCGCGACGAGGCGCTCACCGAGCTGGCCCGCACCAACGCGGAACTCAAGCAACGCCTTGCAGAGCGCACGATCGAACGCGACGACGTCGCCCGTGACGAAGCGCTCACGGAGCTGGCGCGCACCAACGCGGAACTCAAACAACGCCTGGCGGAGCGCACGATCGAACGCGACGACGTCGCCCGTGACGAAGCGCTCACGGAGCTGGCGCGCACGAATGCGGAACTCAAGCAACGCCTGGCCGAGCGCACGATCGAGCGCGACGATGTCGCTCGCGACGAAGCCCTCATCGAACTTGCGCGCACGAACGCGATGCAGTTCGCGGCCGAGGAGTCGAATCGCGCCAAGTCCGCGTTTCTCGCCGCCATGAGCCATGAAATTCGTACCCCGATGAACGCGATTGCGGGCATGACCGAACTGCTCGAACTGACGCGGCTCGACAGCGAGCAATTGCAGATGCTGGCGCTGATCCGGGATTCCGGGAGCGGCCTGCTCCGCGTGATCGACGACATCCTCGACTTTTCGAAGATCGAGGCCGGGATGCTCCAACTGGAGCGTGCGCCATATGCGCCCGCGGCCGTCGTCGAAACGGTCGTCCAAACGCTGACCCTGCTCGCGAATAAGAAGAACCTCAAACTCGAAGCGGCGATCGGCGACGCTATCCCTTGGTGCTACGGCGATCCGTATCGGTTCCGCCAGATTCTCTTCAACCTGATCGGCAATGCCCTGAAATTCACCGAACGCGGCGGGGTGACCGTAAGGTTGAGTCATTCGGCGCTTGCTGAGGATCGCGTTACCTTGCGCCTCGCCGTGACCGATACCGGGATCGGCATCCCGCGCGAGATGCAGCAAAAGCTCTTCACGCCATTTGCGCAAGGCGACGAATCGACCAGTCGACGCTTTGGAGGGACGGGCTTGGGTCTCTCCATTTGCCATCGTCTCGCGGAAGCGATGGGCGGAGGCATTAGCATTGAGTCCGAGCCCGGTGAGGGTGCGACATTTATCGTCGAACTCGCCGTCGACATTGCCGACGATCAAAGTAGCGAATCCCCCGCCACCTTCGGCACCAACGGTACGATGACGCTGATGACGTTTCCGACGGCGCGCGTCCTCGTTGCCGAAGACCAACCTTCCGGACGGAACGTCATCCGGCGTCAACTTGCGCAACTGAGCATCGAGCCGCTGATCGTTAACGATGGTCAGCAGGCCTACGATGCCTATCTCTCCGGCGAGTTCGATTTGCTCATCACGGACTGCCATATGCCGAACGTGAACGGCTTCGAACTGACTCGGATGATTCGACGTAACGAGGCAGGGCAGGACGCCCATCTTTCAATCTTGGCATTTACCGCGAACGCACTCAAAGGCGAAGCGGAATTTTGCTTTTCGGCGGGGATGGATGCGTACGTGGTCAAGCCGGCAAGTCTGGCCCAACTCTCGGAGAAGATCGGTGAGTTACTTGGCCCAGGCGCACCGAAAGTTGTCGGGCCGATGCTCGCCGCCGCCCCGCTGAAAGGTGAAACGGTCGACTTCCAAGCGCTTGCGAAATTGGTCGGCGAGGATGACGAAGCCGAACTGCGGTCGATCGTGGTCGAGTACCTCGCAACCGCCGATCCCACGTTACTCCGAGCGCGTGCGGCGCTGGAACGTCACGACCTGCTCGAGCTGAAGGAAGTCAGCCACGCCGGCAAAGGCTCGGCGATGAACGTTTGCGCGGGTCCGTTGGCAGAATCGTGGGCCGCCCTGGAGGCCGATGCGCTGGCCCGCAATTTCGGCAATGCTGCGGACGATTTGAACGACTTGGAAGCGCGGTTGCGCGATCTCAAGACCACCTTCGGATTGGTGTCATCCGGCGCCGTAGAGAGCGATCAGCAATGAACACGGAAGCGTCTTTAGCGAACCGGCACTTTCTCGTTGTCGACGATGAAGGATTCATCCGCACGCTGGTGGCGCGCTTTTTGAAGCGAGCCGGTGCGGCGACCGTGGTGGAAGCAGCCGATGGAGGCCAAGCGATGGCCGCAATCGCCTCGTACGACATGACCTTTGACGCCGTCATCAGCGATATCAACATGCGCCCCGTGAACGGCATCGATTTACTGCGCGCGATTCGCACCGGTGCCGGCGGCCTAAAACGAAACACACCGGTTCTGCTGTTGACGGCGCATGGAGAAGCCGAATTTGTCGCCGAAGCGATGGCGCTCGATGCCGATGCCTTCGTGCTGAAGCCGGTCGAGCGCAAGTCCCTCATCGATCGGATCCTGCGCGTCCTCGAAAACACGCGCCCCATCGCGACCGTCGCGCACTACGCGGCCGTCAACGGAGGGCATGGCGTGCTCGCCGCGTCACCCGCGCCCGTCGATCAGGCGCCGCCGACGAAACCACTGCAAGTTTCAGAGGACGCCTTCGCCGTGACGGCCGCCGTGATACCGCGGCATTCACCGGCTCGAGCAGCGGCGTCGGCCGAGCCTGTGGCGGTCGCGCACCGGGTTGCGCTTGAAAGCGTTAAACCGAATTCGATCCTTGCGCAAGACATTTGCGTCTCGGACACATCGACGCTGCTCTTGGGTGCCCCGATGATTTTGACGCGGGTGGTCCTCGATCGGCTTGCGGACCTGCAGCAAATTCACGACTCCTATTCGTACGTCGTCGTCATCGAACCGCATTCCTAGACCCGGTAACACAGAGGGCGCCTGCTAGGGACTCCGAACGTTACGGGTGTGCGGCTTCCCCGGGTTGCTGTCTTCGCCGGACCGTCGCTCCCCAGTATCGATCGACGCGCGTTTCCGGGTACACCGAACGATTCTTGCCCCTGTTGGTCGCCGGGTTTCTTATCGAGAGTCGACATCGTGACCAGAATTTATCCGAGCTTTGATGTTCGAATAAGGTACGTCGCATTACGCCGCAATCTTGCCGATCGATACCTCAAGCAGCGCGTTCAAGGCCGCGAGCGTTTCCGGGCCGAGCAGCGTCTCCATCTGAGCTTCTGCACGTTGCCACAGTGGAGCTGCGTCCAGAAATTTCTTGCGACCGTCCGATGTTATCGCCACCGCCCGCACGCGGCGATCGCGCGGATCGCGAGCGTTCACAACCCATCCTTCGGCGACCAGCGGTTTGAGGTTGCGCGTGAGCGTCGTCGGATCCATACCGCGCGCATGGGCTAACGTGCCGATCGCGATTCCGCCGCCCTCGCTGGTGCCGGCGGTGGCGAGATGGGCGAGGAGGCCGAACTGGCCGATCGTCAAGCCCGCGGGTTCGAGTGCCTGGTCGTAGAGCTGGGTTACCTGCCTCCCGGCCCGTCGCAGTCGGGAACACGTGCAATTACGGAGTTCTCGCGTGGAGAGATTATCAGTAGCTGCAGTGACTTTCGGCATGATTGACACCTATGATAGCATGTATATACAGCTAAATCAACCCGAAAGACATGCGATGCAGGCCACTGCTCCAACTCCCCAACCCGAGATGCCGGCGGCCGAGAAAGCCGCCCATGCAAACGATGCCAAGGCTCGCATGCGGCATGCGATGGAACACGGGCCGATCGTGCCGACCATGTTCCGGCTGGCGTTGCCGACGGTGTCCGTTCTCGTCGTGCAAACCCTCGTCTCCGTCGCCGAAACCTTCTACGTCAGCTTCCTCGGAACGACCGCGATTGCGGGCGTCTCGCTCGTCTTCCCGGTCGTCATGCTGATGACGATGATGTCCAACGGCGGCATCGGCGGCGGCGTGTCCTCCGCGGTCGCGCGTGAAATCGGAGCCGGGCGGCAAAAAGCGGCCGACGCGCTGCTGCTGCACGCGATCGTGCTCGCGGTGGGCTTGGGGCTACTGTTCACCGCCGGCGCACTGATCTTCGGGCCGGACCTCTACCGGAGCCTCGGCGGCCACGGCGCCATTCTCACTGCCGCGTTAACGTACTCGGCGTTTCTCTTCGCCGGTGCGGTTCCGATTTGGCTCGTGAACCTGATCGCGTCCGCTCTGCGCGGAGCGGGCGACGTAAAAGTTCCCGCGCTCGTTACGCTCGGTGGCGCGGCGATCTTGATCCCGTTGTCGCCGGCCTTTATTTTCGGCTTCGGGCCGTTGCCGCGCATGGGCGTCGCCGGCGCGGGCATTGCCGTGTGCACGTACTACGTCGTTGCCGGCATCGTCTTGGTCGCCTATCTCGCCTCCGGCCGCGCAACGCTGCTATTGCGCATCGCGCCGCTAGAGTTGCGGCTGTTTCGTTTGATCTTGGGCGTCGGCTTGTTGGCTGCGGTCGGCACGCTGCAAACGAACATCACGGTAGTTCTCCTGACGGGTGCCGCAGGCTCGTTCGGTACGGCAGCACTTGCCGGATACGGCATCGCCTCGCGCCTGGATTATCTGCTCGTGCCGCTGCTCTTCGGAATCGGCGCGGCCGTCCTGACGATGGTCGGCACCAACGTCGGTGCCGGGAAGGCTGCGCGTGCGCGCCGCATCGCGTGGGTTGGCGCTGCCGCCGGCTTCCTCTTGACGGGAATCATCGGCGCTGTGGCCGCGGTCTTCCCGCAGGCGTGGCTCGGACTCTTCACGCACGACCCCGCCGTCGCCGGCACGGGCACGCTCTACTTGCGAATCGTGGCCCCGTTCTACACGGTGTTCGGCGCCGGTTTTGTCCTGTACTTTGCATGTCAGGGAGCGGGCCGCATTGCGTGGCCGTTCCTCGCCGGAACCGCTCGCCTTTTGGTGAGCGCCGGACTCGGCTGGCTCGCCGTCATGCACTATTCGGCCGGCCTCAACACGCTCTTCGGCGTCATCGCTGCAGGCTCGGTCATCTACGGTATCATCACGATCGCTTTCGTCGCGCTCTCACCGCGTTGGGGACAGCGACGATTAGCGAAAACGTCCCTTGCTTGAGCCGGTTTCGGGAGGTGGGCTTTAGCTTTCCCGAAGCGAAGGGAGCGCGATGAATCGCCGTTCCGCACTGCTCGCCGGTGCCGCTCTGACCGCATCGTTTCCGCTGCGCGCGAGCGCGGCGACCACGCTCAAATTCGCGACGAGCCCGAGCGACTCGGGCGCGCTCGTCTACGAAGCCGACGTGCAAGGCTATCTCAAAGGGGCCAACGTCGTTACGGATATCCAGTACCTCTCGAACGGCTCCGCTTCCATCGCTGCTCTCCTCGGCGGCGAGATCGATGTTACCGGGAGCAACATGCTCTCGGTCGTTCAGGCGCGCGCGAAGGGCATTCCGATCAAAGTGATCGCACCGCAGGCGGTCTACCGCCGCGGACAGGCGTCGACGTTGCTCCTGGTTCCGACGGACTCTTCGGCGCACACCGGCCGCGATCTCAACGGAAAAACCGTCGCGGTCAACGCACTCGGCGGTTCGCCGCACGTCGCCGTCGAGGCGTGGATCGATCAGAACGGCGGCGACTCGTCGACGGTGAAGTATATCGAGATGACCTTTTCCGCGATGGGGCCGGCGCTGGCCGCGAAGCGGATCGATGCGGGGATCTTGAACGAGCCGGCGTTGACCGATGCGCTCAGCACTGGGGCTCGGCTCTTAGGCGACGCCTACGGCGCGATCGCGCCGTATTGGCTGACGGACTGCCTGGTCGCCACCGAGAGCTATATCGCAGCACACTCCGACGACGTGCGCAGCTTCTCCGCCGCACTTCACAAGGCGGCGATTTGGGCCAATCGCAATCGCGACAAGACGGCCCCGATGGTCGCCAAACTGCTCAAACTCGATGACGCAACGGTGCAGAAGATGCACCGCGCAATTTTCGCCGAGCAGCTCACGCCGCAGATGATCCAACCGGTGATTGAGGCCGGTCTTCACTACGGTGCGATCGCGAAGCCGATGCGCGCTGAAGAGCTCATTGCCCGCGAGGCGGCGACGGGCTGAGCTCCGTCCCTCGTTTGTTTAGACGCCGGTGCGGTCCGCGGCGTCGAAAATACGTCGCATAACGCCGCCGAGTTCGGCGAGATGTTCCGTAAGTACGGTTATATGGTTCCCCGCGACGAAGCTGCGCCGCACGTGTGCGACGTGGCGCCATCCCATCGTCGGGTCGCCCGATATTCTCGGCGTATCATCGTAAGCCCAAATCAAGTCGATCGATCGTGCCGTAGGCTTCGGGAAATAGTGCAGCAGGCGATCGCTGTAAACTTGATCGGCGGCTGACTGAGGCGCAGGCGGATGGCGCAATTCGCGCATCTTGATCAAGATGTCAGCGGGCGACGAATGTGTGCGCAGCGCGTTGGCGAGGCTGCGCACGGCTTTGTAAACAATCGTCAGGCCGCGTTTCGAGATCACGCCGCTCAAGCGCGAGGTCAGGTTCCACAGCGGCTCCAGCAACGCATTCGGTGCGGAACTCGAAATGAGCGTGACGACATCCACGGTATATCCGGCCGATTCCAAACGGCGCGCCACCTCGAACGCGACGATACCGCCGGCGCAGAAGCCCGCCAGGCGATAGGCCTGCGAAGGCACTGCCGTTGCGATCAGCGCCGCGTCGGCATCGGCCATGAGTTCGATGCTTTCGGGGATCTCGTCGCCGAGCGCGCCGTTCGGCCGTACGACGTAGACCGGTTGCTCCGAATCGAGCGCGGAAAGGAGGAAGCGGGCGTACAACCCGCCGCTGTTGACGTCGCTGTCGTAGAAGAACAGCGGTGGGCGCGAACCGGTCGTTCGCAGTGCGACGATCCGGTTGCGGCGCGTCGTCGTCTCTTCAGCGAGCACCGCCTGCGCGAGCTCACGAATAGTCGGCGCAAACAGGAGCAGATCCATCGATAGCGTGACGCCGAGGTCGGCCTCGATCCGCGTCATCACGCGGATCGCACGCAGCGAATCACCGCCGGCCGCAAAAAAGTTCTCGTCGAGCGCTACCGGCGCATATTCGAGAACATCTTCCCAAATGCGCGCTATTGCGGTGAGTGACGAATCGGCCTGCACGACGTGCGGATCGCGAGCGAATGTCGTCGTCAGCTCACGGCGACGAACTTTTCCGCTGGCGTCACGCTCGATTGCCGCAACCGGATGTATCGCGAATGGAACCGCCGCTCGCGGAAGATGCAGCGCGGCGTGCTCGATCAATTCCGTCATGGTCACGGGCACATCCGGACGCAGCACGACCGCCGCGGCAACGTGCTCGCCGAGGGTCGGATGCGGCAGCGAAAACGCTACGGCATCCGCCACCGCAGGGTGCCTGAGCAGCGCGTCCTCGGCGTGGCCCGGAGCTACCTTCACTCCGCCGACGTTGATGAGTTCGTTCAGCCGTCCGGTAATATAGAGATAGCCGTCGGTATCGATACGCCCCGCATCGCCGGTGAGGTACCAGCCCGTCAGGGGATCCGCGATCGGCCGGCGATCACCCTTCGCATACGAAGGCGCAACGTTTGTACCGCGAATGCCGACTTCGCCGTCGAAAATCGCGATTTCACAGCCGATGGCACGACCGACCGAGCCGAGTTTGTGTTCCAGCGGCGGCGGCGGATTGAGGGTGGCGGACGGCGCTTCGGTCGTACCGTAACCTTCCAGCACGGGGACCCCGAGGGCGGTTTCGAGACCGGCGGCCACCTGCGCATCGAGTGGTGCTGAAGACGATCGAATGAAGCGCAGGGAATGCGCGACCGGTTGAGCGGCCCGGCGCACGTGGGAGAGGATGGCGCGATGCACGGCCGGCGACGACGTGTACCACGTGGCGCGTTCGGTTCTGAGCGCTTCGACGAGGGCTGCGGCGCTGATTTCCGCGGGCCAAATGACGCACGCGCCGGCGAGCAGCGACGCACCGATCACGTGCACGATGGCATGCACGTGGTAGAGCGGCGCGCCGTTGAGGCATCGATCCGTCGATCGCAGATCGACCGTAGCAACGACTTCGTTGAAGATGTGCATCAAGCGCGGCATCGTGTGCGGCACGATTTTCGAGAGCGCCGTCGTCCCTGAGGTGCACAGAAGCAACGCGACGTCGCCGGCGTACGCCTGGGCGAACTCCCGCTGCTGAGCCGGCTCGTCTAAGAAAACGTCAAAGATACCGGCGGGAGCATCGGCCGGCGTACTCATCCGAACGATCCCGACACCGTTGCGGTGAAAGGCGTCCCGATGGCGCAGGATCGCGGCATCATCCGCGAACACGAGCGCCGGCTTGATTTCGGCAAGAAGCGCGTCGATTTCGGCCGGGGGGCGGCTCGGATCGAATGGTGCGCAGATCCCGCCGGTCATCGCGGCGACGATCGCGCTGAAAAGATCCGGCCCGCTAGACGCGGCAACGGCGATGACGGAATTCCCGGCCGGTGACCACTCGGCAAGGCGCGCGCCGAGACGATCGAGGTGCGCGCCCAATTCCCGATACGTGCACGCGGGGCGCGCAGTTGTAACCAGCGCCGGTGCATCCGGCTGCGACGTCGCATGGGTACGCACGTACTCTGCAAGCGATCGGTGCAAACGGCCGGGATCGCGTATCGTCGTCATCACAAAGTGGGGAAACATATCTTCTTCAAGTGCGAAAGGGGAACCTCGACCGGGGCGGTCGCCGGTTGAAACCGCGTTGACGGATAACCGGTCGTAGGCGGCAATGTCCGTGCTCTTTACTCCCTACACGATGCGCGATGTCACGCTGCGCAACCGGATCGTCGTCTCGCCGATGTGCGAATATTCATCGGTCGACGGTTTCGCGAACGATTGGCACGTCGTCCATCTCGGAAGCCGCGCCGTGGGTGGCGCGGCGCTGGTGCTCACCGAAGCGATTGCCGTCACGGCCGAGGGCCGGATCTCTCCGAGTGACCTCGGCATTTGGAAAGACGAACACGTCGAGCAGCTCTCACGTATCGCGCGTTTCTGCAACAGCCAGGGAGCGGCATGGGGAACGCAACTCGCGCATGCCGGCCGGAAAGGCTCCACGAAAGTGACGTGGGAGGGCGATGGTGCGGTCGCTCCCGAGGACGGCGGCTGGGTTCCGGTGGCTCCCGGAACCGAACCGTTCAATGATTCCTTCCCGCGTCCGCAGGCATTAACAGAGGACGGAATCGCCGCCATCATTCAGGCCTTCCGTAATGCTGCCCAACGCACGCTTGATGCCGGCGGCGAAGTGATCGAGGTTCATGCAGCGCACGGGTATCTGATCCATCAGTTCTTGTCGCCGCTCGTCAATACGCGAACCGACCGCTGGGGAGGATCGTTCGAAAACCGTACGCGCCTCGCCATCGAGACCGTTCGCGCGATTCGCACGGTGTGGCCCGAGCGGTTACCGCTGCTCGTACGTTTCTCTTCAACCGACTACGCCGCCGGCGGTTGGGACCTCGAGCAAACGATCGAGCTCTCCCGCATTCTTCGTGGCGAGGCGGTCGATCTCGTCGACGCGAGTTCGGGCGGTGTCGTACCGCTTCCACCGGGCACGATCCCGGTCGGTCCACTCTATCAGCTCCCGTTTGCGGAACGCATCCGGCGTGAAGCCGGTATCGCCACCGGCGCCGTCGGGATGATCACCGAGCCGGCCGATGCCGAGGCGATCGTGGCGAGCGGGCGAGCCGACCTCGTGATCATGGCGCGCGAACTGCTGCGCGACCCCTACTGGCCGCTGTACGCCGCGCGTACGCTCGGGGCTACTGCGCCGTGGCCGAAGCAGTACGCGCGTGCGGAAGGGCCGCGGGCTTCACTTACCGCCCGCTCGCATATCGCGGACGAACGAGAGATCCATAATTGATGACAATGACGGCGCGGCCGGCAACGTGCCGATGTCGACGACGCCGTCGGCGACGTTCTGCAGCGCTTTCTGGTTGAGCACCAGGTCGCGGCTGACCCCGTTGTTGCCGAAGGTTGCGTTGTAGGCGATTTGCGCGTCGGCCGGTTCGATCTTCAGCTTGCGTGACATGATCGCGGTGGCTTCGGCCGGATGGGCGTAACCGTACGTAATGGCGTCACGGAAGACGCGGAGAAAGGCGACGAGTTGCGGGCGATGCGCGGCGGCCCAGGTTGGGTTGACGGCGATGCCGTTGGAGATCCAATCGTGCAGTACATCGGAACCGCGGGCCAGGATGTGCATGCCCTGNNCCGCTGTTGAGGATGTTGAAGTCCTTTAGCCAGTCGAGCTTCTGCGCCGCAGCCATCTTGCGCAGGGTGATGGCCGTGATGTCCTCTTTGTTCGTGACGAGCACGACTTTGCCGCGCAGATCGTTCCAGCTCTTGATCGTCGGCGCGACGACGAGCGAGTATGTCGGTATGGTGATCACCGGCGCGATATAGGTGATCGGTAACTTCTGCGCGGCAGCCGTAATGACGACGTCGGAGGCGAGAATGGCGATCGGCGCGTCGCCGGTCACGAGCTCGGAGATGCAGTTCTGGGTGTTGCCGGCCGTGAGTTCGCTGACCGAGAGGCCGGCGCGCTCGAAGAGGCCGAGCTCTTCAGCGATGTACAGCGGCCATTCCGGCACGCCCGGACCGACGCTGCCGATCAGGATTTGAAACGGCGGCGGCTTCGTCTGTGCCCGCGCGGGCATTGGGGCGGTCAGGAACAGCAGACTTGTAACGATCGTGAACCACGCGAGTATGCGCATCATTGCCCCTTATCGGGGCGCCTGAAAGGGCCCTCTCAAGGAGTAAACTAAGCTATCAGCTCGCAGTGAATGCGGGGAGTTGAAACGTGGCAAAATTGCGGCATCTTGCGATCGTCGTAGACGATCTCGAAAGCTCAGCGGCCTTCTATGAGAAGATATTCGAGATGACGCGCGCCTACGAAG
>PLTN01000191.1 GCA_003164495.1 Vulcanimicrobiota bacterium
ATCGTCAAGCTCACGATCAACCGGCCGCGACGGCGGCGCGCTCGGCAATCAAGTGCACGAGATCGGTGTTCGGAATCGACTCCTCGGCCAGCACGTCGAACGAACACAAGAGCCGGTAATCGTTCTTCGCCGGATCGCGCAAAACGCCGAGCGGCTCGCGTCCCGCCTTCACGTCGTCGATCGCCTTGAGCATCAGCTTCCGCGCCGCCAGCAACGCCACGTCGGTCGTCGCCAGATGCTCGCGCGTCCGGTTTTGAATCGGACCCTGGGTTTCGGTGGCAAATGCATCGTGGGTGTTGAAGTTCGGCCCCATGCCGGTGTAGTTTTGGTTCATCGTGCTCCGGTCTTGCAAGTACCGGTTCGCCTTCTTCCGCCGCAAACGAAACTCCGACTCGTACTCGTTGGAATTCTTGCGGCTGCTCACGACCCGGCTCGTCGCATCCAGCGGCGCGTCCCGGCGCAAGGCGAAGTGCCACCGCCAATGGGTGTAGTCGTCGATCGGCACGTGCCAGATCCCGATATGCCCGTCGCCGCCCTGCGGCCCGGCAATCACCGAGAAGTTCGGCATTCCGAAGATCGTCACGCGAACGTACTTGCGGCCCTCGCCGCCCGAGCGTAACTGGAAGATGCGCAGCCCGAAATCGGTGTTCTCGGTTTCGAGGCGCGGCGTCTCTTCCGGCTCGATCAGCGCCTCATCCGTCTCCGGCACGCCGACGCGATGCAAGTTGCCGAACTTCAGCCCCGGCCGCCGATCCGCTTCAAACGTGCGGTGCAAGAAGCCGACGTGCCCCGGATCGTAGTTCCCTTCGTTGGCCTGCAAATAATTGCAGTCAACGAACACCTTCGCCGCATGGAGATGCTCGTGCGGATACGTGAAAAAATCGTAGTTGGGAAATTCCGGCGGCTCGCCCTCACCCATGTAGGCAAAGAACGCACCGGCTTTTTCCACGACCGGATAGGCGCGCTGACGGACCTTCGTCTTGAACGTGCTCTCCTTGGGCTCAGCCGGCTGCTCCAAGCAGCAGCCCGTCACATCGTACAGCCAGCCATGATAGAGACAGCGCAACCCGCCGTCCTCGAGCCGCCCGAACGACAGGTCGGTCCCGCGATGACAGCAATGCCGATCGAGCAGCCCGAGCCGACCCTGGTCGTCGCGGAAGAGCACCAGTTCCTCACCCATCACGTCGACCGAAACCGGCACCCCGCCGGGCGGCAGCTCCGTCGAAAGCGCTACCGGCTGCCAATAACTCCGTAGGAGCTTCCCGCCGGGCGTGCCGGCCGAGGTCCGGGTAAGCGCGTCGTTTTGTTCTTGCGTCAGCATGCCCCGGATTTCGATCAACCATTAAACGAACCCCCTCCCCCGAAGCGCGATTGCGGCAGAGTGTCATCCCGAGCGGAGCCCACCTCGTCTTCGCTCGGTGCAGGCTCCGGGGCGTAGTCGAGGGACAGCCGCCAATCTCGCCAACCACGGCAGCATGAACCGCGACGCGCTCCTGCGCTCTATCATCGCCGGCGCCGCGGCATGCGCCGCCGCCCCAAGCATCGCCGCGGCGCAAACGCGAACGCCGATGCACATCGCAACACTCCCGGTAGACGCCGACGCTACCGCCTGGTTTGCCGTCGACCAAGGCTACTTCGCACAAAACGGCCTCGACGTCACCGTGGAAGTCATCACCAGCGGCGGGGCGATCGTCGCGGGCGTCGCCGGTGGCGCGCTCGACGTCGGCGTCGCGAGCATCGGCTCGCTCTCCACCGCACACGCCCGCGGCTTGCCCGTCGTAGCGCTCGCCCCCGGCGGCCTCTACAACGGCTCCCTACCCACCAGCGTCCTCGCCGTTGCGCAAAACTCTCCGCTGCGCACCGCCAAAGACCTCACCGGAAAAACCATCGCGATCCAAACCCTTGGCGAGCTCGCGTCGTTCTCGATCTCGTCCTGGATCGACCACAACGGCGGCGACGCCAAAACCGTAAAATTCGTCGAAATCCCAACCTCGTCAATGGCCGACGCGATCACGAAAGGCCGGGTCGACGCCGCCTTCATCGCCGAGCCGTTCTACTCACTCGGAAAACCGGCCATCCGTTTTTTCGCGCCGACCTACGACGGTGTCGCCAAACGCTTCCTCATCAGCGCGTGGGTCGCACGCCGCGAGTGGATCGCGCAGAACCCCGACGTCGCCGCAAAATTCGTCAGCGCGATGCGCACCGCCGCCGTCTGGGGAAACCAAACGCAGAACCTCACCGCATCCGGCGCGATCCTCGGCAAATACACCCACATCGCGCCCGACACGATCGCGAAGATGCAACGCGCCCAATTCGCAACGCAGCTGGACCCGGTGCTCATCCAACCCGTCATCGACGTCTCAGCCCAATTCGGCGTGATCCCGAAGGCTTTCCCAGCCGCCGAGATCATCGCCAAACCGGCCGCTTAAACGCCGCCGAATCGCAGCCGGTTAAAGCTGATCATCTGCACCAGCGGATCCGCGCGATCGCCGCTCGCGGCACGGTCAACGAGCACGTTGACCACGGCCGTCTTCCCTTCGCGCACGGCGGCTAACGCACGGTCGAACGCCGGCCCAACCTCCGCCGGGGTCGGCGCAAACTCGCCATCGCATTCCAGCCCTTGCGCGACGATATCGTACCGGCTCTGATTCATGTCCACGCCCGTCGTACCGTTGAACAACCGCAGCGTGATGTTGCGGCTCGAACCCCAGGTCCCGTCGTTGGCCACCATCACGAAGATCGGTAGTTCGTGCAACGAGGCCGTCGCCAGCTCGGCAAGATACTGCCCGAATGCACCATCGCCCGTACCAAGATAGACCTGACGCGTAGAGCCGTCTTCCTGAAACGCCGCCGCCGCACCGATCGCAAACGGTAACCCCGTCCCCATCGCGCCAAACGGTTCGTGATCCAGAAACCCCGGCGACGATTGAATCCGGAACGTCGCCTTGTACCAATTATTGCAATTCGCGCCGTCGCCGACGAACAGCGCATCGGGCGCCATGCGTGCGGCAAGCTCGCGCGCCATGCGCAACGGATGCACTTGTCCGTCTTCGGAATGCCCGAGGCTCTCGATCTTCGCTACGCGCGGCGCAATCGCGGCCTTCGCCCAACTCCCATCCCACGCAGCAGCCTTCGCGGCCGCCAAACCATCGCGCAGCGCCTCGAGCGCCAGCCGCGTGTCACCCGCCATCGGCGCCTCGACCACACGATTGCGTCCGATCTCTTCCGCTATGTTGGCGACCTGTATAAAGGCCGCATCGGCCGCAAAAAACGGCGGCGCAGCAAACCCGATCCCGCCCTCCAGCCGTCCGCCGGCAAAAATGACGACGTCGGCTTCGCGCGCGCAGATGCTCCCCATCGGCCACCCGAACACCGTCTCGAAATCCTCGGGAATGAGCCCGCGGCTCGGACCCTGCAATAAGACCGGAATTCCATACTCGCGATTGAGCTGCTGCAACACCGCGCCCGCATGCGACCAGTACGCCCCACGTCCCGCAACGATGAGCGGCCGCTTCGCCTTCGCCAAGAGCGCCGACGCGCGTGCAACGTCATCCGGCGCCGGACGCGGCGCGTGCGCGCGGATCACCGGCCCGAGCGAACCCGCCGCCGCGGCTTCATCGACCGTCGCCGTGGCGACATCGCGCGGAATCTCGAGCAGCACCGGCCCCGGATCGCCGGAGAGTGCGATCCGCGCGGCCATCTCCACGTACTCGCCGAGCCGGTTCGCATCGTGCACGACCTGCGACCACTTCGTCACCGAACGCACGAGCCGCGCATGATCGAGTTCTTGCTGCGGTCGCGCGTCGAGCATCGCAAACGGATTGCGTCCCGCAAAGATGATCAACGGCGTCCCCGCATCGTTGGCCGACGCGATCCCGCCGACGGCATTCGCCAGTCCCGGCCCCGACGTCACGCAGGCAACCCCCAGCGTTCGCCGCGTTGTCGCATAGCCGTCGGCCGCCAACACCACCGCGCTCTCGTGCCGCATGTGCAGCAGCCGCATACCGCGCCGGTCCACCGCGCCGAAGAACGACTCGAGATGTCCCGGCAACCCGAACACGGTGCGAACGCCCTGGCGTTCGACCGCCTGCGCCATCAGGTCGGCTCCCAGCATTATTTCTCCTCATGCATCGCGAATAGGTCGTTCAATGAATAAACGAGCCCCGATCGACGTTCGGTCAATGCGCAACGAAGACTTTCTCAGCTACAAGATCAGCGTCCTCAGCCGCATCCTCGACCGCGGGGTCGATAAGAAGCTGCTCACCGGCCTCAACCTGCCGCTCACCTCGCTGCGCATCCTCGGCCACCTCCACGCGCACGGCGAAGGCCGCGTGCTCGCGATCGCGCGCAACATGCATCTGCTGGGGTCGCAGATCAGCCAGAGTATGACCGAGCTCGTCAACTACGGCCATGTCGCCAAGAAGCCCGACCCGAGCGACAAACGCGGCACGCTCTTCCGCCTCACCCCGAAGGGCCGGCGGCTCTACGAAGGCGTCCTGGCTCGGGCCCAGGCCAAGCAAGAAACGGTCGCGGAGGTGATCGGCCCCGAGAACTACGCCCTCGTCAGCGACTGCCTCGACGCGCTGATCGCGCATTACGGAGCGCCTGGAGCAGCCGTCCTCGAGTCCGCGTAGAAGAGTACCCGTATGGCCCTAACCCAGACCCAGCAGCTAACCCTCATTGAAACCGGTCGCGGCACGCCGATGGGCGAGCTCTTCCGCCGCTATTGGATCCCGGCGATGCTTTCGTGGGAACTCCCCGAGCCCGATTGCGACCCGGTCCAGATCCGCTTGCTGGGCGAAGACCTGCTCGGCTTTCGCGACACCGACGGCAATCTCGGCCTCATCCAAGAATACTGCCCGCACCGCGGCGTCTCGCTCTATTACGGGCGCAACGAAGAGTGCGGTATCCGCTGCTCGTATCACGGCTGGAAGTTTGACGTGAGCGGCAAGTGCGTCGACATGCCGTCCGAACCCGACGAGAGCAACTTCAAAGACAAAGTCCGCGTCACCGCCTACCGCCTGATCGAGCGCGCCGGCGTTCTCTGGGCATACATGGGGCCGCCCGACGCCGAGCCGCCGCCGCCGCAACTCGAGTGGGCGCTGCTGCCGCCCGCGAACCGCTACGTTTCCAAACGCATCCAAGAGTGCAACTACCTGCAGGCTCTCGAAGGCGCCATCGACTCGAGCCACGTCTCGACGCTGCACCGCTTCAATCTCGACAACGATCCGATGCACGAGGGCGCCCACGGCAACGTCTTCCTGAAGGCCGACACGCACCCGAAGTTCGAAGTGCAAGATTCTAAGAGCGGCCTGCTCATCGGTGCGCGCCGCAACGCGGATGCGCAGAACGACTACTGGCGCATCACGCCGTTCATCATGCCGTGGTACACGATCATCCCGCCGTTCGGCGACAACGTGATCGGGGCGCACGCGTTCGTTCCGATGGACGACGAGAATTGCTGGACGTGGAGCATCAACTACGATCCGGCCCGCGAACTCACCAAGGCAGAAGTCGCCGCGATGGACGCCGGCATGGGCATCCACGTCGAGTACGTCCCCGGCACGTTCCGCCCGAAAGCCAATCGCGACAACAACTACCTCATCGACCGCAGCGCGCAGCGCACGAAGAAATCATTCAGCGGGGTGAAGGGTATCTCGATGCAAGACGCCTCGCTGCAAGAGAGCATGGGCCGCATCGTCGACCGCACGAACGAACGCCTCGGCACGAGCGACGCGGCGATCATCGCCGCGCGCCGCACGCTCCTTCGCGCCGCCGAAGACCTCGCCGAAGGCGGCCCGCCGCCGATCGCGACCGAACCCGAAGCGCAATACGTGCGCTCCGCCTCGATCCTCATCCCCAAAGGCGTCCCGTTCGCTGAAGGCGCAGCCGAAGCGTTGCGCGCGGCCCCCGGCAAACCGTTTGTCAGCGTCTGACGCACCGCGTCTGCGCGAAAACCTAATCCGCGGCGAGCAGCTGATCCATGATGCGGCGGTAGCGCGCGGGGCCTGCGTCTACCGATAGGAGCGCCGGGCGCAACATGCGTCCATGGACTTCGAGATCGCGCACGGTACGCTGCTGCGCGGCGACCACTGAGCGGCTACCTCAAGTTGTCATCCCGAGCCGCCAGTTGTCATCCCGAGCTTGTCGAGGGACCGCCGCGACCGCATTCGGAAAGCCCCGACCATGAATCCCAAGAACCGCAGCCCGTGGTCGTACATTCAGCCGTGGGACATCGACTCGATTTCGGTTGATATTCTCGATGAAGAACAGCGTCGCGGTTGGATGCGCGCGATGTTCGTCGCCGGCGGACTACCCTATATGTGGCGCGAGCTCGCCCAGCCGATGCGTGACGTGGTGTACGGCCTGCTGGAACTACGGGCAGGTGACCGCGTCCTGATGATCGGCGAAGGCGTGGAGCCCTGCGGCTTCGCCGATGACATCCAGCAGCGAATCGGACCGAACGGAGTACTCGACGTCTTTGAAATCATTCGCGACGGCCGCGCCGCCGTTGCGTCACGCAAGATGGGCCGAAACGGCAAGATCGGCTGCTGGCGCTGGACCTATACCGAGGGCGTTGCCGACAACACGTACGACGCGGTGGCCATCATGCAATCTGCGCAGCATTGCGATGATTGGAACGAGACCGGTGCTGAACTGGTACGTGTGCTGCGCCCTGGCAGAATGCTAGTGTCGGCTGAAATGTGCCTCGAAGGCGATCGCTTCAAAGGCAAGGTTGACGCCGACGTCCACATTCGGCAGTGGTACGACAAGATGTTTCCGGGCGGGCGGAACGAGATTTCAAATTACAGCGGCGAGGAGCTTCTCGCATTGATCGGCCCGCACGTTAGCGGCGGACAATGCATCGATTGGCGCGGCATCGAGGTGTTCTGGGGCCGCAAACCCGTTTAACCGTGTCATCCCGACCCTTCGACAAGCTCAGGGCGAGAGACCGCCGCAATTCCTAATACCCGAACCCATCAGCCGATCGCGCCGGTGCCGGCCATGACTCGCAGCACGTGCACCTTCTCGTGCAGCGCCGCCGGATCGCCCCCTGTCGACCAGCCGAGTGCGCGCCGGTAACTGCCCAAATCGCCGCGGTCGCTGAGTAGCTCCTCGCTGACCTCGACGTGCCGATGCGCGTCGGGAAAAACGAACAGCGCATCGACCGGGCAGTACGCTTCACAAAGGAAGCACGTCTGGCAATCGTTTTGCCGCGCGATGACCGGCGCCTCATCCTCGCGCGCCTCGAAGACGTTCGTCGGGCAGACTTTCACGCAGATGTTGCACGAGATGCAACGCGAAGCGGAAACGAGTTCGATCATCAGGCGCTCACTAAGTCGCGTACCGGCAATCGCGGCACGGGCTGTTCGTATCGCAAGGCGATCGCGTCGACGCCGGAGACAATCTGATGGCGCTGCTGCAGCGGATCAATCTGGGGGAAATCGCTGCGCCGGTGCATGCCGCGGCTCTCCGTGCGCGCGAGCGCGCTCGTGTACGCCCACCGCGCCGTTGCCGTGAGTGCCGCCGCTTCGCGCGAGCGCTGAGCATCGCGGGCGTCGCCGCCTCGATCGGTCGTTCGCGCACCGGCAGAAGCCCAAAGACCGTTCAGCACCGCGAGCGATGAACGAAGCCCGGCATCGGTGCGGAACATGTTCTTCTCCAGCGGCAGCATCTCGCTCTTGACCGTTTTGATCGCCGCATCAGACTCGGTGAATGCAGACGTGCCGGCGCCGGTAAGACGTCGCGATTTGCGCGACGCTCCCAAACGCAACGCGAAATCGGCCGCGCCTTCACCGGCCCACGAGCCCGAGGACATCGCCCACGCTGCGTTGTGACTGCCGCCCCCGGTGAAACCGCCGCAGATTCGCTCGCGCGTCGCGGCATCGCCGGCCGCGTACAGGCCCGGCACCGTCGAGGCACAGGTTTCATCCGTGATGCGGATGCCGCCGGTGCCGCGCACCGTACCTTCGAGAACGAGCGTGACGGGAAAGCGTTCGTTAAACGGATTGATGCCGCTGCGATCGAACGGCAAGAAAAAGTTCGGCTGCGCAAGCCTCAGGAAGGCCTGAACTTCGGGCCGCTCCTTTGCCTTGATCAGCTGGGCGTAAACGGGGCCGTGAATAAGCGTCCGCCCGATCGTGGCGGCGGAATGATGGCCGTCTTTAACGGCCTGGATGTCCTCGCCGGCTTCGTTCGTGAAAACGGCCCAGCTATAGTGCGCGGTTTTCGTGACCGAACCAAATACGGTCGAGACCGCGTACTGGCTCGAGAACTCCATGCCGGAGAACTCCGCTCCCGCTTCGCCCGCAAAGAGGTACCCGTCGCCGGTATTATTATTGGTACCGAGCGCTTTGCTCAAGAACGCGCACCCGCCGGTCGCGATGACCACCGCACCGGAACGCACGGTCCATTCGCGTTCCTCCTGCGTCTGCACCCCGCGTGCCCCGGCAACGTTGCCGTTACCATCGACCAGAAGTTCCAGTGCGGGACTGTGGTCGAGGATCTTCACCCCGGCGCGCGCGACGACTTTGCGCATCAGGCGCATGTACTCCGGGCCCTGCAAGTTGCGGCGCACCGTCTTGCCCTCTTCGCGCGGGAACGGATAGCCCCACGAGTCGACGAGTTCCATATTCGACCACGTGCGATCGAGCACGCGATCCATCCAGTCGTGATCGGCAAGATATCCGCCCAGCGCTTCGCGTTGCGCCTTCGCCTTTTCGCGATCTTCCGTCGTCGGCGGAATGACCCACACGCCGGTGCCGCTCGGAGCCGTCGCACCGCTGCTGCCGCAATAGCCCTTGTCGACGAGGACGACCGAAGCACCGGCTTGCGCCGCGTTCCATGCGGCCCACGTTCCGGCCGGTCCGCCGCCGATCACGAGGACATCGGCATCGAGTTCCAAGCCGTCGCTAAACATCGGCCACCTGCGATGATTCGACGTCGATGTAGTTGCGCTGGGAGATATTGTAGAGTTGCATGCGTACCTTATCGTTGGGATTGGGTGCTCGATTGAACGCGAGTAAGACGCCGGGATCGTCGTCGGTGCCGCCGGGCGCGCCGCGGTGCCAGCCCAGCGCGCGGGCATAACTGCCGAGGATCCCCGACGCAGCGATCGTCTCCGGGTCCACCGCCGGATCCGGATCGCTGCGCGGGGAAACGTAGAGCGCGTCGGCTGGACAGTGCAGCTCGCAGGCCATGCACGTGTGGCAGTCGTCTTTGCGCGCGATGATCGGCGCCGCGCCCGGAACCGCATCGAACACGTCGGTCGGGCAGATGCGGACGCAGATATCGCATTTAATACAGGCCGACTCGGCCACGAGCTCGATCATGATGCGATCGCTGCGGCGGCCGGTGTCGCGGGAACACGCCGCACCCAAACGTCGTCGAGTCCTCCGGAGAGCAATCGGTGCTCTTGGGCCGGATCCAAATCCGGGAAATCGCTGCGCCGGTGCAAACCGCGCGTCTCGGTGCGCTCCAGCGCCGACGCATTGATCCAGCGAGCCGTCGCCAGCATCGCCGTCGTCTCGCGCGATCGCATCAAATCGCGGGCCGCACTGCGCGTATCGACGGCCTCACCGAGCAACGAACCGTTCGAGATTTCGCGCCATTCCCGCCCGAAGCGTTCGAGCGACCCGGCCAGGTTCACGCCGCTACGCCAGTAGTTGCGATCGAACGGAATCATCTCGGCCTGTACGCTAGCCGTGACGTCGGCGATGGAAAGGTCGCTCTTGCGATCTTTCGCCGTACGAAGCCCCGTCATTCCGATCGGCTCGACGGGACGCGCCTTCGCCAACGGCCCGAGGCGTTTCGCAAACACGGCGGCGGACTTGCCGGCCCACGAGCCGGACGCGAGCGCCCAGGCCGCGGCGGGACCACCGCCCGGCGGCCCGGCACCCACGACGTTTTCCTTGGACGTGATGTCGCCCGCGGCAAACAGCCCAGGTACCGTCGTCGCGAGATCATCGTCGATCGCGAGACCGCCGACCGCACGGATCGTTCCCTCGAGACGAAAGTCGATGCGGTACTTTTCGCGGAACGGATCGATGCCGAGCCGTTCGAGGTGCAGAAAGATATGCGCGTGCGTCTTGCGCAACATCGCCCGCGTCGCTTCGTCTTTCGCTTTGTCGAGAATAGCCCAGGCCGCGCCGGTACCCTCGATCGCTTCGACCGTCTTGCGGCCGCGCGTGATCTCGTTGCCGGCATTATCGAAGAGCGTCGCGTACTCCAGGTGCGCGCCGCGCGAAAGCACGCCGCCGTACGGCGCCGGTGCGTACTGGCTCGAAAACTCCATGCCCGAAAACTGCGCGCCGGCTTCCGCCGCGAACAAGTAGCCGTCTCCCGTATTGCCGCGCGTCCCGGCGACACCGGAAAGAAACGCCGTGCCGCCCGTCGCGAGAACCACGGCCGCTGCCCGGACGCACCACGTCGTTCCGGTCTGGCGATTGACGCCGGTCGCTCCGGCCGCGACGCCGTTGCTCATCAGCAACTCCAACGCGGGACTGTGGTCGAGTAGAACAACCCGTGCGTAGGTGAGACGCCGGCGCAAGAAAGCAAGCGTATCCGGCCCGCGCAAGCGCGCCCGGTATTCCTGGCCCGCTTCGTTCTTCGGCCACTTGTAACCCCAATTCGCCATCGCGTCGAGGTTGGCGTAACTCTGATCGAGCGTGCGCTCGAGCCAGCGCTCATCGGCCAAACCGAACGCCAGCGGCATCCGCGCGGTCACCATTCCGCGCCGGTGAATCGGATCGTCCGGCTTGATGTAGTAGATGCCGGTGTTCGCACTGCTCAGAGGTCCGGCAGTGCCGGTATAGCCTTTCTCTACCAGGACGACGCGTGCGCCCGCTTCGGTCGCGGTGAGCGCGGCCCAAGCCCCAGCCGGTCCGCCTCCGATCACGAGAACGTCGGCGACTAACGAGGTGTCATAGCTGCGCCTCGCGAGCCGGCTCCCTGGATCGAGTTCGAGGGCCATCGTGAAAGATTGCTCCACTATCGAAGGTGTAGAGAAAGAAAAAAGCCCCCCGCCGGTTGGCGGGGAGCTCGCATTCGCACGAATTAACGGTCGCGCGCGCTAAACCAGCCTCACACCAGCTCGGTGGACGGTTTGAGCGCAACAACAACGGTTCACGGACGACATCGACGGCACTGTAACACAGCCTTCTTTAACCTGTCAAACCGGTTTGACACGATTCGGCGCCGCATGGTATGGTGCGCCCATGTCGGCCCGCTGTTTCGTCTGCCCGTGTCCCTGTTGCCTTGCCGGAAACGAGCGAGCCTTGATCTGATGTAGGCGTTTTCATCGCCGCGTCCAGTGCAAGCCCTCGCTCGAGCGGGGGCTTTTTCTTTTTGTTGCCGTCCATCGGAAAGGCCAGGCAAAGACCGTCAGTATGAATCATCATTTTACGCGCCGCGCGAGCCTTGCCGCGATCGGTGCGCTCGTCGCAACCGGTACGCGCGCGTTTGCGGCCGAGGCGGCCCCGCCCGTCATACGCATCGGCGGGGTCGGTTACGGTTACGGCAAGCAGTTCGGGCAGAACGCCATCGCCGTCGCGGAAGCGCAGCGCCTGGTCGAAGCCGAGACGAAAGGGGCCGTGCGAGTCGAATATCAGTTCTTCGACCACACCGGCCCGGCCATCAACGAGGCCATCGCGGCAGGCCAGCTCGATTTCGCAAGCTACGGCGCACTTCCGCAGATCATCGGCAAGGCGAATGGCCTCCCAACCCGCATCATCGCCAACGGCGGCGTCAGCAACATTTATGTCGGGGTACGCAGCGGCGTCAAAGCCAACACGATCGCCGACCTCAAAGGCCTACGCGTCACGCTGCAACGCGGTACGATCCTGCATCAGGCTCTGGACCGTCTCCTCGCAGAAGCGGGCTTATCGGAGAAAGACATTCAGCTCTACGATCTGCCGACGGCCGATCAGCTCACCGCGCTCACCAATGGCGATGCCGACGCGAGCGTGGGTGTCGCATCGATCCTCACGTTGCGCGATCAAGGTATCGTCCGGATCATCTATTCGACGGTCGGCAAGACCACGCCCGACGGCATCAATGCCGTCGCCGTAACCGAGGACTTCTCGAACAAATATCCCGCCGCGACGGGCGCCGTCGTGCGTGCGATCGTGAAAGCGGCGAATTGGACGGCGCAACCGCAAAATCGCAACGGCGTGCTCGACATATGGGCAAAGTCGGGAACGCCGCGCAAGGTCCTCGCCGAAGATCTGGCCGGACCGCTCAAGGACACGAGTATCCCGCTGATCGACGAGCTGTTCGTCGCCGGTCTCAAGGTCAGCGTCGACTTCTCCGCTCGTAACAAGCTGATCCGGCAGCCCTTCGATGTCGACGCGTGGATCGACCGGCGCTACGTAGACTCCGCGCTGCGCGATCTCAACCTGGTGAGCTACTGGCAACCCCGCCACGCCCCGCCGTCGCTCGCTAAACAGTAAACACGATGATACGCGCGATCCCGTTCGTCGACATTGCGAATCCGCCCGAACTCGGACGGCACGCGCGTCAACGCTCGCAGGCCGCCCCAACCAGGTGGCTTGCCGTCGCGCTCGGTGCCATCGTACCGCTCTCGGTTCTCGCCGTGTGGTCGCTGGCGGTTGCGTTACATGCGATGCGGCCACAGATTCTGCCCAGTCCGCTTGCGGTTTGGGCGGCGGGGGTCGACATGCTTCGCAGCGGCGATCTCGCATCAGCGCTCGAGGTGAGTCTCGGACGCGTCGCCCTCGGCCTTGCGCTCGGAAGCGCATTCGGTCTGGTCGCGGGCGCGGCGCTCGGGCGCTCGCGAACGCTCGACGCCTATTTCGGCCCGATACTTCGGGCCATCTGCCAAATACCGACGATCGCGTGGCTACCGGTGTTCATGCTGATCTTCGGCATCGGCGAGGAACTCAAAATCGCGATCATTGCAAAGGCGGCCTTCCTACCGATTCTGCTCAACACATTCGCCGGCGTGCGGACGGCTTCGGCGCGCTACCACGAGGTCGCAAACGTGCTTGAGTTCAGTCCGCTGCAGCGGCTGCGTTTCGTAACGATTCCGTCCGCCTTGCCGATGATCGTTTCCGGTTTGCGTCTGGCGCTAAGCAATGCGTGGCACGTGCTCATCGTCGTGGAAATGCTGGCTTCCGCGTCCGGGATCGGTCACGTCATGGCCTGGAGCCGCACGCTCTTCCAACTCGACGTCGTCTTCGTGACCGTCGTCGCCATCGGCGTGACCGGCTGGCTCATGGACTTCGCGATGCGCGCGGCCGAACGCCGCTTTAGTCCCTGGAGCGCTTCAGCATGATACGACCGCTCGCTCGCCGTCGCATCGACGTGCGAGGGATCGTCGTCCCGCTCGTGCTCGCAGCGCTGTGGGTTGTCGCGTCGGTGACGGGTCACTGGGATCCGCATTTGCTTGTCCCGCCGGCGCAGCTTGCGCGCGGCTTCATCGCAACGTTGCATAACGCTGACTTTTGGATCGCGGCGGGTTCGAGTCTGCTCCGTCTTTTGACCGGCTGGCTCGCCGGATCGGTCGCCGGGGTTGCGCTCGGCCTCGTCGTTGGGTGCTCCGCCTTGGCCGAGCAGATCGGAGCACCGTCGCTAAACGCGGTCCGCCAAGTGGCATTATTTGCGTGGATTCCGTTGCTCACGGCGTGGTTCGGCGACGGTAATACGGCCGAAGTCATCTTGATTGCGCTGGCGGCGTTTTTTCCGGCTGCGCTCAACACCGAAACCGGTTGCCGCAACGCTCCGATTGCCTTACGCGAAGTCGGCCGAGTCTTGGAATTCGGCCCGCGAGAGATCCTGCGGCGGATCATCATACCAGCCGCCATGCCCTCCATCGCGTCGGGATTACAGATCGCCTTGACGTCCGCGTGGATCGGTACGATCGGCGCCGAGTACCTCATCGACCAGGGCAACGGACTTGGCGTGTTTCTCTCTTCCGCCCGAATGGACAATCGCATGGACGTCGTCCTCTTTTGCATCGTAGCGCTGGGCTTCATCGGCTTTGCACTCAGCACCGCGCTCCGTCTCGCATTCGCCGCCGGCACACCGGCGATGGCATTGGCTGCCGTCGATGACTGATCGCGGCCGGCTGGACATTCATGACGTCGACAAATCGTTCTACGTCGACGGTGCGGAAGTGCGCGCGTTGGCCGGCATCTCCCTGTCGGTGAACGCCGGCGAATTCGTCACCATCGTCGGGCCGAGTGGCTGCGGCAAATCGACGTTGCTGCGTCTGGTGGCCGCACTCGACCGTGCCGACAGCGGCGCCGTTTCATTCGACGGCGAGCCAGTCACGCAGCCGAGCCTGCGCCGCGGCGTCGTCTTCCAGGACCATCGCCTCTTCCCGTGGCTGAACGTCGAAGCCAACGTTGCTACGGGCCTGCTCAAAGCGAACGGCACCGACGCCGAGAAGCGCGCCACGGCATCTCGGCTGATCGCGCTCGTCGGTCTGAACGGTTTTGAAAAAGCCTTTCCGCATCAGCTCTCGGGCGGCATGGCACAGCGTGCCGCGATCGCGCGCAGCCTTGCCGCGAAACCGGATATTCTCTTACTCGATGAACCGCTCGGCGCTCTCGATTCGCTCACGCGTGGCCACATGCAAACCGAGCTGCTGCGCGTCTGGCAGCATGAGGGAACGACGATGCTAATGGTGACGCACGACGTCAGCGAGGCCGTCTATCTCTCCGATCGCATCGTCGTTATGGATCGCGACCCGGGCCGAATCCGCGAGATCGTCGAGGTACCGTTCGCGAAACCCCGCACCCGCCTCGACCCCGCCGTCGCCGCCCTCACCGAACGCATCGTCGACCGCCTAGAAAACACCCTAGCCTAACCATCCAGCAGCAACCTCCCCCACGTCAGCAGGCTGCCCCCGTGTCACCCTGAGCTTGTCGAAGGGCCGCCACTATCGTCGTCGCCGAGTTAAGCCGTATGCGGAAACACGCGTGAGGGCCAGTAGGCCTCTAGCCGAAGGTCGCGGACGGCGGCGGCAATGTACGAGCGATCGAGCCACGCGTTGATGTCGACGGGCGCACGAATGAGTTTGTTGGCTTGGGCGAACGCCACTTCGCTCTTGAGCGTAGCCACATAGAAATCGTCCAGACGTGGATCGAGCTGCCGCCGCAGATCGACGCCGCGGAAACTCTCGGCGAGCGTGTTGCGCGGCGTACCGGCGAGGCCCCAAATATCGAGCGCTGCGTTCCGGTACGCCGGCTCACCGGCCCAACGCGCGGTCTTCACGTAGGCGCGCACGACTGCGCTGGTGGTCTCAGGGTATCGCCGGGCGAAATCCTCTGCGACGACAAATGCGCCGAAGCCGTCTGGCGTAACCTTCCCGCGTGTGGTGTAAATGATGCGAATCAGGCCCTGATCGCGGAGCGTCAGCAGCGTCACGGTACCGACGACGGCGTCGACGTCACCGGCACTTATGGCCGGATTCTGGTCCTGCGTCTTCAAATCGAAGAGCTGAACGTTGCCTTCATTCATGCCGTTCTCGGCCAAGAGCCGATCGAAGGCCTGGTGCAGGATCGTGCCGCGCTGCAAGGTGACGCGCAGGCCTTTGAGATCCGCAATCGTGTTGGCCTTTACGCCCGTGCGAACGCCAACGTAGATGATCTCGGCGCCGCGCGATGCGACGACGCGCGTCGGCAACCCGCCGGCTCGCCCGATGATGTTTGGAAGATCGCCGTACGCCGCGAAGTCGATTTGGCCGTTCGCGATGCCCTCGTTGATCTCGGGGCCGGCCCCTTCGGGAAACGTCCACGTGACATGCGCGTTCGCATCGCGGAGTTCGTTTTCAATCGCTTTCCGCGCCTGCACGAGTCCGATGACGCCAAGGCCAAACGGCTTGCCGTAGCCGGCGCTCACCGCTGCGATCCGGATGCTCGCCGGCGCGACTTCAGCTGCCCGCACCCGCGAAGCCGACACCAGGGCGGCAATGACGCCGAGGCTCGCGCGCCGGTTGATCGTGGCCATCACACCACCACCAACTGCTGCTCGCCGAACAACACGAACCGGCGCAGACGCCGGGCGCCCTCGGGGTCTCTGAATCCATGTTCCAAAGCTACAGCGACCGTCTCGTAGGCCGCGGGCAGTTGGCCGATCTCGTAGAGGGAACGCCGCCCGTTACGCGTCGCCCATATCCGGGCGAACGGGCGTTCATGAAGGCGCTGCGTAAAGCCGCTTCGTTCGCGGAACGCGATCAGGAGCGCGTTCGTACGAGCATCGCGCGCACCGAAGAACAACACGACGTCGGAAGACAGTGCGGCCGTTACGCCGCGGGCGAACCGGGGTGATCCCTCATCCAGCTGCTCGATTGATTCGAGGGCGTGTATCCCGACGCCGCAGTAGGGAGCGACCCGCCCGAACACATCTCTGATCAGACGCGCGTCGTTCGATCGCCTGGGGTCGCTTAGGAGCATAGTTACACGGAGCTCACTCATGAGGTGGCGTTGCGCTTTCTTTAGGCAATAAGCGAGGCGAGGCAAACAAAAAAGCCCTCGCCTAACGGCGGGGCTTTGAGACAAAGCTCGAGGAGCTAGGTCAAAAGAACATCCCGCCAACGATCGATGCCGGTACAACAGAAACACATCGGGCGGGAAGCAGCGTTCATTCTAAACCGACTGTACCGCGCAAGAAATACGCTGTCAACCTCAAGCAGCTTTGCCGCCTGCACTAACCCAAATTTGTCATCCCGAGCGGAGCGCCGACGGGCGCGTAGTCGAGGGACCGCCACAACCCTTAATACCCGAGCGCGATCCCATCTTTCCGCGGATCACTTCCACCAATGAGGACACCGCGCTGACGATCGATCCAGATCGCCTGTCCCCCGCCATGCGGACTGTCAATCTCAAGCACGCGATGTCCCCGCGCCGTTAACCCCGCGCGTGCTTCCTTAGGGACCCCGCGCTCGACATACACGTCACCAAACCGCGGCATCACCCGCGGCAGGTCGAGCGCCGCCTGCACGTCCAGTCCGTGATCGAACATGTTCGTCAACAACAAACTCTGCCCGACCGGCTGAAAATGCCCGCCCATCACGCCGAACGGCATCACCGCGTGGCCATCGCGCGTCAGCATCCCCGGAATGATCGTATGCATCGGCCGCTTTCCCGGCGCAATCGCATTCGGATGTCCGCGCTCGAGCACGAACGAAGCCCCGCGATTGTGCAACAGCACGCCACTGCGCTCCGCGTAAATCGTCGACCCGAAGCTCTCGAAGATCGAGTTGATGAAACTGCACGCATTCCCGAATTCATCGACGACGGTGAGATACACCGTATCCCGATGCTCAGGCAACCGCGTCTCGCCGGGTTCGGGCAGTTCCGCCAGCGCCCGATCGTCATCGATCAGCCGACGCAGCGCACCGAGGTATTCGCTCGAGAGTAGCCGGTCCACCGGAACGTCGACCACGGCCGGATCGGCGAGAAACGCGTCGCGGTCGCGAAATCCAAGCCGCGCCGCCTCCACATGCCGATGCAGTCGCAGGGGCCCAAGGGCACCATCTGCTTTTCCCAGACCGTCTAAGATACCCAGAATCATCAATGCAATGAGCCCGGACCCATTCGGCGGACACTCCCAAACCTCGAAGCCCTTCCACGCTAGACGAATCGGCTCGACAAACTGCGCGGTCGTCAATCCAGCCGCGAAATCCGCTTCGGTATGCACCCCGCCGCGAGCTCGCAGCGTGCGCACGATATCCGCCGCAACATCACCGCCATAAAAAGCCGCGGCACCGTGTTCCGCAATCGCTCGCAACGTTTGCGCGAGCGCCGGGTTCGACATCCGAGCGCCCGCTCGCGGTGCTTGGCCACCCGCCAGAAACGCTCCAACTCCGTTGTTCCGAAGCCGTGCGCTGTTGAGCCGCCAATCATACGCCAAGCGCGGCTGCACCGCGTAGCCGTCCTCGGCAAAGGCAATTGCGGGCCGCAAGAGCTCGTCGAGTCCGCGACTGCCGAAGCGCCCGCACAGCGTCTCCCACGCCGACACCGCGCCCGGAATCGTCACCGAATCCGGACCCTCCGGATCGATAAACGCCTCCCCGCGCGCACGGATCGCATCGAGATCGACGGCAGCCGGCGCGCGCCCCGACCCGTTCAAGGCATAAACGCGCCCGCTGCCGGCCGGCGCATAGAGACAGAAGACGTCGCCGCCGATCCCCGTCGACTGCGGCTCCACGACCGCCAGCACCGCAGCCGCCGTGATTGCGGCGTCCATCGCATTCCCGCCCGAGCGCAACATCTCAACGGCCGCCAACGTCGCTTGCGGCATCGAGGTCGCCGCCATGCCGTGAAGCGCGTATACCGGCCCGCGCCCCGGAGCGTGAAAGTCGCGCATCACTTACTTGACGAGCGCGACTTTGCTGATCATCGATCGCGCATCGACGTGCCCGGATAGCGACTTCTGGGCGTTCGCCGCATCGAGAAACGGCTGCATCATGCTCACATCGAACATCACGCCGTATGCGGCGCGCCGCATATGGGCGACGGTCTCCGGCGGCAAGCCGGTGTATTGCGCGACGATCGCACCCGACTTCGGCCAATTCGACTTGGTGTTCGCCCAAAGCGCCGCCTCATGCATCGCCGCGACAAACTGTGCGGCGAGCGCCGGATGATCGGCCACCCAGTCCTCCGTCGCGAACCACGTGGTGAGTTCGACGTCTTTGCCAATCGCGCTATAGGGATACCCGATAATGCGATTCTCTTCCAGCGACGGCGTCAGGCTCGGCTCGTTGATCGTCGCAGCATCGACGGTGCCGCGCTCGACCGCCGCAGCCATGCTCGGCTGCGGCAATTCGATGAACTTCACCGAATCAGGATCCGCCCCATTATCTTGCAGCCATTTGTAGGTCGCCACTTTGGCCGGTCCCGAGATCGACGGCTCGCCGATCGTTTTCCCGTTGAGGTCCTTCGCGGTTTTGATCGTCGATGACTTCGCCACGATCAGCGCCGTCGCGGGCGCCGCGGCCTGATACAGGTACGACGGCGAAATGAGCGTCAATGGAACGCCGTGCAAGCGAGCCTCAGCGATGTCGATGACGCCCCCCTCGCCGATGTCGACCGATTTACCGGTGACTGCCGCGGCGATCGCGGGACCGCTGCCGTGCACGGCAATGAACTTCGCCTCGATCCCATGCTTCTTTAGGAAGCCCATGTCTTGGGCGAAGTACGCCAAGGCGTTGGAGTCCTGACCCGGCGTCGCGATCGTGATGACCGTAAGCGGCGGCGGCGACTGGGCCGCGCCGGAGCTCATCGTCCCAAGAATCGCAAGCATCGCGAGAGCGACCCATTTCAAGGCGTTCATTGCCATTCTAGTGTGTCCGCGAGGCTCGATTTCCTGTTATGTGGAATTCCTCATCACGGAGGCACGCCGATGTCTGAAACACATGAAACCCACCGCGAACTCGCGGTCAACAAGTCAGCCGACGAGGTTTGGGAATGGATCTCAAACATCAGCAACGTGATGACGGCGAATCAGTTCCATGTCGGGCTCGACTGCGATCCCGCCGACATCCGCGACCCGCGCCCCGGTCTCGACGTGCCGATCGTGCACGAAATCTTCGGCGCGCGCCACATACGGCTCGCCAAGATCACGAAGTACGTCGATTACGAAATCGCCTGGGGCGAACGTCTCCCCGACCCGAACGCTGACGACCGCTTTCCGCATAGCGAGGGCTGGAAGGTGGAATCGACCGGCTCGAGCACGTGCATCATCCGTAACCGCTTGCGCGGGCGGCACTTGTTCCCGCTGGCCGACGTCTTCGGCAAAGAACTGTGGGACCTGCTCATCCCGCCGATCCTCGACAACGATCTCCAAGATGTCGCGTTCGCGGTCGGCGCCATCGAACGCAAGCAGCCGGTGCAGTTGCCGCCCCTCGCCGGCGTGTTGCAGCGCCTCTCTCGCGCGCGCGAAATCAACGGAGTACCCGCCGGCGAGTTCTTTACGTCATCCGGCTAATATCTCGTCGCTTCATATCAGTACCTCGCCGGCCTTGAGTGCCGGGATCACGCGTTCGCCGAACAGTTGTACCGAAGAGATGTACAGTTCGCGCGGCATCGCGTCGAATTGGTGATTCACGAGGAGCAGGTCGTAGCCCACGCGTTGATGCTGGGCGCGAATGGCGGCGGCAACGGTGGCCGGGCTGCCGAGGAACGCCAAGCCTTCGTCGAGCCAGAAGTCGACGGACTGCGCGGTTTCGTAATAGATGCGCGCAAGTTCGCGCGTGTCGGGCGTAACGTCGCCGAGCAAGTGTTTGGCGCGGTGCACGGCCTCCGGACCTTGGATACCCCGCAGCATGTACTGTTCGGCCTGTTCGCGCGCTAACTCATCCGTTTCGGCGACGTGCACGTGACGCACGAGGGCCGCGCGCCGGCGTGGACCGGGGTGCGCATAGCCGTCGAGCTCCTTACGCCAGTGCGCGAATTTTTCGGCGGCGACCGTTTCCGATTCGAAGATCTGCCCGACGTTGAAATTCATCTTCGCCGCATACTCGTACGACGAGATGCTGTGCGCGCCCATCCAAACCGGCGGATGCGGCTGCTGGTAGGGATGCGGCTGCGGTGTTGCCCCGGTGAACGTGAAGTGTTCGCCCGCGTGATCGACCACGCGCTCCGTCCATGCTTTGAGCAACACCTCGATGGCCTCGCATCCTTGCGCGCGACGGTCCTTGAAGTCGATGTGCCACGGTTCGAACTCACGAGTTCTCGTTCCGAAGCCGAGCCCGACATCGAGCCGGCCATGCGAGAGGTGGTCGACGGTTGCCGTGTCCTGAGCGAGCCGGATCGGGTGGTGCAGCGGAACCTGGAAGATCATCGTGCCGATGCGAATCGTGTTCGTCGCGAGCGCAAGCGCGGCGAGATACGGCGCAGGAGCGGTGATGCAAGCGAATCCGGGGTTTTGATGCTCGATAAAGAAAAATGAATGGTAACCGCTGCGCTCCGCGAGCTGGGCGTCACCGAGGTGCTGCTCGAACGCCGCGGCCGTCTCGGCCGGCGAGGTATCCGGGATCGCGGTCGTGTCGAAGAGACCACAGTCGAGTTCGCTCATGGCCGCCTTTTATCGAGCGTGCCCGGCTTACCCTGGGTTACTGCGGGCGACGAAGCTGCGACGTTCCGGCAAGAGCCGCAGGTCACGGGATGAGCAGCAGCTTGCCGCTTGTTCCGCGGCCTTCGAGCGCGCGATGCGCGTCCGCGGCCTGCGCGAGTGGAAGCTTCCGATCGATGGTAAGGCGCAACCAGCCTTCACGGAACCCGGCGAGGACGGCGGCAGCGCGGCGCGCGACTTCCTCCGGCGTGCGGGTAAAATGCAGCAGGCCCGCGCCGCTTACCGTAACGGCCCGCCCACTATACGCGTTGGGCGAAACGGGTTCCACGGGTCCGCTCGCGGCGCCGTAGACGACGATATGACCGCGCACCTTCACCGCCGCGAGATCGCCCGGGAACGTCGTCTTGCCCACCGCGTCGAGGATCAGATCGACGCCCTCACCGTTCGTGATGCGCATGACCTCCTCGGCGAAATTCGTCTCGTTGTAGAGAATCACATCGCGCGCGCCCATCGCTTTGGCTTTCTCCGCCTTGGCGGCGCTCGACGTCGTACCGATCACGTGCGCGCCTAAATGCGTCGCCCACTGCGTCAGGAGCAATCCCATCCCGCCTGCCACCGCATGGACGAGCACCGTCGTGCCGAGACCGACCGTTACGTACTCGTGCAACAGATAGTGCGCGGTCATTCCCTGGAGCGGGAGTGCCGCGGCTTCGACGAGATCGACGTCATCCGGGATCCGGATGACTTGCCACGCGGGCGCCAGCGCGTAATCGGCATACGTGCAGCCAATCGCCGTCGCATTTTGGGCGTACGTGCCGAACGGCGTTGCGAACATCACCCGATCGCCCACACGCAGGTCGCTCACGCCTTCACCGACGGCCCCAACCGTACCCGATGCCTCGCCGCCCGGGATCCGCGGGAACGTGATACCGGCACGGCCGCCCATACGCATGCCGACGTCCATGAAGTTAACGCCGGACGCGGCAACGCGAACGAGCACCTCGCCACGCCCGGGCGAGGGCATCGGCACGTCAACCTGTTCGAGCACCTCCGGGCCGCCGGCCCGCACGGCAACGATCGCTTTCATGAAGGGCCGTTATTTCGGAGCTTGATAGATGAGTTCTTCGGGCTTGAACGGCGCATCGATCTGCTTGTACCGCACCATGAGATCGATCGTCGGTTGAATCAGCGGCGCCGAGAGCGCATCGAGAAACACCGGGCGCGCCGATGAATTGATGGTCGCGATGTCGGCCTTGGTATTCTTCGCAAAAATGGCGACCGCTTTGTCGGGGTTCTTGTTGGCCCAGTCGGCCGTATCACGGATCGTTGCGGCAAAACGGCGAACGAGATCGGGATGGGCCTGTGCCCAAGCCTTGGTCGCCACGAACACGTTCACGGCCCAGACGTTTCCGATCGCGGCAAACGGATCGGGCCCGATCTGGTGCGCGAACGGCTTGGCCTGCGTCGTGAACGGCTCGAGGCCGATCGCACCGTCGATACGGCCCTCCTGCAACGTCGCAGCCGTCGCGGGAAAGGGAATTTCAATGTACTTGACCTTGCTCGAGTCGCCGCCGTTCTTATCGATCCAAAGGTCCATGGCCAGCTCGCCCATGCTGCGCAGCGGGAACGTGCCGACGGTTTTGCCCTCGAAGTCCTTGGCCGACTCGATCGCGGCGCCGTTGCGCACCAGCATCGTCACGATCTTGCTCTTCGCAGCGTCGTAGCCGGACGCCGGCGCGATCGCCACGATTGCCAGTCCCTTGGCGTGGGCTTGTTCGAGGTTATTGATGCCCACGGCGCCGACGTCGATGTCGCCGCTTACCAGCGCGTTGATCGTCACGGCAGCATTCGGCTGCACTTGAATATCGGGCGTCAAACCGTTCTTCGCGAAAAAGCCCATGTCGGCAGCATAAAACGGCTCGGCTGAGACCTCGATGGTCGAGATACCGATGCGCAGGGTGGGCGAGCTTTGGGCCATTGTCGCCGAGACGCTCACCACCACCATGACGAGGACAGCAAAGACCGCCGTGAGGCGTTGGTTCATTTAGTACTCCGCACGTAGGAATCGTCGATCAATGCATCGATCGGCACCTTCTTCTGCAACATGTTCAGCGCGAGCCAGAGCTGCTCTTGTCGCCGGATCGAGTCGATGTCGATCTTACCGTCGCCGGGATACGCGGGACCGGGAATCGCCGCGAAGGCGCTGCGATCGAGCCCCGACCACTTGCTTTCGCTATCGATCAGCTCCGGCGTCCACTTCCCGTTGGACGCCGCGATGTCGCGGCACGCGCGCATGAAGGCGCGCACGAACCGCACGGCCGCATCATGGTGATCTCGCGCGAACGCCGGCCCGATCGCCAGATACGCCGATTGGAACGACGGGATCACGTCTTGATAGCTGAGCCAGCGATGCGCAACGCCCATCTTCTGGAACTCGGTCGCAAGCGGTTCGGTGACGCTCATCGCGTCGTACTGTTTGTTTCGCAGCGCGGGCAGAAAGCTCGTTGCGGAGCCGGTGATCCCGACGTTCATGATCACGTTCGACATCGTCAACCCAGCCTTCGCCAGGATGTCGAACGCGAGCACGTCGTTGGGCGAGCCGTTCGGCTTGGGCAGCTTCTTCCCGCGCAGATCGGCCGGCGTACGAATCGCCTTGGAATCCCACAAATCTTGGCGCACCATGAAGTAGACGGTCTCGTTCCAGCCCTTGTGCGCTGCTTGGATCGGCGCAACGATCTTGATGCCGAAACCTTCGGTATACTGGTTGAAGAATGCCGGCCCCATCACTTGCGGGGCCACGTCGATGTCGCCGCGCGCGAGATACGGAACGACCAGTCCCAGCGATCCGGGCGTCTTGGAAACGCGCACGTCCAGATGTTCGTCGGTGAAGTATCCCTTGTCGATCGCCACCATGAACGGCAACTCATCGTAGAGGTTGGGATTGAACATCAGCCGCACGACGTCGGCGTCGGCCGCGGGCGCAGCACTCGGGAAGAGCCCGACGGACAACGCGGCAACGACGATCCAGAGCAGGCACGCCTTGAACATTATGCGGCCGACGGCTCCAGTTCGGCTAGATCGGGAAAGACGTGTTCGGTCAGCAGATCGAGCGAATGGCGCGACTGTTCGAACGTTAGACCGCCGAAGGCAACGCGAACGGCGAGGTAGTTGATGCCGGATTCGTCGATGAAGTTTGCCAGGTAATCGCGCACGCTCGTTGGATTGCCGCACGCGATGAGGCCGGCCGCGCGCGCTTCGTCGAAATCGCTGAGCCACTCACGCCGCTTGCGGATCCCATACGTCCGCGCCAAGTGCTGCGTGTGATCGCTGTACATCGCATATGCCGCTTTGGCGAGCGTCACGGCTTCAGCATCGGTATCGGCGACCACCGTGAATTTCGTGCTGCCGAAAAACGGAAACTCGCCCGGGTCGCGGCCCGCGTTCGCCCATTCGGCGCGATAGCGGTCGCTGAGCACGCGCACGCCGCCGGGCGGCAGATTCGACATGAGGTTCACGCCGTGCTTCGCGGCCCACACCGCCGTCCCGGGCGAACCGATACCGTACCACAGCGGCGGACGCGGCTTCTGATACGGCTGCATCACGATCGGCACGTTGTCGAACGTGTAGTGCTCGCCCTTGAAGTTCAGTACTCCGCCCTCGAACGCGCGCAGCAGCACTTCAAGCGACTCTGCGTACATCGCGTCGGCGATCTTCATGTCGGTGATGCCGAGGAAGCTCAGCTCGGTCGGATTCACCCCGCGTCCGATACCCAGCTCCAAGCGCCCGCGGCTGAGTTGGTCGAGCATACAGATTTCTTCATAGAAGCGGTACGGATGGTAGGCCGCGAGGCAAAACACCATCGCGCCGAAGCGCAGGGTCTTGGTGCGCTGCGCGAGCGAGGCGAGGAACACCGGCGGCGACGGCGCCATCCCCAGCGGCGTGCCGTGATGTTCGGCCATGTGATAGGCGTGAATCCATCCGCTCGCGTCGTAGGCTTCGGCCAGCCGCAGACGATCCTCGTACTGGTCACTGGTTGAAACGTTGCTGCGGTCAATGTGATCGAATGCGCCGAACTTCATCTTGAGTTCAAGCGTTCGCTCGGAAGCAGCAGGTTGCCTCGAATCACGGGCGCGGTTTGTGGCCGAGCGTGTGACGATACAGCCACCGCGTGGCCCACTTTTGCGCCACAATCCCCGTGTCATCCCGAGCTTGTCGATGGACCGCCCGTAACCGAAGCCGTCAGCAGGGCAACTCCACCTCGGCAAGCGTACCAGCAGCGCATGAGATTCCGGTTGGCCGCGGCGGTGTTCGCACTTTTTGCGCTCGGCGTGAGAAGCGAGGGCGCGCGAGCGGCAGAACCCTACGTTATCCCGGTCATCGTCGAGCTCACCGGGGCAAACGCGTACGCCGGCAGCACCTACCGCGATGCGCTGGTCATCTTCCAGCGCTACACCAACCAAAACGGCGGGATCAATGGTCGGCCGCTCCAGTTCAACTTCCTCGACGACGAGTCGAGCCCGCAAGTCGCCGTTGCGCTCGCGACGCAGGTCCTCACCCAGCATCCCGCCGTCGTGATCGGCGGAACGCAGACCGCGACGTGCGCCGCCGTGGCGCCGCTGATGGTCAACGGACCGCTCGACTTCTGCATCTCGCCGGCCTATCAGCCGCCGCTGAAGAGCTTCGTGTTCGCCACCTCGGCATCGCTCAGCGACATCGTCACGGCCCACCTGCGATTTGCCCACCTCATGGGGTACCATCGCATCGCGACGATCGATACGACGGACGCGACCGGCCAAGTCTCGGAACGCACCTACGCAGCGGCCGAAGCGCTCCCCGAGAACCGCGACCTCACCTTCTTCCCGGTCGAGCACCTCAACGTCACCGATCTCACCGCCAACGCGCAAGCCAGCCGCATCAAGGCCGAGCATCCGGATATCATCGTGAGCTCGTCGGCCGGACCCGCCTTCGGCACGGCCTTACGCAGTTTGCACGACGCCGGGGTCGACGTTCCGTTCATGGCATCGGCAGCAAATCTCGACGCACGCCTCCTCGCGCAGTACCGCTCGTTCATGCCCCGCACCATCTACTTCAACAGCGTGCTCTTCTTCGCTCGCGATCGCATCAAGCGCGGCCCGCAGCGTACCGCCATCGACACATTCTACGATGCCTTCAAAGGCAACGAGCAAACGATGACGCCGGGCAGCGGGTTCGCTTGGGACCCGGCACTGATCGTCACGAGCGCCTTGCGTAAACTCGGCACGAACGCAACGGCGGATCAACTGCACGACTACATCGAGAACCTGCGATCGTTCCCGGCCGCGAGCGGGACGTACGACTTCACCCGCGGCGACCAGCACGGTCTGAGCACCGACGCCGTCATCTTCCTGACCTACAACTCAGTCGACAACAGCTTCGTCCCGGCCACAACCGGCGGCGGAGTTCCCATCAGGCGGGGAACATCATGAAACGTTAGTTGCTCGCGCCGCTCCTTTGGCTCGCCCTGCTGCTGTCGAGTGTAGGCGCGGCGAACGCCCAAGATCACGGGATCTCTCCTACGGCACGCCCATCAACGTGCCGAGAGCAGTGGGCCGCGGCGCCTGCGCGGCTCGCAACAACGCCCACAGAACCGATTGATTGCTCGTAACGAGCGGCTTCTTCAAACCGTCTTCGACGCGGTCGATCACCGCAAAGCACGAGATGTTGGCGCAGCTGAGGAGATAACCGTCGGCGTCGGGGCGCCGCCCGGCCAACAGCGTCTCTTCCCACAATGACGGCGGGGCAGCGCAGTACGCGTCGCTGCCGGCCAGATCCAGCGCCGTGCACGACGCAACGCGGTAACCGGCATCGGTGAAATACACCGCTTCGTGCTCGGTCACGGCCTGCGAATACGGTGTCACGAGCCCGAAGCTCCGCACGGAGAGAATATCGAGCGCCGCACGGATCGCCGTGGCCGTCGTGGTCACCGGCGCGCTCGTTGCCCCGGCCATCGCCGCGAGCAAACGCTGTTCGCCGTCGTTCCCCTCGGACGTCGAATTTGCCGTGCAGTGAAAGGCGATAGCATCGCAGCGAGCATCATTCAGCGTAGCGGCGGCCGCAGCAACGGCGGGCAGCAGTTCTTCGATCGGGCGCTCGAACTGGCCGGTCATCCGCAGTCGTGCCACGTGCGCGGTGACCCCCGCCGGAAGGACCCGGACCATCTCCTGTTCGACCATACGGTTCGACGACGGGATGATCAACCCAATGCGTTTCATTCGCGCTGCGCGGTTACGTCCGGGCGATCAAGGTGCGTGCATCGACGGGCTTCGTGAACATCTTGTTCTGGGCCGCGATATCCAACACGGGTTGAATGATGTCCGGCGTCATCGACGTGGCATAAAGCGTTCGTTGCATTCCGGCCGCCTTCACCGGATCGAGTTTTCCATCGCGAACGAGAATGTCGAATGTCTCGTCGTGGTGGGTGTTGGCCCAGCGCGCCGTATCATAGATCGCATTCACGGCACGGCGCGCGCGGGCCGGGTCGGCTTCCATCCACGCTTGCGATGCATACCATACCGAAACGCAAAACTGCTTTCCCTTTGCGAGATCGGCTGCAGCATCGTACGGAGCTCCCACCGACCGAACCAGCCCCTTGCCGAACGTGACGAACGGTTCGCTGATCAGTGCGGCATCGACCGTTCCGCGCTGCAGCGCGGGGATGGCCAGCGTCGGCGGCAGTTCGACGAAACGAACGGCTGATTCAGGAATGCCGTGGAGCGTAAGCCACGATTTCGTGCACGCCGTCGTCATACCGACCAGGGTCGGCACGCCGATCGTCTTACCGGCTAAATCTTTCGGCCCATGAAGGGGTGAATCCACGGCTACGGCCAGGATGGCCGTTCCCGAATCGGCCGGCTCGCGATAGAGACCGCCGCCGGCAATGAGCAAGATCGGCAAGCCGGCGTTGATTGCGTTGACCCCGGAAACGAGATCGCCGGTTCCCATCTCGAGCGAACCGCCGCCGATGGCCGCGGCCACCGCTCCGGCGTTATATTGACTGATCGGCTGCACGTCGAGGCCCGCTTTGGCGAACGCGCCGGCGTCCTTCGCGAAGAACGGTTCGGCGAACAGATCCGAAAAGACCCCGGCGATCCGAACCGGCGTGGCTGCCTGTGCCGACGCGATGCGAGGGACCGCGGTAGCGGCGAGACCGGTTCCGATGGCCTTGAGTGCGGCCGAGCGCGAGAGCGCATTCTTCTCCATGTCCGGCCCTTGGAGAAAATCTCCAAACGTCCTATGGGCAGCCGCTAGCGAACGCGCAACAGTTCCGCCTCGCGCTCGGCGAGGATCATCGACTCCACCATCTTGCGCCCCCGCAACGGGCCGGCGTCGGCCTGCGCGGAGAGATCGTTCTGCAAGGGACCGCGATCGATCATGCGCTCGTTGCCCTCGATCGCGTCGATGTCTTCGAGCACGCCCAACCGCCAGCCCGCGCGCAACTCTTCCGTCAACGCGGCATCATCCTGGCCGAACGAACGCGTGAACGCCCAGAAATAATGCGACGTCGCCGGCGTCTCGGGCGTGGCGATGTGAAAGACACGAAATCGTCCGAACAATGTTCCGCCGCCATAAAAGGCCGAACCCGACGAAAGGAACGCGGGCGGATAAAAATCGGTACTGAGGACGCGCTCGACCGGGCCGTTCAAGCCCAGCACGCGCGCATGAAAAGCCGTCGGCGCCGGTTCGGAAACGCTGCGCTCCGAATGCAGATAGCGTCCGCGATCCTCCACCTCGATCGGCGCCGCCGCGATCCCGCTCGTGCCGATCGTCTTCGCGTGAACGAACGTGACGTGGGTGAGATCCAAAACGTTCTCGTTCATCAGTTGATAGCGCGCCGCGAGCGGTTCGACGCCGCCGACCGATGCGAGCCAGTCCGAATCTTCGAGGTGGAGCTGCGCGTGATCGGGGATCAGTCCCAGATCGGCGAGTGCGGGATCGCCCATCCAAATCCAGAGCCATTGCCACTTCTCGACAACGGGATACGTGCGAATCTTGAAGCCGTTCGGAACGTAGCTTTCTTGCGACGGAATCGCCGTGCACGCGCCGCCGCAATCGAAGGTCCAGCCGTGGTAGCCGCACTGCAACGCATCGCCGACAACCGCCGCGCGAACCATCGGGAAACGCCGGTGCGGACAGCGGCCGGCCACGGCGATCGGCGCGCCCGCTTCCGTGCGGTAGAACACGACCGGCTCGTCGAGCAGCGTGCGCTCCATCGGGGTCCGCGTCACCTCATAGCTGAATGCCGCGATATACCACTGCTGCCGCGGGTAACTCTGGGTCGTTTTGAAGGGGTACATGCCGCATCTCCAATATCGACTGTGTTATAATATTATAACATGCTCGACTTTTCTTGCCAAGGCCCCGGCGGCCCCGTGAATCCGGGACTGCGCGAGCGTCAAAAGGCCGACCGCCGGCGGCGCATCGAGGCGGCGGCCAAGGCTGTCTTTCATGAAAAAGGCTATGACGCCGCGACGACCCGCGAGATCGCCGCCCGCGCGGAGGTCAGTATCGGCACGCTTTTCGCCTACGCCCGTGACAAGCGCGATCTCCTCACCATGGTCTACCGCGACGAGCTCCACGCGCTGACCGAGTCGACCTACGCGTCGGTTCCCCCCCAGGCGCCGGTGCTCGACCAGCTCATTCACATGTTCGAACCGCGCTACGCCTACTGGAGCAGCGATACGGCGCTCGCCCGGCATGCACTCCGCGAAACGTTCGCGGCGACCTACCCCATCGACGGCGATGCAAACGCCGCTACCGCCGACGCACCCGAGCACTTCTTGCTCTTGAAGCTCGTCGCGCTCATCCGCGCCGGCCAACGCGACCGGCGCATCAAGGCGAACGACGGGCCCGAACTCATCGCGCGCGTTGTGCTGGACATTTACCTGAGCGAAAATCGGGCTTGGCTTGCGCAGCCCTCGCCGCTGCTCGACGAGGGCATGACCCATCTACGAGCGGCGCTCGAACTGGCGCTGCGCGCTGTTTCGCCGAACCGGTCCGGATCGAAGAGCTCGCGGACGCGGAGCAAATGAGCCTCTTGGCGTTCCATCGGGAATTCAAGGCGCTCACGTCGATGACGCCGTTACAGTACAAGAAACGCCGCGAAGTCCGCGGGACGGGTCTTCCGGCTTAGGCCATCCAATGTGACGCTTCATGCCGGCTAAGATCAACCACCTGGCCATCGTGAGCGAGAAATACGCGGTCGCCGGAAAATTCTACGAGGCGATGTTCGGGATGCGCACGTCGCCGAACGCCCGCCCGGCCCGCGCCGTCACCGTCGGCGACGGCTACGTCGGCTTGAACATCAACCCGCGCTTCATCGGCCGTCCGGCCCGCTTCGACCACTTCGGGGTTGAAGTCGACGATGCGGAAAGCACCTTCGATCATATCGGGCGCACCTATCCGACCGTGAAATGGCTCAAGCGTCCGACGAATCGGCCGTTCGCCGGCGTGACCACGCACGATCCCGACGGCAACGTCTTCGACATCTCACAGAAGGCGATGGAAAATCGCACCGACATCTATGCCGACAACAACGCGTTGAACGAGCGCCACGTGCGGCACTTCGGATTCCGCACCTTGAATCCCGATGCGATGGCCGATTTCTACAGCGACGTCTTCAAATTTGCGCGCATCGATTCCGCGTCCGGCGATCCCAATCGCTATCTCACCGACGGACACATAACGATGGTCGTGATGCCGTGGGCGATCACCGATTACAACGGTACCGGAATCGTGTCCCCGTCGATGGATCACATCGGGTTCCGGGTCGAAAATCTCGCGGAGTTCAAGGCCCATGTCGACCGCGTCGGCGGCTCGAACCCCTATCTCGCACCATCGCTGCTGCAAGGCGGTCCGGAAGACTGCGCGCGCATGGAACTGGCGCGGCGCAGTTGTCCGCTCTGCGAGCACTACTTGGTCGACGTCGACGGCGTCTTGATCTCGGCATCGGAGACGGCCTAAAGGCATGCGAGCACCTTCGCGTGCCGCTTTTATCCGCGATGTCGCGGCCTTGACGGCCGCATCCACCACAGCTGCTCCACGCCTCGCCGCAGCGGCGAGTCCGATTCGTTTCCTCACCGTCGGCAGCGAATCGGGCGCCGCGGCGGTGTATGCATCCGAGCGCGATTTCTTCAAGGGCGCCGGTGTCGACGTCAACGTGTCCATCATGTCGAGCGGCGGAAGCGTGATCCCCGCCGTCATCGGCGGCAGCGCGGAGTTCGGCGTGTCGAACCCGATCTCGCTGGCAACGGCGTTTTCGCACGGTGCGCCGCTGGTCTGCTTCGCGGCCACCGTCTATTATCGCAGCACCGCACCGAACTCGCTGCTGATGGTCGCTAAAGACTCGCCGGTCCAGAGCGCCCGCGATCTGAACGGGAAGACCGTCGCGGTCAACGGGCTGCGGAATACACCGCAGCTTTCAACCCAAGTGTGGCTCGACAAAAACGGGGCCGATTCCAAAAGCGTCAAGTTCACCGAAGTGCCGTTCCCGGAGATGGGCCTGGCGCTGACCAGCGGGCGGGTCGACGCGGCGTTCTTCTCCGAACCCGCGCTCAGCCTCGTTCGAGATAGCCTGCGCGTGCTCGGCGACCCCTACGGCGCGATCGCGCCGCAATTCATCACGGGATCGTACTTCACCACTCGCACGTATGCCGCCGCACAGCCCACGATCGTCGCGAACGTAGGACGGGCGTTGCGCCAGGCGGCAACGTGGGCCAACGGTCATCCGAACGATACCGCCGCGATACTCGCCCGCATCCAAAAGCTCGACGAGGACCGCGTCAGAACGATGGCGCGCTCGATCTACGCGGAACAACTGAGCCCGAACGATTTACAGCCGGTGTTCGACGTCGCGTTCAAATACGGGTACTTGCCGTCGCAAGTCAGCGCGAAAGCGATGATCCTCTAGATCCGCGTTTCTTGCGGAATCAGAGTTTCATCCCGGCGCCGCGAATAGGCGATACGGGCAAATCCGTTGTCCGAGTGAGAAACTCTGCCTCTGAGGCTCCCGCGTTTAGACGCTGCAACCAAGCGTCGGGGTCGAACTCGACGCCGATCGGGTTCGCGGCGAAGCGATCGTGCATGAACGCGTTCGCATCCTCGTTGGTCTTGAAGCTGTCGACCTGAAACTCCATCTGGTTGCCGTCGGGATCCGCGTAATACATGGATACCGTTATGCCGTGATGGATGCACCAATACGGCGCGATCCCGCGCTCCTTCAAGGTCAGATAATTTTCAAAGAGATCGCCGAGCGATGCATGCGTATACGCCAGATGATCGACGCCGACGACTCCCAGCTTGTCCGTCTCAGTGCCTTCCGGTTGAATCAGCGTCATGTTCGCAAACGCGAAGCGGTGATGCTCATCGTCATAGGTCAAGAAGGCGATGACAGGGTTGGCGTACTGCACTTTAGCGTCGAATACGGTCGTATACCACTTCACCATCTCATCGAAGCGGCGCGTGCGATACACGACGTGCGCAAATTTCGTCGGCCGGATTGACATCAGGGCCCTCTTTCAGATTTTGTCGCCAATGGGTGGAGGCACGGCAAGCAATTCGTCCCCCGGTTAGCTGATCCCGCAAGCATGCATAACGGAGGGATCACGCGGCTATTCGCACGCTGGCGTACGGATAGGTGAGGCTAAGAGCTAAACTTTTACGGGAACGAACTGCCGGGTGATCAGCTTGTTCATGTCGGGAACTTGCGGCAGAATGCCCAGCTCGACGAACGACTTCCCGAGCCGCTCGACGGCTTCCGGTTTGAAAGCGCCGTCGGTCGACATCACCGACATAACGTCATCATACGTCTCGCCTAAGGCGTGGCCGCCGATCTCTTCGATCTTTGAAGCCAGCGCAAGAGTTTGCGCCCGATGCGTTTTCATGTAGGCGACCGACCGGTACCAACCCAACAGGAACTTCTGCACCAGGTCAGGGTGTTGCGCGACGAAGTCGTTGCGCGCATAAATCACCTGCGTGAGAAACGCCGGCACGACCGAACCAAACGTCAGCAGCATGTGGCCTTGTTTGTGATCCTCGAGGTCGAAGCCGAATTCCGATCCGGTGACGGTACCGTCGACTTCGCCCGTCTGCATCGCCGCTAAGGCCGCTTTGGTATCACCGAGCGGCACCGTCGTGATCGCCGTCGCGTCCCAACCTTGTTTGAGCGCGAGTTGTTTGGTGAGCCAATCGGTCAACGACCCGGCCGTGGAAATCGCAATGCGCTTGCCTTTCAGATCGGCGACCGTCTTGACCGGCGACTTGTTCCAAATCACGAGACCAAAGCTTGCCGGCGCACCGGAGAGCGCTCCGACCGCGACGGCCGGCACGCCCTTGGCAACGAACCCTAATCCCGGCCCGGAGCCCAGACCCATGTCAGCATCGCCGGCCGTTAGAGCCTGCTGAACTTGTCCGTCACCGCGTAACGCCGAGGTCTCGAGCCGAACGCCGGCTTGTTGCCATATGCCGGCCTGTTCTCCCACGTCGATCGGCAGGAAGCCGACGCCGATCGCTTGCGCTTTCACAACCCGGATCAACGGTAAATCGGCGGCATTCGCGCGCGCGCCCGGATACAGGTTCAAGAGCGGTGAGGCAGCGACCGCCAGCATCATGCTGCGACGTGAAAGCATCATTTGATTTTCAACTCCATAGCGTTGGGATCGAGACCGGCGAGGGCCGCAGCTTTCAGGATGGTCTTCCAGGTGCCTTCGTCGACCGGGATGCGTTGCGCACGCGCGGCTTCGGATTTTCGTTCCGGTTCGCCGGCGAGTTGGACCTCGTCGAAGCCGGGACGCGGGGTAGCCGACTTGACCCAGTCGATCAGGAGCGCGCGGTTGCGCTCCATCTCTTCGGGATCGCCGAAACGCTTGGGATCGATGAAGATCGAGAACAAGCCGTTCTTGATGCCGGCGTAGGGCGCGCCTTCGTGCAAGACGCCGCCGCCGGTCAATGCACCGGCCAGCAGGTGCGTTACGAGCGCGAGACCGGAGCCTTTGTGTTCGCCGAACGGCAGGATCGATGCAGCGCCGCGGTCGGGGCCGTACATCAGCCCCGGGTCGCGCGACTCCTCGCCGTTCTTATCGATCAGCGTACCGGCATCGAGCTGTTTACCCGCATTGAATGCGACGCGAATTTTCCCGGCGGCCACTTTGCTCGTGGCGAAGTCGAGCACGATCGGCGGCTCGCCGGCCAGGCTCGGGTAGGTGATGCACACGGGATCGGTGCCGAAGCGGCCCTGAATCCCGCCGTACGGCGCGACGCGTCCGGGCGGAAGGAGCACGTTGACGAAGTACAGCGAGATGAGGCCCGCGGCGGCAGCGAGTTCGCCGTACGTGCCGACGCGCGCGATATGGTGCGTGTTACGCAACGCGACGGCCGCGAGCCCCTCGCTCTTGGCTTTCGCAATGCCCCATTCGGTTGCTTCGCGCGCGGTGATCTGCCCGTAGCCCATGTCGCCGTCGAAGACGGCGATCGCGCCGAACTCAGTGACGATGCGTGCGTGCCGGTTCGGATGCAGGAACCCCGCTTGCACGTTGGTGACGTACTCGACGAGCATGCTGACGCCGTGGCTGTCGTGCCCCTTCAGGTTGGCGCCGACTAAATGCCGGGCAACTTCCCGCGCTTCGAGTTCAGCGCTGCCGGCCGCAACGAGGATCGCCGTTGCGACGTCTTCGAGTTTCGCCGGCGCAATCTGCACCATGGACGTCATACGCTTGCACGCGTGCCGAGTCCGAGCACCGGACTCGCGAGCGATCCCATCATAGCTCCCCACTTCGAAAGAGGCGTGTTGAGTCCCCACGTGCGGCCGGGATTGCCCCTCTGGCGCTCGAAGTCAGCCAAGGTGGCTAAAATCGTCGGATCGATCGCAGCGTCGCACACGCCGACCATCGGCTTTGCATACGATCAGAACAAACAAACCGATCCCGCCTGGGCGCCGATCTTCGACGCGTTCGCGCCGGTCCAATCATGGCTGCTCGATCAGCGCCCGGACGTCATCTTCTACATCTTCAACGACCACGGCACGTCGTTTTTCTTCGACCACTACTCCATTTTTGCGCTCGGCATCGGAAACTCGTACGCACCGGCCGACGAAGGCGGCGGCCCGCGCAAGTTGCCGCCGCTCCTCGGCCATCCGAAACTCGCAGCGCACATCGGGAACGCGCTGGTTAGCGAGGAGTTCGACCTCTCGTTCTTCCAGGACAAGCCACTCGACCACGGTGCCTTTTCCCCGCTCTCGGTGCTGTGTCCGCACGAGCCCGCGTGGCCTACGCCGATCGTTCCGTTGCAGATCGGCGTCATCCAGTTTCCGATCGCGTCCGCGAAACGCTGCTTTAAGCTCGGCGGAGCTCTGCGCCGCGCGATCGAGAGCTATCCCGACGACCTGCGCGTCGTCATCATCTCGACCGGCGGCCTCTCGCACCAGGTTCACGGCGAACGCGCCGGCTTCAACAACACGGCCTGGGACCAGCGTTTTCTCGAATTGCTCGAAAAGGATCCGGCGACGGTTGCCGAGATGACGCACGCACAGTTGGCGACGCTCGGCGGCTTCGAGGGGGCCGAGGTGATCATGCACCTCGTGATGCGCGGCGCGATGTCGGCCAACATCCGGAAGATCCACCAAGCGTACTACCTGCCGTCGATGACCGGCATCGGCGTCGCGGTCTACGAAAACGACGCGCTCGATCCGATGGTCGACATCTACGATGCGTACCGGGCGCAGATGGCCCACCAGTTAGCCGGCGTGGAAAAGCTCGCCGGGACGTATCCCTTCACGCTCGAGCGCAGCGTCGCCGCGTATCGCATCAACAAGTTTCTGCACGACCTGATCGTCCCGGCCAATCGCGCCGCCTTTCTCGAAGATCCCGACGCCGCATTCGCCAAGGCGGCGCTCAGCGAAGACGAGCGCCGCATGATCCGGGAACGCGCCTGGCGCGACATGATCCACTACGGCGTCAGCTTCTTCATGCTCGAAAAACTCGGTGCGGTCGTCGGCGTATCGAACTTGCACATCTACGCCGCGATGCGCGGTGAAACGCTCGAGGACTTTCAGAAGAGCCGGAACGCCCAGATCCTCTACTCGACGAGCTGAACCGGTTCAGCCGGGTTTCCGGCCCCAGAACATCTCGATGCCGTGCCACTCCATTGCTTGCGCGCCCTCGACGAACGAGCCGCACAACTCCATCAGTTCTTCGTTCGAATACTGCGAGGCGTCTTCGTAGCCCATCTGCGGCGGAAAGAGCTTCGCGAACCACTGGCGCATGTGCACGTCGGCCTCGATACGCTGACGGAACCGCTCGCCACCCAGCGTCGCCTCCGCCATCACGATGCGGCGGCCGGGCTTCATCACGCGCAATAATTCGGGACAGGTTTCGCGCCAATCGTCGCAGTGCTGCGTGGATTGCATGATCGCGACGATGTCGTAGGCCTCATCGGGCTTGCCGTGCGTGTACGTCCACTGCCAGCAGCCGGTGCGGCCGTTGCGCCCGCGCACGCCGGCCAGCACGGCCTCACGCCCTTCTTTGATGATCTCGACGATGTCGACCGTACCCGTGGGTCCGACCAAGGCGCGCAAGCCGTCGCCCCAGCCATTCACTTCGACGGCTTCGCCGATCACGAGAACCTTGTCGCCGGCGCGAACCTCGAGCAGGCCGTACAGCACGTCGGTCAGCGGCCGCGCGACGACGTTCCAGATGAACGGCAGGCCGCCGGCAAAGGCGAACGCCAACTGCCACCGCTTGCGCACGTCGTAGTCGGCGATATCGGCGCCGAACATGTCGACATCCCAAGGCTGCACGAAATCAAAGGGCTGCGGGTTCTTTTTCGTATCGCTCATCTTTCGTCCTTAAAGCTCCGGTAGCGGTCGCGCGCCGCCGGGCACGGGTGCGTCGAACGTGTTGATCATCATCGCCGCGGTCGTATAGAAGCCTGCCACGGTGATCATTTCGATAAAGAGCTCGAGCCCGAACGCCGCGATGACGCGGTCGTACGTCGCTTGCGACACCGTGCGCGTCTCCATCAGCTCCGCCGTCAACGCGGCGACGAGGCGTTCGTCGTCGCGTTCGAACGGCGGTTCCTTGCCCACGCGGATCGCATCCGCGACACCGGCGGCGAGGCCGGCCTTCAGCGCTGCCGGCTCGTGAACGAACCACTCGTACTGGGCGTTCCAATGGCGCGCGATCACGAGCACCATCAGCTCGAACAAACGCCGGTCGAGCTTCCCGTCCAAACGTAACGCGTTCCCGAAGCGGTTCGCCGCATCGGCGACTTGCGGTAAACGGATCCAGAGTGCGAACGGGCCGCCCACATTGCCGCGCGGCCCCTTGATCTCCGCGTAGAGGCGCTGCTGTTCAGCGCTCATCGCCTGCGGATCGAGATCGGGAACCCGGCTCACGGCGTTCGGGCAGCGTAGATGAGTTCGCGAGCCGGAAACGATGCGAAGTTGTTATAGCGCGCCGTGATATCGATTTGCGGTTGCACGAGCGCCGTCGTGAGCGCTACGCCGTACGCGGCACGAATCATCGACGCCACGGTCGACGGATCGATGTCCGCGTACTTCACCAGGATCTCGGCGCTCTTGGCCTGATTGCGCTTGTCATTCGCCCAGATCGCCGTCTCGCGCATCGCAGCCGCAAAGCGGTTGACGAGATCCGGATGCGCGGCTGCCCACTCGGGCGTCGCGAACCAGACGGTCCGCAGGTTCAGCTTTGCGATCGCGTCATCGGCGTACGCGAGCAAACGGCCGTCCTTTTTCGCCGGCGTGAGAAAGGGTTCGGCCACGTATGCCGCATCGATCCGTCCGGCGTCGAGCGCGGGGCCCATCGCCGGGTACGGAAGCTCGATGAACTTCACGGTATTCGAATCGCCGCCGTTTTTGTCGATCCACGCACGCGAAGCATACTCCGAACCCGTCGCAAGTCCGGGAACGGCGAAGACTTTTCCGTTGAGATCCTTGGCACTGTGGATCGTCGAATTCTTCGCAACGATCACTTGGTTGACGGGCGCCGCATCGGTCCACAGTGCGGCCGGCGCGACAGCGATCAGTTTGATGCCCTTCGAGTACGCCTTCGAGAGCGCACCCACGTCGGAGTAGCCGATGTCGGCCGCGTTCCCTGCGACGGCCGCGACCATCGCACTGCCGTTCTTGCCCGGGATCAGCTCGACGTTCAGACCGTTCTTTTGGAAAAATCCCATCTCTTGCGCGTAGAACGGCTCGGCGCCCGAATCGATGTAGGTTGTCGTGAGGCGCAACGTGGCCGGCGCTTGTGCCGCACCGGCAACCGGAAGCAGCGCGATCAGCGCGCAGAGCAACAGGCTTCTCTTCATGGTGTCTCCCGGCAAGCACAACGGGGAACAAATGTGCGTTGAGCGAACTCATGTGCGCTGTGCGAACACCCGAATTCTCGGAGGAACATGGTCTCCCTCCCGGGACCTACATCAACGCTTTCGCGCGCGGACTGTCGGTCATCCGGGCATTCGGTCCGCACGCGCCCGAGATGACGCTCTCGCAAGTTGCCGAGCGCACCGGGTTGACGCGCGCCAACGCGCGCCGCGTACTGCTCACGCTTCAACATCTCGGCTACGTGGTGCAACGCGAACGTCACTTTCGCTTGACGGCGCGCATCCTCGATCTTGGCTACGCATATCTCTCCTCGCAGAGCCTGTCTTCGATCGCGCAGCCCGTGATGGAAGAGCTGGCAACACGCGTGCACGAACGCTGCAACGTCGCCGTGCTCGACGGCGACGAGATCATCTACATCGCGCGCGTCGCCACCAAGGGCACGAACGATGCGTACCCGATGGTCAACATCGGCCGGCGATTCCCCGCGATCGCGACCTCGATGGGCCGCGTGCTGCTCGCCGCGTTGCCCGACGCCGATCTCGATCGCTTTCTCAAACAAACGAGCTTCCCGAAATACACCATCAACACGACGACTGATCCGCAGACCCTGAAGGCGACGATCCTCGAGGTTCGCGAGAAGGGCTGGGCGTTCGTACGCCAAGAGCACAGCGACATCAGCTCGTCGATCGGCGTGCCGCTGCGAGGGAGATCCGGCAACGTGATCGCTGCGCTCGGCGTCGGCTGGTTTCCGCGCACCGCGGCACTCGACGGCGCGCGGTGCGACGAGCTGCTGCCGCCCGTCCTCGAAGCCGCCGGCGAGATCAACCGCGCGATGCGGCTCGGCCAGTACGACTCGGCGGGTTTTTCCTAGCCTATGCCGGTTTCCGCAGGTCGCGACCGCGCACGTCTTCGGCCCGGTCGATCTTGATGAGCACCCCGATTCCCACGTCGGCGCCCACGTGCGTGGCCTCGCGTTCGCTCAAGCGGGCGAAGATCGCTTCCCGAACCGCGCCACTCTCGTGCAATTCGGCCGTGCCGTAAAAACGTAGAAATCCGGATTCCAGCTTGCCGTCCAACTGCGCTTTCATGTTGTTGTAAAAGACGATGACGCGCTTGTCGTGCTGCAGATTCTCGAGGGCCGAGCGCTTCGAGCGTTCCCAGTACGCGAGATGGTCATCGTCGAACAAGAGCATGCTGCCCTTTGGGCTGATGTTCGGCCCGTTCTCGCCGCACGTCCCGAGGAGCAACGGGTAGCCGTCCTCCCACGCGTTTTTGATGCAGTTGCGAATGACATCGCTCAAGCCCGTGTGTTTCATCGCTCCAGCCTTAGATCAGGTACCCGGCGACTCCCGCGGCGATACACCACCAGATCGGGCTGATATCGACGGCCAGCGCGATAAGCGTGACGATCACGGTGATCGCAAGCGGTACCAGGGCATGGTCGATGGTTGCGGCAACGACGAGACCGCTAGCGATCCACAGCCCGCCGGTGATGGGTTTGAAAGCCTGACGGAAGTTTGCCACCCATGCGTTGCTGTGCCGGTGCAGTAAGCGTCCCGCCACGAACGCGATCGTCACCGGCATGACGAGAAACGCAAGCAGCGCAACGCCCGCGCCCGCCCAGGATGCGATGCGAAAGCCGATCAGCGGTACGAGCAAGAAATTCGGACCGGGAGCGGCTTGGGCCACGGCGAGCAACTCCGTGAACGAGCGTTCGCTCAACCAGTGATCCTGCAACACGAACTCCGCATGCATCTGCGGGATGAGGATCTTGACCCCGCCGCCGACCGCGAACAGCGAGAGCAGCGCGAAATGCGCGGCCATGGCGAGCAGCGTGTGGATTTGCGCGCTCATACGCTGCCCTCGCGTGCGCCGGCGTTCAACCGCGTTTCGATCATCATACTCAGCACGAGCATGATGACCATTGCGAGCGGAATGAACATGTGCAGACCGGCTACCAGCAGAATTCCGAGCGCGCCGATCGCCACACGTGCTGCGCGCCATGCCGGCTGCACGCCGGGCGTATCGTTCCAAACCAGACCGATCACGCGAATCCCGTTGGAAATGAAAATGCCGGCGACCGCAGCGGTCACGGCAACTTCCGCCGCCGCATAGTGCGGATTGTTTGCGGCCAACTGCGCCGAGAGTTGCAAGAGCCCGATCGCGAGCAGCAACGACGGCACGATGAGCCCCAGCAGCGAGGCGATCACGCCGAACGGGCCGGCGAAGCGATCGCCGACGATCACCGCGAGGTTCACCGCCGTGGCGCCCGGCAACGCTTGCGAGATCCCGAACTGCTCGGCAAGTTCGCCCTCCGTGAGCCACTTGCGCTGCTTCACGAGGACGTGCCGAATCGGACCGGCTGCGCCGCCGACGCTCGTCAGCCCGATGGTCATGTGCCCGACGGCAAGGTCGAAAAGGCCAGGTTTCGGCGAATCACTCACGTCCGCGCCCTACGCTCCCGCGTCCGAATGTCATCCCAAGCTCGTCGAGGGACCGCCACTCAGCCGCATCGATTCCAGGCGGCCCTTCGATGAGTTCAGGGTGACACGGGTAGGAATGTAACGATATATCGTGAACTATCTCGAAGTGACGTTTTCCGAGACTCGCGCCCGCCGAATTGCCTTGCTCGTCGCAGCCGCCATGTTCATGAACTTGTTGGACGGAACCGTCATCACCACCGCGCTGCCGTCGATGGCGCGGGCGTTCGGCACGAGCGCGGTCAACCTGAACATTGGGATCACCGCATATCTGCTGACCGTTGCGGTATGCATCCCGGCCAGCGGCTGGATCGCCGAACGCTTCGGCGCCCGGCTCGTTTTCGGGTCCGCCATCGGCCTCTTCATCGCGGCTTCGGCCGTGTGCGGATTCGCGCGCACGATGCCGGTGTTCGTCGCGGCGCGCATCATCCAAGCGGTCGGGGGCGCGCTCATGACGCCGGTTGGGCGGCTCGTCGTGCTCAAGACGACGCCCAAGCACGGTCTCATGCAGGCGATGTCCATGATGGTGTGGCCGGCACTCGTCGCACCGATACTCGGTCCGCCGATCGGCGGCTACATAACAACCTATCTCGGCTGGCCGTGGATCTTCTTCCTCAACGTTCCGCTCGGCATTGCCGCCATCGTCGCGGCGCTCGTGCTGTTTCCCGACGATCGGCCGGAGGGACAGCAACCCTTCGATGCGCTCGGTTTCGCGCTCGTCGGTGCCGCGTGTTTCACGCTGATGTTCGGCGTCGACCTCATCGGACAGCCGAAGACCTCGGCCGTCTTCATCACCGGTCTGATCGCCGCGGGCGCGCTTCTGTTCGCACTCGCAGTGCGCCATTTACTCACCGCACCGAACCCGCTCTTGCAGCTCGCGGCCTTCCGCATTCAGACGTTTTCCGTGAGCATGGTCGGCGGTTCCGTGAGCCGCCTCGCGATCGGCGCCACGCCGTTTCTGCTGCCGCTCATGTTTCAGATCGGCTTCGGGCTCAGCGCGGCCACCTCGGGTCTCCTGGTCTTGTGGCTGTTCGCGGGCAACCTCGGCATGAAATCGATCACGACGCCGCTCATCCGCCGGTTCGGCTTTCGCGGCGTGCTCCTGTGGAACGGGCTCCTGACGGCCCTATCGATTCTCGTCTGCAGCGCGCTGATGCCGCAAACGCCGTTTGTGGTTATCGTCGCCGTTTTGTTCCTCGGCGGCGCCTCGCGTTCGCTGCAGTTCACCGCGTTCTCGTCGATTCAGTTCGCCGACATCCCGCACGCACAGATGAACGGCGCCAATACGCTTTCGAGCGCGATGATGCAGCTCAGCTCGAGCGTAAGCGTCGCGATGGGCGCGCTCGTGCTGCGCGCGAGCACCTTCTTCCACGGGCGCCTCGGCGCCGTACCAAACGTCGCCGACTTCCACCTAGCATTCATCCTCGTCGCAGTCGTCGCCGCGCTCGCGGTCATCGACGTCATCAAACTCCCGAGCGACGCCGCCCGCGCCGTAAGCCGCCCCGTAGCCCCCGCCTGATCACCCTTTGGGGCACCATTGGCGGTCCATCATTTTGGCGGCGCCGGTTGTGCCGAGCGTTGTAAGCCGGCCCTGGTCGTGGAGCATGCGCACCACGGAGTCGAGCCCCTTGCGGTCGACGCAGCCGTCGTCCGGGAATACGTGGGCCTTCGTCTCGTAGTAATCGTACGATGCGGTTGCCGGCCCGACCGGCAGCTTCGTCTCCGACATCAGAATCGCAATCGCGCGATCCTTGTTGGCCGGGTTGCGCAGCCATTTGATGGCATCGGAACGCGCAACGAGGAATTTGCGCAATACATCGGCGTGCGCCTGGGCCCACGAGCGGTTGACCGCAATGACGCTCAGCGTGAGGTTCGGAAAGTAATCCGGCGTAAAGGCTAAGGCATTATATCCGCGTGAGATGAGATCCGCGTCGGCCGGCAGCGCGAAGAATCCGCCTTGGATGGCGCCGCCGATGATGGCCGCATAGCGCTGGTTCTGCCCGGGCCCATAGAGAAATTGGACGTCGGTATCCGGATTGAGCCCGTTCTTTTTCAGGATCTGCTGCATCACGGTCGTGTAGATGTCGGTCGGATCGGCGAGGGCGATCGTCTTGCCCTTGAGATCTTTGAACGTCTTGATCGCCGGCGGCGTGATGAAATGGTAGGGGATGTTGTCCGCTCCGACCGCGACGGCAACCACGTTCGCGCCCTTGTCGACCGCCAGGGCGAGACCGGTTGCGTTCGGCAACCCGATCTCGACCGATCCGCCGAGCAGCGCACCGATCATCGATTCGGGTTGGCTCATCACGGTCTCGACCTCGAGACCCTGGGCTTCGTTGAAGCCCTGCGCCTTCGCGATGAAGTCCGGCCATTGCACTGCGGTCAACGAATTTATCGCTTCCCGGATATGGAGCAGGTCCGCCGCACGCGCGTTCAGCGGTGCGAGGGAAAACGCGATCCCAAGGATGAGCGCTACGATTCTCATGCGCAGGCAATCGGCGACCAGCGATCGTTAGGCCTGCCGCCGCGGGTACCCGGATCAAGGGACGGCCTCCCGGTCGCACAAACTACGGACGCTTGAGGCCCACCATCGTATCCGCGCCGCGCCGGCCGGCCTTGATCGCGCTCATCGTGTCGTTTGCGTTTTTCATGCAGCAGCTCGACAGCACGGTCATCGCTACGGCGCTGCCGCAAATGGCACGCACGTTCGCGGAAACGCCGGTCAGCGTGAGCTCGGGCATCACGGCGTATCTGCTCACGTTGGCGGTCTTCATTCCGAGCAGCAGCTGGGCTGCCGACCGGTTCGGCTCGAAGACGATCTTCGCCGGCGCGATCCTCGTCTTCACGCTCGGCTCGGTGTTGTGCGGCATCTCGAATTCGCTGCCGGCCTTCGTTGCCGCGCGCATTCTGCAGGCCGTCGGCGGCGCCATGATGCTGCCGGTCGGGCGTCTCGCCGTGCTGCGCACCGCGGAAAAACACGAACTGCTGCGCACGATGCAGTACATCACGATCCCGGGCCTGGTCGCGCCCGTGCTCGGTCCACCGCTGGGCGGATTCATCACGACCTACGCGTCGTGGCGCTGGATCTTCTTTCTGAACATCCCGATCGGACTCGTCGGCTTCGCCCTCGTCTGCATTTTCATGACAAATTACAAACCCGACGAACAGCGCCCGTTCGACGTCTACGGCTTCGTGCTCAGCGGCACCGGTCTCTCCGCGGCGATGTACGGCTTCACGCTGCTGGGCCGTGAAGACGGGCAATGGCTCCTGACCGCCGCCTTTCTGATCTTCGGCGTGACCGTCGTTGCGCTCGCAATCCGCCACGGGCAACGACACCCGGCACCGCTCGTCGATCTCTCGGCGCTGCGCGTTCCGACGTTCGTTCTCTCGACGCTCACCGCCGGGGCCCTCTACCGGATGATCATCGGCGCCACGCCCTACCTCTGGCCGCTGATGTTTCAAATCGCCTTTGGCCACACCGCATTCGTGTCGGGTTTGCTCGTCATGGCCTGCACCGGCGGAGATTTCGGCGCGCAGCTCTTCGTGCGGCCCGTGATCCGGCGCTTCGGTTTCCGTCCGGCCATACTCGCGGCGGGCATCTGCACGACGCTGCTCATCTTCGCTTGTGCCTCTTTCAACGAGCAGACGCCGCTGATCGCGATCGCGACCGTGCTCCTACTCATCGGCATCTTCCGCTCGATGCAGTTCACGGCGATGAACACGCTCACGTACAGCGACATCGAGCCCGAATATATGAGCGCCGCGAGCACGCTCTCGAGCACCATTCAACAGCTTGCGGTCGGCATCGGGGTCGCGTTCGGCGCCTTCGCGCTGAACAGCATCGCCTTCAGCCGCAGCGGCGGCCATGTTTTGACGACGATCGACTTCCAACTCGCGTTCGTTGCCGTCGGCATCGTCGGCGTCGTATCCACGCTGCTCTTCCTGCGTTTGCCTCCGGGAGCGGGCATGCACATGATGCAACCCGCGGCGCGCACGTAAGCCCATGCTCCTAAATCCGGTGGATTTGCAAATCCTCGTGCGTTTACGCGACGGGATGACGCAAGCGCAGATCGGGAACGAGCTCGGAATCGAGCAGCCCGCCGTTAGCAAATCGGTACGCGCGGCCGAGGCGCGTTTGGGCATGGCGCTCGTGCGGACGTCGGGGCGACGGGTCTCGCTCACGAGCGTCGGCCGCGAACTCGCACAGGCCGGGACGCGCGTCCTTTTGCAACTGCAATCGGTCGACGACCTGGTCGAGTCGTTGCGAGCAGGCCGCTCGGGACATACGCGCATCATCGCCTCGAGCACGCCGGGAACGTACGTGCTTCCCAAGATGATTGCCGGTTTTCTGCAAGAGTATCCCGACGCGCAAATCGATATCGACGTCATCCCGATGATGCACATCTGGGATGCATTCGTCTCGGGCGGATACGATCTGGCGTTCGCGCCGCGGTTACCGTTCGTCGGAGCGGTGAGCGTCGAACCGGCGTACGTCGATCCGGTCGTCTTCTTCACTGCACCCGCGCACCGGCTCGCCGGACGCGCTGAAGTGACGATGGATGACCTGCGCCAGGAGCATTTGGTCGGCAAATTCACCGAAGACTTTTGGGGCCACGTTTACTACGATCTGCGCCAGCATGGAAATGCGTTCGCGAAAACCATCGATCTGAATTCCGCCGAAGCCGTAAAGCGGGTCGTGGCATCGGGGGTGGGCGTCGGGATGCTCTTCGCTTCGTCGCTGGAAGCTGAAGCCATACGCGGTCAGCTCGTGCCCTTGAACATCGTCGAACCGCACTTTCAGCAGAGTTATTTCTTCGTGCGCCCGTTGTCCGGATCGTCGCCGCTCGCCGAGTTGTTGTGTGACTACCTGAAATCGCGTTGGAACTTGCCGTGAGCGAGTTCTCCGGGCTTGGCATCTTTGGCGGACGCAAAGCGCTCCCGGCCGTGCTGTCGGTTGCGGAACTCACCATCATCCGCGGTGTGGCGTCCGGCAAGACGCAGATCGAAATCGGGGAAGAGGTGCACCTCGAGCAATCCACGATCAGCAAAACGATCAAGGGCATCGAGGAACGCGTCGGTTTTGCGATCGTGACGGTCAGCGGCCGCCGGCTCCGGCTAAGCGCGGCCGGACGCGAACTCGCAACCGCCGCCGATCGCGTGCTCGGAGCGTTCGATGATTTGGACGACTTCGCGCGCGAACTGAAAGCGGGTCGTGCCGGCAGCGTGCGCTTCATCGCTTCGAGTACGCCGGGGAGTTACGTGCTGCCGCGCATCGTTGCAGATTTTCTCGCCGATCGCGAGCGCGTCTCCGTCGACATGGAGATCGTGCCCATATCGAACTTACGAAGCACCTTCGACGTCGACCGGTTCGACTTCGCGATCGGACCCGCCATCGGGTTGCCGCCGGAGCTGAAAGCGGAGCATCTTTACAGCGAACGGGTGGTCTTTTTTGCCGCGCGCGGCGCGGCGATCGCCGCACGCTCGAGCGTGAGCCTGTCGGACCTCGCTCACGAGACGCTCGTCGGCAAATTCGTCGACAGTCATTGGCGCCGGATTTTTCACGAACTCGAAGCCTGCGGGTTCCAAGCCCAGCGCAAGATCATGGTGATCCCGCCCGAGGCCGTGAAAGCGATGGTCGCACAAGGCCTCGGGGTTGGCGTCCTCTTCGAATCGTCGATTCGCGCGGAGTTGGATGACGGTAGTTTGATCCGTCTACCGCTGGCGGCACCGCCCCTGCGCGAAGAATTCTCGATCGCCGGCGGTCGAGGCGAGGCGCTCTCGCCGGTTGCGTCGGCATTCGTGGAGTACATGCGGGAGCGCTTGACATATGAGCCCCCGGAATATGAGGCCCGCCAACCGGAATTGTAGTTTCCCCAAGGGAGGCTTATCGTTACTGGGACTGTACGCCCAAGAGGGACTGGCTATCAAACGATTTTCGATCGCCCTGCCGTTGCATGCATTTCTCGTAACGGCCCTCATCGTGTGCGGCGCTTCGGCCGGCCGCACGCAGTCAACCGACAAGATCGTCGTGCGAGAATCGTACCCCTCGAAAGTCGCCTCGTTTTGGCCCAACTACGTCGCCTCGACGCAAGGCTTCTATGCCAAGGAGGGGCTCGACGTCCAGGACATCATCGTCGATCCGAACGTCACCGTATCGACGCTGATCGGGAACTCGGTCGAGATGTCGTATGCGGACTCGACGCAACTGCTGCTGGCGCTCCAAAAGGGCGCAAACCTGGTGGCGGTCGGTTTGCAAACGGAGCGTAACCCGTATAGCTTGATGAGCTCGCCGGCGGTGAAGACCCTCGCCGATTTGAAGGGCAAGCGCATCGGCGCAGCCAGCGAAATCGATGTGTACACCTACGTCATCAAGCAGATTCTGCGCAAGGCCAAAGTCGATCCGGACAAGGACGTCGAGTTCGTCTACGGCGGCGGCCAGAACCAGCGCCTCACCGCGGCCATCGGCGGCGCGATCCAAGCCGGACTGTTCAGCCCGCCCTCGGATGCGAAACTGCGGGATCTCGGCTTCAACACGCTCGCGTTCGCGCCGGACTATGCGCCGAACCTGACGCTGAGCATGGAAACGGTCCGCAAAGATTTCATCGAACAGCATCCCGACGTGCTGCGTAAGATCTTGCACGCGCAATCCGAAGCGGTCAAATGGCTGAACAATCCGGCCAACAAAGCCCAAGCGATTCAAATCTTGCAGACCCAAACGAACGCGAGCGCGTCGGACGCGACCCAAGCCTACGACTACTACATCGGCAAGCACGTCTGGTCGGACGCCTGCATTCATGTGCGCGGCATGGTCGCCGTTTCGGACATCTTGCACACGACGGGCCAATTGACGACGCTGACGTCGCAAGACGTGCCGAAGTATGCCGACACCCGGTTTTGCTCGAAGTAACGACCGCGGATTCAGCCTAAAAGGAGAGACCCTTGTTATCGCAAGCGGAGAACGATCGCCTGACGCGCGTCGGACCGGGCACGCCGGCCGGAAACCTCATGCGGCGCTATTGGCACCCGGTCGCCGCCAAGGCGCAACTCCTCGAGCGCAGCGTCATGCCGGTGCGCATCTTCGGTGAAGACCTCGTGCTCTTTGTCGACGGTCAAGGCCGTCCCGGGCTCGTCGCCGACCGCTGCGCGCACCGCCGCGTCAAACTGGAACACGGCTTCACCAACGACGCCGGCATCGTGTGCCCGTACCACGGCTGGACCTACAACGCCGGCGGCCGCTGCGTGGCGCAGCCCGGCGAGCCGCCGGAGAGCACGTTCAAAGACAAGATCACGATCACGTCCTATCCGGTCCAAGAATTGGCCGGGCTGCTCTTCGCGTATCTCGGGCCGCTACCGGCGCCGCTGCTGCCGCGCTGGGACCGCCTCGTGTGGGACAACGTCTATCGCGTGATCGGCTTCGTGAAGATCCCGTGCAACTGGCTGCAATGTATGGAGAACACGCCCGATCCGGTGCACACCGAGTACCTGCACGGACACTACTTCAAGCATCTCCTCGACAAGAGCAAAAGCACCGACGAACGCAGCCGCAAGCTCGCCGAGGGCTTCACCACCCACTTCCTCAAGCACGACTACGCAATCGGCAAGTACGGCATCGATCGCCGCTGGCTGCTCGAGGGCCAATCGACCGACAAGGATACCTGGTCGAAGCCGCAGCCGCTCGTCTTTCCCGACATCCATTGCACGTCGGGCGGCGGCCGCCACACCTTCGGCTGGCGCTTGCCCATCGATGATGAAAACACGATGGAAGTCTACGTGCGCTCGTTCGATCCTGGTCCGGGCGTTACGGTGCCAGTGCAAGATCCGGTGCCCTATCTGGAAGTCGAGATGGTCGACGAAGCGGGCCGGTTCACGGCGCTCAATTCGGTCACCGGGCAAGACGTGATGGCGTGGGTCTCGCAGGGTACCGTTCTCGACCGTACCGAAGAGCGTCTCGGCGATACCGATCGCGGCGTGATTCTGTTCCGGCAACTGCTCATGGCCCAAATCGACGCCGTCGAAGAGGGCCGCGATCCGATCAACGTGTTCCGCGATCCCGCCGAAAACCAATGCCTCGATCTGCCCGTGCCGTGGGATCGCGGTTATGCGTGGGGTTACGGCAAGGACGGCAGCTACGTTCGCGGTTCGATCACCGCGGCCGACCCGCTGCCCGCCCATCTCAAGGCCGAGATCGAAGATCTCTTCGTCCGCGCCGCCGAGAGCCGCCAGCGTCCCGCCTCCGCGATCGCCTAAAGGAGCGCCCTCAGTGTCCGAAGTGATTCAGGTTCGACAACCGGTCGGCAGAAAGAAAATTTTGCCGCGACTTCGGATCCAAAACTCGACCGTGCGCGGGGTGCTCTCGATCATCGCCGCCGGCATGATCTGGGAAATCGCCGGGCGCACGTTCCTGAGCAATCCGCTGTTCTTCGCACCGCTCAGCGCGGTGTTCGCGAAGATGCAGATGCTCTGGCAAGCGGGGACGCTGCAAGAAGATATCCTCGTCAGCGGACAAGAATTCATCATCGGCTTCGTTCTGGCGTCGATCGCCGGCATCGCCATCGGCGTGATCATGGCAAGCTCGAAAGCCATTTGCGACGTCGTCGATCCGTGGGTCTCGATGCTCTACGCAACGCCGTTCGTCGCGCTCGCACCGCTGCTCACGCTGTGGCTCGGCATCGGCATGACGGCCCACATTGCCGTCGTCTTCATCGTCGTGATCTTTCCGGTGCTGATCAACACCCACGCGGGTCTCGCCAACAGCGACCGCGACCTGATCGAAGTCGCGCGATCGTATGGTGCCGACCAGCGGCAGATCTTCGTGAAGATTCGCTTTCCCGGCGCCCTTCCGTTCATTGTTGCCGGTCTGCGGCAAGGCATCGCTCGCGGCCTCACCGGCGTCGTCGTCGCCGAGTTGTTCGGATCGCGCGCCGGACTCGGCTACCTGATCCTGATCTCCGGCCAGCAATTCGATCCGGCCGGACTGCTGGTCGGCATCCTGCTCTTCGCGCTCGTCGGCGTCGGCGCCGTCGAAGCGGTTCGTATTCTCGAACGGCGCATCGCGCCGTGGCGCTTCTCGGAGGTTAGCGAATGACGTCGGCCCTGGCACCCTCGCCGGCGAAACTCTCGATCGAGCATCTCTCGAAGAGCTATCGCAAAGGTGATCAGTCCGTTGAAGCGCTACGCGACGTCAACATCGATATCGCCGACGGCGAGTTCGTCTCGATCGTCGGCGCATCGGGTTGCGGAAAGACGACGCTGCTGCGCATGCTCGACGGATTGATCGCTCCCAGCGCAGGCAGCATCATGCTCGACCAGCAGCCGATCGACGGGCCCGGTTACGGGCGCGCGTTCGTCTTTCAACAAGACCGGCTGCTGCCGTGGCGCAACGTGCTGGCCAACGTGATGCTGGGCACGGAGATCCAGGGCCACAAGGCCGGCGCCGATCGCGCGCGCGCGTTGAAGTTCATCGAACTGGTCGGCCTGAGCGGCTTCGAAAAACACTATCCGCACGAACTCTCGGGCGGCATGCGTCAACGCGTCAATCTCGCCCGCGCGCTCACCGCCGAACCGCAAGTGCTGCTGCTCGACGAACCGTTCGCATCGCTCGATGCGCAGACGCGCGAGATCATGCAAGCCGAGTTGCTGCGCGTCTGGCGCGAGACGCGCAAAACCGCGATCTTCGTAACCCACCAGATCGATGAGGCCGTCTATCTTTCAGATCGCGTGGTCGTGCTCACCGTTCGTCCCGGGCGCATCAAGGAGATCGTGAAGATCGATCTTCCCCGGCCGCGCGAGCTGGCGCTGAAACGCACGCCGGCGTTCGTCGAATATGCGAGCCATATCTGGCAGCTCATCGAGCAAGAAGTCCAAGAGAGCATCGGTCTCGAGAAAGCCGCCGCGGCGGCGCGCCACCTTACTTAGCGCACCACTCCGTATCGACCAGCTTGGCCGAGTCGCCCGGCTTCAGCGTGGTCAGGCGATTCTGCTGCTGCAGGATCGACACGAGCGTATCCAATCGCGCCGACACGGCACACTTATCGGTGAGCACGTGCTTTTGCACCCAGTAGTCGTACGCCGCTTCGGATTCTTCTTGGCTGCTGTTCGTCGCCGACGCGAGGATATCGATCGCCTTCGCCTTGTTGGCCGGATTGTTGAGCCAGGCGAGAGATTCGGCTTGCACTTTGAGATACTTGCGGATGGCGTCCGGGTGCTGCTGCGCCCAATCGCGCCGCACGGCGATCAGGCTGAGCGCGAGGCTCGGCACGACGTCGGGCGTAAACGCGAGCGAGGTCATGCCGCGCGCGCGCAACTTTTCATCCGCGGGCGATGAGAACAAGCCGGCGTCGATCGCGCCGCCGAGCATCGCGGCCAGACGCTGACTCTGCCCGCCGCCGTATACCCAAACGACATCCTTTTCCGGATCGAGTCCGGCCTTCTTCAGGATGTTTTTGAGCACGGTCGTGTAGATCTCGATCGGCGACGCCGCGCCGATGCGCTTCCCTTTGAGCTGCGCGATGCTTTTGATGCCCGGCGCGGCCATGAGGTTGTACGGATTGCGATCGGCGACCGGGCCGACGGCAACGATGTTCGCGCCCTTGTCGACGCCGAGTACGAAGCCGGTGGAATCGATCGACACGACGTCAAGCGAGCCCCCGATCAGGGCCGTCACGGTCGTCGGGGGGTCGACGAGCGTCTGTTGCACGTCCAAGCCTTCGCGCGCATAAAAGCCTTCGGCTTCGCCGACGAAATACGCCCAGTCGACGGGCGTCTGCGACATCGCTCCCCGTTTGACGACCGTCAGCGCCGGAGCATCGGCCGCGCCCGCGGGCAGCAGCGATGCGGCGAACATGAGCGCTATGCCGGCAACGACGGCACGTGCAGTTTTCTTCACGAGAACTCCTCGATACGGAAGCGTTCGGACGACCAGAACGGCCCGGTATAGCCGCACAGCCGGAAGATCGCCGTGTGAGCGATGTCCCGCACGAACTTGATGTCGACTTGCGGACGGCCCGTCTCGTAGCCCGGCGGGCCGAAGTAGCCATGGTCGAGCAGCTCGGTCCGCACCGCGGTGAGCCGATCGAGGCCCGCTTCGTCGACGTTGAGACGCAGTTCGGCAACGAGCCCCGCGAAGTCGTTGCGGTACGAATGCCCGTCGTTGCCTGAGCGGCGCTCGGCGAGATGATAGGCGATGGTCTGCACCGCTTGCATGAGTAACCCGGCGGAGAGGTGGATCTGCGCGACCACATTCGAGCCGGTGATCTGGTCGAACACGACGCCGGCCGGAAAACCGCTTTCGGCGAGCGGGCCGACGCCTTCGGCGATTGCCGCGAACGCCCGCAGCCGGACCGCGTCGTCGTTGGGAAACGGTGAATGTGGAAAGCGGCCGACCCGGCGGTAGCCGCGATAGTGCGTTGCCGAAAGCAGCCGGTCTCCGGCAGCGTATTGCTCGACGGCGATGATCGGCGTCGCGATGCCGGCGCACAGCGAGATCACGCTCTCGAGTTTCTCGCGCTCCGTCGGGCTCAGAACGCCTTCGATCGCCATCGCCATGCGGGCGTCGTGATGGCTCGTCGCATCGGGCGAATGCCCTTGAAACACCACCGTGCGGCCGGCAAAGCGGCTCAAGCCGCTCCAGCTTGCGCCGGCGAGAATGACGCGCGTCGACGCGACCGGGAGATCCGCGGCGACGTCATTGGCAAGCTGAAGTTCGGGGCAGTTGAAGAGCCGCGCGCCGCCTGCGGACGTGCCGGTAAACGTGACGGGCGAACTGCGCCAGGAACCGTCGGCCGCCTCGAGCTTACCGCCCGGTTCGCCGTACCGTTCTTCGGGGATAGAGAACGTGGAAATATCTTCGAAACGCGCGCTGATCGAGCTGCTGGATACCGTCACCGAAACGCGGCCGCGCGATTGTTCACCCGATTTGGCCGTGTACACGGCTTCGCACGGAGCCGTTGTAAACGACTCCGTCGCGTTGCGTTCAGCGATCGACATCTAGCTAAAGAAATTGCCGGGCAACGGAATGACGGGCAACTCTTTGTTCTCGACCGAATCGCCGGCGAACGGCTTGCCTTCGAGATCGACGCGGTCGTCGAAATTGTTCCAGCCTTCACGCTTCGCGCCGACGCGCAAGAGCACCAAGTTTTCATCGCCGCTGCTGAGGAACCAGTAGTAACTCCCCGAGGGGATCATGATGCCTTCGTATTTGCGCAGGACGCGAATCTCTTCGCTCTCACCGAGCCGGAACGTCGCTTCGCCGGCCAGGATCACGAACATGTGATCTTCTTGGCTGTGCGTGTGGATCGCGTTTTCTCCGCCCGCTGCATAGACTTTCAGGTGGGCTGCCAGCAGATCGGTCTTGGCGAGCAAGTCCATCGTGCGGCCCTGCGCGAGCAACTGACCCTTCAGTGCGAACGGCGTCGCTTCCGGAGCGGCCTTTTGGGTTTGCGTGGTCATCGATCGTCTCTTTCTGCTAGGCGGTGACGGCGGTAGGAGCGGCTCCCGAAGACAGGAGCTTACCGAGGCCGGACGAGGTGGGATGTCCGATTTGGGCCAGCGACCACCACGCGGTGGCCTGGGTTTGTTCTATGACGGGGATGTTCTTTTCATCTTCGAGCGCCCGCGAGATGCCGAGCATGTTACCGCGCGCGAAGATGACGACGGCGTCGCACTGCGGATACCGCGGCAGCGTCGCCCGGGCAAGTGCGTCGTAGTCGGCTGCCGTCTTGGCATTCACCTCATCGGCATTGCGGCAACCGAGTCCGACCGCCGCTTCGACGGCAAGTCCGACGTCGCTGCAAAACGCGATGATCCGCTCGTTCGAGGGTTCGTCGTACTGGGTCACCAGCAGCGCGTGACGGACACCGAGATGCAGGCAGGCGAGCGCGGTTGCGGTCAGGCTCGAGACGCTCGGAACGCCGCGTTCACGAGCGAGGCTCCCGAACAGCTCCTGCTCGGCGGCGTATCCACGGCGCGCCGCATTCGGAATGCCCATCACCACGATCGCTCGCGCGCCCTCATCGGCCAGCACGTGCACGGCGCCGGGAATCGCGGCGTTCGAACGCTCCTCTTCCCCCGGCTTGCCGTTGCGATTGTTCAGCGTCGCCACGATGGCCGTGACATCGGCCGGCAGCACCTCGTTGAGGTCAGACGGGAGCTGGACGACTGACGGTGAGATCGACCCTATTTTCGGCATCGATCAGACTTCGACCAGCATATTCTTCCGGCGCGCGGCCTCGACATATAGGTCTTCGATTTCGTTCGCGACGTCTTCGGGCAAACGATCGGCGGCGGTTACCGAGCCGCGAATGTACGAGCCGTCGGCGGCGTAACCCCACGCGTGCCCGCGATCGAGCACGGTCGGCAGATCGATCTGCACGTTCTCGGCCGGATCGCGAAACACGTTGATCGGCGTCATGCCGGCTTCGACGCGCTCGATCTGGTCGCGAATCAGTTGACGGTAGGCGATGACGCCGCGATCGGAATCACCGAGGCGCTCCTTGGTGCGATCCATGATCTCGCCTTGCATCGTCCACGCCATGAAGTCTTGGCCGTTGACGGTGTCGAGCGAGAGAAAATTTCCCGCTTCGTCGCGGACCGGCATCTCGTAGTACGGGACGACGTCTTGCTTCGGAACCTTCACGCCGTTACCGGGCTGGAACGAGCGCAGCACCACTTGCATCGTGTGCGTGTCGTCGATCGGCACGCGCCAGCCGAAATCGTGGCGCCCCGAGCCCGACGTCACGTGCGTGTTCGGGAAGACGAGCGGCGAACTCGACGTCCACGTGTTGGCCGTTTCGCTCTGCCCTTCGATGAGCCAGCCGCGGTGCAGGCCGTACTTGTGCATGCCGTACTCGTGCTTGATGATCGGCTTCTGAAAGCCCGACGCCAGCGCCCAGCGCGGGTCGCTCTTCGGAATCCCCTGTTCGCCGAGCCAGGTTTGGAAGAACTCGCCGTGCAGATAGATCGTGTGTATCGCATCGGGCGTGTTCTCCATGCACTGCAACCAGTTACACGGCACGATCGCATACGCGATGACGCGATAGACGTCGTCCCACACGAGACGGTCCCAGTGCGGCAACAACGGCACCGGATCGGGCCCGATGTAGGCGAAGATCAGCCCCGCCAGTTCCTGGACGTGATACGCGCCGATTTGGACCCTGTCTTTGAACGTGCTGCCCGCGGGCTCAGCCGGCTGATCGACGCACTGGCCGGTCGTATCGAACGTCCAGCCGTGGTAGGGGCAGCGAATGCCCGCATCGTTCGTCCTGGCGCAGTCGAGCTTCACCAGGCGGTGCGCGCAGCGATCGTCGACCAGTCCCATGCGGCCCTTGCCGTCGAGGAAGAGCACCATGTCTTGACCGTAGAGCCGGATCGGCATGACGCGACGCTCTCTGAGCTGCTGCATCGGCGCGATCGGCTGCCAATAGTGCCGGAACAGCTTTCCGACCGGCGTCCCGGGGCCGACGCGGGTGAGGCGCTCGTTTTCTTCAGCGGTCAACATGTGCGTGGGACTCCTTCAGCAATACCCCTTTTAGAGTACGCCCCGCGACGGACCCGTTCAATTCTAATACCGGCGGCATCCATTCCATTACCTCATGTATCAACGCAGCGCAAGGTCGCCGGCCCGGCCGCGGGAATTAGGCCGCCCATGCCAGCCGGTGATCCAGCAAACCAGTCGCGCCTGATCGACCTCGTTACGGCCAGCCGGATTCTTGAAAACGAGGGTGTGCTCGACAGCTACGGCCACGTCTCCGTGCGCTCCGCAATCGACCCCGGGCATTTTTTCATGTCGCGTGCCTTGCCGCCGGGCTCCATTACCGCAGCGGACTTGGTCGAACTCGATCTGGAGTGTGCGCCGGTGCTGCCGAATGCCCCGCGCCTCAACGGCGAACGGTTCATTCACTCGGAGATCTACAAAGCGCGGCCCGACGTGCAGTGCGTGATCCACTCGCACTCGCAAGCCGTCATTCCGTTCGGCGTGGCCGGCGTGCCGTTACGGCCGGTCCTCGCACAAGGCGGGTTCTTGCCGCCCGAAACGCCGATCTTCGAAATCCGCGAGGCGACGGGACCGGTAGCCTTGCGCGGCATGCTCGTCACTAACAGTGCCCTGGGCGCGTTTCTCGCCAAGAAGCTCGGCGACGCCCCGGCGATTTTGCTGCGCGGCCACGGTGATGCCGTCGTCGGCAGCAGCGTGAAGCAAGCCGTCGTCCGCGCGATCTACGTCTCGCTCAACGCGCGCGTGCAGTCGGAAGCGATGCGCCTGAGCCCTACGATCACCGCCATGGACGACGCCGAACTCGCCTATAACGCGAAAGAGAACTTCGACGTCGACCGGCCGTGGGCAAATTTCAAACGCCGCTTGACCGAAGGCTATTACGCCCGCGGCCGCGACCTTCCGGAAGGCTTCGAACTCGAACCGGTTTCCTAAACCGGCGAAAGTTCTTTCGCCGGGGTTTCGAGCTTCATGAAACGCTTGATGTTGCCGCTGAGGATCTTCTCTTTGTCTTGCGGCGAAAGATCGATCGCTTCGAACAACTTCAGCGCCTGGTGCGAATCCCAGCACGGGTAGTCGGTGCCGTACATCACCTGATCCACACCGAAGTATTCGATCGCAAACCGCATGCCGGCGGTATGCGGCGACACCATGTCGGTGTACATGCGCTTCAAGTACGTGCTCGGCAGCTCGGGCAGTTTCGCGCCGGTGCCGTTCTTGTCGAGGCGTCCGGCTTGATACGGCAACGCGCCGCCGGTGTGCGAGACGACGACTTTCAGGTTCGGATAGCGTTCCATGATGCCCGAGAAGATCAGGCGCGACGTCGCGACCGTCGCTTCCATGATGCGCCCGACGCTGCGGTGCAATGCACCGCCGTAGCCGACCAGCGGATCGGCGAAGAGCGCGTCGGTCGGATGCATGAAGAGCGGGATGCCCAGTTGCTCGCAGCGCGCGTAGAACGGTTCCAGACGCGGCGCGGCGATATCCGGGTCGTCCCCGATGCTGCCCGGAATGTTGACGCCGAGCAAGCCCAAGCGCCCAACGGCATCTTCGAGAACTTCCATCGCGACATCGGTGTCCGTTAGCGGGACAGCAGCCGTGGCCCAAAAACGCCCGGGATGCGAACGCACCGCAGCGGCCATTTCTTCGTTCCACTGAATTGCCGCCTCGCGGCCTTCCGCGGCCGGCACGTCGGAGAAGTGAACCGAGAACGGCCCGATCGAACCGAGCGCCGAAACCTGGTGCCCCAGCGTGTCCATGTACGAAAAATGGCCGTCCAGATCGTACCAGACGGGAGGCACCGCGAGCACGTACGTGCAGCCGGGCGCGCGGTAATAGTTATAGCCGCCGTTCCCGTCGTGTTCGGCACGGGGATAGCCCTTGCGCTTGCAGAGATCTTCGAAGACCGACCGGGGCCACCAATGAAAATGGGACTCGATAATTTCCACGGTTGAGGCCTCCCGGGCGCAGTGATGTCAGGCTCGCAACTAGATTCAAGCGCCCCCTTCCGTTGTCATCCCGAGCGGAGCCCGTAGGGGCGCAGTCGAGGGACCGCCCTAACCGCAGTCGTTACCAGGGCAACTCCACCCTCGGGCCTAGTGCGGGCACCATTCGGCGTCGATGTACTTGTCGACGTCGGCAGCCGTCGATTTCGTCTGCCCAGTTTCATGCATCATGGCGAGGTCCGCTTGCATCCCCGGCTTCATGACGCAGTAGTTGGTGGGAAAGTCGCGCGCCTTCACGACGTATTCGTTGTAGGCGTCGCCCGCTTCGTAGGCCGAAACGTTGGTCGCCGCCATCAGAATCTGAATCGCTGCGGCTTTATTCGCCGGGTCATCGAGCCAACGGCTCGCCTCGGCCATCGCTTTCAGATAGCCGCGGAGGGCCGCGGCATTGTGCACGGCCCAATCGCGGCGCACGGCGGTGATGCTGAGCTGGAGGTAGCGATAGTAATCCGGCGTGTATGCGAGCGCGTGGAAGCCGTTCTCGGCGAGCTTGGTATCCTGCGGCGCGGCGAACAGACCGGCCGCAACCGCGCCGCCCGCGACGGCGGCGAAGCGCTGGTTCTGACCGCCGCCATAGACGAGCTCGACGTCCTTATCAGGATCGAGCCCGCCCTTGCGCAGAATCTGCTTGATCACGAGCGTGTACAGCTCGATCGGTGAAACGGCGGCGACGTGCTTCCCCGCCAGGTCCCGCACGGTTTTTACCGATCCCGGCACCATCAGGTGATACGGCATCCGGTCGGCACCGGAGCCGGTCGCGACGACGCCGGCACCTTTGTCGATCCCGAGGATGAGTTGGGTGGCCGGCGCGAGCGCGATGTCGGTCGAGCCGCCGATCAGCGCGGGCACGATGGCCACCGGCTCGATCGCGATGAGCTGAACGTCCAGACCTTCGCGGGCAAAGAGGCCGCGAGATTCAGCGATGAAGTGCGGCCAATTCTGCGCGGTGATCGACGGCGTGGCAAAGCGCAGCACCGTTTTCGCCGGCGTATCGGCCGACGCGCTTGCGCCGAGCATGGCGATCGCGGCTGCGGCGACGGCAAGAACGCGTCGCATTCTACTGCGGTTCGAGTTCGTCGGTGAGGTGCCACTCCGTCAACGGTTTGCCCTCGGCCAATGCCGTCAATTCGCGCCGCCAGAGCTTGCGAAAGTGCGCTTCGGCCACGTCGGAGCTCGCCAGGTGCTCGTCCTCGCGGGTCGTGACCGGTCCCTGTGCAACCTGCGCCACGTAGTCCTCGACCGCTTCGATATGGGTACGGTCTTTGATGTCCCGTAAACGCAACGTTCCCGCCAGCACTTGTTCGGCGAGAACCGGGATGACGGATCGATCGTAGAAGCTCGCGCTGCGGCGCGCGAGAACCTTCTGCGCATCTTCTCCCGTTACCGGGATCAGCGTGACGCGATACGTCACGTGGCTCTCATCATCGATCGGCACGCGAAACGAGACGTGCAGCGAATGGCTGACACCCTTCGCCATGTTGATCGCGCGCGGCACGATATAACCGACGTTGGGCATGATCTTATGCGCGACGTTTTCCTTGGCGTCGTTCGGCCAACGCGAATACGCCGTATGACCCCACGGCGTATCCTCGATCCGCACTTCGGGGGTGCCGGCGATGCCCTTCTCCTCCATCAGATCGCGATGGACGAAGCTGAAGTGCAGCGCGGAGTTCTCGAGTGAGAAGAAATAGTTCGCCGGCATCACGTCGACGGTCACGTCGCGAACGCCCTCGCGCTCCATCGCCTTGAAACGCCACATCGGCGGCGGCTCAACCTCGCCGAAGTAGACGAAGATCAGGCCCAAGTACTCTTCCGTCGGGTACCCGTCGATGTTGAGGTTCGGCGTCGCGCGGGATTTTTCGGACGGGCGCTCGACGACGTGACCCTTCGGATCGAAGACCCAACCGTGATAGAAGCAGCGGATGCAATTGCCTTCGACAAAGCCGACGCTCAGCTGTGCCCCGCGATGCGAGCAACGGAAGCCGACGGCGTGCGCGACGCCGTCCTCGTCGCGGTAGAGCGTGAAGTCTTGGCTCATGATCCGCACGGGCTTGGCATCGCCCGCGACCAGATCTTCGGAACGGTAGACCGGCTGCCAGAAGCGGCGCATATAGCGTCCGGCGATCGTTCCGGGCGCCGTGTGCACGAAGGCATTCTTATGAACGCGAGCTGCTTCGGTTTTCGGTTCGAGCTCGATGGCCATGGATTACGATTTCCCCGCAAGTTCGAGCGTGGTGACGTTTTCGGCGCTGTAGTACGCGCCGCTGAAGCCGCACGAGCGCAGGACGATCGCATCGGCGATGTCGCGCAAGAACTTGATGTCTCTTTGCGGCCGGCCGGTTTCGTAGCCCGGGTCGTGAAAGTAGCCGCGTTCGAGCAGCTCGGCGCGCACACGTTCGTAGCGCGCGCGGTCGTCGGGCGAAAGCCCGAGGTCGTCGCCGTGCGCCGCGGCCGTCACGATCGCCAGAGCCAGCATCTGCGCGGACATATGGATGTCGCGGACGTTGTAGGAGCACACGATCAAGTCGACGACGCGGCGCAGCGGAAAGGCTCCCTCGTCACCGGCGCGCAGCGCGCCAGCGAGCATCGCGAAAGCGCGCGCTTGCGTCTCGACGGCGACGCCGGTGAACGGACTATGCGGCGACCAGCCGACCCGCGGCGTCCAGCGGCGATGCTCCGTTTCGAGCAGCGTTCCCGCGGCATCGTAGCGCTCGACGCAGACGACCGCCGTCTCGACACCGTTGACGAAACCCAGCGCCCGCGCAAAATCCGAGATCTCGGAATGCGTGAGGTTTCGGCCCGTGACGATCGCCATGCGCTTGTCGTGATGATTGGCAACGTCTCGTACGAGCGCGTGCACGACGACATCATCGCCGGCAACCTGGACATCCGCCGACCACGCCGCACCGGCCAGCACGATCCGCGTCACAGCGACCGGCGCGGTAACTCGCCGATAGAGCAACAGCGAACCGTCGAAGAGCACCTCGCCGGCGGTTTGCGGTAGACCGCCGTAGCCTTTGACCGCTTCCCAGCTCCCGTCGAGCGAACGAATGCGGGCCGGACCGGCTGGACGTTTCGCAAACGCGGCCGCATCTTGCGGCACAAAACGTACGGAAATCGATGTCGGGGAGAGTGCGACGTTCGCTTCGCCTGCCGTACTCCAAACCGGCGTCGCACGGCTCTCCGGTGCCACGTTGTCCTCGCGCGTAAACGTCGTATCGACGGGCTTGGAGACGAAGACCTCGAGTTGCGCAGCACCGTCCAACGCAGCGTGTTCCTCGACCGCGCGGCGCGCGATGCCCGCTAAAACTACATCCTGTGACACGCGCCTAGTCTAGCATCCCGCGTCTCAGAGCGCCAGCGTCGTCGGCGCGAAGAGTTCCTCGGCATTCACACGCCGGCTCGTGATGCGCTGTTCGTGCAAGTAGCGCAACAGCGTATCCAGCTCGTTGCGCGAGCGGCGCACGCTGTACGGCCAGGGATCGACCGCAACGGCGTCGCGAACGCTCTTTGCGACGAGCCCGCCCGCGACATACGGTCCGAGCCCGTCCACCAGACGCCGCACCACGCGTTCGGCCGCGGCGTTGAACGCATCGACGATGTTCAGCGCGACCCAAGGGTAGCGCTCGATCACCGACCGGCGCACGACCACCGTGTGATTCACCGGATACATGCCGGTCGCCGCGTGATAACGCACCGCTTCGGCCGCAACGTCGGGATACAATGTGCGCACGCGCGCATCCGCGTGCAGGTCGACCCGGCTGCGGTCGACCAGATTGCGCGCGGTGATGTAATGAAAGAGCACGTCGAGTTCACCGTCGAGCAGCATCCGGTCGAGGCTCTTGTCCGGCGCGAGAAAGGCGAAGCGCAGATCCGGCGGGGGAACGAAGCCGAGCGCACCGCCGAGCGAGCGGTCTGCCTCGCGCTCCATGACCCAAGTGAGATCGCTCGGCTGGACGCCGTATTCATCCGCCAGCACGCCGCGCGCCCATACGACCGAGGTTTGAATGTAGTCCGGTACGCCCGCGCGTTTGCCGCGCAGATCCGCCGGCGTCGTGATGCCGGCATCGGCGCGCACGAGCAGCTGCGTGTGGTAGAACCGCCGCAGGGTGAAGACCGGCAGCGCGAGCCAGTCGGATTTTCCGTCGGCCACGAGGCGCGAGAGCGCCGAGAGCGACATCTCCGAGACGTCGAACTCGCCGAACTCGAGCTGCCGCCAGAACATCTCGGCCGACTCCATCGGGCTCAAGCGCAGCGTGATCCCGGCGGGAGCAACGCTCCCGTCGAGCAGCGGTCGCGTGCGTTCGTTGATCGTGAACGCGGCCGAGAGCTCGATGTTGTTCAACGCCCGGCCTCCCGCAGAAAGGAGGCGTCGAAGAAATCGGCGACCGGCGGCACGGTAGCGATCGCGCCGGCCGCGCGGATATCTTCACCCATCGCGAGCAAATCGCGGTCGAGATCGACGCGATCGTTGATGTCGAACACGTGCAGCTGGGTGAAGTCGAGATCGTACGCTTTTTGGGCCGTCGTCGCCGCGATGTTCGTGGCCGTCACCAGCGCCGCGACGGCTTCGGCTTTATGCGTGTAGCCGAACTGCACCGCGCGCTTGAGTGCCCGCACGAAATGGACCACGGCCTGCCGATTTGCGGCCGCCCATTTCGTGTTGACGGCGAAGCTCGTATCGGCCCACGGCGTCAACGTCTTGGCGCCGCTGTCCAGCCGGTGGAAGCCGTGTTCTTCGGCCAGGATGTCGAACGGCTGCGAGAGCACCGTGCCCTGCACCGTGCCCGATATGAGGGCATCGAAACGCGAGCTGCTGCTCGCCGAGGTAAAGACCGAGAAGTCGCTGCGCTGGAGATTGTGCAGCGCCGCCATCTTGAAGAACGAGAGCGAGGAGACGTCCTGCGGCGAGCCCAGGACGACCGCCTTTCCTTTCAGGTCGGCCCAACTATTTATACCCGCGGTGACGAGCACCGTGTACGGGTTCGGGCCGAATTCCGGCGCCACGATCTTGATCGGTAAACCGTGCGCGGTCGCGGCGATCTCGATGTCGCTCCCGTCGAGCCCGACGTTCGCATCGGCCGTCGCGAGGACGTTGATCGTTGCCACGTTGCTCCCGCTGAGCACGGGCGTGACCTTGAGACCCTCGTCGCTGAAGAAGTTCTGCGCCAGCGCAATGTAGACCGGCCAATTTCCGCTTTCCGGCGCATTCATGGCAAGCGCAATGGGAACCGGCGTCTGCGCGCTCGCGCGCGCAGCGAGCGAAATCGTGCAGCACACCACCAGCGCGAACAAGCAAAGCCTTAAGCGATCCATGGCGGCGGCGTTCGAACGCTAGGCGAGGTTGCCCTTGATCCGCTGCAGGGTCCGGCGCAACACGGCGATCTCGTCGTCGGAGATGCCGGTGAGGGCCGCTTCGAGCACGTCCGCGGCATAGCCGTGCAGCGTGTCCCGCATCTTTCGCCCGGCGGGGGTCAGCTGCACGTGCGTTTTGCGGCGATCGGTGGTGCTGCGCACGCGCTCGATCAGGCCCAGACGTTCGAGTGCATCGAGCGTCGCCACCATCGTCGGTTCCAGCACGCCGACGCGGTTGGCGATCTCACGTTGCGTGAGCCCTTCTTCTTGCCACAGCTCGCGCAACACGTAGTATTGCGGCAACGTGATACCGTGGGGTTCGAGCCGTGCGGTCAGATCGCTCAGGATCCGGCGCGCGGTATCGCGGAGCAAATAGCCGATGCTGTCGTGCGTATCCGCGTCGAAGCCACGGCCGGCACGCATTACAACGGCGCGCCGCCCGGTTTCGTCACGCCCTTGAACGTCGCGTCCGCCGCGTTCCAACGAATGACGATCGCCGTGTTCTCCGAGAGCCCGCGCTGGCTGCCGTCGCGGAAGTCGTACACGCCGTTGATCCCCGTCCAGCTGTGCAGCCCTTCGATGTAGCTGCGAACCGCGTCGGGCGATGCGTCGAGCCCAACGTGCCTGAGCGCGTCGACCACGATCAGCGCCGGATCCCACGAGAACGAGTGCGCGACGTCCGGCTTCACACCCACCGCGGCAAACGATTTGAAGAAGAGGTCTTGCGCGTCGCGAATCGGACCCGGACCGACTTGTTCGCGCGCGAAGAAACGNNATACGTCAGGTTGCCGTTACCGCCGAGAATCGGGATGTCCACGCCGGCGTCGGTGATCCCGTGCAGCAACGTGCCGAACGGCGTTCCGGTCGACCACGCGACGATGGCATCCGGTTTGAGCGACATGATGTGCGCGATCTGCGCGCTCACGGTCACGTCGGTCGGGTTGAAATGCTCTTGCACGACCAGCGACAGCCCGGCGTTCTCCGAACGGTGCGACGCTTCGACGAACGCGCGCTCCGCGTCCTGACCGCTGGCATCGGTCGACGTGATGATCGCGACGCGATTCCAGTGCTTGCCGTGGAAGTAGCGCAGCGACGCGGTCGCGAGATCGTCGGTGCTGATGCTCGATGAGAACGTGTAGCTGTTGGCGACCGGATGGATACCGGGCGAGAAACAAAACTGCACCGGTCCCGCCGCTTTGACGAGCGCCGCCATCGCATTGCACATCGCGACGACCGCGCTGCCGAGAATCACCGGCGGCTTCTTCGCGAGCGCGCCGTTTGTCAACTGAATGGCGACTTGCGGATTGGACTGATCGTCCTGCACCGCAAAGTGGATCGGCCGGCCTTTGATGCCGCCCGTCTTGTTGACCATCTTCTCGATGATCTGCAGCGACTGCAGCTCCGAGGTGCCCAGAAACGCCCCGCCGCCGGTGAGCGGCATGACGACCGGAATCTCAAACGGCTCGGCCGCGGTAGCCGGCAGCGCGCTCGGCGAGGCGAGGAGCACCAGCGCGGCGGACAAGGCAGCGCCGGCCAGGCGCTTCGAGGGGATCAGCATGCAGTGGTCTCCAAAAGCTTCCAGGTACTTTGCTTCTCGAATGATTTGGTGTACGATGGGTTAAATGCCTGCCCAAACCCTACGTCTCGGAGCGATCGGCCTCGGCCGGGCAGCAGCGACGATGCTGCCGAGCCTGCTTGCCCATCCCCACGTACGGCTTACGGCAGCGGCCGACCCGAATCCCGAGGCGCGGGCGCGCTTCGAGGCCGATTTCGGCGGCACCACGTATGCGACGGCCGAGGAGCTGTGTGCATCCCCCGGCATCGATGCCGTCTACATTGCCAGCCCGCACCAGTTCCACGCCGCCGACGTGATGACCGCGGCGCGCAACGGCAAGCACGCGATCGTCGAGAAACCGATGGCGCTCACGGTCGAGGAATGCCGCGCCATGACCGATTCCGCGGAGAGCAACGGCGTGGTGCTCGTCGTCGGCCACAGCGCGGGCTTCAACCCCACGATCAAGATGATTCGCGAACTCGTAGCGAGCGGCGAGGTCGGGCCGCTGCACATGATGACCAACCTCGTCTATACGAGCTTCCTCTACCGTCCGCGCCGTCCGGAGGAACTCGATACCGCGCAAGGCGGCGGCATCATGTTCAACCAGATCCCGCATCAGCTCGATCTCATCCGCGTCATTCACGGTGGTCCGCTGCAGAGCGCCTATGCCGTCACCGGCGTGTGGGATAAGACGCGACCGACCGAAGGCGCGATGACCGCGCTGCTGCAGTTCACCGACGGCGTTGCCGCATCGCTGACGTACAGCGGCTACGACCACTTCGACACCGATGAATTTCACGATTGGGTCAGCGAAGGCGGCGTAGAGAAAAAGCCGGCCTACGGCAAAGCGCGCCGCGAACTGCGCGCGTTCGCCACGCCGGCGGAGGAAGCGCGCGGCCGCACCGCCAGCGGTTTTGCCGGGCGCGGTATCGCAAAACCCAGCGGCCGGATGCACCACCCGCATTTCGGGCTGCTGCTCGTGAGCTGCGAAAAGGCCGATCTGCGCCCCTCGCCCGACGGCGTTCTGGTGTACGATGACGACGGCGTCCACGAGCTGATCGCTCCACCCGCGCGGACCTACCCGAACAAAGACGGCGTCATCGACGAATTCTACGATGCCATCGTGAGCGGCGAGCCGCCGCTGCACGACGGCCGCTGGGGAATCGACACGATGGCCGCAGCCATCGCCCTGCTCCAAAGTGCGCGCGAACGGCGCATCATCCCGCTCACCAACGAGGAACGGCCACATGCTTACCGCTGAAGAAAACACGCTTCTCACCAAAGTCACCGGCAACGCGCCGATGGGTCAGATGATGCGCCGTTACTGGGTGCCGGCCGCTCTCGCCGAAGAGGTCGCCGAACGCGATTGCACGCCCGTGCGCACGCAGATCTTCGGTGACCGGCTGGTGGTGTTCCGCGACAGCGAAGGCAAACTCGGCGTCGTGGACGAGCGGTGCCCGCACCGTCTCGCGTCGCTCGCACTCGGACGCAACGAAGAGGGCGGCCTGCGCTGCATCTATCACGGCTGGAAATTCAACACCGCCGGCGCATGCGTCGACATGCCGACCGAGCCCGGGTCGTTCGGCTTTCGCGATCGCATGAAACTGGCGAGCTACCCGGTGCGCGAAGCGGGCGGCATGGTGTGGACGTACTTAGGGCCGGCCGGCACCGAGCCCAAATTTCCGGAATACGATTGGATGAAGCTGCCGCGCGATCAGTACGCGACGGTGAAGGTCGGCGAACGCGTCAACTACGCGCAGGCGATCGAAGGCGCGATCGATTCATCGCACTCCTGGTTCTTGCATCAGGGCATCATCTGGGATTGGAAGAAACGCGCCGAGACCTCGATGGACACCTCGCCCAAGATGGAGTGCGAGGACACGAGCTACGGCTTCCGTTACGCTGCGATCCGCAGGCCGACGACGAATCCCGATACCGAGAAATACGTGCGCGTAACGATCTTCCTCGTGCCGTTCACGGCGTTCATTCCGCGCCCGCTCGAAAAATCGCAGAACTGCCACATCCAGGTGTTCGTGCCCGTGGATAACGAGCGCACGATCTTCTACGGCGTGTTCTTCAGCCAAGACGGCAGCCCGGTCGACGAAACCGAAACGCGCCGCAAACACCACCTCGTCCCCGGCGTCGACCTCGACCGCAATTGGTATAGATTCGCCACCGAAGAGAACTGGTTCAACCAGGACCGCGAGGCGATGAAGAACGGCAGCTACACCGGAATCAACGGCTTCTCCAATCAGGACATGGCGTGTCAGGAATCGATGGGGCCGATCGTCGACCGCACCCAAGAACATCTCGGCACATCCGACATCGCGATCATCCGCATGCGCAAGCGCATGCTCGAAGCCGTAGGCCTCTTTCAAGCCGGCAAACCGTTAATCGGCCTCGACCCGAACCTCCCCTACGATAAAATCCGCACCGAACAACTCATCATCCCGATCGATCAACCCTGGCAAACCGTCGGCAACTACGCCGGGGAATACACCCCAAAAGTAGCGACGCCAGCGTAACGCATCCTGAGGGTTAGAGGCGCCTCCTCAACTACCCAATGTCATTAACTACCGAATGTCATTCCGAGCGAAGTGCCGCAGGCACGTGGTCGAGGAACGCGCCCAAGGGCGCTCCACTCGGAATGACATAGGGCACTTTCCTTCTCTCAGGCTCCGCGTTTGTTCACGAGATGGCGTTCTCCCGAGAGCGCTTTCCCCGCCCGACGGTAACGCCACGCCAACCACCCGCCAGCCGGTCTCGTGGGGGAAGGAAAGTTTCTCAGGCTCGCTCCAAAGCCGTCACATGAGCACCACGCTGCCCAAGAAGCGGTTGATTCTCGGCCTGCTTTGGACGGCTTTTTTCGTTGCCTACCTCGACCGGACGAACATCTCGGTCGCGGGGCCGACGATGATGAAAGCGCTCGCCATGTCGCCGCAGACGTTCGGCTACGTCCTGGCGTCGTTCACGGCCGGTTACGCGCTGATGCAGATCCCCGGCGGCATGTTCGCCGATCGCTTCGGCGCGAAACGCATGCTGATCATCGCCCTGCTGGTCTGGTCGCTGTTCACGGGACTGACGGGCCTGGCCGTTTCGGTCGGAATGCTCATCGCGGTGCGCTTCTTCTTCGGCGTCGGCGAAGGGCTCGAGAACGGCGCGCACTTCAAGGCGATCGGCGACACGTTCGCCTCGCACGAACGCTCGGCCGCCAGCGGCATCTTCCATACCGCACTCGCGCTCGGCCCAGCGTTTGTGGCGCCGATTGCGGCGCTGACGATCGCGAACTTCGGCTGGCAAACGCTGTTTCTGCTCTTCACGATTCCGGGCGTGCTCGTCGCGGCGTTGATTTGGGGATTCTTCCCGGCGGTGACGGGCAACCCCAATGCAGATCGTGCGGAAGACGCGGGCGGCGGAGCGGCATCGTTCGGCGAGATGATCGCACGCCCGCTGGCGTGGCTGCCGTTTGCCGCATACTTGCTATTCAACGTGGCGTTCTGGGGTCTGCTGAACTGGATGCCCTCGTACCTGAGCGCGGAACGGCACATCGACTTGAAATCGCTCGGCGCGATCGCGTCGATTCCGTATCTGTGCGGCTTCTGCGGGCTCCTGATTCTCGGATATCTCGGTAAGGGGTTGCTGTACCGCTATCGCCCGCTGTTGTTAGGCGGAAGTTATCTGCTGGCGGGGCTCGGGTTATATCTTGCGTTCACCGCGGATAACGTCGTCAGCAGCGTTGCCGGCCTCTCGTTCGGTGCGTTTTTTCTCTACGGCGGATTCGGCCCGTTCTGGGCCGTCGCACTCGACGTCGTGCCCGGAAAGCTGCGCGGCACATTCAGCGGTTTCGTCAACTTCGGCGGTCAAATCGGCGGCTTCTTCTCACCGATCGTCGTCGGCACGATCGTGCAAAACACCAAGTCGTATTCCGGCGGCTTCGTCTTCATGATCGGCGCACTGATTCTCGCCGGCGCGACGATGGTCGCCATCCAGCAAGGCCAACGCTTACCACAACCCGCCCCCGCGTAGCCCGTTGTCGTCCCGAGCTCGTCGAGGAACCGCTACGATCGGGGCGGCCATTCGACAAGTTCAGGATGACAATGGCGCGTATCCCCCGGGCTCGTAGTCAAAGCCGGCCCGTCGCGTCCAGTACTCCCACGCCCGCTGATTGCCGGTACCGCCGCGGTTTGCGCTGGCGGGGCCGATCTCACCGTCAGAGAGCGTCTTCACCGCTCCCAAGCGCAGCGCGTCGAGATAAATTTTCGCGTTTCGCGGCATGTAGACCGCGATCGTGACGGCCTCAAGCAGCGACGAGGCTGCGGCGGCAAAGCCGTGTCCGCGCATGAGTACAACCTTGTTGGGGCCAAGCCGCGCTGCCAAAGCGCGACCGTGGTCCATGTTTTGCACGAGAAGGTTCGTCGCGTCGCCGAACTGTTCGTCGATATCCCATACCGGCGCATGTTTACCAATGCTCTTTGCCGCGCCGAGCACCGGCCGCAGCGGCGTCTCGGAAACGGTAAACGGCAGCACTTCATCCGCGTGCGAATGAACGACGGCACCAACGTCCGGCCGCGCTTCGTAGATGGCCGCGTGGATGAAGCGCTCGATGTAGCGCTCGCGCTGGTCGCCGTCGGACGGATTGCCGGCGAGATCGAGTTCCATGATGTCTTCGATGGTGACCAACTCCGGACTGCGCGCGCGAGAGAGCAAAAAGTGGTCGCGATGATCCGGATGGCGCACACTGACATGCCCGAACGTATCCACGACGTTTTCATGGGCCAGAATGCGGTTGGCAATCATGAGATCGCGCTTGATACGCGGCAGTTCACTACCTTCGGGCATGTAAGGCATATTGCGTTCCTCGATGGATCGCCCCTGGGCATCGCCGTTGTGCGCGCCTACGACGCGTAGAATTCGTCGTACGTCACCGGCCGTTGCAGCATGCCGTATTTTGCGGCGAGGCGCAGCGTTGCATCGACGTAGCTGCGCTCGTTGCGGATTGCGAACAACCGGCGTTGTTGCGCGGAAACAATAGTCGGGTCGACTTTCGTTATGCGCGCGATGATATCGGCGGCTTGCCGGGCGTGCGTGTTGGCCCAGCGCGCGGTCGCGTAGATTGCCCCGACCAGACGCTTTGCCGTCTCGGGGTCGTTCTGCAGCCACGCCTTCGAGGTGAACCACACGGTCGTCGCGAGTTCGGGCGCGAGCGCGATGTACGTATCGGCAAAGTCGCGGATGAGGCCGGCGCGCATCGCGTCGGTCTTGGCGGGCTCGACGATGAAGCCGGCTTGGATCGTGCCGCGCTGCAGCGCCGCGCCGATCTCGGAGAACGGCAGTTCGATGTACTTGATGCTCGTGCGCGGTACCCCGTTCGCGTCGAGCCACGCCCACAAACTGAGCTGATTGAAATCCCCCAGCGAGCCGACGCCGATCGTCGCGCCGGCCAGATCTCTCGGCGATCGGATCGGTGAGGTTTTCGCCACGACGACATTCGGATTGGCGACCTGCTTCGTGTAGATGCAGGCCGGCGCGATCATCTGGAGCGGTATTCCGCGCGCGATCGCAACCGCGAGCGCAAACGGATTCACCTCGCCCACGTCGAGATCGCCGCCGATCACGGCTTGAACGATCGTTGCGCCGTTGTTGAGCGTTTGCACCACGGGCGTGATGCCGGTGCTCGCGAAGATGCCGGCCTCGGCACCGTAGTACGCTTCAGCCGACGGTTCGATCGGGATCGTGCCCATGCGCACCGTCGACGCCGGCTGGGCCGATGCGGGCCGCGCGGCAGCAACGATTCCGCCGGCGATCAAACGCATCGCGGCGGAACGCGGCAGGCTCACCGGTGACGTGCTAGACGCGCACCGAGATGATGAACCACGCTGCGCCGAGCACGCGCCGCTGGCCCTTGGTGAGCAAACCGAAGATCTCGCTGCGGACGTCGTCGGCGATGCTCTTCCCCAAACGCAAGCCGATGAGCAGTTTGCGAATGCCTTGGAACTGGTCGCTGGTCAAGTTGAGGATCGCCGTCCCTTCGGTCGAGGGAAAGTTGTCCTGCGGCGACATAGCCGGCGCTTGAAAACGCGGCAGACGTGGGGCGGTACCGCTGGCGGTCGCCCCGCCGGCAGGCGTGCCGCCGGTAGCCGGGAGACCGACCTTGTTCACATTGCTCACATGAATACTTTCGACCGGATGGCGCTGGAAGTCCAGCCTTCGCGACCGGCGGCCCAGGCCTTTCTCCGGCGCGGATTAAAGTTTTGCCTTTATGAGGATTTTACGAACGGTGAGTTGCACCGCCGTTATAACGGCGGTGGTCTTTGCGTTGGCGGCAACGGCCTTCGCGGCGACCCGTCCCGTCGTCACGCAAGACTGGTTCTACGTCGGCGGCCACTACGAAGGCACGCCCCAAGGCACCATCCTGACCGGGCAAATGTACACCCAGGTGTTCACCCCCGTTCACGTGACCCACAAGTATCCGATCATCCTCATTCACGGCGGCGGCGGCACCGGCGCCACCTACGAGAAAACGGCCGACGGCCGGCCGGGCTGGGCGTACGACTACGCCGGCCGCGGCTTCCGCGTGTACGTCGTCGATCAGCCCGCTCGCGGACGCTCGATCCAAGATGACTCCGTCGACGGTCCGCTGGTGCGCGATACGGTGAAGTCGCTCGAGGAGCGCCTCACCATTCCGCAAGACTTCAATCTCTGGCCGCAAGCGAAGCTGCACACGCAGTGGCCCGGCACCGGCAAACCCGGCGACAAATACTTCGATGCCTTCATGGCCACGCGCGTCATGTCGCTCAAGGACAACGGCAAGATGGAAGAGCTGACGACGCATGCGGTCGTCGCGCTGCTCGATAAGATCGGCCCGGCGATCGTTCAGACGCATTCACAATCCGGCGCGTACGGCTGGCGCATCGCCGACGCGCGCCCGAAGCTCGTCAAAGCGCTGATTCAAGTCGAACCCAACGGCCCGCCGTACAAGGAGACGACCTACATCGGGCCGCCGGAGTATTTCGGTAAGGAGACGATCGGACGTCCGTGGGGACTCACCAGCGGACCGCTGACGTTTTCTCCGCCGGTCGCCGATGCCGCCGATTTGAACTTCGCGCAACAGGCGAAGGCCGATGGACCGGGTCTCGTGCGCTGCTGGGTGCAAGCGCCCCCGATCCATCAGCTCCCCGTGCTCGCAACCGTGAAAATTCTCATGGTCACGAGCGAGGCGTCATACCACGCGCCCTACGATCACTGCACGTCGCGCTTTCTCACGCAGGCCGGGGTGAAACACGATTGGATTCACCTGGCCGCCGTCGGTATTCACGGCAACGCGCACGATATGATGCTCGAGAAAAACAGCGCGGCCATCTCCGCGGTGATGGCCGACTGGCTCGTGAGCAAGGGACTCTAGACTCGCGCCCCGCGCCCGGTGACGATGTTGAAGATCAACAGCACAACGGCGATGACGAGCAGCAAATGAATGAATCCGCCGGCGATGTGCAGCGTGAAGCCCAAGAGCCAAAAAACGAACAATACGACGATGATGGCCCAAATAAGTCCAGCCATGGTTTCCCCTTCGTAGTGCGACGCAAGCGCGTCCTGAGTACTAGGGTCCCCCGGCAAGTCACCGGCTAAACTTCGTCGAGAAAGGCGAACACGCGGCGTTCCGCTTCGAGCGCCGCGGGTTCGTTGAACCCCGCGTCCTCGCGCATCGCAAAGCCTTGCCCGACGCCCGGATAGCGATATATTTCGGTCGTTGCAAAGCCCTCGAGTGCGCCCTTGATCGCGCGGACTTCCTCGAACGGCACGTACGCATCGTCATCGCCGAAATGCAAGCTCAGGGGCTGCTTCGCGTTGGGAGCTTCGGCAAGATGAGCGCCGATACCGGAGCCGTGGAAGGCCGCCGCGGCATCGGCGGCGAGGCGCGTCAGCGCGAGGAACGCATACCGCCCGCCGAAACCGTAGCCGACCACCGCGACCTTGCCGGCGGTCGTGCGTTCTCGCAGCGCTTGCATCCCCCGCGCGACCGCCGTGAGGCCGGCTTCGACGCCGGCGGCGTCGTCGACGTCGACGGCAAGCACATCGTAGCCTCGGGCGACGAAGCGCTCCAGCGTGGTGCGCGACCCGGCCGGAAGGCCGACGACCACCACCCCAAGGCCTTCGCCCGGCTGCCGTTCAGAGTCCATGTGAAAGCCCTCTTCGCCGCCCGAAGGTAATGAACCGTGCGGAGCGCATTATCAAGCCGGAACACCGCAGCACTGCATATCGAGGATTGGGGAGACATGGGAACAGCAACGATCACCACCGCCGACAACTTCTCGCTCACGGGCTACACCGCCGGGCCCGAGAACGCCACCAAGGGCATCGTCGTCGTCCAAGAGATTTTCGGCGTAAACAAGCACATTCGCGACATGGCCGACGCCTACGCCGCCGCCGGCTATAAAGTCATCGCACCGGCCATGTTCGATCGCGCGCAGCGCGGCGCCGATCTCGGTTACGGTCCGGACGATCGCAAAGCCGGCATGGAAATGCGCGGCAAGATCAGCGAAGAACAGAACATCCACGACATCGTCGCGGCCGCGAAAGCGCTCGGCACGAAGTCGACCGGCATCGTCGGCTTCTGCTTCGGCGGATCGATAGCGTGGTTCGGCGCAACGCGCACGCATGAGTTTCAAGCAGCGTCGTGCTGGTACGGCGGCGGCATCGCCAAGGCCAAGGACGAAAAGCCGAATTGCCCGGTGCAAATGCACTTCGGCGAAACCGACGGCAGCATCCCGGTGACCGACATCGACGCGATCAAAGCTGCGCAGCCCAGCGCGGAAATCTACGTCTACAAGAACGCCGGCCACGGCTTCGGTTGTGCCGACCGCGACAGCTTCAACAAAGAAGCGTACGAGACGGCACAGAAGCGCACGCTCGAGTTTTTCGCCAAGTACCTGAAATAGCGCGTTTGGGGGTAATCAGCCGCCGAGGGACAACCTGCCATGAGTACCTTGCCAGAAAGGCGGACTCATGACGCTCCTCATCATCATCATCGTACTTGTGGTTCTCTTCGGCGGCGGCGGCCACTACTACAACAACGGCTCATACCGCAGCGGCGGCTATAGCATCGCCGGCATCCTGATCGTGCTGCTGCTCATCCTCTGGCTCACGGGCAACGTGCACATCTAAAGCAGCGGCGGCAGTACGATCTCGCCCTCGAGCGCTTCGCCCCGCGCGAAACGCTCGAGGTTGCGATCATACTGATCGGCCAGCCGTTGCCCCGTCGCGATGCTGCCGAACGTCGCGATGTGCGGCGTGATGATCACGCCCGGCGCCTTCCACAGCGGATCGGCCGCCGGTAACGGCTCGGGATCGGTAACGTCGAGTGCTGCGCCCGCAAGTTTCCCGGCCACGAGCGCCGCATGCAGCGCAGTTCCATCCACGACCGGACCGCGCGAAACGTTGACCAGCAAAGAATTCGCGGGCATCGCGGCCAGCGCGGCGGCATCGATCATATGCCGCGTTTCGTCGTTATAGGTTACGGCCAGCACCACCGCATCGCTTTGCGCGAGCGCCTCCTGCAGGCGCGCGCTCGGGAACATCGCATCGGCGCGCGCATCGGGATTGCCGCTGCGCGAGACGCCGATGATGCGCTTGGCCAGCGGACGTAGACGCGTCGCCAATCCGCCGCCGATCGCGCCGAATCCGACGATTGCAACGGTGAGATCTTCGAGCGAACGCAGCGTGCGGATCATCGCCGGCGCATCCCACACACCTTGCGTCTGGGCGGCAAACGCGCGCGGCAATTGACGCAAGAGCGCGAGCAGCAACGCGACGGCATGTTCTGCGACCGCCGGTCCATGCACGTGGATCGCGTACGTCATAGTGACAGCCGGCGGCACGCCGGCGCGTAACAAGACGTCGTAACCGGCACTCGTCAGGCCGATCCACTTGAGGCTCCCGCGATTCCCTTTCACCGCCTGGGGTATGGCGGCCGAATAGTACGTCGGCGTAATCCACAGCGCGTCGGCGGCGGGGAGCGCCGCGAGCAGCTCTTGTTCGTCGTTGGCGACGAAAAAATCGAGCTTCCGGCGCTGGGCGAGCTCGGTCAGCTCAGCCTCGAAGACTTGACCACGAAAAACGACGCGCATCAACGTGCCGAGTTGGACGCCGCGGATGCACTCTCCACTACGGGAGGGTTCAGTTTTATTTAGGCGTACCAAAATTATCGATATGCTCGACCTAAGTATGCCCCGCTGAGAGCAGCGCCGGCGGCCGGCGTCGAGGCCCACCGCATGATTTTCCTTGCGGCGTGCTTGGCGGTTTTCATGGTTTCGGTCGAAGCAACGATCGTTGCAACGGCCATCCCGACGATCGTCGGCGATCTCGGTGGATTGCGGCTCTTCAGTTGGGTCTTCGGGATATATCTTCTCACGCAAGCGGTGACGATCCCGATCTACGGACGCCTCGCCGACATCTACGGCCGCAAGGCGCTGATCTTCGTCTCGATCACGCTGTTTCTCATCGGTTCGATCCTCAGCGGCTTCGCGCATAACATGGTCATGCTCATCGTCTACCGCGGCTTGCAAGGCCTCGGCGCGGGCGGCGTGATGCCGCTCGCATCAACGATGGTCGGCGACATCTACACCGGCGCCGCACGCGCCAAGGTGCAGGGCTACCTGTCCAGCGTGTGGGGCATCTCGGCCATCACCGGCCCGCTGATCGGCGCGTTCTTGATCGCGCATACCGGCTGGCCGACGATCTTCTGGCTCAACGTTCCGTTCGGGATCCTCTGTCTGTTCGTGATCGCACGATTCTTCAACGAACGCGTCGAGCACCACACGCATAGCATCGACTACGTCGGCTCGTTGCTGCTCGCGGGCGGCACCGGAACGCTGATGTTCGTGCTCGTCATGCTCGGCAATCTTCCGGCCACGACGGCGATCGCGCTCGCGATCGTCGCGGTCGTGCTCATCACCTGGCTGATCGTGCACGAACTGCGCACCCCCGAACCGATGATGCCGCTACGGCTCTATCGCCTGCGTGTGATCGCGATTGCCAACTCCGGCAACTTCGCCATGGGGGCGCTCTCGATCGGCATCACCGCCTTCTTGCCGACGTACGTGCAAGGCGCGATGGGGCTCTCGGCCGTGCTGGCCGGATCGACGCTCGGCATCACGTCGGCGTCATGGACCGTCGGCTCCCTGATCGTGTCGCGCAACGTCCATCGCGTTACGTATCGCGCGATGGCGTCGGCCGGCGGCGTGATGCTCATCATCGGCAGCCTCTTTCTGATCACGCTCGAGCCCGGCCGCTCGATCTGGTGGGCGCTCGCGGGCGGAACGATCCTGGGCCTCGGTTTCGGGTTCGTCAACCTCGTCTTCGTCGTGACCACGCAAGCCGCCGTGTCCTGGCAGCAACGCGGCGCCGCAACGGCATCGAACCAGTTCATGCGGCAGCTGGGCAGTTCGATCGGCACCGCCGCGTTCGGTGCGGTCTTCAATCTCGGGCTCTACGCGCGCATCCCCGACGCCGGCGACGTGGTCACGCGCATGATGGACCCGCGCACGCGCAGTAGCTTGCCGCCGGTGGAGATCGGCAGCTACGCCGCCGCGATCTCCGGCTCGCTCCACGGCATCTTCATCATGCTGGGCGTGCTGGGGATCGTCGTCTTCGCACTCGCTCTCGGCTTACCGGCAAAACTCAGCGCAAGCGATCCTACGCCGGCGTAAGCCAAGCCAGGATGTTCTTCACCGTATCGCGGTAGAAGATCTCGTAGGTTTCGCGCGTGACGAAACCGATATGCGACGTCGCCAGCACATTGGGCAACGTCCGGAACGGATGATCGGGCGGTAACGGCTCGGTCGCGAACACGTCGAGCGCGGCACCCGCGATGCGCTTCTCCCGGAGCGCCGCTATTAAGGCATCCTCATCGACGAGCGGGCCGCGCGAGGTGTTCACGAGCCACGTATCCGGCTTCATCGACGCAAGCTCCGCGGCTCCGACGATACCGCGCGATCGTTTGCCGAGCACGAGATGCACGGTGACGATATCGGCGCTCCGGAAGAGTTCGTCTTTGCCGACGTATCGCGCACCCGCGGCGGCCGCTTTTTCCGCCGTCAGGTTGGGGCTCCACGCAATGACGTCCATCCCGAAGGCGCCGGCGATGCGGGCGCTCGCCGTCCCGATACGGCCGAGTCCGAGGATGCCGAGCGTGCGGCGCGTGAGATCGCCGCCGAGCGCGACTTGCCAGCCGCCGGCCCTCATGGAAGCAGCCTCGGCCGGGATCTGCCGTACCGCCGCGAGGATCAGCGCCCACGTCAACTCGATCGCACCGTGCGAAGTGTATCCAGTATGCGCGACCGTGATGCCGCGCTCGCGCGCCGCCTCGAGATCGATCGATGCGTTGACCGCGCCGGTCGAAGCGATCAAGCGCAGTCGCGGGAGGCGTTCGATGATCTCTCGCGTCAACGGCGTCCGCTCGCGCATCACGCACACGACGTCGAACGGCTCCAGCCGGGCAACGACGGCATCGGGCTCGGCAACGTGATCGCGAAAAATCCGTATGTTGGCGCGCCCATCGAGCTGCGACCAGTCGGCACATGCGAGCGCGACACCCTGATAGTCGTCGAGGACGGCGACGTTTACCGCTGACATCATTTTCTATTATACTTGGCGGATGGGTGGTATCAACGATCGCTGTACGAAGTGCGGCCATCTTCTTGCATCGCATGCTCCGGACGTGGGCTGCACCGACCGCGTTCCCGGCACGATGGAGCGGATGCCCGGCGCGTGCGGCTGCGGGGCCCCGGAAGTCCTCGCCGACGTCATTCCCTTTCGCACCCGCAGCCAGCGCGAAGCGTTAGCGCGGGGGCTGCCCATCGACGAGGACGGCGGTGACGGCGATCACCGCGCTTAGGATCAGCAGCTCGTAGCGGACCGTGCTCGCAACTGCTACGGCGCCATCGTTTATCCGGCGGCGCGAGTGTAACGCAATCCACCCGGCGATCGCGAACAGTACGATCTTCGCGCAGATCTCCCACCCGTAGGCCGTCGTGAACAGGCCTCCCAGCGGATGAACGTTGCGGAGCACTTGCACGACCGAGCTCAGGAGCAAGAGGATCACCGCGTAGGTTGCTACATTCGAGGTGCGACGCACGTCGACGACCTCCGTCACCATCAGCGTGGTCAGCAGCACGCCGATCCACGCCGCCGCCGCGAGCAGGTGCGCGAAGTCGAAGGTCACGCCCGCCACGGGTAGTACGCCGGTTCCGCCATGTCCGCTCAGCGATTCGCAGAGCATCACCGCGATGACGGCGGTGATCAGCATTTCCCAACGGCGCTTGCCGCCGCTCACCGCAATCGCACCGAGGAAGGCGGCAATCGTCATCGTGAGGTGCAGCACCCCGTAACGCGTATTGAGCGTCGCGACCAGCGAGCCGCCCGTGATGAGGCCTTGTACGCGAATATCGACAAAGGCAACGAACGCAACGGCGATCCAGGCCCCAAACTCCAGCATCGAAACCGGCGCCGTGTCGGGAGCGCGCACGATCAGCAGCGCGCCGAACGCAAGACCCGTGCCGATCAAGAGCCCCGCCAGCAACGCAAATCGCAGCACGGCGACGATCGGGCCGGCGCCGGCGATTCCCGGCTCGCCGCCGGCCGGAAGCACGCCGGCCGGAACGCCGACGCCGAACGCAAAGCGCCCCTCGCCCACGTGACCGTCATCTGCCGTCACTTGCCACGTAACGATGTAGCTTCCGCGGGGGAGCGACGGTGTTTTCACCTCGACCAACCGCGTATCACCGCCGGGGTGATACGGCGCGCTCGCGCGGTTCGCGCCGTGTGCATCGGTCACGCGCAATAGGTCGATCTGCGCATCTTCCTGGAAGCGCAGCGTGACGGCATCCGGCGCGCGCTGCAGTTCCACGCCGGATGCCGGCGTGCTGCCCAAGAACTTCGTGTGCGCGTTCGCCGCCAGCGGTACGAACACGAACAGTCCGCCGAGAACGAAGGCCGCCACGGCTACCGCCCGACGGAACTGCCCGAACACGTACAGCTCGGGTATCGCTGTTCGCTTCGCCTTAGCCGAGCGGTCCGAGCAGCGTTTCACCGCCGTAGACGTCCGCTTCGCCGGCGAGCGTTGCGGGCCACGAGCCGGGCTTCGGATTCGGCCGCGACGATGCCGGCCGCACGCGGCCGTCCCAGCCGACCTGCTCCATCGAGAAATACACTTGCACGGCTTGTCCGTCGGGATCGAGCACGTGGAACGCGTAGTCGATCCCGGGATGCAACTCGGCCGGAAGCTCGATGAAACGCCGGCCGCGCTTGGCCAAGAACGTGCGCGCGTCGCACAGCTGACGGTACGAGCCGACTTGGATGCCGATCGAGAACGTCGTCGAGTCCGGCCGCAAGCCGAGCTGTTCGCGCAGCTCGATCGGATAGAGCGCGATCGTGTGGTGTTCGGTGTTTGCGCGCAGGAAGACGCAGCGCACGCCGTTCCAAACGATCTCCTCGGAAATGCGCAGCCCCATTTCGTGCGCGTAGAAGCGCGCGGCCGCGTCGATGTCGGCGGTGAACAAGCTGATCGGGCCGCCCTTGATGATCTTGAACGGCCGCGGCAGCAGAATGCCGTCGACGTCGTAATCCTTGCCGGGCAGCGAGTCGCGCATTTCATAGCCCGCGTTGAGATCGTTGCCGCGCTGCTCCGCCACCCGCACTTCCTCGTCCTCGGAGATCTGCGGAAGCTCGGGTTTCTGGCGGAACATCCGGTCCCACATCGGCTCGGGCTTGCTGCGGGCGTCCCAACCGACTTGCTCCATCCCGTAGTAGAGCTCGTTGGTGTGACCGTCGGGATCGTAAAAATACGTGTGCCAGTTGGACCCGGGCATGTCGCGCCCGCTGCGTTGGATCTTCAGGCCTTCTTCGTTGAGCCAATCGCAGCCGTTGACGACTTCGCCGAGGCTGCCGACTTGCCATGAGATCTGATTCATCACCACGCCCGGTGCGAAGTGCCGTTGCTTGTCGATGTACTCGCGCACGCGCTTGTTGAACAGCACGAAGCTGTGGTGGTCGGTGCCGTAGCGCATGAAATAGCCGTGCGGATCACCGAAGCCCGCGATATCTTCCGGCCGTTCCGCGCGTTCGCCGAAATTGCGCTTGTCGGAGATCCGGTAACCCAAATCTTCCGTATAGAAGCGCACGCACTCTTCCATCTTCAGCGCGTTCAGGCCGAAGTGGCCCAGGCGACGAATCTTGAACGGCCGCTCGAGCAGCACGCCGCCGACGTCGTAGGTAGCAGCGGATGTTTCAATCATGCCGATTCTCCGTTACTTGAATGCGTCGGTGACGAACGATGGATCGTACAAGTCGCTGATCGCCGGCATCGCTGGAACGACCCCGAACTGGACTTGATACCTGCCGACGTTCTGGATCGCCGGAATCGAGAGCTTGAGGCTCGTGTTGAAGGCTTTCCATTTTCCGAAATCGACGTCCCAGGCCGCATTCGCGATCGCCGGATCGACCTTCGTCTTGTCGATGAGGACCGCGACGGAGCCGGCCTTGTTCGCATAACCGTACTGAATCGCTTTGCGTAGCGCGCGCAAGAACTTCAGCACGGTCGGCCGGTTCTTCGCCGCCCAATCGGTGTTGGCCGCGATACACGTGAAGGCCCAGTCCTTGATCGTGTCGCTCGCCGTCGCGAGCAGAACGTCCCCCTTTGACTCCGCTAGCAGGTCGTAGGGCTGGGCCAGCATCGCGCCCTGCACGTTGCCGCTCTGAAGCCCGGCATAACGCGCCGTGCTGTTGCCGCCGATCACGATCTGGAAATCATCGAGCGTCATCTTGTGAGCTGCGGCCAGCGAAGCGAGCGCGATTGCCGTGACGTCTTGCTTCGTGCCGAGCATGACCGACTTGCCCTTGAGGTCGGCCCACGACTTGATGCTCGGGACCACCACCAGCGAGTAGGGGTTCACGACGAACATCGGCGCGACGACCTTGAGCGGCAGGTTGTGCGAAACCGCGGCGATCTCGCTGTCGCAGCCGTTGTCGACCATATTGGCCCCGTTGGTCGCGACCAGGTTGATGACGTTGGGCGGCGAGTTGCCCTCGATGATCGAGACCGACAGTCCCTCGTCCTTGTAGAAGCCCTCTGCCTGAGCGATGTAGACGGGCCACTCCGACGCGGTCGGCGTCAGGATGCCGAAGGTCAGCTCGGTCAGGCCGTTTTGAGCGGCCACCGGCGGCGGAGCGACGAGCAACGTCAGCGCTGCCAGCAACGCGAGCGAGACCAACCTTGGTGCGTTCATGCAAATATCCCCATGAGCGGAGTGCTGCGGTGAAAACGGGAGCCGAAACGGAATTTTGCGCGAGGAGACGGCTTCCCCCCGCCGTACCGTCCATTCGTGGCCCTCATTGAGTTCATCGACGTCGGTATGACCTACCAGCGCCGCGGCGGCGGAGAAACAGTCGCGCTCGAGCGTACCTCCCTGTCGATCGCACCGGGCGAGTTCATCTGCATCGTCGGACCGAGCGGATGCGGGAAGACGACGCTGCTGCACTGCCTCGACGGCCTGCAGACGCCGACCAGCGGCCGGATCCTCATCGACGGCCGCGAGATCACGGCTCCCGGACGCGACCGCGCGATGGTCTTCCAAAGCGCATCGCTGATGCCGTGGCGCACGGTCTTGCGCAACATCACCTACGGTCTCGACCTGCAGGGTGTCGCGCTGCGCGAAGCGCTGCCGCGCGCCCAAAAGATGATCGAACTCGTGGGCCTCGTCGGTTTCGAGGATCGTCATCCGGGCGAACTCTCCGGCGGCATGCAGCAACGCGTCAACCTGGCGCGCGCGCTCGTGATCGATCCCGAAGTAATCCTGCTCGACGAGCCGTTTGCCGCGCTCGACGCACAGACGCGCGAGCTGATGCAAACCGAACTCTTGCGCGTGTGGGATGAAACGAAGAAGACCGCGGTCTTCATCACGCACCAGATCAGCGAAGCCGTGTACCTCGCCGACCGCGTGGTCGTGATGTCCGCGCGTCCGGGGAACGTCAAGGCCATCGTTCCGGTGCCGATCGCCCGGCCGCGTCCGGCCAGCGCCCGGCGCGATCCGCAGATGTTCGCGATCGAATCGGAAATCGCCGCATTGATCGAAGGCAGCCACACCGAGACGGTGGTGTCGGTATGACGCAGTTGACGCAAACGTCGGGCGGCCTCGTTACCGACGACATCCCCGTTCCGCGCCGCCCGCCCGCCGCACGCAAGGGCTTGCTCTCACAGCGCAGCATCACGCAGGTGATCTCGATCATCGGCGGCCTCGCGCTCTGGGAGCTGCTGGCGCGCTTTGCCGTACACAACACGGCGTTCCTCGCGCCGCCGTCGCTCGTTGCGATCCGCTTCTACCAGATGCTGCGCGATGGTTCGCTGCTCTTCAACGGCTGGGTCAGCTTCCAGGAACTCATCGGCGGCTTCGTGATCGGCGTCGCCGCCGGCATCATCATCGGCGCCGCCATGGTGCAGTGGAAACAGGTCGACGACGCGTTGGAAGTCTGGATCGCCGCGCTCTACGCCGCACCGATCGTGGCGCTCGCCCCGATCCTGATCATCTGGTTCGGCTTCGGCCCGTGGTCGAAAATCGCCGTCGTCTTCATCATGGTCGTCTTCCCGATGGTGATCTGCACGCAGGCCGGGCTCGAATCGGTCGACCGTCGCCTGCTGCTCGTGGCCCGATCGTTTTGCGGTTCGCGCTGGAAGACGTTCCTCACCGTGGCACTGCCCTCCGCAGCTCCGTTCATCGTATCGGGCATGCGGCAATCGGTCGGCCGCGGACTCGTCGGCGTCGTGATCGGCGAGCTCTTCGGCGCCAAGGCGGGCCTCGGCAACATCATCACGACGGCCAGCAGCGTCTTCGACATGCCGACCCTCTTCGTTGCCGTCGTGACCCTCGCGCTGGCCGGCATCATCCTCACCGGCATTCTCCGCTCGTTCGAACTGCGTCTCGCCGCTTGGCGCGACGTCGCATAGGTGGATTCGCCTGCGGCGAATCCTTCGCGTTTGGGCTTCGCCCAAGCCGCCCATAAGGAAACGAAAGATATGTCCGACACCGCAACGCAAACCCAGACGACGCCGATCAAGGTACGCAAGCTCGGTCATCTCGTCTACGAAGTCAGCGACATCGACCGCTCGACGGCGTTCTGGACGGAGATCATGGGATTCTCCGTCTCCGATACCAACGAGTTCGGCATGGTGTTCCTGCACAGCGCGGGTGACCATCACTCGATCGCGCTCGTACCGTCGAAAAAGACGGGCCGCCCGTCCGCGGATGCCGGCTTGCGCTTCCATCACTTGGCGATGGAAGTCGAGAGCGTCGATCAGTTGTTCGCCGCGCGCGACTTCTTGGAGGCGCGCGGCATCCCGATCGATTTCGAGGGCCGGCGCGGCCCGGGCGGTAACGTCGGCGTCGAATTCATGGACCCCGACGGCTATACGTTCGAGATCTATGCCGACATGGATCAAATCGGCCCCGACGGGAAGACGCGTCCGCCCGAACAGTTCGACCGCGTGAAATCGCTCGAAGACGCCGTCGCCCGGCCGCTTCCCGACACGTACTAGCGCCTCGATGAAGGCCGTGATCTTCGAGCGCTTCGGCGGACCCGAGGTGATGGAATACCGCGACGTTCCGACGCCCGAAGTCGGACCCGACGACGTGCTCGTCGAGGTGCACGCGGTCACCGTCAACCGGGCGCTCGACATTCACGTGCGCGAATCCGGCGACGGGCGCAATCCCGTGCTGCCGCTCGTCCTCGGCGTCGACCCGGTCGGCGTGATCGTCAAAGTGGGCGCGAACGTTCCGCAAACGCGTCTCGGCGAACGCGTTGCCGTGGCGGCATCGGTGCGGTGTGGAACCTGCGGCGCGTGCCTCGACGGCCGCCCCAACGATTGCGTCGCAACGCAGCATCTAGGTATTCACCGCTGGGGCGGCTACGCGGAATACGTGCGGATCCCGGCCGATTGCACTATGCCGATTCCCGACAACATGAACTTCCCGGAAGCGGCCGTCGTCTTCCGCCACTTCCCGACCGCGTTTCATCTGCTCGACTGCAAAGCCGGCATCAAAGCCGGTGAGACCGTGCTGATCATGGGTGCCGCGGGCGGACTCGGCAACGCCGGCATCCAGGTGGCGAAATATCGCGGCGCGCGCGTGATCGCCGGCGCCGGCACCGATGCGGGTGTCGCGCTGGCACGCGAAACCGGCGCCGACGAAGCGGTCAACTACCGCACCGAAAACCTTGAAGCGCGCGTCAACGAACTCACCGGCGGGCGCGGCGTCGACATCGTGTTCGAGAATATCGGCGCGCCGGATCTGTGGCCGGCGGCCTTCAACTCGCTCGGCGGCGGCGGACGCCTCGTTACCGCGGGCGCGCACGGCGGCGGTACCGTTACGCTCGACGTGAAACGGCTCTACCGCCGCAAGCTGCGCGTGATCGGCGGCGCGGGTTCCGACCCCTGGGATATCGAGGCGACGGTTGCCGGGGCCGCGAGCGGAGCGTTGCACGGCGCGATCGATCGCGTGCTGCCGCTCTCCGAAGTTGCGGAAGCGCACCGGCTCGTGACCGAGCGCGAAGTCACCGGTAAGGTCGTGCTCGTGCCCGAACGCGTCCTCGCGCTAACGAACTAGCCGATCGCCCGGTTCCGGCGGCGGCTCGGGGGGTGCCGGAACCGTCGGCATCTCGTGATTGGCGTAGAGCGCAATGCGTTCGATGCGCCCGTCGTTGCCGCTGATGATCGCGATACCGTGCTGCCAGCGCGCTTGGAAGGCGTGCTGATAGACGATCGAGCGCGCCCCGCCTTCGCGTCCGGCTTGAGAGATGAAATATTCCGGCAACGTCGTGATGCGATTGCCGATGCCGATGTCGCCCGGCTGCACTTTGAAGATACCGTTGGCCGGCGGCGTGTCGCGCGGTAGATTTTCCGTCTTCGCAAGGTAGTGCTCGATGCCGATCAGCACTTGGCCGCGATAGATCGCCGAGAGCACCCAGCGCTGATTGCGCAAACCGGCCGCTGCCCACGTCCGCCAGCCCGGTGCCGGATACTCGATCGCCGGCCCCATGCGCCGTTCGATCGCGCGACGCGTGGTGAACCCGGGCACGAAGCTGAGCAAGTCGCTCTCAAGCGTCATCGGAACGGCCGACGGCGGTTTCACGGGCGCGACCGGAGGCTTCTTCTTACCGAACAGGCCGACGAACATCGGCCAAACTTTCTCGCCCGCCGCGGCGAAGGCCGCTTTTCACGCCGTCAGTCGAGCGCGATGCGCCCCAAGAGCGCCATTAAGTGATCGCGCTCCGCCGGCGCGAGCGGTGCCAGCGTTTCGCTCTGCGCACGCGCGCTCAGCTCGGCGATTTCGCCGGCCTGGCGCTCGCCGCCGGGCGAAAGCCGAACGCGCAGTTGGCGCTGATCCGACGGGTGCGGTTCGACCACGATCAAGGCTTGCTTTTTGAGGCGTGCGACCAAGCCATGCACGTTAGCCGGTTCCATCCCGATCGCACGGCCGAGATCCGCTTGCGAAAGCGGACCGCGCGCGTGCAGCGTCATCACCGTTGCCGCCTGCATCGGCGTGATGCCGACGTCTTTCAGCAACCGGCTGGTGTTGCTCTTGGCACGATGATAGGCGCGGCGGAGCAGATGGCCGACACGATGCTCCGCCTCGAAATCGAGTTCTTCCCTCAGCTTAGCCTGCCCTGAGCGGAGTCGAGGGGTGGTTAACGCGCCGACGCGACGGCTTCTTCGAACCGGCCCGCGCCGATCTTATCGGCGTCGAAGATGCCGCGCTCTTCCACCCAGCGGTGCGTTTCTTCGTACATCGTCTTCGAATACGGCTCGAAGATCAGCCGCTCGCCGGGACCGAAGCGGCGCACGTCGACCAACGGACGAAACCGCTCCTGCAACTCGTTCTGATAGTAGTGCACGTACTTCTGGTGACGCACGTCGATATCGGCTTGCGCGCGCCGCAACGCCGCATAGTACTTCTTCACATCGTCGAGGTCGGCGTCTTTCGACACCATCCCGGCGATCATGAACGTCGTATCGGTGATAACGCGGAAGCCGAGCTGCTCGAGGATATAGCGTTGCATGCCGAACACGTTCGCGGCCTTCGCCTCGCGCGCGATCATCGCGTCGACGCGCTCGTCGGGCAAACCGCCGAAGCGCAACTTGATCTGATCCGCCGGCAGATATTCTTCGAGCGACTGAATCGTCGCGTAGTGGCTGCCGGAATGATAGCCGACGTAGACCTCGACGCCGGCAAGCTGTTCGGGCTTCGTGATCGTCGACTCGGGCGGCACCATGATCGCGCCCGGCGAGATCGAGTAGCATTCACCCCATAGCGTACCGTAGTCGGCGGATGCCGCCATGTTGACGGTCCAGTGGCACGCGCAGCTCACGGTTGCCTCGCGACCGGTCTCGTAGGACTCATACGCACCGTGCTTCTTGCCTTCGGCCGTCATGACTCGAGCCGGGTCAGGCTGACCGAGATCGTTTTTCTTGAGGACGTAGTCCGTCAAACCCTCAGCCACATAGTAGCCCTTCTCTTCCGCAACCCATTCCTGAAGGCGCCCGTGCGTGTGGATGACAAACGTGCTCATATCATTATGATAATAACATTATTCAGCCGGCGTCAAGCCCGGCCCGGCGGGCCGCGGCGATCAGGGCCGCCGTGAGCTCTTCGGGGGCATCGAGCATTACGTCGTGGCCGCTCGGGATCGCGTCGACGAACCAGCCGCCCTCGGCGCTGACCCGGGCGCGCGCTTCGTCGAAGCCCGGTGAGCGATAGTTGCCGGCGCGCAAGTACGTCTTGTGCGCGCAGCGCTCGCGTGCGCCCGTGAGCGCCAAACCTTCGGTGAACGTCTTCATCGGCTGCGGCACGCATTGGGCATCGACATACGCGCGGTCGGCTTCGTTCACGCCGAAGCTCGCGGCCGGAATCGGCGGCAGATATCCCGACGCGGCGGCGGCCTCGAAACGCTCGCGCGTGGCGGCGGGTGCGGTGTCCATCAGCGACTGGCCGTCGCCGGGGACGAACGCATCGAGGAAGACCAGGGCGGCGATGCGTTCGGGCGCGGCTTCCACGACGCCGGTGATCACGTTGCCGCCGTAGGAGTGGCCGCACAGCACGACCTCGCGCAAATCTTCGAACTTCAGCACGTTGACGATGTCGGTAACGTGCGTGCTCAACGTAATGTCCGGGCCGGCAAGATGCACCCGCTCGCCGAGCCCCGTCAGCGTCGGCGTGAACACGCGATGCCCGCGGGCGCGCAACGCATCGGCGACACGCGTGTAACACCATCCGCCGTGCCACGCACCGTGGACGAGAACGAACGTCGTCGGCATGAGAGGCTCTCCTTAGCCGACCTGCGGCCCGCCGAAGAATTGCATCAGGACCGGTTTGAGCGGGCGGTCGGGTTTGTAATCGGCGGGCGGTGGCTGTAAGGGAATCCGGCGATCGCCACGCGCGAATGGATCGTCGTGGATCGCGTAGTGGAACGGCCACGGGATGTCGTCTTCTTCCACGTGTCCGTCGCCGTACATGTATTCGTAGTGCGTCCAGTAGTAGATGATGTTACCGCGGCGTTCGTAATGCAGTGCGGTGATGATGCCGTCGCCCGGATTCATCCCCTCGTGAATGCCGTTGAACTGCATTTGGAAATGCTTGGTCGTGATCGTCGGCGCCGTGTCCATCGCGGCATTGGCTTGGGCCAGCGTCTGGTGCGATTGCGCGATCGACTGGGCGAACGAACTGTTGAGCTGGTCGAGCTGTTCTTGCGAATAGCCCTGGCGCTTGGGTTCGGGCGGCGCGGCGGCGGGCCGGATCTCGTGCGGGATCTCGGCCACGCCCTCACCGCGGGACGGAGCGTTTTGACGCGGGGCGTGCACGGTGACGTGCGCGAGCTCGTGGTGCTGTTCGACCGGCGCGACGACCGGCTGCGGTTCGACGCGCGGCGCGGGCGGCGGCGGCGGTGGCGGTTTCGGCGGCTTGGGCTTCGGCAACACGACCGCCACGGGCCGTTCTTGCGGCTGGGCTTTCTCGAAGCGAATGATGTCGGACTTCGGCAGCTGCGGCGATTGCAAGCTCGCGAGCTGCGGCAGCGCCTTCACCACGGCACGCGCAAGCCACCCGTACAACGAGCCACCCGCGAGGTGGACCATCAACGAGAGCATGAGCCCGATGAGGAGATAGCGCCGCGTTCGCGCGCGGCCTCGCGCGCTGATCATGTCCTGGGGGATAACGTTCCTCGGACTACGGTAGTCCCATGAGATTCAACGGTCAGCATAGGGGGCCCGGCTTGGACTCCCCTGGGTGGCCCCCTTCGACTCCGCTCAGGGCAGGCTTGGCCCACAAAAAAGCACCCCGCGGGCCGGGGTGCTTGTTCTGCTTAGCGGTCGGTCGACTACTTGATTTCGACCTTGGCGCCGGCTTCTTCGACTTTCTTCTTGATCGATTCGGCTTCGTCTTTGGTAACGCCGGTCTTGATCGCCTTGGGGGCGCTCTCGACGAACGACTTCGCTTCGGTCAGACCGAGCGAGGTGACTTCGCGGACGGCCTTGATGACCTTGATCTTCTCGGCGCCGATTTCGCTGAGGATCACGTCGAATTCCGTCTGCTCGGCAGCCGGGCCGGCGGCCGCGGCGGCACCCGGGGCTGCCGCAACGGCAACCGGGGCAGCGGCGCTAACGCCGTACTTTTCTTCGAGGGTCTTCACCAGCTCGGAGAGCTCGAGGACCGTGAGTTTGTCGATTTGATCGATGAGTTCGGCTACTGCCATGTTGTTCGATTATCTCCTAAGCTGCGGATCCGGCGGCTTCTTTTTGCTCGCGGATCGAATTGAGGACGCGGACGAGACCGCCTTGGTTGCCCGAGAGCACGGTCACCAGACCGTAAAGCGGGCTCTTGAGCGACCCAACCAGACGGCCAAGAAGCTCGATTTTCGGGGGGAGGGAGGCGAGTTGGGCAACGCCCTTCGCATCGACGATCTGGCCGTCGATGTACGCCGCCTTGATTTCGACGGGCTTGTTGGCCTCGCCGAAGGTCATCTTGAGCGCTTTCGCGGGTGCGACCGGATCGTCGCCGGCGAAAACGATGGCCGTCGGACCGGCCAGGTAGGCTTCAAACTTTGCTGCGAGATCGCTACCCGCGGCACGCGAGAACAGGGTGTTCTTCACGACGCCATACGTGCTGGCGCCGTCTTTGCGCAGCTCGTTGCGGAGTTTCGTGATGTCTCCGACCGTCAGCCCGGCGTAGTTCGTGAAGAACAGGTTCTTCGACGCGCCCAGCTTCTGGCGGAGTTCTTCGATCGTCGCTTCTTTTTTCGCGGTCGGCATGGTGGCTTTCTTGAGAACGAAAAAGCGCCTCCGCCAACCCTGGCGAGGCGCATCGAAAGCCGAATGCCCGCGGGCATCAGGAGTCTCGTTCGCATCCTCGGTAGGCGCCCAGCGCTCGCACGCTCAGCATTACCCCCTCGCGGGGACCCACGGTCATTGGAGCCATCGAGTATCATACCCCACGCGCCCCCAGAGGGTCAACCCAGCCTCATGTCACCCTGAGCCCCTCGAAGGGCCGCCGCCACCTGGAGGCCGGGGAAGTATTCCAGCAAGAGCGGCTTGAGCGGGCGGTCGGGTTTGAACCCCTTGGGCGGCGGCTGAAGCGGTATTTGCGAGTCCCCGCGCGCGAACGGATCGTTGCCGGTCGGAAAATAGAACGGCCACGGGATGTCGTCTTCCTCGACGTGCCCATCCGGATACCGGTAGATGTAGTGCACCCAATACTTGGTCAATGCGCCATCGGGTTCGTAGCTGTTGTACGTCATCGCACCCTGACCCGGCGCGAGCGCATCGAGCAAGCCGGTGAAGCCGAATTTCGTGAACACGGCTTGCGCCGGATCGGACAACAGAAACGCTTGCAGGCGCAGGGCGTCGGCCGAGGCGCCGGTACGCGCGACCAGATCGAACGGAATCTGGACGTTGAGGCTGGCCGGAAGCTCGTCCAGCCGTACGCCCTCCGGAGGCACGGCGGCGACCGCCTTTGCAAACGAGCAGTAGGTGAGAAACGCCGCGTGCGACGACGCAAGCGTCGCGGCGGCGGCCGGCGCGTCGAAGCCGGGCGCGCTATCGCGCGCCTTCGAGCGCAGATCGATGCTCATGCCGGGCGCGAGGCGAGCGAAGCCTTTGATCACTTGGTCGGCGTAGGCGGTGACGTACCGCTCTTGCACCTGTTTGATCAATCCGAGCGCCGGATCGGCCAGAACGTCCATGAACGAACGCCCCGCAGCGAGCGCGTTCGGCGTCAGCAGGCAGAGCGCGGTTCGCGCCACGACGCGGATATTGCCGTACTTGCCGGTATCGCGCAATTCGAAGGGCGCCGGCAAATCGAGCGCGACGAACAGATCCGGCGTATCGGGCATGAGCTTCCCCATCAGCGCCGCATCCGAATCGTACGTTGTATCGACAACGATGCCGGTCTGCCGGGTGAATGCCGTGACCGCTTCATCGACCGGACCCTTGAGTAAAACGTTCGCATACAGCGTTACGTGGCGCTGCGGCGCAATGGTCTGCGAGGCGGCCGGCGCCCCCGGAAATAAAAACAGCGCTGCCGCCACCGTAAGGGCTACGGCGGACGACCAGCGCTGCTTCATTTCGTTGATCGGGTTACGGACCAGTTTCGTTCGGGTCCTTTACGGCGAGGTAGCGGTCGAACTCGTAGTTGCCGAGCACGCCGTTGCGGCGTTCGACCTTACGGAAGTAGACGTTCTGAATGATGTCGCGCGTGGCCGGATCGATCTGAATGAGACCGCGCGGGCTCTCGAAGTGCATGCCCTTGACGATCTCCATCGTCTTGTCGGGATCGATGTGGCCTTTTTGCGCGATCAGCACTTTGTACGCTGCGGCGATCGCGTCGTAGGCTTGCACCCCTTCAAACGTCGGGAGCTGATCGCTTCCGTACGCGGCCTTGAAGTCTTTGATGAACGTGCGATTCAGCGCCGAGTCGTGCATCGCCGAGTAGTCGAACGTCGTGACGATGCCGAGTGCGGTGTCGCCTTCGGTGGGCAGGATCGCTTCGTCGACGAGATCGCCCGTTGCGAGAAACTTGATCCCCGTGCGATCGAAACCGGCCGATTTGAGCGCTTTGATGAAGTCGACGCCGCCGCCGGTCGCGTTGATGAACAGGAACATCACGTCGGGCTTCGCGTCCTTGACCTTTTGAATGTAGGCCGAGAAGTCTTTGGTGTCGAGCGGCATACGCGATTCGCCCAGTACCTTGCCGCCGGCAGCCGTGAACGTCTTTTCAAACGTCGTGCCGGCATCGATGCCCGGACCGTAATCCTGGAACACGGCATACGCGGTCTTGGCGTGCTGGAAGTTGAAGGCCCATTTTGCGAACGGTTCGGAGATCTGACCCGTCGTGAAGCCGAAACGCGCCGTGTACGGATTCGTCTTGAAGATGTTCGACGTCGCCGCGTTGACGATGAAGTACGGAACCTTCGCTTGGGTCGAGACCTTCCCCATCGCGATCGCGTTGGGCGTGTACGATGCGCCGATCAGCAGGTCGATGTGATCTTGCACGATCAGTTCCTGCGCCAGCCGGGCGGCCGTTTCGGGCGCGATGCCCGTATCGTCGCGCTTGATCAGCACGACCTTACGCCCGGCGATCGTGTCGCCGTGCTCTTTCATGTACGCCGCAAAGGCCGCGTCGGCCATCTTTCCAAGGATGACGTTGTCGCCGCCCGAGTACGACAACACGACGCCGATCTTGATCGGCTCCTGGGTCTGCGCGACGGCCGGCACCGATGCCGTGACGAGCACAGCGGCCAGCAATGCCAGCAAGCAACGTTGAAACGAACGAATGATCAAAACACGTCTCCCTCGAAAATAACTTTCACTCGATACCGATGAGAACGCGAACATTCCTTCGAACGTTGGAAACGTGACCAGCGCCTTTATCGCGACGGCTTTCGCCACGGCGTTCACGATCATCGACCCCGTCGGCATGATTCCGCTAGCCCTTTCGGTGACCGCCGACGTCACCCCGAGCCGCCGCGCGGCGATCGTCAATCAGTCGATTCTAGTGGCGGCCGCCGTCGTTCTGCTCATGGGGCTCGTCGGAAAGCCGCTGCTCGAGTCGCTCGGCATCACGCTCCCGGCATTCACCATCGCCGGCGGCGCGCTGCTCTTCCTTATCTCCGTCGACATGCTCTTCGGCCGCAAGACCGGCACCAAGCAGACCCCGGAAGAGGAACGCGCCGACGCAGAGAGCTCCAACCCGGCCGTCTTTCCGCTCGCCGTGCCGATGATCGCCGGTCCCGGAACGATTGCGACGGTCCTCGTCTTGGTGACGCTGGCCGGCGGCGACCGGGAAAAGGACGCGATCGTGTTCGCGGCGTTTGCGAGCGCGATGATCGTCACGTGGATCTGCATGCGCCTGTCCACCCGGCTGCTGCGCGTCATCGGCACCACCGGTATCCACGTGGTCACCCGCCTCTTCGGCATCCTGCTCTCCGCCCTCGCCGTCCAATTCATCCTGAACGGCTTAGCGCAAACCCCACTCCTCCATGCGGCCATCCCCGCTGTTAAGTGAAGCCGTTCCAGCAGGCGTCGTAGTCGGGTTGTAGGGCCGGTGTTGCGAGCGCGAATGCGGTTGGCGCGAGCACGTAGCACGTCTCGAACATGAACGCGAGCCCTTCCAGGCGGCGCGGCTGCAGCTCCGCCGTTACGGCTTGCTGATAGGCGGCACGATCCGGGCCATGCGCCGACATGCAGTTGTGCAGGCTGGCACCGCCGGGGACGAAGCCGCCGGATTTTGCTTCGTAGGCTCCCTCGATCAGGCCCATATACTCGTTCATCACGTTGCGATGAAACCACGGCGGCCGGAACGTGTGCTCGGCGACGGCCCAGCGCGGCGGGAAAATCACGAAGTCGAGATTCGCCGTTCCGGGCGTCGTCGACGGCGAGGTGAGCACGGTGAAGATCGACGGATCGGGGTGATCGAAACTCACGCTGTTGACCGTGTTGAAGCGCGCGAGATCGTACTTATACGGTACGTAGTTGCCGTGCCACGCCACGACGTCGAACGGCGAGCGGTCGAGTTGCGTCGACCACAACCCGCCCATGAACTTCTGCACGATTTCGGTCGGCTCGGGATCTTCGAACGCAGCCGTCGGCGTGAGAAAATCGCGCGCGTTCGCAAGCCCGTTGGACCCGATCGGCCCAAGTTCGGGCAGCCGCAGCAGCGCGCCGTAGTTCTCGCACACGTACCCGCGCGCCGCGGCGTCGAGCAGCTCCACCCGGAAACGCAGACCGCGCGGGATCACCGCGATCTCACCGGGCCGAATGCTCAGGCGGCCCAGCTCCGTAACGATCCGCAAGCCGCCCTGCTGCGGAACGAGCAGCAACTCACCGTCCGCATCAAAGAACGCGCGCCCGCGCATTGAGCGGTTCGCGACGTAGTTGTGGATCCCAATCCCCGCATGCAGCGCCGCATCACCGTTCCCGGCAATCGTGTGCAGCCCGTCGATGAAATCCAACGGCTCCGCCGGGATCGGCAAGGGATCCCAGCGCATCCGGTTCGGTGAGGGAGGCACCTCGGCGAACGGTCCGCTGCGAACGGCCTTCGATTCGATGCGCACGTAGGCGCGGTGGTCGGCCGAGGGCCGCTTGCGGTACATCCAAGTCCGCCGGTTTTCGGTGCGCGGAGCCGTGAACGGCGTCCCGGAGATGATCTCGGCGATCAGGCCGTGCGGCACGTGCTGCGGCGAGTTCTGACCGACGGGCAGCGCGCCCGCGACCGCTTCGCTGGCGAACTCGTTGCCGAAGCCGCCGGCGTAGGTGAGCTCTTCCACGGCGGCGGGGTTCGCGCCGTGTGGCGGGCGGCCCCGTGCTCCGGCGCGAATCCGAACAGTATGAAAGAACCGGCGATTGCCTAAGTTCATCGGCGCCGCACTCCCGCGGCTCGAAGACAAGCGCCTGATCACCGGCTCCGGCCGGTACACCGACGACGTCCGCGCGGCGGGGTCGGCGCACGCCGCCTTCATTCGTTCTCCGTATGCGCACGCGCGGATCGGCACCATCGATGCCTCAGCCGCGCTCGCGGCACCGGGCGTGATCGCGGTGCTCACCGCCGCCGACTATCTGGCCGACGGTCATCGCGCCATCGCCCACGTTCCCAATCCCGCCGATGCCGTCGATTGGCAGCGGCCCGGCTTCGTTGCGCCCGAAGGCGAACCGCCGGTGGCCGACATCCCGCAGCTTCCGCTCGCGTACGATCGCGCGCGCCACGCCGGCGAAGCGGTCGCGGTCATCATCGCCGAAACCGCGGCGCAAGCGCGCGACGCGATCGAGCTCGTCGAGATCGACTACGAAGCGCTGCGCGCGGTGGTCAGCGCGGAGGACGCACTCGATCCGCACGCGCCGCTGATCTGGGAGCAAGCACCCGGTAACCGCTGCTTCGATCTCGCGTTCGGTGACGAAGCGGCCTGCGACGCGGCGTTCGCGAGCGCGCACCTCGTGGTCGAGCGCACGTTCGACAACCACCGTATCGTCACGTGTCACATGGAACCGCGCGCGGCAATCGCCTCCTACGATCCGGCGAGCGGCGACTACACCGTCATCGCCGGCAGCCAGGGCGTGTTCAAGTATCGCGTCTCGATCGCGGCGGCACTGGGCGTCGACCCGGCGCACGTGCACGTCAGCTCGCCCGATGTCGGCGGCGGATTCGGTTCGCGCACGAACCTCCATCCCGAACCGCTCGTGCTGGCGTGGGCGGCCAAACGTCTCGGCCGGACGGTGCGCTGGACGAGCGATCGCAGCGAGTCTTTCGTCACCGACTTTCAAGGCCGCGATATCACCGACAACGTCGCGCTCGCGTTCGATGCGCACGGACGCCTGCTCGGGCTGCGCGCGACGATGACCGGCAATATGGGCGCCTACACGGTCGGCTACGCGCCGCTGCAAAACGCCTATCGCATCGCGACCGGCGTGTACGACGTTCCGCTCGCGTTCGTCCGCGCGCGCGGCGCGATCACGAACACGACGCCCACCGCACCGTATCGCGGGGCCGGCCGGCCCGAAGCGACGCACGCGATCGAACGCCTGCTCGACATCGCGGCGGGGGAACTCGGCCTTGACCGCGTTGAGATCCGGCGCCGCAACATCGTGCGCACCGCGCAGTTGCCGTACCGCACCGCCGTCGGCCTAACCCTCGATTCCGGCGACTTCAGCGACAACATGGATCGCGCGCTGGTGCTTGCCGGCTGGACCGGGTTCGAGGCGCGGCGCGCCGCGAGCGCGGCACGGCACAAACTGCGCGGCATCGGCTTCGCCAACTACGTCGAAGCGCCGGTCGGCGCCCCGCGGGAACGCCTCGTTCTCACCGTACGCGGTGACGGCGTCGTCGAAATCGCGACCGGCACCCAATCGACCGGGCAAGGTCACGAAACCACGTTCGCGCAGGTTGCGGCGGAGTTACTCGACGTGCCGATCGAGTCGATCAAACTCGTGCAAGGCGAATCGCGTGCCATCACGATCGGCGGCGGAACGCATTCGAACCGCTCGATGCGCATCGTGGGCACGCTGCTCGTGCAAACGTGCGCCGAACTCCGCGAACGCGCGCGTGCGATTGCCGCCGCGCACCCCGGAAACCCCGAGGACCTCTTCGCCATCGCGGCGATTGCGGAGCGCAACGGCGAGCCCCTGACGGCGGAGGCCGACTTCGCGGGACGCATTGCGGCCCACCCGACCGGCTGCGCCGTATGCGAAGTCGAGATCGATCCCGCCACGGGCGTGGTGACGATCGAGCACTACTCGCAAGTCGACGACGTCGGTCAGGCGATCAACCCGCTGATCCTCGACGGACAGACCCACGGCGGCATCGCAATGGGCATTGGACAGACGCTCTACGAGCAGCTCTTCTTCGATCGCGAATCCGGAGCAGTGCGCGGCGGAACGTTCATGGAATACGCGGTCCCGCGTTCGTTCCAAGTGCCGCACTACGACGTCGAGCTGCGCGAGCACCCGACCGCGGGCAATCCGCTGCGCATCAAGGGCGGCGGCGAAGGCGGCGTCACGCCCGCGCCCGCCGCGATCATCAACGCGATCTGCGATGCGCTACGCGACTACGGCGTCGACCACATCGAAACACCGGCCACGCCGGAGAAAATCTGGCGCGCAATGCACGCCGGCACACCCGCCGAAAAACGCGAAGTTACCGTTTTGTCATCCTGAGCATGTCGAAGGATCGCCGCTCAACCACATCGATTGAGGCGGCCCCTCGACAAGCTCGGGGTGACATTATGCTGCGAGGACGCCTTCTTCGGAGTCCTGTTTGTCGAGGCTCTCTTTTTTCTCGACGATCACCCAGGTATTCGCCGTTTCGCGCTGCGCATCCGAAACGTGCGATTTGACCCAGGCGAGGATGCCTTCGTCGGTGTCGATCGTCTTCAGCGCTTCGTCGAACTGCGCCGAGGTGATGCCCCAGCGTTCGAACACGCCGCGATCCAACGGGCACGGATAGATGTAATCGAAGATCGTATCGTCGCGCTTGGCCCGGGCCTTGTCGAACACACGCGCAAGCCAGTAGAAGTCGCCGATGCGGTCGCGCCCGCGGCGCGGGAAGTCTTTTCCACTACGGAAGTCAGTCGCCATTTGTTCGTCTCTCCTTCGGTGTGCTCGTATGAACCAAAGTTCCGGTTAGCCGGGTTGCAGCGCCGCGGCAACCGCCCGGCGGACGAACACGTCGGCCATGGCGGCCCGGTATTCGCCCGAAGCAAACGTGTCGCCGCGGGCTTCGATGCCCGCTGCGGCGTCCCGGCAAGCCGCATCGAGCGCGGCGGAATCCCCCGTCTTCACGCCCGCTAGCGCCGCTTCCACGCCGAGGGCGCGGAACGCCGCATCGCCGACCCCGGTGAACGCGACCCGCGCGGCGGCGATCCGCCCGGCGGCAAGGGTGAGCTTGACCGCCGCACCGACGACCGCGTAGCCGGACGCCGGATGGTGGAATTTCGCGTACGCCGAGTTCGGCGCGGACGCGAACGCAATCGAGGTGAGAATCTCGAGCGGATCGAGCGCCGTTTCGAACATGCCCAGGAAGAACGCGTCGGCGCCGATGTCACGCGTTCCGTCCGCACCGGTGAGCGTGAACGTTGCATCGAGCGCCAGCATCACCGCCGGGTAGTCGGCCGACGGATCGCCGTGCGCGCACGCGCCGCCCACCGTGCCGCGGTTACGGACTTGCGGATCGCCGAGCTCGTTCGCGGCCTGCCAGAGCACGGGTGCGTGCTGCTCCAGCTCGCGGCTCGACGCGAGCGCCGCGTGCGTCGTCAGCGCGCCGATCTCGATACGCTTGCCGTCGTGCGCGATGCCCGTCAAACCGGGGATCGCGCCGATGTCGATGATCGTGCCGGGCGCCGCGAGCCGCAATTTCATCATCGGAATCAAGCTGTGTCCGCCGGCGAGCAACTTCCCGTCGTCGCCGTGTGCTTCGAGCAAGCGCAGCGCGTCGGGAACGTCGCGCGCGCGAACGTAGTTGAATGCGACCGGTATCACTTGGCGCGCACCGCGGCGGCGGCGACGGTGACGGCTTTCACGATGTTCTCATAGCCCGTGCAGCGGCAGATGTTGCCCTCGATGCCGTAGCGGATCTCTTCTTCCGTCGGGTTGGGATTGCGCTCGATCAAATCGAGGGCGCTCATGATCATGCCGGGCGTGCAGAAACCGCACTGCAAGCCGTGCTGCGTCCAGAACGCCTCTTGCATCGGGTGCAAGTCCTCGCGCGTGCCGATCCCCTCGATCGTCGTGACCGCCCGGCCCTCGGCTTGCACCGCGAACATCGTGCAGCTCTTCACCGACACGCCGTCGAGCAGCACCGTGCACGCGCCGCAACTCGAGGTGTCGCAGCCGACGTGGGTGCCGGTGAGGTCGAGCTCCTCGCGCAAGGCTTGCACGAGCAAGAGGCGCGGCTCGACGTCGAGCGTGTGCTCGACGCCGTTGACGCGGAAGGTTACGTTCATACGCTCTCCCGTTCTCCGCACCGGCGGCGGGATCATGGGTCCCCTACGCGAAGGCCGATTTGCTATGCAAACCGCCCCTCGCCCCTCGCATCACGGTGTCGACACGGAACGCTTCCGCCTGCGTTCGTATATCGAATCGCTCGCCGGAACCGAGGAGCTTGCGGTCCACGACGCGCCGATCGACTTGGTCGACGTAGCCGCCGTCGTCGACGGCAATCCGAAGGCCGTCCTCTTCCGTAACGTGGGACCCGAAGGCGCCGAGATGGTCGCCAGCGTCACCGCCAGCCGCGAACGCCTGGCACGCGCGTTCGGCGTACCCCAGAGCGAGTTGCGCGCCGAAGTCTCGCGCCGGCTGCGCAACGAGCCCGTGCTGGTCGACGTCGGCCGCGAGGACGCGCCGGTTCAGCAAGTCGTCCTCACCGGCGACGACGCCGACCTCACCAAGCTGCCGGTCCACTTGCAGCACGGGTACGACGGCGCGCCCTTCATCTCGGCCTCGATCGACTACGCGGTCGACAAGCTCACCGGCCTCACGAACGTCGGCATCCGCCGCCTGATGCTGCGCGGCCGGCGCGAAACGGGGATCGATCTGCACACGCCGAGCGACCTCAAGGCAATCTTCGAGGCCAGCGTCGCCCGCGGCGAACGGTTGCCGATCAGCTTCGTCGTCGGCGCTCATCCGATCGACTACGTGGCCTCGATGATGCGCCTGCCGGGCGACGAGCTCGGCCTCGTCTCCTCACTGCGCGGGGCGCCGGTCGCGGTCGTCAAGGGCGTGACCAACGACGTGCGCGTTCCGGCCGATGCCGAGTACGTGCTGGAAGGCTACCTCGACGAGCGCGGCTTCATCGAGCCCGAGGGACCCTACGGCGAATTCCTGGGCTACTACGGCGGCGTGAAGAAGAACCCGATCTTCGTTCTCACGGCCATCACGCACCGCCGCGACGCGCTCTTCCAATCGGCGAGCATCAGCGGCAAGCAGCTCGCGTACACCGACACGGCGCAGCTCGGCGCGCTGCGCAGCGAAGTGATCATCTGGAATGCACTGCAGACCGCGGTGCGCGAACCGCGCCAGATCTATGCGACCGCTTCGAGCGGCGGCAACTACAACGTGCGCATCCAGATGCGCCAGCGCGTACCGGGCGAGGCGCAAAATGCGATCTCGGCCGTGTTCGGCTGCCTCGCGAACGTGAAGAACGTGTTCGTGGTCGATCCCGACATCGACATCTTCTCCGATGCCGAGATGGACTGGGCGCTCGCCACGCGCTTCCAAGCCGACCGCGACCTGGTCATCCATCAGAACATGCGCGCCTTGCCGCTCGACCCGTCGCTCGACCCGGGCAAGCGCATCGGCGCCAAGGCCGGTTTCGACCTCACCGTCGCCTTCGGCCGCAGCGGCATGGAGTCGCTGATCCCCGAGGTCCCCACGTATGGAACCCGGCGCTTCCCCACGCTCCGTGCCGCGTTGGAAGACGGACCCAAACGATTCGAAGAGCTGATCGCTGCGGCCGGCAGCCGCGACGGCCGCGAAGTGGTGCTCGAACTCGAGCAGCTGCGCAAGGAAGTTTCCATCGGACGCGACGCGCTCGGCAGGTACACGCTCGAAAAACGAGCATGAGCAGGCTCAACTAGCCCGGATCGGGAGTTCTCGCATGACGCACGTACGAAAAATAATTGTTGCGGCGTTCGCCGCGATGTTCGCACTCGCAACTGCCGGCGCAGCGGATTTGCCGCCGATCAAGATCGGCGTCGTGTATTCGTACACCGGATCGACGGCCGATGCCGGCCCCGTGCTCGATGCGGCGGTCGGCGCCTGGCTCGCCCAGCATCACGGCATGATGTCGGGGCGCAAGGTCGAGCTGATCAAGCGCGACGACACCGGCCCCGCACCCGACGTCGCGCGCCGGCTCTCGACCGAGCTCGTCGTGCAAGATCACGTCGACTTCCTCATGGGCAGCACGTACACGCCCAATGCCGTGGCGATGGCGACCGCCTCGACACAGTCCAAGACGCCGTATTGCATGGTGAACGCCGCCGGCTCCGGTCTGCTCGCGAAAGCGCCGTACGCGACACGGCTCGGGGTGACGATGGCGCAGATCACCGTACCGCTCGCGAACTGGGCCTGGAAGAACGGCGTGAAGACCGTCTACAACGTGCTCGCCAACTACCAGCCCGGCATCGACGGCGGCAAGGCGTTCTCCGACACGTTCACCGCCGCGGGCGGCAAGATGGTGGGCGAAGTGCTCGTGCCGATCAACAACACGGAGTTCAGCGCATACATCCAGCGCGTGAAGGATGCGAAGCCCGACGCGGTATTCGTTTTCGTCGGCGCGGGTACGCCGGCGGTTGCATTTTTCAAAGCGTTTCATCAAGCCGGACTCGACAAGATGGGCATTCGCATTCTCGCCTCGGGCGACGCGCTCGAAGAGGATGCCCTGCCGGAAATGGGTGACGAGCCCAACGGCGTCATCAGCTCGCTGAACTACTCGGCCGTGCACGATTCGAAATTCAACCGCGACTTCGTCAACGCGTTTCACGCCGCCGACCCGACCAAAACGCTGGAGCCGGATTTCTTCGCCGTTGCCGCCTACGATTGCATGACGGCCTTCGACCGCGCCGTCGCCGCGCAGAAGGGCACGCTCGATCCCGACAAGACGATGGCCATCTGGAGCGGCATGAAGTGGGAGAGCCCGCGCGGTCCGATCCAGATCGACCCGCAAACCCACGACATCACGCAAGATATGTACATGCGCAAGGTGACAAAACAGGGCCCGAAATATCAGGACGTCGAGTTCTCGACGACGCCGATGGTTAAGGCCGACGGCACGTAGCGTGTAAGCAAGCGCTATTACGCATTGCGTGACGCGTTCTTTTTTGGGTAGACTGCGGTCATGACGACCGCAACGCAACAAGCGTATACCGCAAAGAAGTGGGACCTTAAGGGTCTCCAGGGCATTTCCGACAACACGCTCGGGGTGCACTTCGGCCTCTACGAAGGCTACGTGAAGAACACCAACCTGCTCAATGAACAGATCGCCGGCCTCGTGCAAGCCGGCAAGGCCTCAGCTGCCGATCCGTCGTTCGCCGAACTCACGCGGCGCCTCGGTTTCGAGTACAACGGCATGGTGCTGCACGAATATTACTTCGATAACCTGACCGTCGCGAGCAAGGGCGCACCGTCGTCCGGCAAACTCGTTGATGCCGTAAAAGAGAGTTTCGGCGACTTCGAAACTTGGAAAAAAAGTTTCGCGGCGACCGGCTCCCTGCGCGGCGTGGGCTGGGCGATCGTGTATCAGGATCCGAAGAGCGGCCGGCTCTCGAATCACTGGGTGACACTGCATGAAGACGGCAACGTTGCCGGCTTCACGCCGATCCTCGTGATGGACGTGTGGGAGCACGCCTTCCTGCTCGACTACAAACCCGCCGACCGCCCCAAGTACATCGAAGCCTTCTTCAGCAACGTCGACTGGTCCGCAGTCGAAAAACGCCTCAAGTAAGGGCAGCAACGGTCCCCAATGTCATCCCGAGCTAGTCGAGGGAC
>PLTN01000119.1:0-1845 GCA_003164495.1 Vulcanimicrobiota bacterium
TCGAGGCGTACTGGGCGCGATAATATTCTCGAAAGTCACCATTTTTGATCGGACGCCACCAGGATTCGTTCTGCTTGTACCACTGAATCGTATCCAGCAACCCGTGTTCGAATGCGATCGACGGACGCCAGCCGAGTTTGGCAGCCTTCGTCGAGTCGAGCGCATAACGCCGGTCATGCCCAGCACGATCCACAACGTGGCTGACGTGCGTTTCCCAAGCACGTCCAGTTGCCTCGAGTAAGATTCTCGTGATTTCAACGTTTTCGCGGCTGTTGCCGCCACCCAAATTGAAGACTTCGCCGACTTGCCCGTGTTCGAGCACGTGCAAAATGCCTCGGGCGTGATCATCCACGTGTAGCCAGTCTCGAACCTGCCGACCATCTCCGTATACGGGAACCCGCTCATCATCGATCAAGTTGGTAACGAATAATGGGATCAGCTTTTCCGGATACTGGTATGGCCCGTAAGTATTGGAGCCACGTGTGATCAGCACAGGCGTACCGAACGTCGTGTGATAAGCCAGTACCTGAAGGTCACCTCCGGCCTTCGAAGCGGCATAAGGAGATCGCGGTCGTATCGGATGTTGTTCGGTAGAACTACCGTGCTCGACATCGCCGTAGACTTCGTCGGTAGAAACCTGTACGAAACGGTCGATCGAACTTTCTCGCACTGCTTCCAGCAATACATGTGTTCCAAAGATATCGGTTTTCAGAAACTGTTCTGGCGACAAAATTGATCGATCTACGTGGGTTTCGGCCGCAAAATTGATCACGGCCGCGGTTCCCGGTTCAATCGCATCACGAACGGCAGCTGGGTCACATATGTCACCGCGCAGTAACCGAAAACGCGGATCCGAGGCCACATCTGCAACGTTCGCTTCATTAGCCGCATATGTCATGGCATCCAGAACAGTAACCCGGATATCGGGTCGTTCGCGCATAACGATTCGCACAAATGCCGAGCCGATAAATCCGAGCCCGCCCGTAACTACCCAGTGATTTGCATTCACTCAAAGAACGGTTCGATGAGGCCAGCGCGAACCTTGCAGGTCTTACGCGACATTAGTAAGGGCTTCACGGTGATTCCGTTCCTTTCCCTAAAGAACGCGTGTAAGAATTCTCTGCAACGGACCGACGTGCGGTCGATCATATAAGCGCTAGCTTGGGCGGTTGGGCACTATGGGGTCGATTGCGGAAACCGCAGCGATGCGCTCCCGAGCGAAGCCCGTGCTGAGCTCTTTAAAATGCGCAAGCAGATGAAGCACAGCTCACGATCGAGCGTGAAATCTTCTTCAAAGCCGCGGCCTGGTTCGCTCGCGAGTGTGTCAGATGAGCGCGCGATCGACGGTTACGTGACCAAGTTCTTCAACGCTCCACTGCGCGAGTAAGAGCCGATCAAAAGGATCGCGGGTCATCGGTTCAGGCTGAACCGTCGCAAGAACGTGACGCTCGTTTGATCCGGATGAGTTCGACTCCCCCCACTGGTCACCGTGTCCGGCAAGAGTTCCAGATCGCCTGAAAGCTTTAAAGCTTCCCCAACCGCCATTTTGATCGCGATCTCCACAGGTTAGCAACGCTCACGTAAACTCGGAATCCGGATCGGCGGATTTCCCCGTTCATGCTTGGCCATAGTCAGGCTTCAGACCTTAGTCCGGCCTTGTTATTATACGAGCAGTGTCGTCGCCGTTTCGCGCTTGCAGGGCGCGCTTCAGGATTACCGCCGGCGTGACAGAGAGGATGAGACCGGCAACTGCGCGCCACGTCGGACGCGTGCGAAGGGACCTCATAAATTCATTGAGCGCAGCGCCGCGTTGTTTCAACCGAAGAAGCGCGAAGCCAGCCGTTC
>PLTN01000119.1:1982-6233 GCA_003164495.1 Vulcanimicrobiota bacterium
GCCTGCATTGCCGGGATGCTCTTGTACAAGATTGCAATTTCATACGCGGTGTGAATGATGCCGTCGCGCAGGGTTTCGCGATGCCAGTCGCGCGTATTCTGTTCGGTCCGCAAGGTAAGACTTGCACCGTTGCCGTCAATAATGAATTGATCGCTGAACGCAATAGACGCGCTCATGAAGGCGCTCCGGCAATCGGTTGACGGTGCGGCGGTAACGCTGGATGGAGGGAAAGCCGAGGAGGTGGAGCAGCCGGAAAAACCTGAACTCGAGCCATTGCGCAGGTTTTGGCGCCAGCATCAGCTCGTTGAGGATTGCGGCATCGAAGCCGTGTTCTAGCGACCAATCGGTGTACCCGACCGCGACGAAGTGCAGGTCGCCTAGCCCGCCTCGCGCGCCATCGTGCCCCAAAGGTCGATCGTTTTTACCGTATCCGGTAACTCGGTTGGACGGTAGATGATGAATACCGGCTTGCCGTCAACCCGAACATATCGCGGGTGGCAAAAGGCAGGCAAGAGCGATTCGAATGGTCGCCGATGATCATCGAACCCAGGATATGTCTGTTCGATAAGAATCCGATTTGGTGCTCCGTGCCACGCACCCGTCCACGTTTGATTAGCCCAACAAAGGAGGAACGGAAAATCCGGTTCCCTGGAAGTGAGGACTTCTTGAAACGTTCGTTCGAGAATTCGGCGACCGGCAAACCAATAGTGATAGTAGCAGAATGCTTCAATCCCGTAGCTCCGCGCAAGTTCGGCCTGCGCAGTTCGTGTTTCCGGTACGCGGAGATCGTAATAGCCCAGATCGGCCGGAACGTGCGGTTGGTAGTGGCCCGGATAGAGACGCCGCGCCTTCGCAGTATTCGTCCACTCGGTAAACCCCTTACCCCACCATGCGTCGTTCTCGGGATTCGGATAGAATTGCGGCAGGTAAAAGGCGATGAGGCGCGCAGCGGGATCGTTCCTCATGCCACCGGCGTCCCGTTTGGTCCGGCGTTCGCGCGTATCCGCCATGGGATTTCGATACCCTTGACTGACGTCGGAATCGATCCGACGTTTGCGGTATCCTCGTCAGAGCGTGCCGCCAACATGAGGGTCTTGGTGTACAGCAATGAGAAGATTTTGCTTCGCGAAAACACGCGAAGGAGGCGGGGAAGATTGCCGCGGAGCACCGCGAGGAAGAACGCTCGTGCCAATCGAGCGGCGGCGAGACAATATTGCCCCCGTCGCGCGTCGGCTGCGGCTAACCGATAGAGAAGGATCGGATATTCTTTCCAAAAAGAGCGAACGGCTCGTTCGTGGTAATCGACTCGATGACGGCCGACGTGGTCATGGAGTGCGATCGTCGCGGAGTCGAGATTCCATCCCGCCGTGATCTGCGTGGCATGCTGCATGTACCCAACGAGCGGCAGATCGACGAAGACAGCGTCGACGATCGCCGTGAGCCGCATGAAGAAATCAACGTCGTCCGCTTTGATTGCACTAGAAAAGCCGCCGACGCGGAGCGCTGTGTCGCGCCGAAACATGACAGTGCTCGTCAGGATCGCGCACGAGACTGGAAGTATCTCGTTGATCGCATTGCGATCTATCCGTTTGCCGAACCGACCGACGTCCCGCATCGCGAGCGCCGGGAAATTCTCGATTGCTCGTACGACATTGACGTCAATAAGCGCTCCGTCTGCATGTCGTACCGCGTCGAAATCGGTGAAGGCCATGCCGATTTCCGGATGCCTTCCGAGCGCATCGAGTTGGAGCTCGACTTTCTCCGGATGCCAGACGTCGTCCACGTCGAGCAGAGCTATCCATTGCGACGACGCGACGGCAATGCCAGCATTCCGCGCGGCTGCCGAACCGCCATGGGCGATCCGCACGACGCGGACGCCGAGATCCGTTGCGATGCTTGCCGTATCATCGGCGGACCCGTCGTCGACGACGATGATTTCGTCGATGCGCGCGGTTTGCGCGCGAACCGTTGCGACCGCATCGCGAACGAACGCCGCGGCATTGTATGCTGTGATCACCACCGCCACGCTAAGCTCGGGCGGATGCTTTACGAACACGGGAGAATCCTCAAACGATCGTTCTCGCATCAGGCAATGAGGTTTTACCAAACGCAATATTTGTGCCTTCGTAATCATTCCACGAAGCAACGTTCGACTCCAGTTGCGAAGAGTGTCCATCGTGCACGCTCACATGAAGACGCTCTGCCGAATCGTTAAAGCAGACGCCCCCTCCCCGTCGCCACCCACTCCCAGACTTTACGGCAACGGTTTTCGCAGCTAGGAGAAAATTGTGCAGCATAGGTTCTTGCCTCAAAGCTATAGTCGCGACTTCGATTCCCGTCGCCCGCTCCACTGAGAAATAGACGTTCTCGGGTCTAAGCTCCAGAGGCGGCTTTTTTCGCTTTATCGAGCGTCAAATCGCCGACCAAATGTTTCAGACAAAGCTCCACGGCCGGCTCGCCCGCTTGGAGTTAACGCGTCGCTGCGATGATCTGCTCCAGGGTATGGTGTCTGGCCGCCCATGCGGCCCGCGATTCGAGCCTCAAAATTGTGCGTCCGCTACGGGACCCGACGTGCAGTCGGGCATATTAGCGCTAGCTTGGGCGGTTGAGCACTATGGGGCCGATTGCTTGAAACCGCAGCGACGCCCTACCGAGCAAACCCGGTGCGGAGCTCTTAAAATGCGCAAGCAGATGTAGCACAGCTCACGAACGAGCGTGAAATCCTATGGAAGGCCGCGGCCTGGTTCGCTCGGGAGTGTGTCAGATGAGCGCGCGATCGGCGGTTACGTGACGAACTTCTTCAACCCCGCACTGCGCGAGAGAGCCGATCGAGGTCCGGCAAGAGTTTCAGATCGCCTGAATGCGTAAGCTTGCCCAAGCACCATTTGATCGCGATCTCCCACGGACTAGCAACGCTCACGTAAAACTCGGAATCCGGATCGGCGAGCACTCTTTGTAGAGTCGCCGGCAAATCGGCCGTTCGTTTTATGCTGCTCAGCACGAGGTGGGTATCGAGCAACGATCTCATTCGCTCGGCGGCAGCGGCTTGAGAAGAACATCCTCAGGAAGGGATTCATCGAAGTAAGCCGGCATCGACGTCGCGATCCGCTTGATCCCGTTCCTCTTCTTGAACTCCGTGAGTGCCTTCAAAAGAAGTTCCTGGTGCGGCTTATGCGGTACGAGGTCGAGCACGGGCCGGCCATTGCGCATCACAACGATCGTATCGCCACCTTCCACCGTACGAGCAAGTTCGGTTAGCCGATTCTTGGCATGCGCTTGCAGGGCGCGCTTCAGGATTACCGCCGGTGTGACAGAGAGGATAAGACCGGCAACTGCGCGCCACGTCGGACGCGTGCGAAGGGACCTCATAAATTCATTGAGCGCAGCGCCGCGTTGTTTCAAGCGAAGAAGCGCGAAGCCAGCCGTTCGGTAATCCTGAGCCAGCTTGACGATTAACTGTGCGTGAATCGACGCAAGGCGACTGTCTGCGAGAAAACGCGTGTGCATAAACTGCGAAGAGCGCGCGAAAGCGAGGCGCTTGGACGGATTCGATAACGCGGCTGTTTGGCTCATTTCATGGCTGCGATAATAGGTCAGGCGGTCCGGTGTGTAATAGATCGGGTTGCCGTTGCGCACGGCGAGGTAGGTCAGCCAGAAATCGTAGCCGGCCTCGACTTCGTCCGGAAAATCGTTGAAATCGATGACGTCGCGGCGAAAAACGGCCTGCATTGCCGGGATGCTCTTGTGCAAGATTGCAATCTCATACGCGGTGTGAATGATGCCGTCGCGCAGGGTTTCGCGATGCCAGTCGCGCGTATTCTGTTCGGTCCGCTCGGTAAGGCTTGCACCGTTGCCATCAATAATGAATTGATCGCTGAACGCAACGGAGAGGTTTGCGTCGGTCTCGAGTTTCTCCACCATACGTTCGATGTAGTCCAGACGGTATAGGTCGTCGTCGTTCAAGGTGGAGAAGTACTTGCCGGTCGCTTTCCGGTAGCCGGCGAGTAAGTTAGCCGCCGTTCCGAGTGCCGGAGAATTATGCGTATATCGCACGCGCGAATCGCCTGCAGCCTGAATGACTTTAGCGCACTCATTGTTCGTACTATCGTCTTGGACGATGATCTCGAGCGCGCCGTACGTTTGATTGCACACGGACGCAATCGACAGCGCTAACAGCTCCGGCCTGTTATATGCCGAGACGATGATGGAGACGAGCGGCGTTGCCAAAGCGGATGAATTAGAGCTGAGTCA
>PLTN01000119.1:6293-25783 GCA_003164495.1 Vulcanimicrobiota bacterium
GTCCCTCGTCTTCGGCCGCACTTTGTAAATCGTTGTATGAAAGCGATGCTCGTCGAAGATCGCATCGGAGGCTGTATAGTAATACAGCGCCAGCGATCGGCGCGACAACCCTTCCGGTGTTGTCAGCGGATCCGGATGCCCGTGGAAGCTATCTTCATCGGTATTGAAGATGATGCAACGATTAAAGACCGGCTCGACGGACTTCAAACGGGTCTTCATATCTTTCGACCAGAGTTCGAGGTTACCCGCATACTCCGGGCGCCAGTCTTTGTTGAGATATATGATAACGTTTATGCGTCGGAGAATCCGCATGCTTTTATTTAGATTGAAATCGGCATGCACGCTTATGTGGCCGCCAGTCTTCGTTTCGTGACAGCCGCCACCGTTGAAGTATGGATCCGGTAGAAGTCCGGAGATGCCGGTGACGTTCTGAACGAACCTGATGAACGGTGCGGCATTAAATGCGTAAAATAGCGAGCGAGAGAAAGTGGATTTCAGATCTTCCGGATTATATTGGAATTTCAAGCGTTCCTGAACGCGGTTGTAGACCTGCAGAGTCTCATCGGGCCACTCCACGAGCAACCGATCGAGGATGGCTTCCGGAAGAAAGTTATCGATGACGATATACGGAAACGGTTGCGCAGATTGATATTGGTCGCGCAGTTCGGTGCCGAGCTTCGCAATTGATGCATCGAAATATGCGGTTTCTTGGCCAACACGAAGCGTCAAAAACGACATTATTATCCCCCCCCCATTTAGCAACGACGTACTAGTTCTCCCCGCCCGCGCCAGTTGATCGACCCCTTCCCGATGATAGAGCGCACGCGTTTACACAGCCCGGAAAATTGACCGAACGGCCGTAAAGGACCTCGACGAAAGGAGCTAACAAACGCCTGCCTGTTCTGTGAACTTATGGTCATCGATATCACGTTGCGACTGACCGGACGGTCGGTCGCGTCTATCGCGACTGCCCCTTTTCTTGCCAATACCGGAGACGACATAGACATAACGAGAACAGGATCGTCTCGATGCCGCACTATCGTGATCTTCGCGAGTTGGTCATGGGCGATGCGAGCGAGAGCAGCGAAGGGCGGTGTCCGACGTAGGAACGCAATTGTACGAGGCGATGATACAATCGGTCTCGGGCGCAAGCCATCGAAGGACGCTGGTCAAGTCTGTCACGTACTCGAGCACGCCACTGAATACTGCGACCTGAACGGCCGCTTGTCGGCGCAGCTTCGGTAGCGGTCGCCGGTTGAGATCGCACAACCAAGTATCGGGTCCGCGGCTCACGATATCCGACGGCACATACGTACAATCGATCGGCAACCAATTGCGCAACTGACACCGGCCGGCGCCGAATTCCACAACGTGCGAACCCGGCGGAATGAGATCAGCAATAGCACGCGTACGCTTATCCCACGCAATATCGTGATTGGTCAGGTTCATCCATCGCACCCGGTCGGATTTTCGAAAAACTTTTGGTTGCAAGCGTGCGCAAAAGCATCCCAACGCTGCCGTATTCCCACCCGAGTCGCATCAGACGACGAGCTCCCGAAGTCTCGCGTAAGCAGCGCGGCTATGGCGAAGCTGCTGCAGCGCAGACGTCTGCAGCGACGGAAAAAGTGCGTCCGCGCCGTTCCAAAGAGCTTCGGCAGCCTCAATCAGACTGTCATGGAAATTCGGGTTATCAAAGCGCACGATTCGACATCCCGTTCCAAACGTGTCGGCTAGACCAAGAAACTTGTCGGCATAGTAGTTCGAAGCATTACGCGAATGCGCTTTATTACTCGGCTGCAAATGCGGCTTCGAAGAAGCAGTATGTCAAAGCGTTGGCGATGTTAACGAGGTCCGTAGCCGTCGCAATATCGAGAGGCGAAGTTGCGGCGTTGTCGCGGTCCATGACTCAAAGTCGGTTATTACGTTCACGCTTAGGGCTGGGGGTTCCGTTGACGGACATTGGAAATGCGAATGTGGACGTCGCGATTGTACGAGATATTGAAATACCTTGGAGAGGTAAAGGCTCCACCTAATGGACCGCAATCGAAGGACATCTTGCACAAGTTCCTAGCGTTCATAGGCACGTAAGTTGGGCCCAAGAGCGGCGATCGCGAAAAGGCGCGCCCCAAACCGGATTGTAGTAGACAGGGAAATGTGGCTGCGAACTCTTGCTCATACACGAAAAAAGGCAAGTTGTAAACTGCTTGGGCTGAGGCGGCCGCTGGGCGGCGTACTCAGCCCGGTGCCTCATTCTTATCAGTCCAAAATACCAAAAAAAGACACTGACAGCGCCTGAACGGAAAACTTGCCTCGACTAGCAAGACGGCGAACGATGGTTTACCCGAACGGACGAAAGCGCTACGTCGGAGTACCCACGAGCATGGAGGTGTATTTCGCGAAACAAGCGCGCCTAGCCATCGCGCTTGTTCTCGCTGTGTCGGCGATCACCGGCTGCGGCGGGGGTGGTGGCGGCAATGCGCAACCGTCCGCGCTGACCGCAGCTGTAGTGCCCGTCGCCAGTCCGGTCGCCGCTGCGGCGCCGGCGCGGGCCACGGCCGCGCCGAGCTCCGCAGCGTCTTCGCCCCCGACGATGAGCGGCTCCCGCCCGAATTTCCTCGGGGCGTTTTTCAGGCCGCAGGGCCCGGTGCCGTACGGAGTTTTTAGCGCGGTCTCTCCGTACGTCGCCCCGGCGCCTTACCCGACGCCGGGCACTGTGCTCTTCGGCGCGGCCGGCTATTGCGATGAAGTTAGTGCGAACGGCCAATCGATCTCGAGCGGATATCTCGTAGATCCAACAAAGCTCGCCGACATCGTGAACCTTGGTGTGAAATGGACGCGCACGGAAGCCTCGAGTTTCGACGACGACCTCTCGCACATTTTCGGGCCCGGTGAGTACGCCTTTGGCGATTTCGATTCGGCACAATGTGCCCTCGAGCGCAACGGGATAACCCCTGTCGTCGGTTTAGACGCCGGACCTGTGCAGTACAACGCGACTCCGGGAACGATCTCACCGACGCAAGAATCTACGTACGCAACGGCTGCTGATTTTGGGCAATGGTGTGGTGTGGTTACCGCGCACGAAAACGCGGCATTTCCCGGCGTAACGAGATTTTCGCTACCCGGAAACGAGGTCGATTCCGACCCCGGCCTTTTTCCGGGCGGTAACGCCCAAATCGCTGCATATTCGGAAGCATGTTACGCGGCGGTCAAGGCGGCGAACCCCAGGGCTTTCGTGTACGGCTTTGAGTTGAACATGGATGGTAGCATCAATGTACCGGCCTTCATAAGTGCACTAGCCGCGCTCGGTTGTAAGGCCGGCACGTGCTACGACGGCATTGCCATGCATCTTACATTAGTGTATCCCATCCCACCAGCGACCGCGACGTGTTATCCAAACCCCGGGGGCACGTACGGCCTCGCGTGCATCACTGCTGTCGAAGGTGCGGCAAATGTATCACATGTCCTCATCAGCGAGACGATGTACCCGGTACCTGGCAGCGTCCCTGATGAAGCGACAAAGGCGCTCGCGGTCGCGGCCGAATTTACCGCGTTTGCCGCGAGCCCAACCGTGGACGGTGTGAGCTATGCTAACGTTGACGAGTGCGCATTGTACCCGAGCGGTTATTTCTTTGATGGGTGCCTGATAAGCACTGGGGGCCAGATTCTGCCAGCGTACACCGCCTTACAACAACTCGCGGAGAGATATTTCCAGTAACAGTTGGTCATACCGCGCCGACCGATCACTGGTTTACGTTTTGGTGAGAAGTTCTTGCCGCAAATACCGGCTATTTCGACGAGATCAGCACCTACGCTGCATCGATCGAGGGCTATTTAGCCGCTTTTCAGTGTTTGCAGGGCAAAATTCCTCAAGACTTGCGAAGCAAAACTGCGAGTCCGGTGTTGATGCGGTCGGAAATCGCAACCGGCAGGCACTCGGTCACGCGCTCCAAACAGCGAATGAATTCCCGCGGCAAGACCTGCAGAAGCGGACCCGTCCCCAAATAGCCACACGTTAGCGGGTTTGCGTACCTTCGTAGCTCCAGAACGTCGAGTCCCGCGCCGCGCGCCAGCAACCGTATTTCGTCGGAATGCAGCAAGAAGATATGCCCGTCGGCGTCCGGTGCGAATTGCGTCTCCTCCAACTCTTCGAACTCTCGGCACTCCGAGAAGCGTGGCAGCCGGTTACGCACGTAGCCTCCATTCGGCGTCGTTAGCACGATGGCGCCCCCGGGCCGAACGAGTCCAGCAATATGCGCGAGGAATTGGTCGGGGTGGGCAACGTGCTCGATGACTTCGGATACGAGCGCCGCATCGTATTGTTCATTGGCTCGTAAGTCGAAAACGTTTCCGGGACAAAAGTCGACCCGGGGCCCTGAATACTTCAGCTTCACAAAGTCAATGAGTTCGGCACGAATGTCGTTCCAGGTCACATTGTATCCCGCTTTGGCGAGCGCGATTGTAAAATTCCCCTGTGCAGCCGCAATATCGATGATCCGCTCGCCTGGCTCAACTGCATGGCTGATCAAATCGTATATTTGCCGCTTGCGAACGTCGTAGGCATACGTGTAACCCAGATGGCGACGAGAACCGTACAGCTCAAGTTCATCGTACTTTTGGCTCAACTGCCAAGACTCGGGCCATGTTGACTGTGGATCCAAGGAGTTGTACACCGTCATACAGAGTGGAGGAATTCGCCAGAAACTTAACGGCACCCAGTAAGGTGACGGCGATTGCTGGGCCCTTGCCGAAGATTGAAGCATGGTGACCGTACGCACCCTGTTTCTCTTTTTCACCACGATAATTCTAATGTGCGGCTGCGCCCAGGCAAACGGCGGTCCAGCGAGTCCCGCAAACGCCCTCCCGGTTGTCCGCCGAGGCTTCCTTGGTGCATTCTTTCGTGCGCAAGGTCCGCCACCTTACGGCGTTTTCTCCGTCTATTCGAAAAATGTAGCGCCGGAACCGTACCCACAGCCAACGACGAAACTCTTCGGCGCGGGTGGGTACTGCGATGAGGTCGCAGCAAATGGCGTCTCGATTTCAAGCGGTTACATCGTTGACACAAGCAAGCTAGCAGACATTATTGGTCTCGGTGTTCGCTGGACCCGAACGCTGGCTGCGCCATTCTTTGACGACATGTCGCATGTTGCCGGATCCCAGCAGTACTTTCTTTCCGACCTCGATTCCGCCCAGTGCGCGCTCGTTCGCCACAAGATCGTTCCAATGTTGGCGCTCGAGGCCGGCCCGGTTCAGTACGATGTTGTGCCGGGGCAGTACTCGCCGCAATCATTTCCGCAGTACAAGACCGCAGGGGACTTCGGACGCTGGTGCGGTTTCGTCGCAACGCACGAACGTAAGACGTTCTCAATAGTCCATCGCTATTCACTACCTGGGAATGAAGTGAATTCAAACCCTGGGCTGTTTCCCGGCGGCGAAGCGCAGATTGCAGCCTATTCCGAGGCGTGCTACAAGGCAGTGAAGGCGGCCGATCAGCACGCCTATGTCTATGGCTTCGAACTGAACATGGATCGGCACGCTGACCCAGTGGCCTTCGTCCAACGCCTTTACGACCTCGGCTGTAAGCCGGGAACGTGCTACGATGGCCTCTCGATTCACCTTACGTTGAACTATCCGATTCCGCCGCCGTCAACCCCGTGTCATCCCGCCTGGTTCGGCAAGTACAGTCTGCAGTGCGTCGCGGATATTCAGCACGCCGCGCACGCGGCGATCCATATACTCATCGGTGAAACCGTCTATCCGGTTCCCCGAGGCGTATCCGACGAGGCAACAAAAGCACGCGCCGTGGTGGCTGCGCTCGAAGCCTTCGCGCGCAATCCAGACATCGACGGCGTCAATTACGCGAATATCGACGAGTGCGATCTCTACCCAAGCGGTTACTTTGTCGGGGGATGCCTCGTCGATTCGGTCGGTACGAAGCTCCCCGCCTATACTGCGCTCCAGGAATTGGCAGCGCGAGCCTATTGAATGCCGCGGTAGCATTCCGAGGCATATTGTTGGCGACAATCCGAAAGCAGTCGTCATTGAGCGCACCATAATCGGTGCGGGGATAAGCCGCTGCGACGAGGCGTTGCTGCCCTGGCCAGTACGGTTGCCCCAAAGTCAGCCTTCGCACGGGAATAAGGGCGATAGACGCGTTTATCGTTGATGGCGAACAACTCCGCCCCCTAAGAAGGACGCTAAGTCGTCAATAACTGTAGTGCACGCGAGTTGCCGCGATCGCATCGATTCGTTGGAGCAAGAGCTTAGTTGATGGGCCCGCTTTGGGTTTGCAGTATATTGCGCGATTGAGGTTGAGCAAGCTGCACGCTCGCCGAATGCCGATACCAAACGTGGCTCTGAGAGAGCCGACGCGTTTGCGCTGCCGGATCGGTTTCGGAGTCGTCTAGTTTGTCGTAGCGACGGGAGAACGTTCCTACGGAGAGGATGCAAACATGTTTCGCAAAGCAAAAAAAGCGGGCAGTCGCATTCCGCTCGTATTCACCAAACAGCCGCCGATGAAGTAACCGGAGGGGTAGACGGCGCACTCATCGACGTTCGCGTAAAGCGCGCCGTCGATCGATGAATCGGCCTCAAAGGCTCGAAATTCAGCCGCGACCGCTTTGGCCTTAGCCGTTTCGTCCGGTACGCTGCCTGGTACCACATACACGGTTTCTCCGATAATGAGATGTATCGCAGCGTGGGCGGCGCTTCGTATTGACGCGACACATTGCATTCCATAGTCACCCTTGGGACTCGGGTAACATGGCACCGCCGCCGCGGGGATTGGATAGCGCAGCGAGAGGTGGATCGAGAGCCCATCGTAACACGTCCCGACACGGCAGCCTAACGCATAGAGTTTCTCTACAAATACTGATGCAAACGGGTTCAGCGCACCATCCATGTTTAGCTCGAAGCCGTAAATGGTCGAGCGGGGTTGGACGGCCTTTACGGCTTGATAGCACGCCTCCGAGTAGGCCGCTATGCCTGCTTCGCCTCCGGGAAACGATTGAGGGTAGCTATTGACTTCGTTTCCCGGCAGTGAGTATCGAGTGACAGCGGGGAACCTGGCAACCTCGTGCGCGGCAACCGTGCTGCACCATCTACCGAAGTCGGCGGCGGTCTTGTAATGCTGAATCACGGCCGGCGAAATTCGCCCCGCAATGGAATTGTATTGCACGGGACCGGCTTCGAGGGCGATAAGCGGCGTAATGTGATGACGGAGAAGCGCACATTGTGCCGAATCGAGGTCTGCAAAGTTGTAATGGCCCGCGCCATAGATTTGTGAAAGATCGTCGAACATAGCGGACACGGGCGTGCGTGTCCATCCCACGCCGAGGTCGACCACGTTCGACAATTTGACTGGGTCGACTCGGTAGCCGCTGGAAATCGATACGCCGTTCGCCGCGATCGCGTCGCAATATCCCTTTGAGCCGAAGAGAACGGAGGAAGGGCTTGGATATGGCTCGGGAGCCGTTTGCGCGGCACTCGCCAGAAATACTCCGTACGGCGTCGGGCCTTCAGGACGAAAGAAGGCGCCGAGGAACGCTCTGCGCGCGGGCGCTAAAACGGTCGGCGCCGCCGTTGCAACTCCCGAAATGAACGATGATGTCGAGGCCGTCACTCCGAAAACTGAGGTGCTCGCCGGAACCTGATCGTCCGGGGTGTAGGTGCTGCTCGGTTGCGACGCCGGAGCAACGCCGCAACTTGCGCATGCGGTAAGACAGATCGCCCAAAAAATTATTACAATGGTGTAGGGCTTGCCCATATAGAAATCTCCTGCATTGGCGACGGAAACCACGGCAAGGGTCTATTCTTGCGCGCGCATATAACGCGGCGATCCCCGATCGAATCGCCGCGTTATATCTGGTATGGAGCGACTGATCTCTCTCATTGGCGGTTTTCCTAAATAGTGGCGCGCCTTCGGCTGGTCAGGGGCGACGTCGCAGATCCGAGTACAAGAAGCTTCTAGGCGTTGAAGGCGCAATAGTGTTCGTTATTCGTATCACGATAGCGTCACAAGTTTCCCGCGTAACGTTGACTAGCAAGCTTCTTTTGAACGAGTATCCGCAGCAGTGAGCGCTTGGACGGTCACGCCCCGCTTCGGTCGTTTGCTTTTCGCTTCGACTCGAGGAGTGGCAGCCGTTGCGCAGACCACGATTACGCGTTTCTCCATCGTCGGTTTAAACGTATTCACCGGAATCATCACCGCACGCGTACTCGGCGCCACCGCCCGCGACGCGACATCGGCGATGCTGCTCTGGCCGGCACTTCTCGCATAGCTGTTGACGTTCGGCATTCCGACCGCGATTCGCAATTGGGTTCGCCGAGAACCCGGTCGCGAACGCGAATTCCTGACGGTTTCGCTCATTTTGGTGTGCATGGCGAGCGTTCTGTGCATCGCGACTCGCTATCTCTTCTTGCCAGCCTGGTTGCACATTATTCGCCTGAAGTCATTCGTACGGCGCAGTTCCTCATGTTCTTCACACCTGAAAACATGTTCGCCGTAATATTGGCTTCGATGATGAAGGCCTTGGGCTGGTTCAACCTCTCTAATCGCACTCGATATGCCGCAGTCGCGATGCCTTGGTATTCTTAATTATCCTTGCGGCGACGCACACTTTGACGCCGTTCACGGCCGCGTGTAGCTACACGTCTTGATACGTCCTTGACGCCTCACCAGTAATTGCCAATCGAGAGTTCTGGGCGGTGAGATCGGTAGAAGGAAAGCGAGCGCGAAAGGGCTCGACTACCTTGCATCAAATCGGTTGATATGAATACTCCTGAGCATCAGGCAAACTGGTCGGGATCTTGCCCGGCCAGCTGTACCCGGACCGAGCCGCTGCTCTAAGCGATGCCGCGTGGCCTTGTTAACATATTGGAACGCTTTTCCACTCGAGGCCCGGAACGGTTGTGCGAAATTGTCCACACTGGACCACGGCATGCTGCAGGCGCACGCGCTCGCTGAAATCGTCGGCCGATTTCGACCGCTCGCCAGCCATGACTGCTAAGGACGGCCCCTTCGCTTGGACGATCGTGGTTGGCGAATACCCGCCGCAGGCCGGGGGCGTAGCGGACTATACGTGGACGATGGCTCACGCCCTCGGTCGCGCGGGCGACGACGTGCATGTGTTTGCCCCGCCGTGCGGACAACCGGACCCGCCGGGGCCGGTCACTGTCCACCGGCTGCCTGACCTGTACGGCCCGCGAAGCCTCATCGCACTCGACCGTGCCTTGAAAAACTTGCCACAGCCACGGACCACTCTCGTGCAATATGTTTCGCAGTCTTTTGGGCTACGCGGCTGCAACGTGCTTTTCGCGGCTTGGCTAAGCACACTTCGCGTACGCCCCTGGGTCATTTTTCACGAGGTTCAGGTTTCCGCCGCCCCCACCGACCCGCTACGGCTGCGAGTATTGGCGTTGGTTACCCAATGGATGGCCCGCAGTGTTGCACGTGCGGCAAGCGCGATATTTGTTTCAACAACTGCGTGGGAGCCTTTGATTCGCCGCTACGTGGGCAAGCAAGGAGACGTCGAATGTACTCCTGTGCCGAGCGCGATCGCATTGACGAGCACACCGGACCGCACGCAGGAAATACGCGAATGTTATGCCGGTAAAGATGGAACGCTCATCGGGCATTTTGGAACGTACCGCATGGCTTACACGCGAGCTGCGTTGAAAGCTGCCGTTCCAGACCTTCTCGCAATCCCGGGCCGAGCGGTTCTCTTCGTCGGCGCCCATAGTCACGGTTTTGCCGAAGAGCTTGCAACAATTTATCCGCAGTACAGATTACGGATTCACGCGACCGGCGAGCTCGATTCGCAGTCGGCTGCCGATCATCTCGCAGCATGCACGTTGGCGATTCAGCCGTACCCCGATGGCGTAACTACTCGACGGGGCAGCATAACGGCGGCTCTTGCGCTTGGCGTCCCGGTCGTAACCAACGTGGGACCGAATACCGAGGACCTCTGGCGCGAATCTCGCGGTGTTCTTCTCGTGGCGGATATGGCCGCCTTCGCAGGCGCCGTCGAACAGTTAATCCGCGACCCCCTCGAGCGCAAAGACATCGGTCGGCGCGGCGCGGCGCTCTACAAGAAGCAGTTGTCTATCGAGCACAGCATTTGGACCTTGCGACGCAGGCGGAGTTCCGACTCACGCGCATTGGGCTAGTCAACGCGCTGAGCTAAGTGAAATCTCTTCGCGAAAAATCGCTTCGTACTTCGCGGCGATGGAATCCCACGAATAATTTAGACACCGCTCGTCACCTTTGCGCTGCATCTCATAGCGAAGCGAGTGGTCGGTTAGAATGGTTCGAAGTGTCGCTGCGAGCTGTTCGTCGTTTACGAAGGCGCCGTACGACCCGTCTAATAGAACTTCGCGTGCTCCCGGGTTCTGCGAAGTCGCGATAACAGCTGTGCTCGCGGCCATTGCCTCGATGTATGGAACCCCGAACCCTTCGTACGTGCTCGGCAAGCAAAATGCCCAAGCGGAACTGTAAAGTTCCGCAAGTTGTTCCGATGAGACGCGACCATAACGGTGTATCCCGGTCTCGCTAAATGTTGCATCGGAGATAATCCGCAGTTCGGCATCCGGCACGGCCGGTAAGACATGCTTTTTAAAAAGATCGGCGAGCCAAGCGCCGCGTTTGCGACCGTGTTCCGCTCCGACGAAGAGAATGGTCGGATGCCCAGTCTTCGGGCCCGCATGAAACCTCTCGAGATCAACACCACAGGGGATGAGGGTTTCAACCGCCGGAATGCTGACGCGTGTTGCTTGCGAGACCCCGACGACATGGTTGGCTAGCCGAGCGCTGATCAATTCGAGCGGAATTGTCACTAAGAAGAAGAGCCGTCGCCGCAACGTATGTGCGTTTTTCATTTCATCTAACGCAGCTCCGTGAAACGTTCGGATTACGGGACGCCCTGTTCGAAGAAGATAGCTGTCGCCATGGCAATTCACGACGTCGAAGTCGTCAAAGTTCGTCGTCGCGAGTCGATATGCCATTACAAAAGGATAGAATCGTGTGGGGATGTTCGGTCGTCGAAATTGATGAACTCTATAGAGCGCATCCGCCGGAGGACGGCTAAACGAAAATACGGTAACTTCATGACCGTTCCGCACCAAAGCATTCGCGAGGCCGTGTACCTGGGTCGGAACACCTGACGGTTGTTCGCTTGGTAGAAATGCGTTCGTAATCGCAATTCGCATCGCCCCGGAAACCTTTTTAGAGCCGGGCTCCACGATCGGGCTTCCACGTTCAATCATCGAGTTCGAGTCAATTCTTCGCACCCGAAGCATAAACGCGCTCAAGACCGCGTCGCGTTTCCTCGCGCGAAAACGTCGCGAGAACGAGCTCTTGCCCGCGTTCTCCGAGCCGTGCCGCCAACACCGGATCCGAAAGAAGTCGCGCTGCAAGCACCGATGCTGCTTCGAAATCTCCGGAAGCATAAAGTTGGGCCGCCGGTTCGTTGGTCACGATATCAATGGTTCCCGGGATTCGAGATGCGACGACGGGGCGGCCCATCGCGAGTGCCTCAGCTATTACCGTGCTGAATCCTTCGTAAGCGGATGTGCTCACGAAGAGATCGCACGCAGCCAGATACCCCCGCACATCATCGAGCCAGCCCGTGATTGAAATGACTGATTGAAGGCCGAGCTGGACAATGCGGTCTTCCACGGCTCCGCGCAATGGCCCGTCGCCGACCCAAATCGCGCGTAGCCTCGGTACGCGCTTGTGAAGAGCCGAAACGAATGTCAAAAACCCTAACGGATCTTTTTGAGGAGCAAGCCTGCCGATTGCGACGACGATCGGTCCGGTTTCGAGCTTGAGTCGATGCCGAGCCTGTTCGCGCTCTTCCGGTACCAGAACGTCGGATCGAATGGTTGGAAGGACTACGTGCACGCGCTCCTGTGGGATGAGTTTCAGCCGGCAGAGCTCTTCACGCTCGCTGTTGGAAACAGCCGCCAATGCATCTAGCCGCGACGCTAAGAGCTTCTCAGCGGCCCCGTAGTGCCAACTCAGATTTACCGCAATCGCATGTGGCGAATACACAATACGCGGTCGGTGGCGAGCCCCTATGGTCGCCATGCGTGCGATTGCACCGGCCTTCGAGCTGTGGGCGTGCACGACGTCTGGCCGGAACGCGCGATAAATGTTCTGGAGCATATAGGCGCACTTGAGGTCGAATGGCAAATTGATCGGGCGGCGCATGTCAAGTTCGAAAAGGCTCCAACCTGCATGCCGGACCTTCTCAAGCAATCGCATGAATCCGCTGTCTGCACGATGCAGCGAATAGACGAGCCCGAAGTCGGGGCCGGGACCGAGTGCTTCGACGACATCGTCAAGGTAGCGGCGTGTCCCACCCAGAGTCGCTTCCATTACCTGGAGGACGCGCACCACTACACCGTTACCGAGCGCTGCCGACCGCGTAAAACGCCACGAACTGCCGGCGCGGTCGCTGTAGAACTCGCCTTAACGCTTCGCAACCCAATTCCTAGAGCGATCCAAAAGACAAAGCCGTCCAGTCCGATGTGCGCGTCACCCGCCGCGTCAGCCCAGAGAAGTGCGGCCGCGATCGCTGCCGCGCCGGCTGCCGCAACCTGCGCATTTCGCGTGATGCCGAGCTCACGTCGGTTCCACAGACTAGCCCAAACGAGCACCACAAAGCTGCCCACGAGAACGAAAAGATATCCCGCAAACCCCAGCCATCCGAGCTCTAGTAAGCGCGCCATATAGCCGCTATCCATAACGTTCCCAATTGGATCCGAAGGATTAGACAACTTCGACGCGGCCCCAAAACTGCCAAGCCCAGACCCGACTGGATTCTCAACGGACTGCTCAAGCGCATCTTGGATCTCACCCTGTCGTGCGAGCGCTGACGTATCGTGGTCGACATCGCCCAAGGTCGCTATACGAGAGCTCAGGACGTCACCCTGCGCCACTCCGCCGAGCAGCGTCGGTAAGTTCGAGACTAGGAACAGAGTAATCACACCGCAGATGATGATGAACGGGAGGGAGCGGAAGCGACTTGGACTTACGACGAGGAAGGTCGCGAGGCCGACGATGAGCCCGACCCAGGCTTCGCGCACGAGAGTCAGCAAAAGGGCCGCAGAAAGTAATCCGACAAGCGGCCACATCCAAATCGTCTTAATTCGCAAGTATGGAAGCGCCAAAAGAATAGTGAAGGCCAGAAAGTCTGCTGCCGGCCCGGGCGACGGCAATGTCGAGAACACGCGCATCGTGAACGGTTCGGGAGAGCCGACTGAATCTGTAAATCCACTTCCGGTAACCCAAAGCGCGTCCCAGGGCGGCGGTTGCATGAATTGAATTAGGCCGTAGATCGCCACGACAGCTCCCAACGGTAGCACCACTAGTGCGACCCGTCGCATAATCTCAGCGGCATCTAGGTTCTGACCTGCGAGCCACAGGCCGACGAGCATCGGAACGACGTACTGAATGAATTCGTACATTCCGGCAGAGACGCTTCCACGAAACAACGCAATAAACAAGCCGAACGTAAACGTCGCGACCCATATCGCACCGAATATCTTGAGCGCCGGCGAAACGCCCTTTAGATATCCCTTCCGTAAGCATAGGTACGCGAACGCCATGGTTATCAAGAACGGAACAAGGCTCATGATTTGAATCGGGTTAAACGCACCGCTTCGCCAATCGAGTAGCCGGCGCGCCAACGGCTCCAAACACCAGACCGTCACGACTATAGCAAAGAATACCCACTCGCGCGACCATTTTGTCGACGTGCTGTTCACCACGTCATTCGTTACCTTGCTGCGCCTCAGCTTCGATCCTCGAATCACGCTGATACCGCCGACGGCTCGTTGTGATAGCGTATGTTTTTCAGTCCGGACGGAACGCCGAGCACGTCTTCGTATGTTGTCAACAGGCGCCCGATATGAGCATTCATCGTCGACGGGTTGCTCCAAAATGTGTCGTACGTAGCGCGGCTCATGCGGCCGACCAACGCGTCATCTTTGAGTCTGCGTAGCTGTGCAGCGAGTTCCAGGACATCGCCACGCGCAAAGGACAGACCCGTTTCACCGGAACGGACGAGATCGGCCGGAGCCGTATCGCGCGGCACGATTGCAGGGGTACCAAGGGCGGCCGCTTCGAGCACGACCAGGCCAAGCGTCTCGTACCAGAGCGATGGGACGACGAGCGCCCGCGCCGCGCGCAGGTGAGTAAGTACGGAGTCGCGGTCGACCCAGCCGGTAACCGTCGCCTGTGGGTTGGCCCGCTCGATTGCGGCGCGTTCGGGCCCGTCCCCGACGAAGGTGACCTCTACGCCGGCGAGCTTGGCCGCTTCGGCCAGAAGTAGTCCGCCCTTTTCCGCCGAGAGGCGGCCTACAAAGACGAACCCAGCATTGCTTTCGGCGACGGAACGCGGACCGTGTGCAGCGTCGACCGGATTGGCAACCGGGTGAAACCGTCTTACCGGCAACAACGGCTCGAGCACGAGCTGGCTGAACTGCGAGACTGTGATGAAGTTCCCAACGCCACTTGGAATGCGTCCGGCGTATTGTTGGATCCACCCGCGCAGTACGCGGTAAAGCTTGAACGCATAGCTACGGGAGTCGCAGTCTTTGGTGATACAGGCTAGCGACATCGGTCGCAGCGTGCAGACCTTGCGGTCCCGATGGAGGTACAGACATCCGGTCGGACACACGGTGAAGTACTCATGCAACGTCAGCACGAGCGGAAACTTCGCCCGAAGAATACTAGCGACGACACTCGACGAGAGCGCTTTCGTCCAGGAATGTACATGAACGACCGTCTGCTGCGGGTCAAGGGTAGCAAGAAGTGCGTTCATTTTTACCGACGCCGTTCGATTCCACAGACCGCGTAATGCGCCACGCAGGCGATTGCGTGATGCAAGCGATTCGCCTTGACCTGTGCTAATGACGCGCACGTTGCAGCACGCCGCAAGTTCGTCGCTCGGTTGGCCCGCAGCTGCGAAAACTGTTACTTGGAGTCCGCGTTCGGCTAGGGCAAGCGCGCTACCGAGTGCGACCTTTGCACTGCCCCCGTCAACCGACAGGGTGTCCGTCACGATAACCACATGTTGGAGCACTATTGTAGCGAATCAAACCAGTGTTCAACGAGGTCGCACGTCTCGACGAAGCCGCCGAGCCGTAAATCTACGGCCGGCACTTGCGAGCAGTCAAGTCCCGCCCGGGTAAACCGATCGCTGCGTAGGCACGCCGGATCAAGCGAGTCGATTGAAGGCTGATTGCTCATCGCGCCGTCCACGACGATGATGCCGGCGAGAGGTGCACCGCTGGCCCAGGTTTGCGAGTGACCTGCGATGCGCGGATCGACTGCATAGAACGAGATGCCTTGCGGAGTTACATACCACGGTGAAGCTTCGACTGCGCGGCGATATTGGGTTGGGAACTGCGTCACCGACGATGCGTTGACGTACAGCGATTTCTGAATCGGCAACACATCGAGCGTGGCAGGGTCGAGTAGCGCGTTGTCGCTGCCGACATAGCTCCATCCGCGGCCGTGCAAGTGTGCCGCCAACGTTATTGCGGATTCCCAATCGTCGCCGACCATCGCGAGAGCGCGATCGCCTTTGGACAAGACCGTTGCGCGCATCGTCCGGTAGCCGCGGGTGACCGCGACATCGCGAATGACGCTCGTAACAATGGCCCCTCCGACCTGCGGAAGGGCGCTTTGCGCGGCGAGGACTTTGATTGATCCCGACAAGCCGTGGATCTCCCAGGCGTCGTCCCGGACTCGAGCCGATACAGTGACGTCGGGTTCGGCGCCTTCAGCGCGGGGAACGAATGATAGCGTAGCCTCGAGCACGGCCAACACGCGCTCCGGTGCCTCGATGCGAACCGTGACATCGGCAACGCGGATGTTGAGAGCGTAGGGGACGACATTGGTTCCCAGGTTACGCGAAAGCAAGACGTTCCTCCGAAAACCATCGCCAAGTAATTCCTAAACCGTCCTCGAGCGATGTCGAGGGGCTCCAGCCATAGCTACGAGCGAGCGTGAGATCGGGCTTCCGTCGTTGCGGATCTCCCTCGCGAGCCGATTCATACGCCGGATTGAATTCCGTTCCGGCAACGGCGGCAAGAGCGCGCGCGATGTCTTCGACAGACCGTTCGTCGTCGTTGCCGATGTTGATTGGCTGTAACGTCGCTTGCGGACGATCCATGACCAAGCGCAATAGCTGGATTGCATCGTCGACGAAAGTCATCGAACGCGTTTGCTTGCCGGTGCCTTGAATCGGCAACGGCTTATTGTTGAGAACCGCATCGATCAACGCCGGAATCAGGCGTCCGTCACCCTGTTCCATCATCGGACCGTAGCAGTTGAAGAAACGCACGAGACGTCCGTCGAGCCCGCGAGCGCGAACGCCCGTCGCCACGGCAGCTTCGCCGAAGCGCTTGCCCTCGTCATAACAACTGCGCGGGCCGATCGGGTCGACATTGCCGAAGTAGGATTCAGGCTGAGGATGAACGAGCGGGTCGCCGTAGATTTCCGACGTTGATGTATAAAGAAAACGCGCTTTGTGCGCGAGCGCGAGCTCGATGAGCGACATCGTTGCCATGCCGTTCACGGCAAGCGTTTCCCACGGATGCGCACCGTACGCGTCCGGACTTGCCGGAGAGGCGAGATGCCAGATGCGATCGATTGATGCCCCACGGAGCGCTAGGTGAAGCAGCTCGGTGATCTCGTTGACGGAAACGGCGACGTCGCCATAGATAAAGGTAGCCCGGCCCGAAGAAACGGCGTGCTCCAGATTCCGGACGTGGCCTGATGAGAGGTTGTCGATAATGATAACGTACTGGCCGTCGTCCACCAGTGCGCTCGAGAGATGGCTTCCGAGAAAGCCCGCGCCCCCAGTTACGAGGTTCAGCATTAGCCTGATTTCCCGATTCGCGGAACCGCGACTTCGAAACGCCGGGCGAATGTCGTAGGCGTTACCACCTTTGCTGGAGCATCGGCCTCGCGTTCGATTCCGGGCTCGCGCTTGGGTATCTGCTCTACGAAATGATCGATTGTAGCCTGTTCGTTCATGACGACTCCCAAGACTTTCGTCTCAGCTTTTTCCAAGGTATCGAGCATGGTGCGATCGGCCGGCAATTGCGNNAGACTGCCGCCATCGATCACGACATAGTCGTGTTCGGCGCGGAGGTCGCTCACGAGCTCGGCGATGTTCGCGCGCGAAATCGTTGCGACGCGCTCGTGCGAGACGGAAACAATCGAGAAGCCGCCTCCGTCCATCTTGATGTTGCCCGCGTCAAGCCGGTCACTCGCGCGGCGCCGTTGTTGACGCGGTGCGGGCGCCCCCGACGACCATTCGGTCTGCGCAACTGTTGCCGATGTGGTCAAAAGCGCCGTCCGCTGATGCGTTTTACTCAACGACTCGGCAAGGCCGTACGCCGTCAAGCCCGCGCCGTCACGATCGGTTGCCGACGTCACCAGCAGTACGGCGGGGGCATGGACCTCTGCTTCGATCCGGTTACGCAGCAGCCGGAATTCGCGCGCGAGGGAGTCCGTGGATATGCGGTGTTTCATGCCTTGGACCCAAACGTGCCGACGACCGGAATACCGTAGAGCTCTTCAATGTCTTCGGCACGCCGGATACGCGGGTCGAGCGACTCGACGAGGAATGCGGTTCCGAGCGCAAGCGCGATAATGAGCGTCAGTGCCACGACGGCGACGCGGGTACGTCCGCTGGCCAGCTGGGTGTCGGCCTTTATCGCGCGATCGAGGACGACGATGCTGCCGAGCGACGAGGCTTCGGCGCGGTCGGCAAGCGCGTTGGCGCGGCGCCCCGCGAGAGCGGTGTACTCTGTGTCAACCGCCGCGCGCTGCGCGCTGAGCTGCGCGTAACTGGCGCCGACCGTCGGCACTTGATTGAGCGAACTCGTGGCCTTGGCAATCAAGTCATCCAGTTGCTGAAGCCGCGCCGTGTCGCCCGCGATAATAGCCAGCTGATGCACGTGCGCTTCCATAGTCGCGGCCGCGGAGGCGCTGTACGCATCCGGATCGCTGAGCGCGCGCGAGGCCTCGTTATTGATCAACCCGGATTCGCTTTGGACTTTCGCCACTTCGCCGGGCAAGCCGGGAAACGCACTGGTATAGGAGGCTTTGTCGGCGATCAGCTGCGCGGCATCTTTACCGGCGGCGTCACGCGCCGCCTGATATGCGGGATCGCCGGCGAGAATCTCGTGGCGTGCCGTTTTCGAGAGCTCCGGTGAGTCGGGTGACGTCGTTGCTGCCAACGCTTGATCACCCTGGAGCTGGGCGAGCGCGATGGCTCGCTGCTCGCTCAGCTCAGCGATTTGCCCGGTAATGGCGTCTGCCGACTTGTCGGAGACGACGAACGGATTGGACGCTGCCACGCCGCTCATTTCTTGATCTAAGCGCTGCCGTTTCGTCGCTTCATCGGCGAGTGCCGTGGACAAACGGCTGACGTTGACGTCGTAGCTTTGCGTCGAAATTTCATCGTAATACCGCGAGAGTTCGTCCGCGACCGAGTTCGAGACCGCAATTGCGCGTTCCGCTGATTGATCGCGGTAGCCGATCGCCATGATCGACGAGCGGCCGAGGACGCTAGCCGAAACGTTCCCTTTGAGATTGACGAGCGAGACGGGCAACTTCAGCGAGTTACGCACGCGCTGAAGTACCACGGTACTAGTCGCAATCGACGGAAGATCGACGATGCTCACCGATGGATCCCGGGTGCCGCTCGCGGCGACGAGCACGATGTGTGCCACGCCGGAATAACTGCTCGGGACGATACCTCGGAACGAATACATCAGTGCTAGGCCAACGGCCAGTACGGACCAAATGATGAGCGAGCGTCGCTTGACGACGTCGAGGAAGCGTTGTGGCGTCATGAAATCGTTCCTAGAGCGCTGAGGCCAGCAGAAGTTGTTCGGAGTTGCTCGAGACTGGTCGGCCGACGCCGCGATAGGTGAGGCCCGCACAGGCGACGCGATCCGCGTCGAGCACGTTGCGTCCATCGATTACCACGCGTCGCCGAACGAGTGAAGCGTANNTCCGCGTTTGCCGCCTCGAGAGCAGTTTGGACGAGCCGGCTACCCTTGGGTAGCGTCGTCACGTGAACGGCGGGATCATACGCGACGACGGTGGCCCCGCGCTCGGCGAGCAGGTCGATGATGCGAAGCGCGAGGGAATCACGAACGTCGTCGGTCCCGGCTTTAAAGGCGAGGCCCCAGACGCCGATCGTTAGACCCTCGAGCGACCCGACCGCATCCTCGACGAGGTCGGCGATGCGCTTTTGCTGCGCCGAATTGACGCGCAAGGTCGCCGAAAAGAGCTCGCGCCCCATGTTGTGCGTAGTAGCCAGATGCTCCATGCTCTTGACGTCCTTCTCGAAGCACGGGCCGCCGAAACCGATCCCGGGATTCAAGAACTGCGATCCGATGCGCCGGTCGTAGCCGATGCCGCGCAGAACGTCGTCCGACGTGGCGCCGAGCGCATCGCACAGATT
>PLTN01000200.1 GCA_003164495.1 Vulcanimicrobiota bacterium
AGACGCAGTTCGGAATCGCGACCGGGTCGAACGCCGAGGCCTTGTCGCCGGCGATTACTTCCGCGGCCACGACGCCCTCTTTCATCGCCTTGTGGGCGAGCAGCGGGCCGCCCGTGATGTCGCCGATCGCGTAGATGCCGTCGACCGCGGTCTTGCGCTGTGCATCGACGTCGATGAAGCCCTTCTCGTTGACTTTGAGGCCCGCGGCTTCGAGGTTGAGCGAGTCGGTGACCGGCCGGCGGCCGACGGCGACGAGCACCATGTCGAACTCGCGCGTTTCGGGCTTGCCGCTCGTGTACTCGCCGTTGAACGTGGCTTTGACTTTTTGATCGCCGGTTTTTTCGATCGTCTCGACTTTGGTCGAGAGCGCGATTTCGACGCCTTGCTTCTTGAGGATGCGGCCGAGCGTTTTCGAGATCTCGAGGTCAGTGCCGGTCAGGATATTGGCCAGTGCTTCGACGACGAGCACCTTCGCGCCGAACCGCGTGTACACGGTGGCGAACTCGAGACCGATCACGCCGCCGCCGACGATCAGCAAGTTCTTCGGAATTCGTTTGAGCTGCACGGCATCGTTGGAGTTGATGATCGTGTCGCCGTCGTGCGGCCACGCCTTGACGTCGATCGGCGCGCCGCCGGTGGCGATGACGATCGCCGGGGCGGTGTACTCGTCGGTCGTGCCGTCTTTCTTCTTGAGTGAAACCGTGTTCTTGCCGGTGAATGAGGCCTCGCCGTAGGCGAACGTCACGTTATTTGCTTTGAACAGCGAGTTGACGCCGCCGACGTTGCCCTTGACGACCTTGTCTTTGAATCCGGCCACGCCTTCGCGATCGACTTCGGCCTTGCCGACCTTGATGCCGATTTCGGATGCGTGGTCGATTTGCCGCGTGATCTCACCGACATGCAGCAACGCCTTGGTCGGAATGCAACCCCAGTTGAGGCATACGCCTCCGACTTCGTCGCGGTCGAAGCACACGACGTTCTTGCCCAGCTGACCGAGGCGGATCGCTGCGTGATAGCCGCCCGGGCCTGCGCCGATCACGAGTGCGTCGACGTTAATTGATGCCATAACTCTCCTAGAACCGAGTGAAAACGAACGTTGGTTTCGTGTACGGATTGGGCCCCGGGAAATACTCCGCTGCGACCATCGCGAGGGCCCAAACGCGATGAATTCGCTTGAGGCGAATTCACAGAAGCGAGCGGCGCATATCGGCGAGCACGCCCGAAAGGAAGGTGACGAACCGGGCGGCTTGCGCGCCGTCGATGACCCGGTGGTCGTACGAGAACGAAAGCGGTAAGATCAGCCGCGGCTTGAATTCTTTGCCGTCCCAGATCGGCTTCATCGAGGTGCGGGACGCGCCCAGGATCGCCACTTCGGGTGCGTTGATGATCGGCGTGAAGTACGTGCCGCCGATGCCGCCGAGGCTCGAGATCGTAAACGTGGCGCCGGTCATGTCGCCCATGCCCAGCTTGCCGTCGCGCGCCTTCTTCGAAAGATCGGTCATGTCGCGCGCGATGTCGAACACGCCCTTCTTGTCGGCGTCCTTGACGACCGGAACGACGAGACCGTTCGGGGTGTCGGCGGCGAAGCCGATGTTGTAGTACTGCTTGAGGACGAGCTGCTCGCCGTCGAGCGAGCTGTTGACGGCGGGGAACTTCTTCAGTGCCGCGACCGACGCTTTGATGATCAGCGCCAGCATCGTGAGCTTGACGTCCTTTTGCTCGCCGTTCATCGCGACGCGGAATGCTTCGAGGTCCGTCACGTCGGCGTCTTCGCACTGCGTCACGTGCGGGATCATCGCCCAGTTGCGCGCGAGGTTGGGTCCCGAGAGCTTCTGGATCCGGGTGAGTGGGATGCGTTCGATCGGCCCGAATTTTTCGAAGTCGACTTTCGGCCAGGGCAGCAACTGCAAGCCCGTTCCGCCGGCGGCGCCGTTGGACGGCGCGGGCGTTCCGTTCGCCAGCGTTTGTTTGACGAAGCCTTGCACGTCGTCGCGCGTGATGCGGCCGTTGGGTCCGCTGCCGCGCACGGCGGCGAGTGCGACGCCGAGCTCGCGCGCGAAGCGCCGGATCGCCGGGCTCGCATGCACGACGAGGCCGTTGCCGGCGTGTCCGTTGGAGGCTGCGGCTGTTGCCGGTGCGGCAGCNNGGCAGCGACCGGTGCGGGTGCGGGGGCAGGTGCAGCCGGGGCCGCGGCGGGCGTGGGTGCTGCTGCGGGAGCGGCCGGTGCGCTAGGAGCAGTCGACGCGGTCTCGACGATCGCGAGCACGTCGCCTTGCGACACCTTGTCGCCGACGCGCACTTTCACGTCGCGGATGCGTCCCGCGCTCGTTGCGGGGACTTCCATCGTCGCTTTTTCGCTCTCGAGTTCGACCAGCGGCGCGTCTTTATCGATCGTATCGCCGGTATTGATGAACACCGTGATCACCGGTACGCCGGTGAAGCCGCCGATATCGGGAACGGTCAGCTCCGTCACGGTCGCCGGCCCACTTGCTGCCGGTGCTGCGGCGGGTGCCGGTGCTGCGGCGGGCGCCGGAGCGGGTGCTGCGGCGGCTTGCGGTGCTGCCGGGGCGGGAGCTGCCGCGGGTGCTGCGGCTGGTGCGGCGTCGGCCGTCTCGACGCTGATCAGCACACTGCCTTCGCTGACCTTATCGCCGACTTTCACCTTGATGTCTTTGACGACGCCGGCCAGCGACGACGGAACTTCCATCGTCGCCTTCTCCGACTCGAGCGTCACGAGCGGCGCATCTTTCGCGATCGTGTCGCCCGTCGCAACGAGCACCTCGATCACAGGCACGTCGTTGAACCCCCCGATGTCGGGAACTTTGACCTCCGAGACTGCCATCTTTACACCGTCATGGGGTTGGGCTTGTCGACGTCGAGGCCGAAGGCCGCGATCGCTTTGCCGACGACGTCCTTTTGGATCGTGCCGGCGTCCGCCAGAGCTTTGAGTGCCGCGAGCGCGACCCAGCGGCGATCGACTTCGAAGAACGAGCGCAACTGCTCGCGCGTGTCGCTGCGGCCGTACCCGTCGGTGCCGAGCGCAACGAACGGTCCGCTGACGAACTGCCGGATCTGATCGCTGTACGTCTTCATGTAGTCGGTCGAGCAGATCACCGGATCGTTCGTGCCGTTGAGCAGATCGGCGACCCAAGACGAACGCGGCTTCGCATCCGGGTGCAGCAGATTCCAGCGCTCCGCGGCGAGGCCGTCGCGGCGCAGCTCGTTCATGCTCGTCGCGCTGTACACGTCGGCGACGACGCCGTATTCCTTGAGCAAACCCACGGCCGCTTCGACTTCGCGCAAGATCGTGCCCGAGCCGAGCAGGCGCACGCGCGGCGCGCCCTTCTTGCCATCGCCCTTGGCGAGCAGGTAGAGGCCCTTGATGATGCCTTGTTCCACGCCGGCCGGCATCGCCGGATGGTGGTAGTTCTCGTTCATCACCGTGAGGTAGTAGAACACGTCTTCTTGCTCGCCGATCATGCGGCGCAGACCGTCCTGCATGATCACGGCGAGTTCGTAGGCGTAGGTCGGATCGTACGACACGCAGTTCGGGATGAACGCCGCCATGATGTGGCTCTGACAGTCTTCGTGCTGCAGACCCTCACCGTTGAGCGTCGTGCGGCCGGCGGTGCCGCC
>PLTN01000163.1 GCA_003164495.1 Vulcanimicrobiota bacterium
ACTGGTTCACGCCGATGAGCCGGCCTTGGTCATCGACCAGCGGGCCGCCCGAGTTGCCGGGGTTGATCGGCGCCGAGGTCTGAAGCATGCCGCGGAAGAGGTGCGCGTTGCCGCTCTCGTCCTGGATCGGTTCGTCGCGGTTGAAGCCCGAGACGACGCCGACCGCAACCGATTGCTTCAGTTCGAACGGTTCGCCCACGGCGATCGCCCACTGACCGGCGTTGAGCTTGGAGCTATCGCCGAATTCGACCGGCGGGGGGAGCTTCGCGTAGTTGTCAACCTTCACGAGCGCCAGGTCGACGCCCGGGTTCTGCGAGTAGACGTGTCCCGGCACGTGGTCGCCGTTCGCGAACACGACCGTGATCTTCGAGACGCCCTTCGGTACGACGTGATTGTTCGTGAGAATCAAACCGTCGCTGCGATAGACGAAGCCCGAGCCCGAGGCGCGCTCTTGAAAGCGCTGCTGCGTGCCGCCAGCGGCGCCGCCGCCGCCACCGAAGAATTGCTGGAACGGGTCGTTCGGGACCACGCGCGTGCCGTTCACGGTGACGAGCAGCGAAACGACCGACGGTTCGACGCGCTTGACCGCGTCGACGATGCGTTGCTGATCGCTGCCGCCGCTGACCGGCAACGGCGCGGCGCTGACGACCGGTGGGGTGTTGCCGGGTCCGGCGACGTTCGTGAAGTGGGTGCTCGCGAAGAGCATCATCGAGAAACTCCCGAGGATGGCTCCGATGAGACCGACTACCGCCGTCCCGAAGAATCTCTTCATTGGGCTTGTCTCCTGTTCATTACGCCAGGGCGTCTGGGTTGGGATTCGTTGCGCTATTACTAACGATAGAGCCCCGGTGTGTCGTTCCGTCCGGAGGAAGATTTATCGGCCGGCGGCTCGATTGCCCGCTTGCGTCGCCGGGGGCGAGAAGAGGCTGTCTACCCCCAGTTTACCCTCAATCACCGCGCGTACGCGCTCCAGCTCGGCTTTTCGCAGCTCCAGCAGCTGCAGGCGCAAGTAGCTCCGGACGAGGCGGCGTGCCTGCGGCGAATAGAGGTCGCGCGCCGTCCCGGGGCCCAAAGGCAACGGCGCAACGATTGCCTTGTGTACGGTGGTTGCGCGGGGTGTCGCGCTCGGTGCAGCCCACGCCGGCCCCGGAAGCAGGGCCAGGCCAAGGCCCACGGCGGCGCCGCGCGATCGAAACGTCATACCGGGGCTTCACGCCCGCCTCATCTTTCAGCAAGGACCCCCCGCGAATTTGAACGGTCAACCCTACGCCGACACGCTCGTCGTCCCGCCGCCGCCGGACGAGCCGTACGTGCGCGTCATTCCCCTCGGCGGATGCGGCGAAATCGGCCGCAACATGACCCTGTTCGAAACGAAGGACGACATCGTCGCCGTCGATTGCGGACTGATGTTCCCCGATGAAGAGATGTACGGCGTCGACATCGTCATCAACGATTTCAGCTATTTGCGCGACCGGCGCGACAAGCTGCGCGCGTTGCTCGTCACGCACGGCCACGAAGATCATATCGGCGGCATCCCGTACTTCTTGCGCGAGTTTCCGAAGTGCCCGATCGTCGGCACGCCGCTGACGCTCGCGCTGATCAAGGCGAAGCTGAAGGAGCACAAGCCGAGCGATCTCGACCTCGTGAAGGTCGAGCCCGGCGACAAAGTCACCTACGGCGCATTCACTGCCGAGTTCATCCACATCAATCATTCGCTCGCCGGAGCGTGCGCGATCGCGATCCGTACGCCGCTCGGCGCGTTCTTTCACACCGGCGATTTCAAATTCGATCAGACGCCGATCGACGGGGATCCGGCCGACTTCGCGGCGATCGCACGCGTCGGCGACGCCGGCGTGCTGTGCATGCTCGCCGATTCGACGAACGCCGAACGGCCGGGACACACGCTCTCGGAGCGCATCGTCGGTGAGGCGTTCTCCAACATCTTCGCGCGCGCGGCCGGACGCATCATCGTCACGTCGTTCGCATCGAACGTGCCGCGCATCCAGCAAGTCGTCGATCAGTGCAAGCGCTTCAACCGGCGCTTGGCGTTTCTCGGCCGCTCGCTGACCAACGTCGTGCAGTACGCGAGCGAGCTCAAGTACCTCGACATCCCCGAAGGCTTGGTCATCAAGCTCAGCGACGTCGAGTCGTATCCGCCCGAACAAGTCGCCGTGATGACGACGGGCTCGCAAGGCGAACCGATGTCGGCGCTCACGCGCCTCTCGGTGCGCGATCACAAGCTGCTGCGCATCATTCCCGGTGACACGGTCGTGATCAGCGCGACGCCGATTCCGGGCAACGAGAAGAGCGTCGGAAAGACGATCAACAACCTCTACCGGCTGGGCGCGAAAGTGATCCACGGTTCGAGCGGTAACGCGCACGTGTCGGGGCACGCCTCGCAAGAAGAGCTCTTCCTGATGCTCAACTTGGTGCGTCCGAAGCACTTCATCCCGGTGCACGGCGAGTACCGTATGCTCGTGACGCATGCGGGTCTGGCCGAGAAGACCGGCGTGCCGCCTGAGAACACGCACATCATCGAGGACGGCGACGTGCTCGAATTCACCGCCGGCGGTTGCGCGCAAATCGGCCGCACCTACGGCGGTAACGTGATGGTCGACGGCTCGGGGGTCGGCGACGTCGGCGAGGCCGTGCTGCGCGACCGCAAGCATCTCTCCGCCGACGGCATCATCATGGTCGTCGTCACCGTCGACTCCGAAGAAGCGCGCGTCGTCGCGGGGCCCGATCTGATCTCGCGCGGCGTCTTCTATCTGCCCGAATCGGGCGGTGTGCTCGACGAGCTGAAGGTCACCCTCAACGAGATCCTCGCCGGCTGTTCGGCCGAGGGTTTGCGCGACGTCGGCAATGTGAAAGAACACATCCGTGCCGGCCTCTCCAAAGCCGTCTTCGCCCGCAGCAAACGCCGCCCCATCGTCATCCCGGTAGTAATGGAAGTCTGATCTCTGTCATCCCGAGCGGAGCGCCGCAGGGCGCGTAGTCGAGGGATGACATGGGGCGCGTCGGGCCGTAGGAATGCCCGATGAAAAGTCGGCGGTCGTTCATAGCTTCCGTGGCCTCGGGTGGTATCGGGCTTTCGCTTGCGCCCGCGGTCGGCACGATCGTCAACGCCGAAGGCGCGTCGGCATTTCGCGATCTGATCGAATCGGGCAAGTCGCGCACGCTACGGCAGAAAGACGATCGTTACGGCGGCTACGTCGCCTATGCGACGCCGGCCGTCGACTACATCGATGCGCAGCGGCAACGCACGCTCATGGTGCGCGCCTTGAACGAGGCGTTCGACGCCTACGACGCGGTCGCCGGCCCGACGATCGGCACCATCACGTATCCGATCGGCAAGCCGTTCGATAAGACGTACACTGAGTTCAGCGGCACGCCCGACTTGATCGCGCCGGGAAATCTGGCCGGGCTGCCCGCGCTCGCGATGCCCAACGGTTTCGGCGATCACGGCTTGCCGACCAGCATCACGCTGCAGGGCACCGCGTTCGCCGAGACGCGTTTGACCGCGATCGGAAAGCGCTACCAAACGCTGACCGATTTCCACCGCCGCCGGCCGTCGCTGGTGACCAAGCTTCGCGCGTGATCGCCGCTGCCGCGATCCTCGTTGCGTTGACGGTCCTGCGTGCGTATGCGGCATTCAACGTACCGTTGACCGCCGATGAGGCGTACTACTGGACCTGGAGCCTGCATCCGGCATACGGCTACACCGATCATCCGCCGATGGTCGCCTGGCTGATTGGGCTGGGCACGACGTTCGGGCAGGGTCCGGGCTTCGTGCGCTTGCCGTTCGTGCTGTGCGAAGCGATTGCGGCGGCGGCCGTCGGTCGCGCCGCGCTGCTCGTCACGAACAGCGCGCGCGCCGGCGCGATTGCGCTGCTGCTGTTTGCGCTCATTCCGCAAACGAAGTTGGCGCTTGGCGAAGCGTTGCCCGACGGCGCGTACATGGCGGCGTGGGCGCTCGCGCTGTGGGGCGCGGTCGCGCTCGACCGCCGGCCGTCGCTGCGCAACGCCGTGGGTCTCGGACTCGCGCTCGCGGCCGTCGTGCTTTCGCGCACGTTCGGCTGGGCACTCGTGGTGGGCGTTCTCGCGTGGTCGCTCGAGCCGTCGCGACGCGCGCGTTTGTGGCCGCTCTTGATGTGCAGCGCCGCGATCGTCGTGGCGGGGTACGCACCGTTCATCGCGTGGAACGCCGCGCACAACTGGGAGAACTTCGCGTTCAGTTTTCAGACACGGCAGCACTTCGGGCTGGCGGCAACGCGCCTGCTCGATATCTCGACCGTGCGCTTCGTGATCTACGCGGCGCTGCTGGCGGCGGTGACGTGGTTCGTTGCGCTGCGGCGCGCACCGCGCGTCACGCTGGTCGCGTGGACGGCGCTGCCGCTGCCGGCGGCACTGTTCGCGCTCTCGTTCGTGACCACGACCGAATCGTATTGGATCATCGGCCCGGCCGCCTCCGTCGCGCTCGGTGCGGGTTGCGCGCTCGACGTTGCGGCCGCCGGCTGGCGGCGCGGCATCTTGGCGGCGCTCGGCCTCGGCACCGCCTACACGACCGCGGCGGCGCTGTTTCTCACGTTGCCCGAAGCGGCGCAAGCCGCGACGTTCGCGGCGGTGCCGGCGTTGCGCGCGCCGTTTGCATCGGGGGTGTACGCGTTCGCGCCGCTCGCCGAACGTCTGCGCGCGCTCGCCGCGGCCGATGACGACGCCGTCGTGCTCACCGACCGCTACGAAACCTCCGCCGAACTGCTGCGCTACGGCGTCGATTCGCGCTTGGCGATCGCCTTACCGCAACAAGCGCAGTGGATGCGCTGGCACGCCGGCGCGCCGCCCGTGCGGCACGCGCTGCTGGTAACGTACGCCGCTCCCCTGAGCGCCGATCCGTCGCTCGAGCAATCCGTGCACGCCGCATTCGCGCGTGTCACGCCGTTGCCGGACATCACGCTTTCCCACGCCGGTGTCCCCGAAGACACCTACTACGTCGTACAACTCGACGACCCGCGTGATCTGTCATCCCGAGCAACGTCGAGGGACCGCCCCGATCTCCACTACTGAGTGCGAGCGCGAAGGCGCGAGCAGTGGAGTAAAAAAAGAAAAAGAAAGTAACCACCGCTCGCGCCTTCGCGCTCGCACGCGAATCGCCGAGATTATCTCGCCTTCCTCGACTGCGCACCTGGCGGTGCTCCGCTCGGAATGACATACGGTACCATCACCGTAGAAAATGAAGCCCGCATCTTGCCCTCCCCCGTGTCATCCCGCATCTTGCTCCCCCGTGTGATCCCGCATCTTGCCTCCCCGTGTCATCCCGAGCTTGTCGAGGGACCGCCACGATCTCCACTACCGAGTGCGAGCGCGAAGGCGCGAGCAGTGTAGTAAAAAAACTAATCGCCGAGGTTAGATCTGTCCCTCGACAGGCTCGGGATGACAGGGCTACGGTTTGAGGAGAGCGGGGATGCCGGTGGCGGCGAGTTCTTCGTCGCGGTTTTTTGCGTTGCCGGTGACGCCGATTGCGCCGATCGTGCGGCCGCCGGCATCGCGAACGACCACGCCGCCCGGCAAGCCGCACAGCATCGCGTCACCGTAGTAGCCGATCTGGCGATGCGTCGCGTCGAGCTCGGCGTGGAACGCGCTGGTGTTGCGGTCCATCACCGCGGCCGTGTAGGCCTTGCGCTGCGTCATGCGCATCGAACGCGGACGGCAGCCGTCCATGCGCTGCGCGGCGACGAGGTCGCCGTGATCGTCGACCACCGCGACCGCGACGGTGAAGCCGGCAGCTTCGCATGCTGCAACGACCGCGTCGATCGCCGCACGGGCCCGGGCAAAGGATATCATCGAGCAGTTCTCCTCAATCGTGGAATGCCGCCGGCGATCGCGGTGGCGATCGCGAGCATCGTGATGCCGAACAAGACGCCGCCGGTGAGGTCGGTGAGGAAGTGCGCACCGAGCGCGAGGCGCGACCAGAGCACGCCGATACCCCACAGCGCGATCGCCGCCGAAAGCCCGCGGCGCAGCAGCGGCGGCGCGTCGCTCGTCGCGGCGTAGTAACTCCACAAACCGTAGACCACGATCGCGAACATCGCGTGGCCGCTCGGATACGACCACGATGTTTCGTGGATGAGGATCCAGTAGCGCGGCCGTTCCCGCATGAAGATGTTCTTCGCCGCGTCGCTGGCTTGCCACGCGACGAGCGTCGTGATCAGCGCGAAGGTGACGCGCGCGCGCCAGGCCGGACGCAGCACGGCGAGCACGATCGCGGCGATGCCGAACGCAACGAGCACGTACCACAAGCACGATGCGGTGAACACCAGCGCGACGTGCGGCCACTCACCGGCCAACGCCCGTCCCGCGACGTCGACGCCGGCGGGCGGCGCTTCGGAGACACTGCTGCCGAGCAGTCCGCAGCCGAGCGCGGCGATGAGCGCAACGATCGCGGCGCCGAGCCGCGCGGTCACGCGAAGAGGTCTTGCTGCTGGTCGTTCTTGCCGAGGCGGCCGGCGATCTGCTCGAGTTCCGCGAGTCCAATCAGGATGCGGCGCGGCTTCGTGCCTTCGTGCGGCCCGACGACCTTGAAGTCTTCGAGTTGCTTCATCAGGCGCACCGCGCGCGGGTGACCGATCGAAAACTGCGACTGCAATTGCGCCGTCGACGCGTACTTCGTGTCGATGATGAACTGCGCGGCATCGTAGCACAGCGGGTCGACGTTCTTGCGATCTTTGCCGTCATCGTCGTCGATNNAGCGCGCCTTGCGAGCGCACCGGCTTGGGCGCGTCGATCGGGAGATACAGCATGTCGCCGCGGCCGAGCAGCCGTTCCGCGCCGCCCATGTCGAGGATCGTGCGCGAATCGACTTGCGAGGAGACCGCGAAAGCGATGCGCGAGGGGATGTTGGCTTTGATGATGCCGGTGATCACGTCGACCGACGGCCGCTGCGTGGCGACGATCAGGTGGATACCGGTCGCGCGCGCGAGTTGCGCCAGGCGGCAGATCAACGTTTCGACTTTGCCCGGCGCAACGAGCATCAGGTCGGCGAGCTCGTCGATGA
>PLTN01000203.1 GCA_003164495.1 Vulcanimicrobiota bacterium
AAGGCAAGACGGTCGACCGGCGCTTCCCACGCCGGTTCGAAGAACATCGCGCGTTGATAGAACTTCACCGACCGCCCTGGCTCGCCGGCGCGCAAGAGGTCATCACCGCGGTTCACGAGCCCGGCTGAAACATAGCCACGAAACAGAAAACCGGAAACCGCCAGAGCGACCGCGACGAGCGCCAGGCGCCGCCATACGGCGATCGGGTGAACGTGGAGGTGCCCCTGCGGCAGCATCGCACGCAGCGAACTAAACGAGGAGCGCATAATACGACCCAAGCAAGATCATGGCGGCGCCGGCGACAACCGTCGCGCCTTGCGAAAAGCGGGATGTCGTTATCCAGGACGCAAGCCGCTGGCCGAACATCATCGCCGTGAACACCGGCGATGCGTGTCCTAAGCCGAAGCACACCAGCAAAAGTGCCGCCGACAGCGACCCTCCCATCGCGCCGGCGTATGCGACGACGACACCGATGAGCGGCGTACAGCATGGCGAGACAACAAGCGAGAAGCCCGCGCCCGTAAGGAACGCAGCTCCAAGCGCGTCGCCGCTTTTCGGCACGACGGTCGCTTCGTGACCACACCACGACGCACCGACGATCGTCCACAGCCCGCCGAGGATGGCTGCGGCGGCGATCGAGCCGTACACCCAGGACGCGATGCCGGCTAGACTTGCGACAAAGCCGCCCACATAGCCGAGCGCCGCGTACATACAAAGCGTACCGCCCAAGAAGGCGACCGATGTCCGGCGCGGATGCAGCGATCGCAACATGAACGACGAGAAGGCGAGAACGCGCGGGGCTGCGCACGGCCCGGTCGACGACAAGACGCCGATCACGTACACGAGCGGGTACGCCCAAACGCTTTTTTCCGCTACTGCCCCAACCGCCGCCGCGTTAAGGTCGATCATATCGCACGCCTACTGCGTGTAGAGATTGGATTGGGAGTTGAGGTAGATCTGGCCGCTCGTTTCGCTCGATGCGCCCGGTATCGCGGAGAGCGTTTCCTTCGGGTGGATGCCGGGGCAGCTGATAACGTAGAAGCCGGCGACCGTCGCGGTCGGCGCGGTGTAGGTATATTTGTACGTTCCGGTTTGCGTTGGATCGGCGGGATCGACCGGCTGCGTCCCAAGATAGGTCACCGACGTCTCGTTGGGGTTTTGGAAGAGCGTCGTCGTGACGGCTGCTGCCGTTCCCGTCGGATACGTTTGGACGGCCGAGTAGTATTGTTCCGCCGCAGTCGCGATCGCGCGAATGTTCGTCTCGCAGGCGGAGACTTGTGCCTGCTGCCGCGCCGACGGCAGATTCGACCCCACGATGAGCGCCAGGACCGACAGAATCGAAGCAACGACGAGCAATTCCCAAAGGGTGACGCCTTGCTCGATCGTCTCGAGGATCGGACGCTTGGGCCATGGGCGGCCTAACGAAAGTGCCATTAGATATTCCTCCGACTTACGCGGGTGGTGCCAGGGCCTTACACATAACACACCTGGTACCCTCTCTATGCCGTTATCGTCGTCGTAATTAAACCCGCCTTGAACCCGCCCGGGCACGAACGCCAGGCAACCCACCCCCACGGCCGGGCCGAGGAGATCGGTTGTCCTAGGTCCCGAGCAACCTACTTGATTTTGCCGATGAGGGAGTAGATCGAGCCATACACCGTGCCGACGATGACGGCAACCGCGATGCCAAGGACGCCAATGAGAATCGGCTCTAAGAGCGCCGAGAGCGAATCCAGCATGTCGTCGACGTCGGCGTCGTCCTCATCGGCCACGGTATCGAACGAATCCGTCATCGAAGCCGACTGCTCACCCGCGCTGATCAGCGCCACATAGTCCGGATCGAACCATCCGGTCTTCGCGGCATATTCTGAAAACGAGCCGCCCTGGAGGCGAATGGCCTCCCGGATCTCGCGAAGCGCGCGGCGATAGACGGGCGAGGTGATCGTTTCAATCACTAAATCGAACGCCTGCTCAATCGGAACGCCCGCGGCCATGAGCGATGAGTAGAGTCGACTGAACGTCGAACGAATCGCCTTGCGTCGAATCTCCCCGGCGATGATAACGCGCAGAAAAAAGGCGTCCCACGCATAGGCGACCGACGGAATGAGGAGGAGCGTGCGCGTCCCGATGAACACGATCGCGGCGAGGATGACCAGCACCGTCACGGTAAACGGACTCGCCAACCACTCGCCGATATTCGTCAGGATGACCAGATACGGCGGCGTGGCTTGGTCGAACTCCGATGCGATCTTCGCGAACTGCGGAACGAAATACGTGACAATATAAACGAGGAACCCCACGATTCCAAGGGTCACGAATGCCGGATAGAACAGCGCACGCGTGACCTTGCCGACGATCCGGCGATTGCGTGAGAGAAGGCGCTCGATGCGCTCTAGTACCATGGGGAAGCCGGCACCGCCCTCGCCGGCGCGAATCATTGCGATTTCGAGCGTCGAGAACTCTTCGTGAAGCGCCAGCGCCTCGGAAAACCGCGGGTGCCGCCCCTCAATGATGTCGGCCGTTACGACCCGCAGCACTTCGCGAAAACGCGGGTTCTGCGAGGTCGACATGCAGGTATTTAAGGCGCGCTCAATCGGCATACCGTGGCGCATGAACTTCGCCATCTGCCGGAAAAAGATGAGCTTCGCTTTGGCGATCGTCGTGCCGTAAAACCAGTAGAGCGCACGGGCCGTTAAGACTTCGAATGACGAAACCAGCGACTTCGTTTCATGCAATGAAAAGACGGTGAGGCCGCGGCGCTCCGAAAGATTCTGATACGCCGTGGGACGCGAATCTGCCGAGATCTCGCCGGTAACGCGCCCTCCCCGGGCGTTTCGCGCAACGTAGGCGTAGCGACGAATCGAAGACGCAGCATCCATTACGCGTTACCTAGCAGTCGCTGCCGGCGTCGAGTATACCGGTCGAACACCGACGCTTCGGCCCGTCGCACCCGACAGGGCACCGGAATCGCTCGTCGCAGCGCCGGGGCGAACTTCTTCCGGCCGTATCGCCGCGCGCCGCGCCACTTCGATATCGACGACGTTTGCATTGACTAGGCGCATGAGGTCCGACTCGAGCGTTTGCGAGCCTTCTTGCTTTCCGGAGACCAAGGCATTGCGAATCTCGTGCGGCTTGTCATCGCGGATGAGCGCACGAACGGCGTCGGTGACGACCAACACCTCGCAGGCAGCAACCCGACCTTGACCATCCTTTCGCGGCAGAAGCCGCAACACGACGACCATCGAAATTGAGTTTGCCAGCTGCACGCGAACCTGCGGTTGGGCGTCGCCCGGAAACGAACCGATGATCCGATCGAAGACGCTCGAAGCGTCGCGCGCGTGGACTGAGGTGCTCACCATGCGGCCCTGTTCCGCCAACTCAATGCCGGCGGCCATCGAAATGGGATCGCGGCACTCACCGATGAGCAGCACGTCTGGATCAGAGCGCAGTACTCCGCGCAATCCGTCCGCAAACGACCGGACGTGACTGTGCGGTCCGACCTCGACTTGGCTCACGATCGCCCGCGTTGATCGAAGACGATACTCGATCGGATCTTCGAGCGTGATGATGTGCGAGTCGGTGTCGTCCGCGATATTCTGCAGCACCGCGGCTTGCGCGGAGGACTTTCCGCTCCCGGTCGGACCGCAGAACAGAATCAGCCCGCTTTGCCGCCGCGCCGTTTTGAGGATGACCTCGGGCAAACCCAACGTCTCAAA
>PLTN01000211.1 GCA_003164495.1 Vulcanimicrobiota bacterium
ACGTGAAAGATCGAGCTGCCGAGCACCAGGCCCAGCGGCTGCATCTGCAGTTCGTCGAGCAGCACGAACTCGCTCACGGAGAGATCGCTCGTGAACATCGGCGCGCCGCCGACACCGCTCATGCGCCGTAAGCGCGCGATCGCATCTTGTGGAACGCCGCCCGGCGTCACCTCGACGTTGCGCGCCTGGTTCTGCTGGCCGGGACCAAAACCGAAGAAGCTCATCTATCTCTCCAAAAACCGGGTGAGGGTCTCGCGCGTGCGGCGGTCGCGTTCGACGAACGCGCCCAAGTCTTCGTAGAGTCCCCGCAGCCAAGCATCGAGATCGACCGTTTCGGTGCGCAGGGCGACGCCTCGCACCACTTTCGTCGCACTGGCTTCGATACCGCTGCGATTCGCGGCCAGGTTGTAACGCAGTGCCGAGTCGCCCGACGGAATCGTCAACTGCAGCGCTTCGACGGCGCCGAAGCCCATGCGGCCGCGCTGCACCGTGAGCAGTTGCGGAACGAGTTGCTGGAACCGTTCGGCGGCAACGGCGACCAATGCCGCCGGTTGCGGTCCGGCGTCGCGTTCGATGCCGTCGAGAAACGTACGTACGAGCGCCAGCGGTGCCGAAGTCACAGGTTCGGCCGGAGCGGCTTGCGGCAAATCGGCGATCGGACCGAAACGTTCGGCCAAGAACGCGCCGTTGGCGGCGATGCTCTCGGTGCTGCGGGCGGCGACCTCACGCAGGCGTTGCGCGGTCGCACGTTCCAGATGGTCGAGCTGCGCGACGAGCAACTCGTCCGGCGTGCGCCCCGTGGCATCGCGCTCGCCGCGCAGGCTGGGCGGAATGTCCAAGTACGCGCGCAACGTGTCGGGCAGATAACGCGCACGCGTCTCGCGCAGCGAGAACGTCGCTTCGTCGGTCACACCCGACTGCGCGAGCACCCGCTCGGCCTCGTCGAGCAACGCTTCGATGCGGCTCACCCGTTGCGCGGCCTCATCGGGGACGCGCATCATTTCCGCAGCAGCGGAGCCACCCGGTCGTAAGGCAGCCCGTAGAGCGTGATGCCGTTGGCTCCGGTCATCGTGCGCGCGCTGAAGATGGCGTCGTCGATCGCTTCTTCCGTTGCATCGACCGTGGCGGCAAACAGCGCATCGACGCGGTCTTCGTCCGTCTCGAGCGGCGGCCCGGTGATACCACCGGTGCGTGGATAGATGTGCGTGGTCGAAAACGCGAAGAACAAGTCGCCGCTCGAGGTGTGCGAGGTCGCGCCGGTCCGCGCGAGCCCCATCGTCGCGCGCTTCGCGATATCGCGCAAACGCAGCGCATCGAGCGGCGCGTCGGTCGCGACGACGATGATGATGCTGCCGTCGGCCGCGCGGCCCGTCGTCGGCGCCAGTCCCGCTCGGCGCGGGTAGACCGGCAGCAAGTCGTTGGCCAAGGCACGTCCGACCGGTACCCCGCCGATCAGCAATTCGTTGCGCGACCCCGTGTTGACGTTCACGAGCACGCCCACGGTATAGCCGCCCAGATCTTTGGGCAACACGCGCGATGCGGAACCGATCCCGCCCTTGAAGCCGAAGGCGTGCATGCCGGTTCCGGCGCCGACGTCGCCCCGCGGGAAATCACCCGGCGCGGCTGCATCGAGCAGCGCCCCGACGTCCGCGGGCGACACGTGCCGGCCCTGAATGTCGTTCATCCCCTGGTCGTCGCATTCGGCCACGACCGGCAGCGGCACGTCGGCCCGGATCCCGATATCGGAATGCTTGCCGATCAGCCACGAGACGACGCCGTCATCGACGCGCCCTACGTTCAGCGTGTTGGTCAGCACGATCGGGGTCTCCAGAAACCCCGCCTGGTCGACCCAGTGCGCGCCCGTCATCTCGCCGTTTCCGTTGAGGTCGAACGTCGCCGCCGCGACGCGCTGCATCCACGGATCGGCGTTGGGCAGAATTCCGGTCGCCCCGGTCCGCACCGGGCCCACGCCCGGCACGAGCGGGCCGTTGCCCTCGATTTTCGTGACCTGACCGACCCGCACGCCGGGAACGTCGGTGATGCCGTCGACCGGCCCCGCCGGCAGCGTGCCCACCGTCACCGGCGATCGGGCTCCGGCTACCCCCGATCCCGCCACCGCAATACACGCTGCGAATGCCGCGACGAAACGCCCAACCCGTGTTCCGCCGCGAAATGCCACAGACGGGCTTTCCGCGGGCAGGGGTAGGCACACCCTCCTGCGCACGCGAAACCCGCCCCACTTGCCCGCCCCGCGCGGTCCATCCGAAGCCGAGGAGCAGACGCACATCAATGATCACGCTACCGAACCCCTCGCAGAGCCTCTCCGCCGATCTCAAGGCGATCGGCCTCGATCGTGTCGCCACCGTTCATCGAAACCTGACGATGGTCGCCTTGATGGAGCATGCCGTGCGCAACGGCGAGGGCCGTCTCGGACCCGACGGTCAGATGGTGGTCGAAACCGGCCGTCATACCGGCCGTTCGCCAAAAGATAAGTTTTTCGTCAAAGAGCCCGGCAGCGAAACGCATATCGACTGGGGTGCCGTCAATAAACCGATCGCGCCGGAAAACTTCGATGCGCTGCTCGTACGCGTCGGCGACTACTTGGCCGGTAAGGAAATCTACTCGCTCGATTGCTACGTCGGCGCCGATCCGCGTTACCGCATGCCGGTGCGCGTCCTGACGACCAGCGCGTGGCAGTCCCTCTTTTCACAAGATCTCTTCATCCGCAAGACGACGGCGGACGATGACTTCAAGCCGGAGTTCACGGTGCTCGACGCGGCGCTCTTCGAGGCCGATCCGGAACGCGACGGGACGCGCACCAGCACGTTCTGCCTGGTGAACTTCGCGCGCAAGATAGTGCTGATCGGCGGTACGCAGTATGCCGGTGAGATCAAGAAATCCGTCTTCACGCTGATGAACTACCTGATGCCGTTGCGCGGCGTGCTGCCGATGCACGCGTCGGCCAACGTCGGCCCCAAAGGCGACGTCGCGATCTTCTTCGGCCTCTCGGGGACCGGCAAGACCACGCTCTCCTCGGATCCGACCCGCCCACTGATCGGCGACGACGAACACGGCTGGTCGGCCGAGGGCGTTTTCAATTTCGAAGGCGGCTGCTATGCGAAGACGATCGCGCTCTCGCAAACCGCCGAACCCGAGATTTGGTCGGCCGTGCACCGCTTCGGGACCGTGCTCGAGAACGTCGTGATCGATCCGGTTACACGCGCGCTCGACCTGGATTCGGAAGAACTCACCGAGAACACACGCGCCGCCTACCCGATCGAGTTCATACCCAACATCGTGCCCGGCTCGATGGGCGGGAACGCGAAGACGATCATTATGCTGACGGCCGATGCGTTCGGCGTGCTGCCGGCGATCGCAAAGATGACGCCGGCCCAGGCGATGTACCATTTCCTCTCCGGCTACACGGCAGTGGTGGCCGGCACGGAAATCGGCGTGACCGAACCGACCGCAACGTTCTCGACGTGCTTCGGCGCCCCGTTCATGGTGCATCATCCCACCGTCTACGCGAAGCTGCTCGGCGAACGTATCGCGGAACACGACGTGCAATGCTGGCTCGTGAACACGGGCTGGGTCGGCGGTGCCCCGCCGGTCGCGAAACGGATGAAGATCGCCTACACGCGCGCGATGGTGAACGCGGCGATCGAAGGCCGGCTCGATGGGGTCGCGACGAAGATCGAACCGTACTTCAGGCTCGCCGTGCCGCAATCGGTGCCCGACGTGCCGCAGGAAGTGCTCGATCCACGCAAGGCGTGGAGCGATCCGGCCGCGTACGACGCTCAAGCCCACAAGCTCGCCGCGCGTTTTGCTGAGAATTTCCAACAGTTCGAAGCAGCAGCTTCACCCGACGTGCTCGCGGCGGCCATCAAACCCAAACCCTAACGTTTCCTCCGCGAAAGCCGGTGATTAACCCATGAAACGTGCCCTGTTCACGAGTCTTTTGGCTGGGGCGGCGGCGGCGCCGCGCATTGCCTCGGCGCAGAGCGCGCCGACGGTGATCCGCCTCGGCACCGCACCCGTGGAAAGCTACGCGCTCGCCTTTTACGGCGTCGACCGCGGCTTTTTCAAAGCCGTCAACCTCGACGTGCAGATCCAGTCGTTCAGCGGCGGCGGCGGGGTCATGACGGCGGCAGCGGGCGGGGCGCTCGACATCGGCTGCGCCAACGTCGGGGCACAGGCGAACGCATACATGCGCAACCTGCCGTTCGCGATGATCGCGGGCGGCGGCAACTACTCGAGCTCCTCACCGACGACGGTCCTCGCGGTTGCGAAGAACTCACCGTTCAAAACCGGCAAGGACCTCAACGGCAAGACGATCGGCTGCTCGACGCTCAAAGATCTGCAGCAAGTCTCGGTGATGAAGTGGGTGGATGCCAACGGTGGCGATTCGTCGACACTCAAGTTTCTCGAGATCCCGGTGCCCGAGATGGCACCGGCGCTGGTCGCCGGCCGGATCGACGGCGCCTGCGAACTCGAGCCATCGCTCACGTTCGCCAAGAACGACATCCGCATCTTTGGGAAGTGCTACGACGCGATCTCGAAGACGCTGACGATTACGACCCACTTCGCCAACAAAGATTGGCTCGACAAGAATCCGGCCGCCGCCAAGGCTTTCATCGGGGCGATGCGCGCGACCGCGCAATGGGCCAACAAAAACCAGGCGGCCGCTGCTCCGATCCTCGAGCGGATCTCGCAGATTCCAGCCTCCACGGTCGGCGTGATGAACCGCGTGTTGTTCGGCGAAAGCCTCGATGCCGCGACGATTCAGCCGGTGATCGACGCCACCGCCCAGTACAAGTTCATTCCCAAGACCTTCAACGTCTCCGAGATGTTCTGGTCGCAAGCCAAATCGTAAAAGCTTAGGCGGCTCGGCCCCCCGGGAAATACTCCGCGGTGGTATTCGTGAGGGGCCGAAAGCGATGAATTCGCTTGAAGCGAATTCACTTGACTTCGAGGTGCTCCGCGCCGTCCCACGGGCCGGCGCGTTCGCGCACGACCGAGAGCGTGCACCGGTCGCGGAAGTACGCCGCGACCGTATCCTCGGGGCAGATCTCCGCGATGCGCGAGAAAATGCGGCCCGCGGTAAGCAGCATGCCCTTACGGTATTCCGCCATGCCGGCAGCAAACTGCGGCTGGGTTTTGTCTTTGTGCTCGGCGAGCTCGTGCGCGTCGTTATCGTAGCATTCGTAGATCTCGACGGCCTCGGATTTGCCCTTGGCGCGCACGGCGCCCAGCGCGCGCAAGCGGAACTTGTGATCTTTCGGTAAGTTCTCGATCACCGAACCGCTCAGCAGCAGGTTGACGCCGAACGTTTTGGTCATGCCTTCGATGCGCGAGGCAAGGTTCACGGCATCCGCGATGACGGTCGTTTGCATTTGATCTTCGGCGCCGATCGTCCCGAGCATCAGCGATCCGCGATGCAGGCCGGTCCCAATCTTGATCGGCGCGTAACCGGCCAGCCGGCGGCCGTGATTGTAACGCCCGATCTGCTGACCGAGATCGACCGCAGCCTGGACGGCGTCGATGGCCGCGCCGGGAAAAAGCGCCATCACGCCGTCGCCGAGATACTTGTCGACGAAACCGCCGCGCGCGCGGATGATCGGCGTGACGTTGCGCAGATACGAGGTGAGGAAACTGAAGTTCTCTTGCGGAGTCAGCCGTTCGGAGAGTTGCGTGAAGTCGCGAATGTCGGAGAAAAAGACCGTCATCTCGCGTTGCATGTGGTCGCCCAGCTTGACGTCGGCCAGCGACTTGCGCTCGAGCATGTCGAGAAATTCGCGCGGGATGAAGCGGTGGACGGTCTGGGCGTTCTCCCACGCCGCGTCGATGATCATCGGTGCTTTGCCGGCGGCGCGAATCGGCATCACGGCGGTGTCCGGCGGGGGTGCCTTCGCCGTAGTATGGTTGGCAGCGTAAACGCGCAGCGCGGATGAGATGCGCTTGTGGATCAGCAGCGGGTTCGACCGATCGTGCGGTAAAATGACGTAATCGTCGGCACCGCGATGCAGGCACGCCTGCACGCGGCTCGTTGCATCGATACCGGCCACGACGATTACCGGAATGCGGCCGGTGGGACCGTGTTCGGTCTTCGCCGTCTTCAACAGCGCCAGCACGTCGTGGCTGTGCTGCATCACGTCGATCATCAGCAGGTCCGTGGTGCGCGCGATGAGCGTGGCGATCGCCTCGGCAGGCAGCAAGAACCGGACGACGGTGGTACCGTCGTCTTTTACGATCGATTCGAACGCCTGGTGCTCCTCCTCGGTGCCCCCGACGTACGCGATGCGGACCTGGGACAAGCTATAACCCCCGTCGGCGCGTTGGGCAAGCAAGCGCCCCGTCCCCGCTACCGGGCCGGCGATGCGCCTAATTTTGTGATCGGCGACAAAAAAAAGCGGCCGCATCTGCGACCGCCTTTCAAGCTGCCAAATTGGATTAAATTTGGACGAGACGACGTCTAGAACAGGTTCCAGAGGTACTGATTGTAGATTTCGTGGTGGTACTGGACCTCTTCCGGCTTGACGAAGGTGCCGAGGAGGCGCGGGCAGCGATCGGCGCTCGCTTGCTTGAGCTCGGCGTAGCGGCCCTTCACGTCCTCGCCCAGGATCGTGCTAATCCAGCTCGAGTTGTTGAAGTCGGTCAGGGCGTCGTAGATGTTGTCGGGGAGGTAGCGGTCGGCCGTGCGCAGGTTCTTCTCGGGCGAGATTGCGCCGTCGAGGCCGGTCTTGAACACCGTGTAGAGCACCGCGTAGGGGTTGGCGTCCGGTCCGACCGAGCGGACCTCCACGCGCGAGCTGCGCTCGTTGCCGATCGGGACGCGAACCATCGAACCGCGATCGACGGCCGAGGCCTTGATCTGGTTGGGCGCNNTGCGGGTCGAGGCGGCGATACGCGTTGACGCTGGCGTTGTAAATCAGGCAGGTGTCGCGCCCGACCGTCAAGATGCGGTCGATGAACTTCCAGCCGAAGTCGCTGAGCTTCTCGGCACCCTTCGCATCCCACATCAGGTTCTTGCCGCCCTTGCCGTTCACCGAGACGTTGGTGTGCATGCCGCTGCCGTTGACCCCGACGACGGGCTTGGGCAAGAAGCTCGCGCTCAGGCCGAGGTTGGTTGCGACCTGCCGGCAGATCAGCTTGTAGAGCTGGATCGTGTCGGCCGCGGCCGTGACTTCGCCGTAGCTGTAGTTGATCTCAAACTGCGAGGGCGCCACTTCCGGGTGGTCTTTTTCGTTTTCGAAGCCCATCGCGCGCTGCACTTCGGCCACGGTGTCGATGAACTGGCGCAGCGGATCGCCGGGCAGCGAGTGATAGTAGCCGCCGGTGTTGACGTACTTGAACTCGCGCGTCTTGTGGTACTTGCGCTCGGCATCGAGCCCCTCGAAAACGAAGCCTTCGATTTCGTTGGCCGCGTTGAGCGTGTAGCCGTCCTTCTCGAACTTATCGTTCGAGAATTTCTTCAGGATGCCGCGCATGTCGGCAGAAAACGGCGTGCCGTCCTTGTCGATCACTTCGCCGAAAACCAGCACCTTGCCCGAACCGAAGATGTCGCCGGGCACCCAATAGAACGCGCTCCAGTCGACGAACAGCCGCAAGTCGCTTTCTTTTTGCGCCGTGAAACCGCGAATCGACGAACCGTCGAACGTGAGGTTGTCGGCTGACTTGATCAAGAATTTCTTGTCGTAGTCGAGCATGTGCAGCCGGCCCTCGAGATCGCTGAAGCACAGCGTGACGGCCTTGATGCGCTTTTCACCGGAAAGGTACTTGAGGCGCTCTTCCTGCAGCTTGTGCATCGCGACGCGATCCTTGCGCTGCTGCTTAGCCGCGAGGTTCAGCTCCTCGAGCTCCCCGTACGGCAACATGAGGTAATCGCGTAGCTCGGCACTCATCGTAGACTCTTGCACTCCTTGGCGTGGATCAATAGGCCGTTGTAATAGGCCCGAAGTCGTCACAATTGCCAGCCGGAAGCCCGAACCCTCGGGCCATTTGGCGCACGGGCACGGCAGCCCGTGCCCTCTGTGGTGAACTCCCCTTCAGGACCTACCCGGAGCAGGCCTCACTCTTCAACGAATTGCGGCCCGAGGCCGAATGTTTTCCAGTCGAAACCTTGATCGCGGAAGCCCGTGTCGACTTCGACGTTCCATTCTTGCGGCGGCTGGTCGACGACGACCACCGCACCACCGGCCAGGCTCTCCAGCACGCGCCACAAATAGCGCACGACCAGACAGCGCGTGAATTCGTTCAATCGGCCCCATTGATCGGTAGCCGTCAATTCGAGACGCGTCTCTTGCTCCGACTTCCATACGCTGTAGTCGGTGAAGATGTCACCGTACTTCTGCTTGGGACCCGACAACACGGTCTTGATGCGGGCTTCGAGGTCGGGGGCGCGCTTGCGTTGGCTTCGGATGCGGGCCTGCGCTTCCGCACGCCAACGCAGCACCGCCAGTACCGCAAGAATCGCGACTACGATTGCGCCGATGATCGCGATTACGAGCATCGTCAACGTATTGCGCCCATTACTCCGCACTTCTCCATTAGGGGCCGCCTACGGCACGTAGGCTGCCGCTCCCTTGGCGACATAGCATTTTGTGACCCGATCGCCTCACTCCATACCGCAGCGCAACTCCCGTGAAACCTCTCCGGGTTTGAAGCGGCGATGAAAGATGTCGCAAAAACCGACGCCGAATGGCGCGCCGCGCTACCGCCCGATCGCTACGCCGTGCTGCGGCAGGCGGCAACGGAGCCGCCGTTCAGCGGGGCGCTCTATCATAACAAAGAGCAGGGCACGTACACGTGCGGAGCCTGCGGCGCACCGCTCTTCTCCTCCGACACGAAGTACGAGAGCGGCAGCGGCTGGCCCAGTTTCTTCGACCCGCTCACGAGCAATGCGGTGAAGGTCGTCGAAGACCGCTCGCACGGCATGGTGCGCCGCGAAGCGCGCTGCGCGCGCTGCGATTCGCATCTGGGCCACGTGTTCGAAGACGGTCCTGCGCCCACCGGCGAGCGCTACTGCATGAACTCGCTCGCGCTCGAATTCTCGCCCCCGCAAAAATAGCGCGCTAGCGCTGCGCCAGCGCGTCCTCGAGACCACCCGCGATGCGCAGCACCCCCCCGTCCTCACCGCGCCGGCCGACGACCATCAGGCCTACCGGCGCTCCGCCTGCGACGCCGAGCGGCAACGACACGGCGCAGCCGTCGAGCAGGTTGACGACGCTGGTGTTGCGCAGCACGAGCGCGTTGATCCGCGCATACAATTCGGGATCGGCCGTCAAGGCGGCAATCGGCGGCGGCACGATCGCGACGGTCGGCCACAACAACGCATCGTAATTCGCCGTTTCCGCTTCGAAGGCGGCGATGTAGGCATCGCGACCGCGCAGCAGGTCGATGTAATCGGCCGCGCTGATGCCCTCGCCGCCGCGGATCCGCTTGGCGATTTCGACATCGTAGCGCGCTTCGTCTTTGGCGATCAGCGCGCGATGCCACCAGTAGGCTTCCGCGGCCGAGATATTCACTTTGCCTTGAAGCGCGGGTAGGCGCTCGAACGCTTTCAGCGGCACCTCATCGATCACCGCACCCGCCGAGCGCAAACGGACGAGCGCAGCCTCGAATGCTCCGCTCACCGTTTCATCGAGCGAGACGCGAACGTGGTTGAGGGGAGCGAGGAAACGCAATCCGCGCGCGGGCCGGCGAACGAGCGGCTCCGGCCGCTCTCCGGCGAGGATGGCGTCGACGGACACGCAGTCCGCAACGTTGCGCGCGAGCGGTCCGATCGAATCGAGCGTAAACGAGAGCGGATAGGTTCCACTGAGCGAAACGCGGCGCGCGGTCGGCTTGAAGCCGGTCAGCCCGCACAGCGCGGCGGGAATGCGCACCGAACCGCCCGTATCGGTGCCGATCGCCACGACCGCCATGCCGTCGGTCACCGACACCGCGGCCCCCGACGACGATCCGCCGGGAATGCGGCCGACGGCCCGATCGTAGGGTGCGCGCGGCGTGCCGTAGTGCGGGTTGATGCCCAGACCCGAATAGGCGAACTCCGTCATGTTGGTCTTGCCGACGATCACGGCACCGGCGCGACGCAAACGCGTCACGATCGCCGCGTCCTCGGCCGCCGGGGGGGCGCCGTCGAGGACGATCGAGCCGGCACGCGTCTGCCGCCCGGCGACGTCGAAGAGGTCCTTCACCGAAACCGGCAACCCCGCCAGCGGTGACGGGACGGCACCGGCACGGCGTTGTGCGTCGGCGACGTCGGCAGCCGTGCGCGCTTCGTGGTGAAACACCATCGTAAACGTGCGCGCGCCCTCACCGGTTGGATCGTCGATCCGCGCGAGCGCAGCATCGCACAGCTCGCGGCTCGAGACCTCGCCGCGGTCGAGTTGCTCGCGAAGCTGCTGGATCGTCATGCCGCGCCTTTCGCGCGTGAGCCTCCGCATCCCAGCCCGCGTTCGAAGAGGGATGCGGGGCGCGGATTCCAAGATGCCGGAGTGCAAGATACGCAAGTTCTCATCGTCGGTGCCGGGCCGGTTGGTCTCACGCTCGCACTCGATCTCGCGCGGCGCGGCGTCCGCGCGACGCTGGTCGAGAAAAATCCGACCTCGATCCAGTTGCCGAAGATGGAACGCTGCAACATGCGGACGATGGAGATATTCCGCCGTTTGGGTATCGCCGAGACCGTCCGCAACGCAGGCTTGCCGCGCGAATCGCCGATGGACGTGTTTCTCGCCGACTCGATGGGCGCACCGCAGCCGATCGTGCACCTGCCGTATCCGTCGGTTGCCGTGGCGAAGGCGACGATCGCCGCCAACAACGACGGCCGGCCGCTGGAACCCTATCAGCTGATCTCGCAGTACACGCTCGAACCGTTGCTGCGCTCGATCGCCGAGACGCTCCCCGAATTGACGATTCGCTTCAGTTGCGAGATGACGTCGTTCGTGGAAGACGAGACCGGTGTCACCGCGTCGCTAGAAACCGATACGGGTCCCGACACGATTCGCGCCGCGTATATCGTCGGCTGCGACGGCGGCGCAAGCACCGTACGCAAACAGCTCGGCATCGCGTTTTCCGGCCAAGGCCGCATCCGCAAACTCCGGCAGGCGCTGTTCCACGCGCCCGATCTCTACGAGCGGATTCCCATGGGCAAGGGACGGCACTACCACATCGCAACCCGGCCGTTCTTTCCGTTCATCATCATTCAAGACTCGACCAAGCACTGGACGCTGCACGCGGCCGCCGAGAGCGATGCCGAGATGACGGAGATCTTCCGCGGCGCGCTCGACATGGACGTGCCGTTCGAAACGCTCTCGGTCAACGAGTGGACGCAACATCTGCTCTGTGCGGACAGCTATCGCACCGGGCGTGCGTTCATCGCCGGCGATGCCGCGCATCTGGTGATCCCGACCGGCGGCCTCGGCATGAACACCGGTGTCGGCGATGCGACCGATTTGAGCTGGAAGCTCGCCGCGACGCTCGCCGGCTGGGGCGGACCGGGATTGCTCGATTCCTACGAAACGGAACGGCGGCAAATCGGCCTGCGCAACGTGCGCGCGTCGGGCGCGGCGATGGACGGGCGCACGACCTGGCGCGCAGCCGAGACGCGCGAAGACATGGCCAAAGCGTTCGATGCGGAACAGCGCAAAGTCACCGAGATCGCCGGCATCGAGGCCGGCTATCGCTACGTCGACTCACCGCTCGTGTGGGCCGAGCCGGGCGCCGGACCCGATCCGGATAACCGCGCGTACGTGCCGACCACGTGGCCGGGCTTCCGGCTGCCGCACGTGTGGCTGCAGGACGGCACGGCGCTGCACGATCGCCTGGGCTTCGGATACACGCTCCTACAACTCGGCGACGCGCCGGCTGCAACCGATGCGCTCGAACGTGAGCTGCGGGCTGCGGGTGCGCCGCTCGAAGTAATGCGCGTGCCCGACGTGCGCGCCCGCGAGATCTACGAGCGCGATCTCGTACTGGTGCGTCCCGATCTGCACGTTGCGTGGCGCGGCGACGCGCCGCCCGACGACCCGCAGGCCGTCGCGGCGACGGTTACGGGACAGGTGCGCTCAGGCCGCGCTATCGGCGTGTAACACCGCGTAGATCCGCTCGGCGGTCACCGGCAGTTGCGTGAGGCGCACGCCGCACGCCGCGTGCACCGCATTGGCCAGCGCCGGTCCGAACGCCGACGTGTTGACTTCGCCGACGGCGCGCGCCCCGAAAGGGCCCGGACCGCGATCCGACTCCAAGATGTGCACGTGGAAGGGCGGCATGTCTTTCTGGCACGGCAGCTTGTAATCGGCGAACGTCAGGTTTGCGATCCGGCCTTCTTCCACGATCAGCTCTTCGGTGGTGGCGTGGCCCAAGCCCATGACAAAGCCGCCGTCGATTTGACCGCGATGGGCGATCGGATTGAGGATCGTTCCCGCGTCGACGCAGAACGTGACGTCGTCGATCGTGAACGCGCCCGTCTCGCGGTCGACCGTAACGTCGACGACGTAGCCGTTGAAGTTGTTGTACTGCGGATCGCCGTGATGGGGTTGACCGTCGAAGGTTCCCGTGTACGTGATCGGCTCGCCGCCGCGCGACGCGACCAGGGCCGCACAGGCGGCATCCCACCCGTTGTCGGCGAGTCCAATGGCGTCGAGATCGGCGCGCAGTTGGCGCGTGGCATCGAGCACCGCGCCGCCGACCACGTGCGTCGTACGGCTGGCACCGACACCGGGATCGAACGGCACCTCGTCCGTACCGCCGCGCTGAACCCGCACGCGCGTGAGGTCGATCCCGAGATCGACCGCGACGACGCGCGTGAGCACGGTGAAAATGCCCATGCCCTGTTCCACGGTGCCCGTGTGCACGTCGAGATCGCCCGTTGCATTGACGACGAGCTGAAGGGTCGTTTTGCCCACGCCGATGTGCCGCACCGCAAACGCAACACCGCGGCCGCGGCCGTCCGCCAACGGCGAACCCCAGCCCGACTCGCGCTTGAGGACCTCGAGCACGTCGGCGCCGCGGGCGGCTAAGTACGTGTGGCCCTCGACATCGAGCTCGCCTTCGCGCGCACAGTTGAGCATGCGGAACTCGAGTGGCTCGATCCCGAGTTCGCGCGCGACGAGATCGATCGCCGATTCGGCCGCAAACACGCATTGAATATCGCCCGGCGCGCGCATGAAACCGCCCGGAACGGAGTTGGTGTAGACCGCGGTCCGCTCGAGGCTTTGGTTGGGAATACCGTAGGGAAACTTCGTCTCGGGACCGGGGAGAATCGTCGGGATCACCTTCCCGGCCGCGTACGCGCCGCCGTCGAAGAGCGCCTTGACGTGCAGCGCGATCATCTTGCCTTCGGCCGTGACGCCGGTTCGAACGGTGATCTTCGAAGCGTGCCGCACGGTGGTCGAGCGGATGTCGTCGAGGTAGTTGCGGACGAACTTCACCGGACGTCCGCTGGCCGCCGCCAAGTAATAGCACGGGAACTCTTCGACCGAGAGACCCTTTGCGCCGAAATCGCCGCCGACGTAGCTCGGGTGAATGACGAATTTGTCCTGCGGCAGGCCCGTCGTTACGGCGAACTGTTCGCGCAGGCTGAACGGTGACTTGTTGGTCGAGATGACGTGAACGATGCCGGCGTCGTCGATCCACACCATGGTCGCACGCGGCTCCAAGTAGCCGCCGTGATAGCGCGGCGTCGTAAACGTGTGCTCGAAGATGCGCACGGACTGCGCGAAGCCGGCTTCGACGTCGCCAATCGTCGTGTTCCCGTAGCCCTGAATGTTGGGGTGCGGGTGCTGCGGCCGCTTCGGGAACATGAACGGATATTTTTCGGGGTGCTCGTGCAGCACGAGCGCATCCGGCTTCAGCGCTTCTTCGGGATCGAAGAGTCCCGGCAGTTCTTCGTACTCTACCACGATCGCGGCGATCGCGGCCTCGGCGATCTGCGGCGTTTCGGCGGCCACGGCGGCTACGAACTCACCGATGAAGCGTACCCGGTCGATTGCGAGCACGGGCCAGTCGCACAGGCGGCGCCCGAAGTAGTGATCGCCGATGTCGCGGCCGGTCAGCACAGCATGCACGCCGGGCATCGCGCGCGCCTCGGAGGTGTCGATGGAGACGATCTTTGCGTGCGCCATCGTACCCGGCAAAAAGTCGGCCCAGAGCATTCGGGGCAGCGAAAAATCCGACGTGTACTTGGCTTGGCCCGATGTCTTGATCGTACCGTCGACGCGATATTCGTCCGCGCGGAAGCGATCTGCCGGGACCGAGGTCCGCGGCTGATCGAGCGTCGTGCTCATCCGCGCGAACCCTTGTAGCGGCCGATCTCCTTGAGCACGTCGTTGAGGATCGACTCATCGACGATGTCTTCGACCTTGACGTTCCCATCGATCAGGCCCTGATCTTTGAAGTACTGCAGATCCTTGCGCATGCTGGCGAGGTTGAGCTTGCCGTCGGGATCGATCGAACCCGGCGTCATATTCTTGTACGCAACCGGGTCCTTCACGTTCGTCGCCGCGCTCAGAATCGAGATCACGTCGGCCGCGTTCGGGCCCGCAAAGTGACCGTCGTGCAGTGCGCCGACGTAATAACGCACGGCGCGAAGATAAGCACGAATGAACTTCCGAGCCAGGTCGCGGTGCTCGCGGATGAAGGCGCCGCCGAAGATCAGCACCGAGATTTCCTGATTGGGATACCACGCGTCGTCGCCCATGATCCGCGTTGCGCTACCCGAGAGCACCGCTTGCGAAGCCTGCGGTTCGGTCGTGATGCTGGCGTCGACACGGCCGTTCTCCAAGGCCGCCACATGATCGGGATAGTCGAGGTTGACGCGCTTGACGTCGTTGAACGTTAGGCCGTACTTCTTCAGCAGTTCGAAGAGCGCAACGGTCGAGACGCTGCCGGGCTGGTTGCCGGCGATCGTCATGCCCTTGAGATCCTTAGGCGTCTTGTAACGGCCGCTCTTGACCAGATCGGTGCGCACCAGCAGCGGGTCGAAACCGTAGCCCGGCGTATCGGACGCGCGGTCGGCAACGACTTTCACGTCGATCCCGTGCGCGGCCGCGTTGTAAATACCCACCGCGGGCGCACCGCCGCCCGCATCGAGCTGACCGCTGCTCAGCGGAACCACCATGTCGCCGGCCGAGGCGAAGGTCGTGAACGTGACGTTGAGCCCCTCGTCCTTGAAGTAGCCCTTCTTGTCGGCGATCAGGAACGGCGCATCGCTGCCGACGTTGAGCACGCCGACGCGCACGGTGACGGCATCCGCACCGCGCACCGAACCCGACGGCGCGAGCGCCGCCAAGAGGCCGGCTGCAAGCGCCGCCGCGAGGATTCGCTGCGCACCGATCACAGGTCGCGGATCTCGGTGTTCATTGCGACGTCGCTGCGGCGTCGCGCGATCAGGGTCTCGCCATACTTGAAGTAGTCGCCGTTGACCGCGTCCTGTGCGGCTTGATCGAACTCATCGGACCACTCGCCGAGCGAATAGCCGTACCAGGGCGTCTGCGGACGCAACGCGGGCAGACCCAGTTCTTCCCAGATCTTCTTCGCGTTTTCCATGTACTCGCGCTTGGGCAGCGAGATCGGCGGAAACTTCTCCTTGAGCATCGCGTTGACGAGCATCGCGGAATCCTGACCGTTGTTACGCTTGCTGCGCGGACCGTGGCCTTGATCCTTGTGGTCGATGATCTGGATATCGAGCACCGGGTTTGCGCGGTAGGCCATCGCCCACAGCAGCATGTCGGAGTTCTTGGGATCGATATCTTCGTTGACCGCGATGACGTATTTGCCCGCCGCGGCGTGCAGCGACATCGCGCCGGTGAGCGCGCGCCACACTTCCGGCTCGGACGCCGTCCCCTTCATCGTGACGATGATGAACTTGCGCAGGTTGGTGAGCGGTTCGTGCATCGACACCTTGATGACACTGCGGCAACCCAGCACGTCGCGCAGGTGCGCGGTGAGCATCGGTTCCATCGCGACCCGCTTCATCAAGCTCGATTCGCTCGGCGTGACCTGCGAGATGATCGAGGTCAAGATCGGCTTGCGCTTGCGCGTGATCGCCGTGACCTCCATGTACGCGTTGTACTCCTGAAGGTTGACGTGACCGTGCGATTCGCCGAACGGCGCCTCAGGTTCGAGGTCTTTGGTCGAGATGTACCCTTCGATGACGATCTCGGCTTCGGCGGGCACGAGCAAGTCGACGGTCTTCGCGCGCACGACGTTGATCGGTGAACCGACCAGCCCGCCGGCGACCTCGAATTCATCGAGCGTTTCGGGGCACTTCTGGGCCGAAGTGAACGCGACCGAGGGCGGAGCGCCGAGGACGACCGCGGCGGGCATCTTCTCACCGCGGGCGCGGTACTTTTCCCAGTGCACGTAGATGCCGGGGCGCAACTCGAGCGAGGGGTTCATGCCCAGCCGCGTTGGGGACTTCACTTGGCCCCGGTAGTTGCCCATGTTTTGGATGCCGCTGTCGGGATCTTTGGTGATGTACTGCGAGAGCGTCGTGTACGGACCGTTGTCCCAACCCGGTGTCGAGATCGGCACCGGAATGCCGTCGAGGCCTTGGCCCGGCTTGAGGAGATCGTCGCCGGTGTAGACGATCTCTTGGCATGGCGCGTCTTCCACCAGCTTCGGCTTGATGGGCGCAGCCATTGCGCGCTGCCACGTTTCCTCGATCTTCTCGAGCGGCACGCCCATACCGATGCGGTAGATCTCCTCGTTCGCCGCGATCGCACCGACGACGACCGGGATGTCGTAGGTGCGTCCTTTGCTGTCGGTGACGTTGGTGAAGAGAAACGCCTTGCGGTCTTTCTCCTCGATGCCGCCGCGGAATTGCCACCGCACGAGCGGGTGCATCTCGGTGTCTTTGTTGATCGGGCGGTCGACGGTGATCAGCAGACCGGCGGCGTCGAGAGCTTTGATGTGCTCGTGGAGATCGGGGTAGTTGCGCGGCGGCGCAGCCAGCGGTTTTTGTGGCGCTAACATATACGGTTTAGCCTATCACGCTTTCGCGTCAGCGGTAGTTTTGAAGTTCGCGGTTTTCGCTGGCTTCCCAGAGCCAGCCGCCTTCGTGACCCGGCCACGATTCCTTGGCCAAGGCGATGATATCCGGATCGTCGAGGGCGGTGAGATGTCCGGTGTCGACGATCGTGGTGCCGTTGACCGTGACGGTCGCCCGGAACAAGCAGCCGTCCATATGTTCGCCGGTCGTGCCGCTGGTCGCGATGTGCAGCGAACCGCTGCGGCTGGAACCCGCGAGCCCGGTCGAACGGCCGCCGTAGCTGGCAACCTTGGGGTTGAACCCGAGGCCGATCTCGGCCAGGTAGCCGCCTTGCGCCGTGACTTCGGAGAGCACGCGGCCTTCCCAGCCGCCCTCGACCCTCGTCACTTCGCCGTTCTTCAAATGGACGGTGACGGGCTTGGCAAAGTTCGAATCGCCGAAATCACCGCTGTACACGCCGCCGAAGCCGGTGATCGAGTCGTAGCACACGACGCCGTTGATCGTGACGTTCTTCGATTCCGACGGCGTCATGATATTCGGACCGTGCGGCAACGGTAAATGCGCACGCTTACCGGGAGCATCGCAGATCAACTCTCCGTGCCAGCGGTCGTCCTTGCGCTGGTAGTCCATGTGCGCCACCGAGAGCTCGAGCGAAAGGTCGGTGCCCTTTTTGTCGGTGATGTGAACTTTCTTGACCGGATCCCCGGTATCGATCTGCGACCACGTCTTCTGCACGATGCGTGAGAGCAACGCCGGCGGAATGCGCATCCCCTCGCTGCAGAACAATTCGATCGTACGGAGATCGCCGTACGAGAGCCAGCGCGCGCCGGTACGGCGCATCTTCGCGCCGAACTGCCCGGCCGCCGCCGGCCAAGCATGAAACACGACGTTGGCGTTGAGCACTGCAGGCGCGATCGTGTCCGGAACGTGCCACTCCTCGAACTCGTCGACCAAACACACGTAGGGGTCACAGCCGAACATCTTGGCGGTCGCGATGAGGGCGTAGATCACTTCCGCTTCGATGCGACGATCGCCCATGATGCACACCTTCTCGCCGGGTTTGAGGCAGCCGATCTCGCCGATTCTCTTGCACGACTCGATAAAGTCCGGATACATGTCGGGTTTCAACAATTTTCAATTCCTCACTTAGTGCTTTTTACTCGCGGCTGCGATCAAGGAGTTGTCGATCATCGTTGCCGCAGCGACCTTGGTCTTCAGCAGGCCTTGCGACAACCAGAAATCTTCGGGAACTTCAATCGAGTCGGCGCGCAGGGCCCCGACTTCGAAATACGGCGGCTGGAGCTTCGCCATCTCCGCGAGTGGCCTTTGCTGCCAGGCGGCCAGAGTCTTTTGCACGTCGGCCGGAAACGCGTGCGGACCGCCTTTCACGATCTCGTCCCGGGCCCGCATGCAGGCCCGCAAAAAAGCCGTTACCGCCGCCCCGTTATCGGCCAGATATTTCGCCGAGGCGAGCACGAAGCCGGTTTGCGTGTTCGGTGCGATGTCTTGCGTCGAAACGAAACGCATCGCATAGCCGCCCTCGACCATATACGTCGCCGTCGGTTCGATCGTGGTACACAGATCGACGGCCTGGTTGCGCAGGCCCGTGATCATGTCGGCGGGGTTCCGTAGACGCTCGGAGTAGATCACGTCGGACCGGGTCAACCCGGCCTTGACCAGCATCTGGTTCACCAGCAGATTGATCGGCGCGCCCGGGGTTGCGGCGTCGATCTTGCGCCCGCGCAAGTCGGAGAGCTTGCGCACCGCACCCGAGTCCCACAGGTCCTTGCGCACCATCACCCACAACTCGTCGTGCCAACCGGCATGCGCAACGGTAAGCGACGCGATCGCCTTGATATCCCAACCTTCGCTGATCTGGTTGTAGAGTGCGGGACCCGGAACGCCTTGCCCGACGTCGAGTTGTCCGTTCACCAGCATCGGTAACTGGGTCAGCGACGATGACGTGAAGCGGTTGGGAAGAACGTTGAGGCCTTCGTCGGCAAAGTATCCTTTGTCGAGCCCGTACATGAACGGCAGGTATCCGTAGATATCCGGATTGACCGGAATACGGATCGTCGTCTTCGCATCGGCCGCGCGGAGGCGCTGCGGCCGACCGAGCGCCGACACACCGAGAGCAACTGCGGAGCCGACAAATGCGCGTCGTGTGCCCACGCCCAGGGGTACGACCATGGGGTTCGAAATCCATCGCTCATGGACGAACCGGCATTCGCACGCGTGGGCACGCTTTCCGATCTACCGCCCGGAGCGGCGCTGATGGCGGCGGTCGGCGATTATGACATCGCGTTGTTCAACGTCGACGGTGAGATCTTCGCGATCGACGACGTCTGTCCGCATTTCGCCGGTTCGCTGCACGAAGGCACGGTCGCTGACGGCATGTTGTCGTGTCCGCTGCATGGATGGTGTTTCGACCTCCGAAACGGTACGCAGACGAATGGCCGCCGGTTCGTCGACACCTTCGACGTGCGCGTGGAAGACCAGAACGTCCTCGTGAGCGCGACGCCGCGCGTGCGCGTTTAGCGCATGACCTTGAAGCTCGCCGTTCCGGACCTGATCTCGAACTCGTACTTTCCGGCCGCGGCCGCGGTCGAGTTGGGTTTCTTCAAGCGCGAAGGGCTCGACGTCGAGCTCGAGTTGATCTTCCCGGTCGACAAGTGCTATGCCGCACTGCGCGAAGGCCGGATCGATTTCGTCGGCGGGTCGGCGCACTCGGCGCTGGCCGCGTTCCCCGCTTGGAGCGGCGTCAAGCTGCTATGCGCGCAAGCGCAAGGCATGTATTGGTTCCTGATCATGCGCTCCGATCTCAAAGTCGCGCGCGGCGACATCGCGGCCGTCAAAGGCAAGCGCATCGGCGCGGCCCCGTGGGTCGAAATGGGCTTGCGCCGGCTCTTGATCGCCGCCGGCATCGATCTCAAACGCGACGAGGTGACGATCCAACCCGTTCCCGGCGCCGTCGGCGAGAAAGCCAACTTCGGGCTGATGGCGGCGCAAGCACTTGCCGACGGCAAGATCGACGGCTTCTGGGCCAACGGCATGGGCGCCGAGGTTGCGCAGCGCAGCGGCGCCGGAACGCTCGTGCTCGACATTCGCCGCGGCGACGGACCGCCCGAATGCTTCAACTACACGATGGCCTCGGTGGCGGCGAGCGATGCGTTGATCGAGCGCTCGCCCGAAACCGCCGCCGCCGCCGTGCGCGCGATCGTCGCGACGCAACGCGCGCTCATCGACGACATTTCGCTTGCCACGAAGGCCGGACGCGCGCTCTTTCCCCCCGCGGAAGCGGATCTGATCGCCGGCATCGTCCAACGCGACTTGCCGTATTACGACGCGACGATTTCGCCGGAGTTCGTCGCCGGGATGAACGCGTTCGCGCGCGACATCGGCATCCTCGACCGCGACGTTCCCTACGACGGCGTCGTTGCCGGCGGCGTGCGCGAACTCTGGCGCGCCTAGGCGCCTACCAGGTGCTGCTGACCGATGCGAGCGCGGTGCGCGCCAGCGGCAGCGCGAACGACCCGCTCCAATCGCGGTCGAAGAACTGCACGGTGGCGGTCACGGAATCTCCGGTCAGGTCGGCATCGAGGCTGGCGTCGCTGGGGAAACGGTCGCCGTTCTCCGGATCGCCCGCGTAGACGAAACGCATCGTGACGTGGTGTCCGTCGAACGACATCGCGGTCGGATCGTAGGCGGCGTCGGTCGGCTCGGCGTCGGCGACGTCGGCACACGCATCGGTCGCGGCAGCCCGCTGCTGCAGGGTGATCCCGAGCAGCGCACTGTGATGATGCGGCTGCACGAGCGCTGCGTGGGCGACCACGAACTGCAGTGAGTTGACGTCGATCGTCACCGCGATGCGGCAGCCGGCGCGCACGAAGACGAAACGTTTGGGTTGCGTCTCACCGGCTTGCCACGAGACGATGGCACCGTCGGGATCGCGCGGCGGCGCCACGGCGAGCAGTGCTTGAAGTGTCGGAACCGGCCGCGGCTCCACCTCCGGCGGCGCCATCGCGACGAAGCGCGGTATCGGCGCCTGCGGCGGCGGGGCCGGCGGCGCAACTGCCACGCGTGCGTGCGGTGGTGTTCCGGTAGCGACGTCGTTCGCTTGCAGAAACGGTACGACGACGAGCGTTCCCGAGTCGGCAAAGCCGCCGCGCTGATCGCTCGTGCGCGAGGTGACGATGCCGAGAATCTCGCCCGTGCCCGGATCGAACACGGGCCCGCCGCTGAGTCCCTCTTCAATGTGCACGTTTTCGAGCTCGAGGTAGAGCCCGTTCTCCGGTCGCGAGGCGATGGTGCCGGGAAAGAGGACCCGCGGTTCTTGGCCCACGATCCCGATCAGCTCATCGTTCTTCACGTAGCCGGCCACCGCGACGAGATTGCCTTCGACGACCGGATGCGTGCGCGGCGCGAAGCGCGCGGCGCGTAATCCGCCGCGATCGATCGTGAGGAGGGTGAGGTCGCGCGGCCCCGTCCGCTCGACGTGCGCGATAATGTCGTGCTGATCGCGGCTGACATCCACCCGGATGCTCGCCGCGCCGGCAACGACGTGCGATGCGGTCAACACGAGCGAGCGCCGGGCGTTGGAATCAACGACGACACCGCTGCCGCTCTGGGTCGGTCGGCCCGAACGATCGAACGCCCAAACCTTGACCAGCGACGGCCGGACAGCGCCATAACCCGCTGAAGCATCGTCGGAGGCGCGCACGCCGTTAGCGGCCAGCACGAGCGCGATCAGCAGGGCGCTCGCAAAGACCTTATGCACGCAGGTAGATCCCGGCGGCATCGCAGGCGCCGTTGCTGCCGTGGAACACGCCGAGCGGCGGCCAGTCGGTATACACGCCGGGCACTTGCGAGGTCCACGTCTGCGCGCCCGTCCACGGCTTGTACTCCGGCACGATCGACGGCGGCGAGAGGTGCCCGATCTCGCAATCGTGCCAGACGATGCGCGGGGTGAGATCGTTCGGCCCGTTGACGCCGAAATAACTCCCGCTGACGAAACGGTCCGAGCGGCCGACGCCGGAGCGTTTGTGCCACGTATACGGCTGTGCGATCGAGACGATGCGCTTGAGGATGATGCCGTCGTTCTGCGAGCCGCCGTCCGGGGTCCAGCCGTCTTCGGGACGCGTGTGCTGGACCGCCGTAAACGTATGGCGCTGACCGTCGGTCGCGACGCCGGTCGCCGAAAAGACCAGCAGCGACTCCGAAATCGGATAGAGTTCCAGCACCACGTCCGGACCGCCGCACGGGAAGCGCTCTTCCGACGTGATCGGCTTGTTGGATGCAAACTTCCAGTAGAACGCGTAGTCGTCGTGTTCGCTTTGCGCCGAACTCTTCTGTAGTCCGGCGTCGACGGACACGCCGCGCGGTCCCGCACCCCAGCCGCCGATGTAGATGTAGCCGGTCTCCTGATCGACGATGCCGGGTGCGCCGGTCACTTCATCGTAGCCGGGACCCGTCACGAAATGGCGCGCACCGCACGGAATCGAGACCGAAACGCGCACCGCGCTGTAGCCGTTGACGGCGCGCACGCCGTGAAACGCGCCGGAGTCGATGTCGAACGGCGATGCGACTTGCGAACGTACCGGAATGCCCGGCGTGCGGTGATCGTCGTGTGAGGTGTCGAAACGGTGCGCGTAGAGCCAGGCCAGGTCGAGGCCCGCGGCGCGCGCCTTGGCGGGCGGCGCGGGCTTCGGACCGGCTTGCGTGGGAACGAACAACGGCGTAGCGTTGAACGCAAACAGTTTCGGCGGCGCAACGAGGCGCGGCGGCGCAAGCGCGATGCGCACCGGCGCATGGTGCTGCACTTGCGCCCGATGCTGCGCGCGGACCGCGACCTGGCGTGGATGCACCTGCGGCGGTGCGGGCGGTGCCGCGCGGCCCGACGATGCGATCGTATATCCGCGTTCGGGCGGAAGTGCGGCGATTTGCGGATCCTGCACGACCGCGTCGTAGGCGACGATGCGAATGGCGCCGTCGCGTTGCACGACGACGAGGTTCTCACGCTGCGCGGGTCGCAGGTCGCGGAGGATGTGCAGATCGTCATCGGCCGGCACCGGTCCAGTACCCGCGAGAACGACGCAACCGAGCAGTGCCGTTAACACCCGCTCCGCCAGTCTGCGCAACGTAGACCTCCTTGCTAAGAGAATGTCGGCAGATCGGCGACGGATCTTGCGCCCGCGAGCATGAAAGTTCGGTGAGGAACCGCAAGGTGCGGCGCGTGACCACCGTCCGGGGCTGCGCGATCGGCATTGCCGCCGCCCTCGCCCTCATAGCAAGCGCGGGTCGCGCCGTTGCGCAAGCGCCGCCGGCGCCCGCCATCAGCGTCGACCGCGCTCACGCGGGCATTCCGCTCGGCACGAGCGTGACGATCAACGTTGCGGGAACCGCCGGTCCGTTGACCGTGCAAGTGCCGTACGACGGCCTCGACGCATCCTACGACCCGCGCACGCGCCGCCTGCTCGTGACCGGCCGCACCGCCGGCAGCGGAAACATCACCCTCACCGATCGCAACGGCAACACCGCCGCGATCGCGGTGCTCGTCGCGCCGCCGGCCGGCACCGTTCCCACCGACGTCGACGTCGCGCTGGCCGGAACGGTATCGGCGCCGTTCGTCACGGCGCGCATTCGCGATGCAATCGAGCGAGCGCTCGTCCGCCAGCCGAGCACGCTGCTCGACGTGCACGGCCTGACGATCCCCAACGCCCTTGCCCCCGGCGACAAGCTCGAAGCCCAAGCGGGCGTCACGATCGAGGGCCGCGGCGCATACGTCGACGTCGCGGGGCGCACGAACTTGCACGTACACGTCGACGCGGTGCCGCCGCTCGATCCCGTGACGCTCTTCTACAGCGACGACCCGGAGTATGTCGGCGCGCAACTCGCCGGCGTACTCTTTCGCGGCACGATCGACGCGCAAACGCCGGCGCGGCTGTTCGCGTATCACGTAGCCTTCGGCGCGCCGCGCCAACTGACGCTCGCGCTGCGCGCCGCCGCCGGCGCTCGGGTGCAAGTGCTCGGCACGATCAGCGGCGCAAGCCCGGCCTTCGCCTACATCGGCCAGCAATCCAGTGCGCGCTATCTCGCCGAGCATGCGAGCGGCGAGAGCGCCATCGTGACGGTGCTCCCCAATACGCCGTATCTGATTCCACTCGGCACGATGCAACCCGGCGACCTGATCGAGGCGATCCTCGATCTGCACGTGCTCGACGGCGGCCCGCTGGAAGTCGATCTCGCCACGAACCCGGCCGGCGCGGCGCTCCCGCCGCTGGATGGTGCGGAGCTTCCCGGCGATACACACGGCCGGCGCGGCGTCTTCCCCCTCACCGGCATCGCGCCGCTCGCGTTGTCATTCGCGAGCGGCGCACCCGAACCGGCGCCGATTTCCGTCGGCGATGCCGCGCTTCCGAATCAACGCACCGACGGACGGCCGCTCGGCGGCGATTACGGCGTCGTGCGCCCGTTCACGCTGCACCTGGCGAACACGTCGGCCGCGCCGCTTTCCGTCTATCTCTACGAGCTCACCAGCGGTTCGGGCGGCACCACGACCACGTTCTGGTTCGACGGCGAAGTGACGGCCACGCTCGTGCCGTGCATCGACGATCCCGCGCAGCCGCATCTCATCAAAACGTTCGCGCTCGCGGCCGGCGTGACGCGCACCGTGAACGGCACGTTCATGACCGACGGCGCCGGATCGTATCCCGTGCACTTCGGCTTGAGTGCCACCGCGCCGATGCCGGTGCCGCCCAACGCCTGCGCGCCTACACCCCCGTCGCCCGTGCCTTGATGAACAAGACGATCGCGACCAGCACGATGAAGCCGATGAACAGCGAACGCAAGACCCGTTCGGGCAAACGTTGCGCGACGCCGGCCCCGAACGACACCGTCGTCACGCCGCCGACCGCGAGCGGAATCGCGATGGCCCAGTCGACGTCGGCGGCCAGCGCGTAAGTCGCCGTCGTCAGGATCGTCGACGGCACGGCGAACGCGAGCGCCATGCCCTGCGCTCCGAGTTGGGTGAGCCCGAAGAACATCGTCATCGCGGGGACGGTCATGATCGCACCGCCGATGCCGAAGAAACCCGAGAAGATCCCGCTGATCGCTCCCGAGATCGTCGCATACGGCCATGGCAATGCGGCCATGGCCGGCGGTTGCGCGAGGAACGTGCGGCGCGCCATATCGAGCGCGATCACGATCAGAAACACCGAGAAGGCCGTGCGCAATAACGCGCTCGGCATCAGCGTCGCGATGCGCGCCGCCGCATAGGTGAACGGTAACCCGGTGACCGCGATCGTTGCGGCAATGCGCCAATCGAGCCGCGCTTTGCGCGAGTAGCTCCACAAGCCGACGACGACGTTGGGGAGCGCCATCGCGATCGCGGTGCCTTGCGAGAGCTGCTCGGTGAGCCCGGCAAAAATCCCGAGCGTCGGAATGGCCAAGAACGCCCCGCCGATACCGAAGAGGCCGCCCGCAAAACCGAAGGTCGCGCCGAGGACGACAAAGACCAGGAAATGGACGATGACCACTAACTCAAGCCCGTTCGCCCGCCGATCAGACGCGATTTAGAGTAGAGATCGTGCAATTGCATGCGGCGTATGAGTCCAAACAAGAGAGGCGCGACGAGCAACGACGAGGCCAGCTCGCGACGGTCGACCGGTCCGTCGCTCGGTCCGAGCGCGGCGCGCACCGGCAGCGGATCGCGTTCGAAGCGGTCCATCCAATAGCGATAGGTATCGGAGGCCGCGAACGTTTCGAGCGCGCGCACGCGGTTGACCGCGTAGGGCATCATGCCGGTCAACTCGCCCAGCCGAAGCGTGAGGTCCGATTCGATGTCGCGGCGCTGATCCGCCAGCACCGCGGCCTCGACGTGCCGCCCGCTCGCGTGAAACGTCGAGATCGCGATCGCCTTCACCGCCGCCTCGATCGGCGCGCACAGGAGGCCCGCGCGGTCGGCCGAGTATTCCGTTTGCCGGATCCACGCGCCGAAGAGCGAGGCGATGATCGGATTGCTCCGGCCCGACGCGTTGATCAGCGAGAGCAGGCGCGTGTTTCCGCCCGCGATGTGTCCGAGTTCGCGGCCGATCATGAACGCGAGCTCGTCGTGGCCGAAGAGCTGTAAGTACTGGCTCGAGATCACGAGCGCGTACGGTTCGCCGAGCCCGATGCTGTTGACCGGAACGAAGTAGTCGTTGCTGATGAAGACCAACGGCGGTGCGATCCCGAGCCGGCGAGCCAAGCGTTCGACCGTATCGACGACGAGCGGAAACTCCTCGCGCCGCGCGCGGATGCTGCTGCCCAGCAGCCGACCGCGGGTGAGCGAAACGAACACCATTCCGGCGACGAATAACAGCGCTACCTGCGTCGGCGTGATGCCGTGAAAAACGAAGCCGATCACGACCAGCGTGATCGGAACGGTCACCAAGAGCGAGAGCGCGACCTTGTGTTCGCGGGCGACGCGAATGGACGTCCAACCCGAGAACAGTCCATCGACGCGAGCGGCCATGAGCGATCCTTCACGCCGTGCGTGGAGGGCCCTTGCACGAGCGTGGAGGATTCGTACCGAGATGAAATATGCGTTCTTCGTCCTGGCCCTCGCCCTCGCCATGCCGGGCGCCGCAAGCGCGCAAACGCTGCCGACGGTAAGAGTCGCAACCACGCCGATCGACGTGGGCGCGGAAGTGCTCTACGCCAAAGACATGGGCTTCTTCCAAAAACACGGGCTCAACGTCGACGTGCAATTCATCGACAACGGCGCAGCAATCGCGTCGGCCGTGGCCTCGGGCGCGATCGACATCGCCCAGGGCAACGTCGTCACGCTCGCCACCGCGCACGACAAGGGTTTGCCGTTCGTCGTCGTCGCGCCGGCCGCGCTGTATTCGAGCACGTCGCCGACGAGCGCGCTGATCGTCGCGACGAACGGGCCGATCAAATCGGCCAAAGATCTCAACGGCAAGACGATCGGGATCACGGGCGTCAAGAACATCACCCAGATCGCCGCGATGGCGTGGCTGGATCAGAACGGCGGCGACTCGAGCACCGTCAAATTCATCGAGCTGAAGTTTTCCGAAATGGGACCGGCCGTGCTCGCCGGACGCATCGATGCGGGCGTCACTGCCGAACCCGACTTGAGCGACGCCGTCGCGAGCGGTTCGGTACGCATCCTCGCGCCGGTCTACAACGCCGTTGCACCGACGTTCATCATCGGTGCGTGGTTCGCCACCAGCGACTGGGCCAAGTCGCATCCCGATCTCGTGGCGCGCTATGTGGCCGCCATCAACGAAGCCGGCGCGTGGGCCAACAAGAACCAATCCGCATCGGCGAAGATCCTCGAAAAATACACCAAAGTCGAGACGAAACCGGGCATGAAGCGCGTCCTCTTCCCGGAAAAAAGTGACCTCGCTCTGATGCAACCCGCCATCGACGTGACGGCCAAATACAAAGTCATCAAAGCTACCTTCCCCGCATCTGAGCTAGCTGCCAAATAGCCCACGTCGGGGGCGCTACGGGATGGTGGCGTCGATGACTTCGCGGATTGAAGGGAGGCGTTCGATGCGGGCGATCAGCGCGCGCAGCGATTCGGCTGCCGGCGACGATGGGACGTTTGCGGCGATCGCGGGGTAGACGAACGTTTCGCCGAGGCCTTCCAGCAGCGCGGCCGTATCGAACGTTGCACTCATCAAAGCGGCGAGGCCGCGGCGGCCTTCGAGGGCAAGCGGAGCGCCGGTGAACTCAGCGCGGGCGAGCAAGGCGGCTTCGATGCCGTCCGCTGCGGCGGCGCCGACGATGTATGCCGCGGTCATCGTGCCGCGTGCTTCGGTCAGGCCGCTCGCGGCCGTTGCGGCAATGCCGAACGCATCGCGCGTCGCTTCGCGCTGTAAACCGAGCACGCGAGCAGCCGCGACGGCGGCGCCCAGACGGCCGCACGTGCCGCGCGTATCCCAACCGCGTTCGCGGTGCGCGGCCCCCAGCGCGCGTTCGACGCGCACCGCAATCTCCGTTCCGGCAACGACGGCATCGAGTACCGTCGCACCGGCCGCATCGACGCTCTCGCCGGCCGCCAGCGCGGCCGCGACTACCGGCGTTGCGAGCGTCGCGTCGTCGCCGGCGGCGATTCCGGTGAGAAATGCCGCGTAGAGCGGCGTCGTTGCCGCGGCGCGGCCGACCGCACGCGCGCGCAGGCGTGCCGGTCCCGGCGCATCGGATGCGGCAATTTGTGCCGCTCCGGATTGCGCGCCGGCAAGCGCACGCAACACCGTCGCAAGCACGAGTTCGCGCGCGGGTGCGCGCACCGGTTCGCGAAACGCCCAGCCGTTGCCGGCGAAGGCCATCAACTCCGCGGTCGGTTGCACGACCGGCGCGGCGGCGCTCACGCCGTCACCGCCGCGATCAGCGCCGCGAGATCCGCCGCTTTGGGCAGCTCCGATACGGCTTTGCGCAGCGCACCGGTCCGTCCGGCGAGCACGGGTTCCATCAGCGCCTCTGCTTTAGCGTTCAGCTCCGCATCGGTGAGCGGCCGCTCGAGGCTGCCGCGCGCATGCGTGGTGGTCTCTTCGATCGTCGTGCCGTCGGTGAGACGCACGCTCACGCGCGCCGAAGCCCGCGGCATCTTTTCGTCGGGCTCGAGCCGCACGCGCGCGCGCAACGCGGCAACGTCGGGTGCGACGACCAGCGCGTCGTCGTACTGCGCGAGTCCGACCGTGCCGTCGCGTAAGCCCATCGTCACGCCGTGCACCGCGCTGAAGCGGGCCTGCAAACCATCGCCCGGCGTCAGGTTCCCCATCAGTTCGGGCACCAGCGGATTGCAGTGCACGACGACCGCGTCGACGGCGGCCGCGTTGCCGATGCGCGCCGCGAGCGCGACCGCGGCGTCGATCGCCGGATGCGCAACGATGCCGCAAGGATAGGGCTTGTAGGTATTTTTCGCGAGCTCGAAATTCGCGTGCAGGTTCAGATCGAGCGAACCGATGCGGTGCGTCGTGGCGAGCGCCTCGGCGAATCCGCCTGGTGCTTCGAGCGCGTCTTCGGGTGCCGTGAAGCCGCGTGCGGCCAGCGTGGCGGCCAGCAATCCGTTGGCGGCGGCCTTGCCCGCATGGTAGGCTTTGGTCATGCGGCCGAACGCTTCGCGTTGACCGACCGTGCTCGAGGCGGCAATGCCGATCGCGCGCGCCGTTGCACCCGCATCGAGGCCCATGAGCGCGGCCGCGGTAACGGCCGCGCCGATCGTACCGCACGTTCCCGTGATGTGCCAGCCGTCGTCGTAGTGTTCGGGCGAGATCGCGACCCCCAACCGCAGTTGAATCTCGCAGCCCAGCACGAACGCGCGCATCGCGGCCGCACCATCGGGTGCCGTCGACGGCGCGAGGGCGAGCAACGTCGCGGCGATGGCGGCCGCCGGATGGATCACCGTGGCGAGATGCGTGTCGTCGTAGTCGTCGACGTGCGCCGCAAAACCGTTGCCGAGCGCGGCGAAGTGCGCGTCGGCGCGCACGGTGCGCCCCACGACCGGCGCGACCGCGGCGCCGCCGGATTCGCGCGCAACGCGCAGGATGGAATCGAGTCCGGGATGGCGGCTCGCGCCGATCGCCACCGCCAGCACGTTGAAAAGCGATCGCTTCGCTTCGTGCAAGACGCTATCGGGCAAATCGGCGAGCGCAAACGCGACAATCGCCGTACTCAGATCACGGGTCACTGGCGGGTGCGCGACCGCTGTCGTACCGGAACTACTCATCGCGATTGCGCTTCGCGGCGGCGGTCCCTACGACCCCGTGGCGTGCTGCAGGAACAGCGAGACGAGCGCCACCGCGACCCACAACACGAACCCGAGCGCGAGCGGCCGCGGTCCGCTGCGCGCCAGCCGGCCGATATCCGTCTGGACGCCGATGGCGGCAAGCGCCGTGGCGATCAGGAACGTCGAGAGCTGCGTGATGCCGGGATGCCAAGCTCCCGGAACGACACCGGTCGAATTGATGCACGCGGCCACGACGAACCAGCCGATGAACCACGGCACGACCTTGCGCCACGGCACGTGGACGCCCGTTTCGCGTTGCGTGCGCGCGTGTGTGATCGCGACGATGGCAACGACCGGCAGGATGAACGCGGCGCGTGCGAGCTTGACGATCGTCGCGTGCTCGCCCGCTTGCGTGCCGTACGCATATCCCGCTGCAACGACCGATGACGTGTCGTTGATCGCCGTCCCGGCCCAGACGCCGAACTGGCTCTGCGTGAGATGCATCAGCGTGCCTAGCGCCGGGAACGTCAGCACGGCCACGATGTTGTAGAAGAAAATCGTGGCGATGCCGAGCGCAACGTCGGTCTCTTCCGGCTCGATCACCGATGCGACCGCCGCGATCGCCGATGCGCCGCAGATTGCCGTGCCGACGCCGACCAAATGCTGCAACACGACGTCGATCTTTAGAAAGCGGCCGACGATCGGCGCCAAGACCAGCGCGACGGCGATCGTGCCGATCGTCACCGGCAGCGTCTCCCAGCCGGTGTGCACCACGACTGCCAGCGACAGCCCGAATCCCGAGACGACGATCGCCGCTTGCAGCACGTACTTCCCGGCAAACGCAAAGCCGGGGTTCAGCGCGTCAGGCAGCCGGACGGCCCGGCTCAGCACGATACCGAGCACGATTGCGAGCACCGGAGCTCCCACGAGCGGCAAGCCGCGCGCGACCAGAGTCGCAAGGAGCGCGAGGGCACCGGCAGCCAGGACGCCGGGCACAATCGGCATCGTCCGAGTATAGTGACGCGCCGGCGATAATACAAATAAGGATAAACTTCATGTTTTCCAGATTCTTCTTATGCATCTGAGCCAGCCGGTCGCGGGCCTCGTGCCCAAATAGCGGGAAGAGCATCGGTATGAACGACCAGCAGCGGCCGAAACCGGCACCGCTCGACTACGACCAGATCGAGGCCGGCCTCGACCCCTCCCAGCGCGCCGAACTCGCCGCCTTACGAGCTCAGGTCGAGCACGAGTTCCCCAACGGCGAAGAGGTCCGCGGCCACGTCAATGCGCTGCGCGAAGCGGAAGCCGGTATTGCGAACTGGTTCGATAGCCCGGAGACGCAACAATGGATGAAGGCCCTGACCGACGCGGGCCTCTAGTTCTCCGGACCGCGTGAGGGGATGACCGGAATCGCCGTGCGGCGCGGTAGAGGGCTGCCGGTATCAACCGGCCGCGGCGTCGCCGGCGCCGGCGAGGGCGTGAAGATCTCCGTCGGCGCGGCCGAGGGCGCATTGGGGTCGAACGGGGCCGGCGTCTGGAGGTTGACGGCCGGCGGCACGTCGAGCGCGACGATGCGCGTGTGCGGATCGTATTCGGCCGCGCCGCCGAACGCGCGCGCAACTTCGGCCAGGGGCACGTACGCGACGCCGTCGCGACCGAACGGCGCCACCGGCAACGTCCCGGTCACGCCGTCGCACGCGAAGGCATCCGAGCCGATGCGAAACGTGCACGTCCGGCCCTGCCGCACGAGCGTGATCGTGTCACCGTCGACGGCCGCGCGCTCGGTGAAGTGCGTGACCACCGGCACCACCGGCGCCATCACGTGCCCGAAAAGAAGTTGCGCCGGCGGAGCGCTGGCAACGATCGCGCCGTTGAGGATGACGATCACGACCGCCGGATTCATACGTGCCTAACTTCCTTCGGACGCTGGTGGATGTCTTCCACGCGGCCGCCGTGCAGTTTTCCGCCGCCGGCGCGGCGTTTCTGGCTCAGGCGATCGCCTTCAACATCTTCTTTGCCGCTATACCGCTCTCGCTCGTGATCGTTGCGATGTTCGGCTACATCTTCGGGACCGAGGCCGGCGATTTACGGGCGCTCGACACCATCGATCATATCGCTCCACAATTCTACGACTTGGTGTCGGGGAATATCCAGTCGGTCGTACGCTATCGCGGCGTCTCGGGGACCGTCGGGTTGCTCGGCTTGATCTGGTCGGCGAAAAACGTGTTCGGCGCCGTCTCCTACGGCCTAGACCGCTCGCTCGGCCTGCGTAGCCGGCACTTCATTTACGAAATTCTCATCGCAGTCGTGCTCGTGCCCATCCTCGGCCTCGTGCTTATCGTCGCGACGGCCGGACCGCTCGCGATCACGTACGTCGAGCGTTTCACCGGCCTCGAATATCTGCGCTACGGTCCGCAGATCGGTTCGTACTCGTTCTCGCTGGCTTTCGTGTTCGTGGTCGCGCTGCTGGTGTATACCTATTTGCCCAATCGGCGTGCACGCTTGACGTTCGGCATTCCCGGCGCGCTCGTTACGGCGATCGGCTACTCGCTCGCCCAGGTTGCCTTCGGGATCTACACCGCGCACGCCAACGTTTTCCAGATCTACGGCACGCTCTCGGCGATTTTCGCCCTCATGCTGTGGGTGTATTACATGTGCATGATCTTTCTCTACGGCGCGCACGTGAGCGCGCAGTGGGAAGCGCACTTCTCGGCCCCTTGTCACCCCGAGCTTGTCGAGGGGCGGCCACTCAGCGCGGCGATTGAAGCGCCCCCTCGACAAGCTCGGGGTGACAAGGGACAGTAAGGAACGCGTCGACCATCGTGGAAGCCTTCCAGGTGCGCCTATCTTTGCTCGCCGTTTTTTCGTTTCTCTCCGTGTTCCTCATGGCGGCGACGCCGGCGTTTACGATCGTTCCGACGGTGATCGTCTATCCGCTCGCCAGTTCCCCGGAACTCGACCGCGAGGCCAGCGCGCGGATCATCACGACGCTCGCCACGCAGATCGCGCAGGGCGGCGGGATCAAGATCATCCCGTCGACCCCGGGCATCGATCGCGACCACTATCTCTCCGATGCACGTGCACAGGGCGCGAACTACTACGTGACCGGGTTCATGACGCCGCTCGGCAACGGTGCGTCGGTGGTGGAACAAGTCGTGAGCACGACCTCGGGAACGCTGGTCTTCAGCGTTACGAATTACATCACGAGCCTGGCCGATATTGCGGGTCAGGGCGATCAGTTGCGCGCGGGAATTCTCGACCGCAGCCAACGCGGCATTCAGGCCTTTGCCGCGCCCCCGCCGTCCGAAGATACGCCCGCGCCGCAAGCGAGCGGAACGGACGTCAACGTCAATAAGCTCTTCCAACGCAAGAAGGGCAACCCGGCCGCCGCCATCGCGTTAGCGCCGCCGCCCGACGCCACGCTCGCCATTCTCACGGTCGGCGGATCTTCGGATTTCGATCAACGCAGCGCGGCCGCGAAGGCGCTGGCCGGTGCGTTCGAACACGCCGGCCGTCACGCCGTGATCGTCGACGCCGGAACGCCGGCACCGGCCGTGTGCACCAGCACGAAAGCGGCCGTACTCGTCGGCACATGGCTCGACACGCCGCCGCCGAACGCGGCCGCGTCGAACTCCACCTTGCGCATGATCGCCTACGATTGCAACGGCAACGTGGCATTCGACCGCACGTTCAAAGAGCCGCTGGCGGCCGTGACCGATGCCGCGGTCAGCGCGTACCTCAACCCGCCGAAGCGCCGCGCCTAACCTAGGCTTCGTCGGCCGCCGACGGATCGAGCAAACCGGCGGGAACCGTCACGCGGATCTCTTTGCGCGCAACGTCGACGCTCGCGATGAAGGCTGCGACGAGCGGCAGCAGCGCGCGGG
>PLTN01000169.1 GCA_003164495.1 Vulcanimicrobiota bacterium
GCAGCGTCTTGCCCGTGCCGGGAGGCCCGTAGAGCAGCACTCCCTTGGGAATCCGCGCGCCGAGCGCCTGGAATTTCTTCGGATACTTGAGGAACTCGACGACCTCGCCCAGTTCTTCCTTGGCCTCTTCGATGCCGGCGACGTCGGCGAAGGTGACCTTCGGACGGTTTTCACTCAGCAGCTTGGCCCGCGAGCGCCCGAACGACATCGCCTGGCTCCCGCCGCTCTGCGCCTGGCGCAGGATAAACACCAGCACGAGCGCGATCGCGATGAACGGGATCAGCTGAATGGCGAACCCGAGGAACGGGCTCGTGTTGCTGGCCTCGGCCGAGAACGTGACGTGATGCGCGCGCAACGTGGGGATGAGCGAGGGGTCCGTGCCCGAGGGCGCGGTGGTCGTGAACTTGTCGCCGTTGCTCTCGGTCCCGCTAATCTCGCTGCCGCTCAGCTTGACGTCCTTGACCTGATTCTCGACCACGCGGTCGTAGAAAGCCGAGTACGCCAGCGTCTTGCTGGGATTTTGCGGGAGGATCAGCCGGTCAACGATGACGATGACGAGCAGGAAGATCCCGAGGACGACGATGATGCTTTTAAGGTGCTTGCCCATGGTTGGTGAGACTTTCGTACCGTTCTTTCTGACCGAACGTTTCTCGCTTCAACCCATGTCAGCCGCGGACCGTGGCAAGCTCAGAGTTCCTATTCGGGATCTGAAAAGATGTCCGGCCGGAGTTTCGCGATGTAGGGCAGAGTCCGGTACCGTTCTTGATAGTCTAAACCGTACCCTACGATAAACTCATCAGGACAGGTCAATCCCACGTAATCCGCCTTCACGCCGGCAATCCGGCGGTAGGGCTTGTCGAGCAAGACCGCCGAGCGCAGGGACAGCGGCTTCCGGGCCGAGAGCAGCGCATTCAGGTACGAGAGGGTGAGACCATTGTCGATGATGTCCTCGACGATGACCACGCGGCGCCCCTCGATGGCGTGGGTGGTGTCCTGAATGAGACGCACCTCACCCGACGAGCGGCTCGCGTTGCCGTAACTCGAGACGGCCATCAGGTCGAGGTAGACCCGCGCCGGGCCGGGCTTGAGCCCATCGAGCTCCCGGGCCAGGTCGGAGAGCACGTGCACCGCGCCTTTGAGGACCCCGAGCAGCAGCACGTCGTGGCCGACGTGGTCCCGGGCGATCTGCTCGGCGAGCGACCGGATCGCTGCGGCGATCTCCGCCTCGTTGAACAGTACGCATTCCAGATCGGGATGAAGCGCTCGCGCGGAAGCCGGTGTGGTCATCCCCGGGCCTTCGCGAAACTAACCGAGCGTTGCCTCCGCCGCGGGAGCCGCCGGCGCGACCACGCGCAGCACGACGATCGCAATTGCCAGCGCCGCCGTCAGCGCCAGCGCAACCGCGATCACGGTGCCGCTCCAGCCGCTCGCGCCATAGACGATGCCGCCGAGCGAACCGAGCACGCTTGAGCCCAAGTAATAGGCGAAGAGATAGAGCGCGGTCGCGTGCGCGCGGCCGTGCGTTGCGCGGCGCCCGACCCAACTGCTCGCAACCGAATGTGCACCGAAGAAACCGATCGTCAGAACCGTGATGCCCGCGATGATCGCCGTCAAATCGTTCGCGAGCGTGATCAGCGCACCGGCGAGAAAAATCACCTCGCTGATCCAGAGCATGTTGCGCCGGCCGAAGCGATCGGCGAGCCGGCCCGCGAGCGCCGATGCGGCGCTCCCCAGCAGATACACGACGAAGATCGCGCCGATCGCGGACTGGCTGAGCGCGAACGGCGGCAAGGCCAAGCGAAAACCGACGTAATTGTAGATCGTGACGAACGCACCCATGATGAGGAAACTCGTCGCGTAGAGCCACGGTAATCCGGCGTCCGCCACGTGCATGCGATAGGCGTCGACGTGTTCGCGCGGCGACTGCGGACGCGGCGTGAAATTGCTCGACGCGGGCAACAAGAGCGCCACCGCGATAGCGCACACGACCCCGACCCCGCCGATCGCCAAGAGCGCTGCTCGCCAGCCGGCCGCATCCGCGACGAAGCCGACGATGAAGCGGCCCGACATGCCGCCGAGCGCGGTGCCCGCAACGTAGAGACCCATCGAGAATCCCAACGCTTCGGGCGCGACTTCCTCGCTGATGTAGGCCATCGCAATCGCCGGCACGCCGCTGATCGCGACGCCTTCGAGCAACCGCAAACCGAGCAACGTCGCGAAATTCGGTGCGGCCGCGCACAGAAACGTGATCGCGCTCGAAACCGCGAGCGACGCCACGATCGGCAACTTCCGGCCGAGCGTTTCCGAGAGCGACCCCGCCACGAAGAGCGCACCGGCGAGCGCCAGCGTCGTCGCCGAGAGCACGAGGCTCGCGGTCGCGGGCGCGACGGCGAACTGGCGCGCGAGCGCCGGCAGCAGCGGCTGCACGTCGTAGAGCGCCGCGAAGGTCGCAAAACCGGCCAGCAACAGCGCGAAGCTCGCCAGCCAGTAACGCGGCGTGTTCACGCGCGCGGTTCGATCTCGCCGTTGACCGCTTCGAGGCCGGGTTTCAGAAACACGCGCGCGTCGGGCGCCGCATCGAGCGCGGCCTCGATGCGCTCGAACGGGATGTCGCGCAGCAAGTCGCGCTCGCGCAAGCGATCGCGCAGATCCTTGCGCGCCCGCGCGCGCTCGTCGCCCGAACGTTCGGCGCGCACGATCTCGGCGCAGCGCGCAACCGACGCATCGAGCTGCGGAAAGTCGGCCCGCAAATCGTCGAGCCGCGCGCGCAACGCGTTGCGCCGGTAGCGCACTTGCGCGTTGGTCGGATCGAGCGCGTACGGTAACCCGATCCGCCACAGCTCGGCATGCAGCTCGGCGTGCGTCACGCGCAGGAACGGACGGACGAGATCGATGCCGTCCGCGAGCGGACGGCGCGGCGGCATGCCCGCCAGGCCGTCCAGTCCGCTGCCGCGGAAGAGCGCCAGCAGTACGGTCTCGGTTTGATCTTCGGCGCAGTGCGCGGTCGCGATCGCGTTCGCGCCGCAGTCGCGCGCGATCGCTTCGAGCGCCGCATAGCGTGCCGTGCGCAGCGCGGCCTCATCATCGCCGGCCGTCACGGCCGCGACGCGCACCGGCCGGTCGAGGCGCGCGCCGAGCGAGAGCACGACGCATTCATCTTGCCAAGCCGACGCACGCAGCCCGTGATTGACGTGCGCGAGCACCACGGAATACTCATTCGCCCGGCCGATGCGGTCGAGCACGGCTGCCAGAACGACCGAGTCCGGCCCGCCTGACGTCGCGACGACGACGGTCGAGCCCGGCGGCACTCGCAGCGCACGCCGCACGCGGGTGTCGAGAAACGCGCCCGGCCGCGCGCCGCGCATCAGCTGGTCGCGCGCTCCAGGTCGCGCTTCGCGTCGCGTTCGGCGATCGTGCGGCGCTTGTCCCAAATCTTCTTCCCGCGCATCAGGCCCAGCTCGAGCTTCACCCGCCCGCGCTTGAAGTACAGCCGCAGCGGGATCAGCGTGAGGCCCTTTTCGGCCGCGCGTCCGGTCAGCCGCTCGAGCTGCTCCTTATGCAGCAGCAGTTTGCGCGGGCGGCCCGGCTCGTGGTTGAAGATGCTGCCCTCCTTATACGGAGGGATGGTGAAGTTGACCAGCCACAGTTCACCGTCGCGCACGCGGGCAAAGCCCTCGTTGAGGCTCAGGTTGCCGTTGCGGATCGACTTGATCTCGGTGCCGCTCAACGCGACGCCGACCTCGAGCGATTCGAGCTTCTCGTATTCGAAGCGTGCCCGCCGGTTGTCGAAGGTGGGCTCCTTGGCCGCACTTTTCGCTTCGCCGGCCGCAGCCGCCTTACGAGCGACCTTGGATTTCATAGCCGACCAAGAGACACGAACGTGCCCTCGGCGGTTGCGAGGACGGTGCCGTCTTCGAGCGTCAAGCTCGCTTCGAGGAACAGCACGTTGCGCCGGCGCTCCTTGTAGCGGCCCCGCATCACGAGCGTCGTACCGAGCGGCACGGGCTTGCGAAACCGGATCTCACACGACGCGGTCGTCGCCTTTTCGCCGATGAAGCGACAGGCGTGGGCCATCGCTTCATCGAGCAGCATCATCACGATGCCGCCGTGCGCAACCTCGCGGTAGCCTTGCATGCGCGGCGGCAGCGTCACCCGGCTGCGCGCGCCGTCGCTGCCGTCCGGCTCGAACTCCAGGTGCAGCCCATCGGCGTTGTGCGGCCCGCAGGCGAAGCAGCGCCGGTCATCGACAAATTCGGGTACGTTCATTTCGGCAGCTTCGCCAGCAGGGCTTGGGCGTATTCAACGTCGACCCCGGCGGCGATCGACGCGCGCAGCACGCGGCGCGCGTCGTCGGGGCGCTTTTCGTCGAGGTAGATGCGCGCCAGCAGCGTGTAGCCGTGCCGGCCCGCTTCACCGACGTGACCGACGTCGATCTCGAGCCCGCGCGTTGCGTAGTCGGCAGCGGCCGGGAACTGGCGTAGATCGTCCAGCATCGACGCAATGTGAAAATCGATGTCGGCGTAATGCGGCACGACGTTGGGGACGTCGATCGCGTAACTCAAGCCGCGTTGCGGATCCTTGAGATCGACTTGATAGAGCGTGGCCAAGTATTCGCGCGCCAGTACGTCGTTCGGGTCGCGGGCCAGCGCCGCGAGAAACTCGACCTTGGCCCGCGTCGCGCTGCGCTCGTTCATCCGCAGGATGCCCAGGCCCACGTGCGCGCCGGCGGCGTCCGGAGCAACGGCCACGGCGGCATCGAAGGCTTCACGCGCGTCGGCATCGCGATCGCGTCCGGTCGACCCGGCAAACAGATACGAGAAACCCAAACGCAGTTGCGTCGTGTAGCCGTGCGGATCCGCGACGAGCCGGTTTTCCTCGCGCGCGATGAGCGCGTCCAAGCTGCCCGGCGTTTGCGCCGCGGTGGCGTTGAGAAATGCGATCGCGAGGGTGTTGTCGGGCGCGGCGGCAAGGGCCGATTCGAAACTCGTGTTCGCCGTCGTGAAGTCGCGCTGATAGAACGCCCGCAAACCGCTATCCAGCGGCGCGGTGAAGGCGGCATCGCTATACGCGCCGCCGGTCACAACCGCGAGCGCTAGGGTCGCGTGTGCGAAGACCGCTCCGAGAGCGGTCATCGGCCGACGAGCAAACGGCGCGCCAGCGCCTCGGGCAGGTGCGCGGAGGCGATCTTCTCCTGCACTTTCGCGATCGGGTAATCGAAGCGCACGATATCCACGGTGCGCTTGTCGGAGTCGTAGAGGCCGAACGACGAGCGCGGATTGAGGTCGCGCGGCTGACCGACGCTGCCGACGTTCACGATGTAGCGCGTGCCCGGCTCCAGCACCACTTGCCCGCCTTGCTGGAAGTGTTTGTGCGAAATCGTGCCGTCCGGTTCGAGCCCGTAGTATTCGGCGATGTGCGTGTGGCCGATGAAGACGATCGGCGCGTCCGTCGCCGCGAACGCCCGCGCGGCGCCGGCCTTGTCGAGAATATACTCGAAGTAGTTCTTCGGCGCGCCGTGCACGAGCAAGAACTCCGGCATGCGGAATTCGTAGCCCAGCGAGTTCAACCACTCTTTGCTCGCGGCGCTAATGACGCGCTGCGTCCAGCGCATCGCTTCGCGCGCCGCCGGNNTTGAAGTAGTTCAGGCCGAAATTGTCGATCGCCGCGACGTCGTGGTTGCCCAGCACCACGGCGGTCGCGAGTTCGCGGATCTTCGCAACACACTCGTTGGGATTGGGCCCATAGCCGACGATGTCGCCGAGACACAGCACCTTATCGTCCGGGCGTGTGAGCGCGAGGGCGGCGTCGAGAGCTTCGATGTTTGAATGAACGTCCGAGAGGACCGCGTAACGCGGCACGTCAGCTCACGCGTTCGCGCAGAGCGTCGAGCGCGGCGGAAAAGTGTTCGTAGAACAGCTCCCGCTCTTCGGGCGTGCCGACCGTCACGCGAATGAAGCCGTTGATCGGTGGTTCGCCCGGCTTGCGCACGAACACGCCGCGCTCGAGCAAGGCGTGCATCATCGCTTCGGCCGCTTGGCGCGTGCCGACTTCGAAACACACGAAGTTCGTTTGCGACGGCAGCGTGCGCACGCCGATTCGCGCCGCGAAAGCCTGATATTCATCGCGCCCGCGTACGACTTCGGCCACCACGTGCTTGGCGAATGCCTGGTCTTCGAGCGCGGCAAGCGCCCCGATCTGCGCGGTGCGGTTCACGCCGAAGTGATTGCGAATTTTCTGGAAGGTGGCGATGGCGTCGCGCGAGGCGAGCGCGTAGCCGATGCGCGCGCCGGCCATGCCGTACATCTTGGAGAACGTGTAGAGACGGATCGTCCGCTCGTCGATGCCCGGGGGCAAGAGCGACCCGATGGTGACGAAATCCGCATACGCCTCATCGAGCACGAACAGCGTGTCCGGCGGCAGGCCGTCGCGCAACCGCGCCACCGCGTCGCCGTCGATGAACGTGCCGCTCGGGTTGTCGGGGTTCGCCAGATAGACGATCTTCGGTTGCAGTTCGCGCGCCCGCACGAGCATCGCCTCGACGTCGATCCCGCCGTCGGAAAACGGCGGCACGGTGTGCAGGTCGAGTCCGTGCCCGCGCACCTGAAACGCAAACGTCGCGTAGCTGCCGTGCGACATCAGCACGGGATCGCCGAGCGCGCCGTAGGTGCGGCAGATCAGGCCCAGCAGCTCGTCGACGCCCGAGCCGACGACGATGTTCTCGATCTTGCAGCCGTGGCGCGCCGCAAGCGCGGTGCGCAGATCGACCGACTCCGGATCGGCGTAATGCGAGATCAGCGGCAAAGCGGCTTGCATCGCGGCGATCGCCTTCGGCGAGGGCCCAAACGCGCTCTCGTTCGCCCCAAGCCGAACGAGCGTCGAGCGGCCGACACGGCGCGCGAGCTCTTCCGGCGCGACGAACGGCGTCGTCGCCGGGACGGCGCGAATCGCGGGCGCCGGCTGCGGGTGAACAGACATATCCGCCTTAGGTTCGGTTCGCGGCGCGCTCGCCCTAGCCGCTGCGGCCGCCGCCGCTGAAGCGGCGCACCGTGACGGTTTCGCCGGCGGCGACCTTCGCGTCGTCCGGACCGACCACGACGTACCCGTGCGCGCGTGCCAGCAGGCTCGTGTTCGCTGAGTGCAAGACGAAGGGTGACGCCAGCACGCGGCCGCCGTCGTAGCGAATCTCGGCCGGGATAAACCACGTCCAGCCTTCCCGGCCGGCGAACGGACGCTCGGCCACCGCCGCGATCGAGCCGTCGGGGGGCGTCGACTCGCCGGCCAGCCGCGAGAAGATCGGGGCGGCCACCGCTTCGAGGATCATTAACGAGGAGGCGGGATTGCCCGGCAGCCCGATCACCGGTTTGCCGTCGAGCATCGCGAACACGGTCGGCTTCCCGGGCTTCACGCGCAGACCGTGGACGATGACGCCGGGCCGGCCCAGCTCGTCGATCACCCGCGGGGTCAGATCGCGCACGCCGACCGACGACCCGCCGGTCAGGACGACGGCGTCGGCGACCGCCAGGGCCGACCGCAGCGCCTCCGCCAGAGCCTCGGGCGTATCGAGCGCCACCGGACGCTGCACCGGCAGGCAGCCGAGCGCACTGAGCGAGCCGGCGATGGCCCACCGGTTCGAGTCGCGCACCTGACCGCGCCCCGGTTTGGCCGCGGCGTCGACGAGTTCGTCGCCGGTCGAGACGATCGCCACCCGCGGCTGCCGGTAGACGGGCACGTTGACGATGCCGAGCGTCGCCAGCACGGCCAGCTCCGGTCCGCCGATCCGCCGCCCGGCTTCGAGGACGCAGTCGCCCGGGCGCATATCCGAGCCGGCCGGCGTGATGTTCTCGCCTGGTTCGAGGTTATCGATCGGCACGATCACCGCGCCGCCGGCTGCTTGCGATTCGACCGTGTCCTCGACCGGAACGACCGCATCGGCCCCGGGCGGGACCACGCCGCCGGTCGGGATGCGCATCGCCTCGCCGGGGCCGATTCCGCCCGGTGGCGCGTGGCCCATCCGCACCTCGCCCGCGATCCGGCGCCCGCTGCGGCCGTCGCCTGCGACCACCGCAAAGCCGTCCATCGTCGAACGCGCATCGGCCGGATACTCGGTGTCGGCCACCGCCGCGACGGCGAGGATGCGGCCCACCGCGTCTTCGAGCCCAACGTACTCAAGCGCCGGCGGCGCGATCGTGACGGCCGCAAAATAGGCGGCGCGCGCTTCCTCCGGCGTGAGCAGCTGCTCGACGTCGAACCCCTCGCCCGGCTTGAGAACTTGTGGTGCGGCCATAGGGCAAAATTCTGCGTAGCACGCAAATACCCGTGCTCCGGCGAAAGCCAAGGCCCTTAATGCTGGACCTTAACCTTTTGCGCAGCGATCCCGAGCGCGTCCGTATTTCGGCGCGCCGGCGCGGGCAAAGCGATGCCTTCGTCGATCGCGTCCTCGAACTCGATGCCGAACGCCGCGCCGCGCTCACCAACGCCGAGAGCCTCAAGGCCGAAAAGAACGCCCTCACGGCGGCGATCTCCAAAGCGGCCGACCGCGGGGCCGAGGCGGCCCGGCTCAAACCCGAGATCGCGGCGCTCGACGCGCGGATCGCGGAGGCGGCCGAAAAGCTGCCGGAATTCGACGAGCGGATGAACGCACTACTGAGCGACGTTCCCAACGTGCTGGACCCGACCGTCCCCGACGGCACGGGCGAGGAGCAGAACGCGGTGGTCCGCACTTGGGGTTACCCGCGGGCGTTTGCCTTCGAACCGAAGCCGCATTGGGAGATCGGCGAGGCGCTGGGGATTCTCGATACCGAACGCGCGGCCAAGATCTCGGGCAGCCGGTTTGCGATCCTGCGCGGCGCGGGGGCGCGGCTCTCACGCGCGCTCGCGGCCTTCTTCCTCGACCGCGCCGCACGCGCCGGGTATCTCGAAATCGAGCCGCCGGTGCTGGTCTCGAAGTCGACGATGTGGTCGACCGGTCAATTGACGAAGTTCGCGGATGCGATGTTCAGCGATCCGACGGTCGATCTGTTCTTGATCCCGACGGCCGAAGTACCGCTGACCGCGATGCATCGCGACGAGATTCTCAGCGCCGACGTGCTCCCCATGCAGTACGCGGCGCACACGCCGTGTTTTCGCAAGGAAGCCGGCGCCGCCGGAAAAGACACGCGCGGTTTGATTCGCCAGCACCAATTCGAGAAAGTCGAACTCGTGTGGCTGACGCAGCCGGAGCGTTCGTTCGACGATCTCGAGCGGCTGACGGCCCATGCGTCGTCGCTGCTCGCGGAACTCGGGCTCGCGCATCGCGTGATGCTGTTGTGCGCAGGCGATACCGGCTTCAACGCCGCCAAGACCTTCGACCTCGAGGTGTGGCTGCCGAGCGGCGGCGGTTTGTTTCGCGAGATCAGCTCGTGTTCGAACTGCACCGATTTTCAAGCGCGGCGGTCGTCGATTCGCTTCCGGCGTGAAGCCAAAGCGAAGCCGGAATTCGTGCATACGCTCAACGGCTCGGGCCTGGCGATCGGGCGTACGCTCGTCGCGATCATCGAGAACTACCANNGGCGGAGAAGCGCCGTCGACGCCGCGGTAATCGTCTACGCCGCGCGTCTCTTAGAGGCCGGCGGCGTAGTCGCGCTCCCGACGGAGACGGTCTACGGTCTCGCGGCCGACGTGACGAACGAGGCGGCCGTGCGCCGCATCTACGCGATCAAGGGACGCCCGCTCGATCACCCGCTGATCGTGCATTTGCCGGGTGCGGAGCTGCTCGAGCGCTATGCCGTCGACGTTCCGGATTCGGCGCACCGGCTGGCCGCAGCATTCTGGCCCGGCCCGTTGACGATCGTGCTGCGCAAGGCCGATGAAGTTCCGTTCAACGTCACCGGCGGACAATCAACGGTCGCGTTGCGCACGATCGACCATCCGCTCACGCGCGCGATTCTCGCGCGTTTCGGCAGCGCGGTCGCCGCACCGTCGGCGAACCGTTTCGGGCGCGTTAGTCCGACCACCGCCGAACACGTGCAGGCCGATCTCGGCGACGACGTCGATCTCATCGTCGACGGCGGGCCCGCGCGCATCGGCGTCGAGTCGACGATCGTCGATCTGACCGGCGACGTTCCCACGATCTTGCGCCAGGGTGCGATCGGGGCAACCGAACTCGCCGACGCGCTCGGTATGCCGGTCGCGGCGCAGCCCGGCACCACCGGTACGGTGCGCGCACCCGGCATGCTCGCCGCGCATTACGCGCCGCGTGCGGCGCTCGTGTTGGCGGAAGAGGGCCAAGGCGCCGCGACCGCGGCGCAACTCCGCGCAAGCGGCGGCCACGTTGCCGAACTCGCGTTACCCGAGGATCCGCGCGCCGCAGCGCGCTCGCTCTACGCCTCGCTGCGCGCGCTCGACGCGCAGGGCTTCGATACGATCGTCGTCACCCTGCCGGCCGACATCGAAGCGAACGCTGCCGTGCGCGACCGTCTGCAGCGCGCCGCAACGCCGGCGCTCACGATCGCGGAAGTGCGCCGGTCTTGGCCGCGAGGCGTCGCACCGAGTCGTCGATTGCGTACGACTCGAGATCAGTGAGCGCGATCCAGCGCACGTCGTGCGATTCCTCGTTGCGCACGAGCGGCTCGCGCGGGTCGGCTTCGAGCGCGAAACGCAGGTCGTAGTGATCGTGCTCGGGCTCATCGCCGCGGGCCGGAATGCGATGCACGTCGATGTCGTAGATCTCGTCGGCGATGGCGCGCAGCGTGCGCAATCCCGATTCCTCGCGCGCTTCGCGCAGGGCCGAACGGCGCACGTCGGGGTCGCCGTCGACGTGGCCGCCGAGCTGCAGCCAGCGATCGAGTTTGCGATGGTGCAGCAGCACCGCCCGCTTGCGTTCGGGATCGACGATCCAGGCCGACGCCGTTACGTGACCCGGCGCCAGCGCCCGATCGAACGCACGCACGCCGTGCGCTTCGAGAAACGCAACGAGCCGGTCGCGCATCGCACGCTCGCGCTCGTCGAACGGGCGATATCCACGCACATCGTCCAGGAGTTCGCTCGCGGGGTTAAACATTAGGACCGGAATGTTTCATCCATTGCCGGCCTCGATCCCGCGCGCTCGCGTGGCCGATATCGCCACGTTTGCGCCGGCCGGCCGTCTCACCAACGCCGATCTCGCGAAGATGGTCGAGACCAGCGATGAGTGGATCGTGCAACGCACCGGCATTCGTGAACGCAGCATTGCCAACGGCGATCAATTCGCCAGCGACTTGTGCCTCGAAGCCGTGCAACGCTTGCGCGAGCGCACCGGGTCGCTCGAACGCGTCGACATGGTGATCGCCGCGACCTCGACGGCGGACTACGTCTTCCCGAGCCTTGCGGCGCAAGTGCAGTTTGGAGCGAACTTGCCGCACGCCGGGGCGTTCGACGTCGGCGCCGCCTGCGCCGGCTTTCCCTATGCGCTCAACGTCGCGAGCGCGCTCGTGTCCTCCGGCCAAGCGCGCGAAGTCCTGGTCATCGGCGGTGAGGTGATGACCAAAGCGCTCGACTACACCGATCGCTCGACGTGCATCCTCTTCGGCGACGGCGCAGGCGCCGCGCTCGTCGTGCCGGCCAACGACCAATCGTACATCGAGCGCTGCACCTACGCGTGCGACGGCGAAGGCGGCAAGTATCTCTACCGCACGAACATTCGCCACGACATCGCCGGAACGGAAGACGATAGCGGACTCTTACGTCAGTCCGGATCGGACGTTTACAAGTGGGCCGTCCGGCGCATCTCCGAGGCGATTCGCGAGATGCTCGCAGCGGAGAACCTGACCGCCGACGACATCGACTGGTTTATCCCGCATAGCGCGAACCTGCGGATCGTCGAGGCGCTCTGTGCCCGTACGGGGATCACCCGCGAGCGGACGCTCACGAGTATCGAACACTACGGCAACACCTCGACGGCCTCGATCCCGCTGGCAATGATGCCGGCGCTCGAAGACGGCCGCATCAAACGCGGCGACCGCCTTCTGCTCTATGGCTTCGGAGGCGGTCTGGTCCACGCTGGTACGCTGTTGCGCTGGTGATTACTCGACTTTTTTGACGCTGTTGTTTTGACGCAGCAGCAGAATGCGGTCAGCGTGGCGTTGGCCGAGCAGCTTCTGGTCGTAGTAGACCTTGACGTACTGACCGGCTTTGACCGCGCGCATCTGGTACGTGGTCTTGCCGTCGGCGGAGAAGACTTGGTCGAACTTCGGCACGATCAAGAAGCTGAGCTGTTTGCCCGTTCCGTCCGTGATCTTGATACTGTTGTCCGACACGTGGTTCACGATGCCGGAAACGTTCGCCGAACCGACGGTCCCGGCGCTGGCCGGAGCACCTAGGAAGCTTCCGAGAAATAGGCCCAGCATTAATAATGACAGTTTTTTCATACAGACGACCTTCCGCGCAATCGCGCGCCGATGAGTAGACAAGCATCCTCGTACCCACCTCCGCGAAAACTCAACCCTCCGCCTTCAGCCCCTCGAGGACCCGCAACGCGCGTTCGAACGACAGCTCGGAGGCCTCGCGGTCGTAGTTCTCGCGGCCGGCGGCCGTGAAGCCGTGCGGAATTCCCGGATACACGTAGCTCTCGGCACGCGGGTTGTGTTTGAGCGCGGCCTGCACCGTTTCGACCGCATCCATCGGAATCGACTCATCGGCGCCCCCGAAGTGATAGCTGGCCGGGCACGTCATGGCGGCCGCCGCGTCCAACTCTTGCGTCATCCGTGAGGGGTGGAAGCCGACCACCGCATCGGCTCCCAAGTAGGCGCCGGCCAAGAGCGTATACCGCCCGCCGAAACAGTAACCGGCGACGGACCATTTTCCGTTGCTCTCGGGTAGTGCGCGCACGTAGTCGCGTACCGACGCGATGTCGCGCACGCCCGCATCACGATCGAAACTCCGCCCGCGCGCCGTCGCTTTCGCGCGCTCTTCGGGAATGTCCGCGCGTATCGGACCGGGTACCGTGCGCCAGAAAAAATCCGGCGCGACGCAAATGAACCCGTGCGCGGCGTAGCGGTCGGCCCACGCGCGCGTCGCGGCGTCGACGCCCATCACCGACGCAACGATCACGAGTGCCGGTGCCGGCACAACCGTGGGCATTGCAATGTACGCGGGGATCGCACCGCCGTCGTCGCTGCGAATGGTGATCTCGTGCGCGCTGTTCGCCATACGCTTAGATTTCGCTTAGTTTTTTCTTCATCCCTCACTGCGAAACAAACGTATCGGAAGCGCGTACATCAGGCATGCTAGAACGCAAACGTTTTCTCACCCTCGCGGCGAGCGCCGCGCTCACGCTTACGACAATCGCAGGTCTCGCCGCTCCGGCCTTCGCGGCCGGCGGTCAAACCGGCATCGTTCGGGGCACGGTCGTCGATGCGAGCAATGCCGCGTTGACCGGCGCCGACATCATGCTCACCGGGCCGAACGGACGATATACCGCGCACACCGACGCACGTGGGAAGTTCGTGCTGGTCGGCGTGCTCGCCGACACCTATACGCTTACGATCCGCAAAGACGGCACCGTGCGCATCAGTCAGCCGGGTGTCGGCGTCGTCGGCGACGACACGGTGGATCTCGGAACGATCATTGCGCCCAACCCCCCAAGTGCTGGATCGTAAACACCAGCGCCAGTAGAACGAGCACGATCCCGGCGGCGCGTTCGGCGAGCTGTTCGTAGCGCTCGCCGAGCAGCGCGCCGAACGCGAGTCCGGCGGACGTAAAGACCACCGTGCTGACTGCGACCGTCACCAGCAGCGGAACGAGCGGCAGCGGCACGCCGGGTAACGATACGCCGATACCGAGCGAATCCAAGCTGATCGACAGGCATGTCGCAATCAACCCGAGCGGCGAGCCGGTATTCATGACCGATTCGGCGTCTTGGAAACTCTCGCGCACGATGAAGAGTCCGACGGCGGCCAGAACGGCGAAGCCGAGGTAGTCCGCGATCGCGCCGATGATGTGCCCGACGCCGCTGCCGATGGCATAGCCGAGGATCTGCATCAGGACTTCGGAGCATGAGAAGGCGATCGCCAACTTCAGGCGGTTGCTCCACGGCGTCCGCATGATGCCGATCGCGATCGAAAGCGCGAGCACGTCCAGACCGACCGCGAACGCAATGCCCAGAATTTTGAGTTCGGCGGCCATCGTCACAGAGCCGAGAGTACCGAACAGGTTGTGCTTCGTCCTTGCCGTAGTTTCCAGCTCTTGCGAAAACTCAAGATGGGCGTCGTCGGTCTCGGTCAAGGGGCCGCTCAAGTTCTTCCGACGCTGTACTCCCTGCCCGAAACGCAACTCGTCGCCGGTGCCGATCCGAACGAACGTATGCGCGCGGGCCTGCTCGAACGTTTCCCCGGCACGCGTGCCTACGATTCGCTCGAGGCGCTGTGCAAAGATCCGGAGATCGAAGCGATCTGGGTCGCGACGCCGAACCGTTTTCACTGCGAACATGCGCTGACGGCGATGCGCAGCGGGAAGCACGTGATCGTCGAAAAGCCGATGGCCGTCACGATCGAGGAAACCGATCGTATGGTGGAGGTCGCGGCGGAGTGCGGCGTGCATCTCGTCGCCGCGCATACGTCGAGCTATAGCCTGCCCGTGCGCGCGATGCGCAAGATCGCCGCGGCCGAGCTCGGCACCGTGCGATCGGTGCTGATATGGTCGTACATGGATTGGATGCTGCGCGCGCGCACGCCCGAAGAGCTCTCGGCCGAAGCCGGCAGCGGCATCGTGCATCGTCAAGGACCGCACCAGATCGACGTGCTGCGCCTGCTGGGCGGCGGCAAACTGCGCAGCGTGCGCGGAACGATGGGGTCCTGGATGCCGGAGCGCACGATCCCCGGCTTCTACACCGCCTTCTTCGAGTTCGAGAACGGCACGTCGGCGACGATCTTGCTCAACGGCTATGGCTACTTCATGGCCGGCGAGTTGATGCCGGGCCAACTCGACCACTGGCGCTACACCGACGAAGATCGCATCGCTCTGCGCAAGGCAATGCGCTCGGGCAGCCGCGATGAGGAAAAAGAAAAGGAAGAGTTCCGCATCGGCGGCCGGCGCGATCCCACGGCCAAGGGCGCGGAGTCGGGTCCCACGCCATGGGGGCCCGTCGATCTCGGCATGCTGGTCGTGTCCTGCGACCGCGGCGACATGCGGCACTCCGCGCACGGCGTGTACGTGTATGGCGACGAGGGCCGGCGCGAAGTCGGCCTAGGCCATCTGCAACGCGAGGGCTACGCCAACGAAGGCGGCGCAACACTCGGCGCCGTGATGGAACTCTACAACGCCGTCGTCTCCGGCGAGCCGATCTACCACAGCGGCGCCTGGGGCCGCGCCACGCTCGAGGCAACGCTCGGCATCGTCACGTCCGCCCGCGAACACCGCGAAGTCATCCTGGAGCGTCAGGTCGCGATGCCCGCCAGCTACGATGCGGACATGTTGCTGCATTAGCAGAGCACGCAACGTGCCCTATGTCAGCGACGAGGAGAGAGAGGGATTCGAACCCTCGGAGCCCGTGAAGGCTCTGCAGTTTTCAAGACTGCTGCATTAAACCGCTCTGCCATCTCTCCCGACGGAGCCCGACCCGATCTGGCCATTTCTCACTCCGGCAGCGCGGAGCCTGGCCGCTGTCTTGGTCTCGCGTGCGTTCGGGATTAGCGGGCGTTTGCGACTGGCGTGAGCGATTCGGGCACGACCAGCGGCGGCTTGGCCGTTACATGGTAGAGCACGTTCGTACTTGCGTGAGGACAGCACAGCGGATCTTGGTCGCTGTAACGCGCGAAGTCGGCCGAGATCTCCGTCGCATTGAAGATCGACACGTTGAGTGACGCGATCGAACCGTCGGTGCGCGCGTTCATCACGACCGGCGAGAGCGTTCCGGCAAAAACACCGTTGACGAAGACGAATCCCTGAAAGCCGTTGGGACGGCACATGCCGTCCGCGCTTGCCGTCGCCATCATGACGACGGTGCTGCCGAACCGCTGATAGGGACCGACGAGCGTCCATCCGCGAGCCCGCAGCGCACGATCTTCGGGCGATGTCGCCGGGCGTGCGAAAGCTGCACAGCGTCCGCCCGGTGCGAGTTCGGCGTCACGCGCGCCGGGACGCGCGGGCAGCGCGGCGCCGGCCACGTTCCAGTTGGCCGGCGTTTTCGCATCGAGCCAACTCGTGGGCGCGGTCGCAGCAAAGACGGCNNGCTTCCCTTTTTGAGCCGCCAAGCGAATTCTCATCATGGCTTTAGTGATGGAGATCGGCACATCGGGTACGCTTCGTGGGTACTTATCGTTCCGTCCACCCTCTCGAAAGGGACGAATCCATGAAATTTCGCTCACTTCTCACGCTCGGCGTCCTAACGGCCGCCATGGGAGTGAATGCCGTTCCGGCGTCGGCACAGATGACGAATATGCCGGCGTACCGTCAATGGCAGCCCGGTTGGGATCAAGGCCAGTTCGACCGCAATCACGTCATCATCGGCACCGTCACGCAGTTCCAGCCCTTCCGTTTGCAAGTCGCGCGTACGAACGGCACGGTCCAGACCATCGACCTCAAGAACGGCACGCGAATCTTCCCGCGTGGTGAAACGCCCTCGACGAATCAGCGCGTCGCCGTCACCGGCTATTACAGCAACGGCACGTTCATCGCCGACCGCGTAATACTGCGTGACTGAGCAAACGCTAAAAAGTGAAGCCGGCCACTCTCAGATTGGCCTCAGCATGGGGCCCTCGTTATAAACGGGGGTGCCGTTCTATTCCCGGAACGATTGGACGCTCCGGTAACGTTATCGTTGCGCCCGCCCGATTATAAAGAGTGAGCACGATCGGCATTATCCGCGGGTACCCGACGCGAAAGGTACAGGCTATGAGAACCCTTCGAATCTTTGCTGCCGCGCTTGGCATTGCGGCATTCTCCGCACCGCTGGCAGCGTTTGCGCAGCAACCGCCCGCTGCTCCTCCTGCAGGCCCGCCGCCGTCGTACGCGCGCCCGGCGGCAAATGGTGAAGAGACGATCCACGGCCGGATCCAATCGTTCGACGGGAAATACCACCTCAACGTGCTCGACGATCGCGGCTTCGTGGACAACGTCGACATGCACCAAGGCACGGTCATCAATCCGACCGGCCTCTCGCTGCAGCCCGGCATGGCGGTAACGATCATGGGTTACAACCGCGGCCGCACGTTCGCTGCGAACGAGATCGACACGCCGTACGCGTCGTACGGCTTCGCTCCGGCGTATCCGTACCCGGTCTCGGTTGGTATCGGCTTCGGACCGGTGTACTATCATCGCTGGTAAAATCGCGCCCGCAGCGGCAGCACTCATCGTAACGGCTTCACTGCTTCTCGCCGCCTGCGGCGGAGGCGGTGGCGGCAGCTCGCCTTCCGTCATGCCGACGGTCACGCCCACGCGCACGCCGACGCCTTCACCGACGCAGACCAGCTCATCACAGAACGCATCCACCGCGTTCATCTGCCCGCCGAACGACTCGTCGGCAAACGTTGTCGCACGATCCGGCGCGCCCTTCGGCAGCGATGCCGTGCGCCGCGCGACCGGCTTGCGCGTCAACCGCGGAACGCAGAGCACGGCCACCGGATTGCTCGCGGTCACGTATAGCTCGGGCGCCCTGAGCGGCAGCCGTGCGACAACGGCTAGCGCACGCGAAACAGCGGCCGGCGGAACGCTGGTTCACCAGCTCTCGTTCTCCAACACCGGCACGACCATTCACGTATTGTCCGTTCCGGCAGCGCAGATGACGACGGTGGCGAATGCATTGCGCTCACAGTCGGGCGTGGTGAGCGTGGCTCCGACGGGGATGCGCCGCTACACCACCGCCGTGGCGACGCCGTATTTTCCGACCGACCCATACTTCAACGGTTTCACGTCGGTACAGAACGGTGGCAACGGGGCGCCGAGTACGTTCCAAACTGGCCCGTACGAAGAAACCAGCAGCATCCCAGGTCAGTGGGACATGCATGCGATCAAGCTCGAGCATGCATTCGGTTATAGCCAAACCGGCAACGGCAGCGGCATCGTCAATGCGAACGCGCTCGGCTCGTCGACCGTGAAGATCGCGATCATCGACACCGGCGAAGATCCCAACCACCCCGAACTCGCTTCGAAGCTCGGCTACCAGAAGTGCTTCATCACGAATGCGGCCGGCACGGCGCAATCGGTAAGCAACTTCGAAACCGATCCGCTCGGACACGGTACGGACGTCGCCGGCATCGCGGCCGCCGACACGAACAACGCGTTCGGCTTCACGGGCACCGGTGGCAACGTCGAAATCTGGGCCTACCGCGTATTCCCCACGCCCGACGACAGTTGCGCAAGCGATAGTAGCACCGATCCGCAGTGCAGTGCCGACACCACCGACATTGCAGACGCGATCAACGATGCCGTAACGCAGCACGTCAACGTGATCTCGATGAGCCTCGGCGGTCCGGCCTGCAGTCCCGTCGGCGTCGACTCCGACCCGGTCGAAGGCGCTGCGATTACGAGCGCGCTCGCTGCAGGCATCGTCGTCGTTGCGGCCTCCGGGAACAGCGGCCCGGGTGCCGTCGGAACACCGGCGTGCGATGCCGGCGTTATCGCCGTCGGCGCAACGTCGCTCTCGGATGGAGCGGCAAACCCCAACGGAAGCGGCGTGACGACAGGCTCGCCGGCAAATCCGGTTGAGTACGTTGCCACCTACTCGCAGTTCGGGTCGCCGGCCAGTAGCCCACAGAGCGCGACCTCGTGGGGCATCGTCGCCCCCGGCGGCGATCCGTCGGGTTCATCAAGCGATGCCGACGATCTGCACTGGATCGAGAACATCTGGACGACCACGCCCTATCAGTCGTCGTCCTTGGATAACAACTTCACCGGCGAGTGCACCGACGACTATCCGAATAGCAGCGGTTTGTCGGCCCCGGTCGATTGCCGGACGCTCATCGCCGGAACGTCGATGGCGACACCGCACGTCGCCGGCGCGGCAGCGCTGATCCTCTCCGCGACCGGCGGAGCTAGCTCAACCTATCAATCGTCGACGGCGATGAAGACGCTGCTCTGTCAGACGGCTGACGATATCGGCAGCGCGATCCAAGGCTGTGGGCGTCTGAACGTCTACAACGCGATGGCGAAGGCACTCAGCGACCCGAACCCTCCAACACCCATTCCGTAGCAGATTCCGCCTCTTGGCCGTACTTTACGAGGCTGTCAAGAGGCGGAATCAGGCCGGGGAGCAATTCTATCGGGATGACGAAAAAA
>PLTN01000036.1 GCA_003164495.1 Vulcanimicrobiota bacterium
CGACGGACCGCCGCGAGCACGATGCGTTCGCCGCGCGCTGGCGCGAAGCGGTTGTGCCGCGCGACAATCTCTGGCCCGAACGCAGCGCAAACATGATCCGGCGTGACGAAGCCTTCGAGTCCGGCTACCTGCGCGAGTTCACGTTCGTGCCCGACACCACCGTGCTCGTACACGGCCCGGCACCGGCTGCGCCAAGCGAATTCCGGTCGGCGTTGTACCGCACGCAAGGCAGCCTCCGAACGATCGTTTGGGCATGCGAGGGCGCGCCCCCGACCGGCGTGGAAACGGCCGGCGATGAATTAGCCGCCGCGCAGCGGCTAACCGAACGCCGCGGCGACGGCTACATCGCGTTCGTGCGCGGTGATACCGTCCTCGGCCCGAATTGGCTCGGCGAACTCATCGACGCGCTGGAATACGCACCCGAAACGATCGCCGCCACGGTCCTACCCGCAAGCGAGCCGCTCGCAGCGGCGATGCCGTGCAGTGCGGATGCGCGCTGCACGCTCGTCGCGCCGCGCTTCGCGCCGCAAGATCTGCGCCTGCGATGCGATCTCCCGCTCAATGATGCGCTCGGAGATTGGATCGCGCGCGCCGTCGTCGCCGGCCGCAACGTTCGGCGCGTGCGCGACGCGCATACGACCGCCGGCCCGGCGGAAGTCGATGGCGGTTTCGCCGCCATTTGGGGGACCCCGCTGGAGAACTACCGGCAGCCCGACCCGCTGCGTCTTGCGGCCGCGTCGCCCCCGTGGCCGGAAGCGCTGGCGTCGATCGTCATGCTGAGCTGGAACGCCCCGCACTTCACCGAGGTCGCGGTGGCGTCGATCCGCGAGCACACGCGGATGCCGTACGAGATCATCGTGATCGACAACGGCTCCGAGCCCGAAACGCTGGAACGTCTGGCGCAACTGCAAGACGTGCGGATCATCTACAACGCCAAAAACACCGGCTTCGCCTACGGCTGCAATCAGGGCCTGGCGGCGGCGCGCGGAACGCACGTCGTCCTGCTCAACAACGATGTCGTGGTAACCGCCGGCTGGCTCGAAGCGCTGATCGACATCCAGCGGCGGAACCCCACGGTCGGCATGAGCGCGCCGTACAGCAATCACGTCGGCGGCATCCAGCAGATCGCCGGCGTGCCCTACACCGAGATCGCCGACATGCACGCCTACGCGGCAAACCGCTGCGCGGAACTCCGCGGCCGCAGCCTGCGCGTGAACCGTGCGGTCGGCTTTTGCCTGTGCATCAGCCGCCGCGTGATCGACGAGATCGGCGGCCTCGATCCGCGCTACGGCTTGGGCGGGTTCGAAGACGACGATTTTTGCTTGCGCGTGCGCGCGACCGGATATGAGATCGCGCTCTGCGCAGATGCGTTCGTCCACCATTTCGGCGAAGCATCGTTCAAGGCAAACCAACTCGACGCATCGGCCCTCTTCTTCCGCAATAAGGCGTTCTTCGAGCGGCGCTGGGGAACCGTGGTCAACCCGTTGGCCCCCGATCCGAAGGACGCCTACGACGCGCGCGCGATCATTCGCCGCGGCTTCGACCGCGCGACCGACTTCGTACCGCTCCCCGAGCCGGTCGGAGTTTCGGCGGACTGGGCCGGACCCGCATGAGCGCGCACGACGTCGTCGCGCGCGGAAATGTGACCGTCGCGCAATTCGCGCTAGTCGAGGTCGATGGAGCAACGTGGGGACGACTCGAGCTCACCTTGGCCACCGACGATGATACGACGCAGCTGAGCGACATCATGGTCGATCTCGTCGCGTTGTCGCGCAACGATCCAAGCGCGCTGCTCTTCCCGTCCGCTGCGCCGATCACGCCGGAACGTGTTTGGGAACTGACGTGGTTGTTGCTCCCGCATCTCCGACTGCTTACGCGAGCACGCGTGGTACCGCTCGAAGCGACCTTCCGTTTTCCGAGCTAGCGGCTTACGGTTGCACGGACGAAGAACTGGATCGTAGTGAGTTCGCCGAGGGCTTGGGCATCGACGTTCTTGATCGTCACTGCGGCCGTTTGGATGTCCACCGGGTCCTTGCCGGCCGCGATCGGCGGGATGCGCCCGTCCGGCGACCCGAGCATGCCGAGTACCTCGTAACCCGTTTCGGCGAAGAGTTTGTAGATTTCGCGGCGCGTGAAGAACCGGATGTGCGTGACGTCGAGCAATCCGGCCGGTTCGTAGTTGAAGTTTCCCGCCGCGAGTTCGCTGATCAAGACGAGATTGCGGGCGTTGGGGATCGACGCGATGATCTGCACGTCGCGGGCGAGGTACGGCCGGATCCGCACCAGCAGATCCCACGGATTGTAGAGATGCTCGAGCACGTCGGCGAGGAGCAAGCCGTCGATCTCGCCGTGCGCGTAACCGAGCGCGCCGAAATCCATGCGCTCGACGTCGCCTTGGTGAACGTGATCCAAACGCTCCACCGCGACGGCCGCTGCCTCCGCGCTGAATTCAATCCCGTCGATCGTCGCATCGGGGAAGCGGCTGCGTGCTTCGAGACCGGTGAGACCGGTGCCGCAGCCGATGTCCAGCAGATGCCGCGGCGGACGTTCGAAGAGATCGAGCAGTTCCGTGCGCACGTGCTCGAAATAGCCGTCCTCGCCGGGCGCGCGCGCATTGGTGAGGAGCTGCCAGACGTGCATATCTTATCCCATCGGCCGGGGCGCGGAAGCGTATTAGCACGTCTCACACGAAGTATGGCTGCGTGGTCGTTGCAGCCCTTGGCGACTCCCTCAGCGGCGGTTCCTTCATTGACGGGCGATACGTGGACGACCCCAGTGCATCGTACCCCGCGCTCGTCGCTGAACGGATCCACGCAACGCGCCTCGGCATCGTCGGCATCGCGGGCGCGGTGATCCAAACGATCGTGGAGAGCATCGGGCAGCTGCCCCGTGACGCCGATCTCTTGCTCGTCAACGCCGGTACGAACGACATGGTCGTGGTTGCCGACGGCTTGGACTCGCTCGAACAGATCCGCACGAACTTCGATGCGATGATCGCGCTCAGCCGCTCGTGGATGCCCAAGGCACGCATCGTCATCGTCGGGCTACGCGACGTCGCGTGCATGGACCCGGATCAGATGGCCGGCCCGCATGCGATCCGGCGCTTGCGAAACGCCGCCGAAATGCACGCGGCCGTGCGCGCGTTCAACGAGCATATTCTCGCAACGCCCGCAGCGACGCCCGTCGACCTTGCGAGTCGCGAAGGAAGCGAGTCGGTCGCGCTTTTCCCCGACGCGATCCACCCGTCGCCCCTCGGCGTGCGGTGGATCGCGGATGCCGTGCTAGCGGCGCTCTAGTACTGGCGGCGCGAGCGGACGATCTGCACGCTGATCGAGGAGCCCTGCGGGATGAGGACGTTCTGGCGGTTGTTCCCGGCGATGGCCGCGCCCGCGCCCGCACCCAGCAATGCCCCGATGCCGTGTCCGAGGAGGCCGCCCACCAGCGCGCCGGCCGCGGCGCCCCCGACCGTCTTCCCGGCGTTGCTCTTCGTTTGCATGTCGACGTTGGTGGTATAGGCGCTGATCTGATAGATGCCGCCTGCGCGCGTGTTCACCTTATCGTACGCGAGCCGGATCTTGCCCGACGTGCCTTGGCCGGCGGCTTGGACGGCGGCAACGTGGCCGTAGATCTTCGCGCCGTTGATGTCGTAATTCGATGAATGCGCGTTGGAAATCGTGAACGGCTGGCCCACTTGAGCGTGGTTTGAGCTCAGGTTGGCATCGAAGGTTCCGGTCAGCGTCATGCCCGGGCTGAGTTGCGCCAGCGCTGCGATCGGCAGCACCGCGAAAAGGATACCAGCGAACAGGGTAGTCAGTTTATGGCCCATGGAATACTCCTCGATAATGGCGAACCGCTGGTCTTCATGCCCAAACTAACGCGAATCTACACGCGAACCGGGGACGACGGCACCACGGGTCTCGTCGGCGGCCAACGGGTCAAGAAGAACGATCACCGGATCGAAGCCTACGGTTGCGTGGACGAGCTCTCCAGCGCGATCGGGCTGGCGCGTTCGGCGCTCGCGGACGTTTCGCGCACGCGGCAAGTGCAGGACATCGCCCGCGCGCTGCGCGTCGCACACCAGCTCGACGACTGGCTCGCGTGGACGCAAAACGTCCTCTTCAATCTGGGCAGCGACCTGGCGACGCTCCCGGGTGACCGTTGGGAGGGTATGCCCCTGATCACATCCGCCGACGCCCTGGCGCTCGAGCGCGCGATCGATACGGCGCAAGCGGACCTCGAACCGCTCGATACGTTCATCCTCCCGGGCGGCTCATATCCCGGCGCGTTCCTCCACGTCGCCCGCACAATCGCGCGGCGCACGGAGCGTTTGCTGATCTCCCTGCGCGAACGCGACGCCGTTTCCGATGACGTCATGCGCTACGTCAACCGCCTCTCCGATGCGCTCTTCGTCTGGTCACGCTGGATCAACGCCGCGCTCGACCAGCCCGAGCACCTCTGGAATGCCGAGACGAAACCGCCGCTCTAAGCGCGTTCGTCCGCGAGACGCTGCGCGACGCGCATCAGGGCAGCGGCAGTAACGGCGTCGGTGATCTCGCCGCGGCCGGCAGCCCGCAGGGCCTCCGCAAACGGCATTCGCACCGGCACGATCGTCTCAACGTCCTCGGGATCGGTCGCGACGGCGCGCACGTCACGTGCGAGAAATAGGGCAACGCCTTCTTGAACGATCGAGGGAATCTCGTAGACGATCCCGAGATCGTCCCAGCGCGCGGCTTCGATACCGAGTTCCTCGCGCAGTTCGCGCGCTGCAGCGGCTTGCCGCGTCTCGTTCGGCTCGGAGCCGCCTTTGACGATTTCCAGCACCGTGCGATCGATGGCGTAGCGCGCCTGCTGCGTCAGCACGACGTCGTCGCCGTCGAGCACGACGACGGCGCTGGCACCTGGGGTCACCACCACGCCGTGTTCGCCCGGACGGCCGTTCGGATGCACCATGTCGTGCGCTTCGAAGCGCAGCCACGCATTTTCGTAGGTCGTGCGCCGGGAGTTGCGCACGTAACCCGGATCGCTCACCCGGCGTCGATTTCGACGTGCACGGGCGCCGCGCTCTTCTTGGGCCGGCGAATCAGGAAGATCAGCGGAATGCAGACGAAGCTCAACAGCGCGATCGCGTAGTTGACGTCGGCGTACGAGATGATCGCGGACTGCGCGAAGTCGAGCTGAGCGAGCGCGGTCAACGGCGAGTGGGTGAGGAACTGCTGTATTTGCGGGTTGGCCAGGGTGATCGTGCCGCCGATGATCGTCGAGTGGAACGACTCGCGACCGTGCAGCAGCACGGCCAGCGCGGCCACCGAGATCGAACCGCCCAGCTGAAGCGCGAGCTGCACGAAGGCGCCGGCTTTGGCGCCTTCGCGCTGCGAGACCGAACCGAGCACCGCAATGGAAAGCGGAATCCACAACAGCGCGGAGCCGATACCATTCAGGAAGAGCGGCAAAATGAAATCCGTGAACGTTGCGGTCGGCGCGGTGATGCGCGCTTGCAAATACGTACCGACCGCCGCCGAGATGAACCCCGAGCCGAGCATGTAGCGCGGATCGACCTTACCGGTGAGGCGCACGACGATCGGCGTCGCCAGCGCGATCGGGATCGCCCGCATCATGAACAGAAGCCCGCTGAGCGTGGGCGTCCAGCCGAGCGAGCCTTGGGTGAATTGCGGCAACGTATAGCTCGCGCCGAAAACCGAGACGCCAAGCGAGAGCGCCAATACCGTACCCGCCCACACGCTGCGATTGCGCAAAATGCGCAAGTCGACCACCGGATTCTCGGTCTGCGTGAGCTCCCACCACACGAACGTCAGCAGCGCGACCGCGCAGATCACCGCGATGAGGAGGATCGTCGAATCGTTGAACCAGTCGTTTTGTTCGCCTTCGGTGAGCACGTACTGGAGCGCGGCGAGCCCCACCGCCAAGAGCGCGAGCCCGACCGCGTCGATCGGCGTACCCCGATTGGCTTTACTCGGATCGCGCAAGAGCAGCAGCAGCACGATCACCGAAAAGATTCCGGGCAGAATGTTGATCTCGAAACACCAGTTCCACGAGAAATTATCGACCAGATAGCCGCCCAGCGGCGGCCCGAGCGTCGGCCCCATGATCGCGCCGAGCGCGAAGATCCCTTGGCTCGCGGGTAATTGCTCGGGCGGAAACGTGTCACGCATGATCGCCTGGCCCATCGTGAGCAAGCCGCCGCCGAAAGCGCCTTGCACCGCGCGCGCCGCGATCAGCGCCGTCAGCGATTCCGACGTTCCGCACAAGACCGACGCCACCGTGAAGCCGACGATCGAAACCAGAAAATAATTGCGCCGCCCGAAACGGTTCATCAGCCACGGCGTCAGCGGAATGACCACGATGGCTGCGATCACGTAGGCCGTGATGACCCAGGTGGCTTCGTCCTGGCTCGCGCCGAGGTTGCCCTGAATCGTCGGCAGCGCGACGTTGGTGATCGTCGAATCCAAGGTTTGCATCAGCGCCGCCGCCATGACGCCGGCCACGATCAGCACGCGGCGCAGGCCATATTCGGTGACGTCGGCTTGCGCGCGCTGCGCGGCCGGTGCGGAATTCGTGTTCATGCTCGCTCGGTGCGGTCGCACCGCAACGGCACGCCGAATCAGACAACGCTCCGCCCCAAGCAGAGGTTGCGCTAGCCGGTAACCACCAGCGCATCGAGCGCGGTCACGCCCTCGCCTGCGGCATGCACCATCAGCGGGTTCACGTCGATCTCGATGATTTCCGGAACGGTGACCATCAGCCGGGCGATCGCCGTGACGGTTTCCGCCACCGCCTTCACGTCGGCCGGCGGAGTACCGCGGAACCCGTCGAGCAGCTTGGCCGAGCGCAACCGGCGCAGCGCGGCAAGGATCTCGTCTTCGCTTGCATCGCCGGGCAACAATTGCACGTCGCCGAGCGCCTCGACCCAAATTCCGCCAAGTCCGAGGAGCAGAACGGTACCCCATGCCGGATCGCGCTTGGCCCCGACCATCAGCTCGATCCCGCGCGGCGACATCCGCTCGACCAACCCGCCGTCGAGCACCGCGCCCGTGAGGTTGCGCATCATCGTTTCCCACGCGGCGCGCAACGCGGCTTCATCGGCGAGGTTCAACATCACACCGCCGGCTTCGGTCTTGTGCGCAAGGGCCGCCGCTTGCGCCTTGAGGGCGACCGGAAAGCCGATGCGCCGAGCGATGCTCACCGCTTCATCCGCACTGTGCGCCAAATCGCCGGCGGGCACGCGAATACCGGCTGCGGCGAGGATCCGTTTGCCGAACCACTCGGCTTGCGGTCCGCGTCCGATCGGCGGCAGGTTCGTCAACGGCGCATGGGTGACGCGTTTGCGAGCCGCAGCCAGCGCACGGCCGTAGCGCGTGTAATTCGCAACGGTGCGCAGCGAACGATCCGTCGAGCGCGAGAACACCGCCGGCGTCACCTTCACCGCCTCCGCGATTGCCGGAGTCAGCGGAGACCCGTCGCCCAGCAACACGAGGATGAGCGGTTTCTCCGAGCCCATCATGCCTTCGTTCATCTTGTGCACCGGCAAGCCGGACGCGGCCGAGATGAGGAGCATGCCGACGTTCGGATCGTCGAGGAGCGCGCGCGTCACGTGCGGCATGTTTTCTTCCGTGCACGCCGTCGTGACGTCGAGCGGGTTGCGATAAGTGTTGAACGCCGGCAGCAGTTCGGTCAGGCGCTTCACCGTGCTCGGCTCGAGCGATGGAATATCGAAATCGAGCGCTTCGGCCACGTCGTTGACGATCGCGCAGATCGCGCCCGAGGCGGTGAGGATGCCCGGTCCCTTCTCGGGGGGCACCGGAAAGCGCGCGAGCACCTCGCTCACGTCGAGCAGTTCGTCGATCGTTTCCACCACGAGCACACCGGCCCGCTCGACGTGCGTGAGCATCGTCGCGTAATCGCCGGCGAGTGAACCGGTGTGGGATTGCGCGGCCGCGCGCGCTTTGCTGCTGCGGCCCGGGTGCAGCATGACGATCGGCTTGCCCGCCGCGCGCGCGCGAGCGCACGCCTGCAAGAACGCCTGCGGCCGTTGGATCTGCTCGGCATAGAGCGCGATGCAGCTCGTCGCTCGGTCCTGCGCCAGAAACTCGACGAAGTCCGTCGCATCGAGGCCCGCTTCGTTGCCGATCGAGACGACGTAGGATACCGGCATCTCGCGCGCGCCGGCGGCGCGCTGAAAGTGTCCGAGGAGGCCGCCGCTCTGGCCGATGAACGCCACGCCCGGTTTCGAATCCGCCGTGAAGCGCTGCGCCCGGCGCGCGAACAGCAGATGCACTTCGAAGCCGTCGACGTTGTTGGTGAAGCCCAGGCAATTCGGACCGACGATGGCCAACCCGCCGTCACGCGCCATTTTTGCAATGGCATCTTGTTCCTCGCGGCCGCCGAGTTCGGCGAATCCCGACGCGAACACGATGGCGGAGCCGACCTTGCGTCGCACGCACGCGGCGACGGCCTCGCGCACGGCCGCAGCCGGTAAGACGAACACGGCGAGGTCGACACCCTCGGGCAATTCATCCGGGCTCTGCAACACCGGCCGGCCGTCGATCGGCTCCGTGCTGCGGCCGATGAGGTAGATCGGGCCGGCGAAGTCGTTCAGCTTGAGCGATTGCAGAATCACTTGCCCGGTGCTGCCCTTGCGGGCGGACATCCCGACGATCGCGACCGACTGCGGGCGCAGGAAACGCGCCACCGAAGCGATGTTGCTCAATCCGGCATGCTCATACGCGGCGCGCTCTTATCGAGAAACTGGTTCACGCGGTCGATCGACTCCGGACTGCGCGTATATTCGGCCACCATGCGCTCGAAGTAGATGCCGTCGTCGTACGAGAGATCCTGAAGCCGCGGCAAGCTGTTGGTCACGGCGAAATTCGTCAGCGGTGCGTTCTTACAGATCGCGGCGGCGAGTTCGCGCGCTTTCGCCAGCGATTCGCCTTTCGGCACCACGTACTGCACGGCACCGTAGCGTTCGGCTTCATCCGGTTTGAGCACGCGGCCGGTGAGCATCATGTCTTGCATGCGCGCAAATCCGATCAACCGCGCGATGCGCACCGAGCCGCCCCCGCCGACGAAGATGCCGCGCGCCCCCTCGGGCAGCCCGAAGAACGTCGTCTCGTCCGCGACGCGAATGTGTGCCGCTGCGGCCATTTCGAAGCCCCCGCCGAGCGTCGCGCCGTGCAGGGCGGCGATGACCGGAATCCGTCCGCGCGCGATCGCCTCCAATTCCGTTTCGCGGTTATAGCGAAACGGCAACCGGCGCATGCCGCCGTCTTTATTCCACGTCTGCGCCGCACGCGCGAGGTCGAGCCCCGCGCAGAAATTTCCGCCGTGCCCGAAGAGGATCGCGCACTTGGCCTCATCGCCCGCACGCAACACGGCGTCCAGCAGTTGCTCGCGCAGCTCGGGGCTCATCGCGTTCCGCTTATCGGGACGATTGAGACCGATCAGGGCAAGATCGCCTTCGCGTTCGTAGGTGACCACGTTCTCGTCGCTCATCAAGCGCCACTTCAGCGGGGCAACGCACGGCCCCGCTGAATTTGAGCGCCAATGGCCAACGGATTCCTCGCACGGCTCATGCGTCGCACCTCGATCGAGTCGTTGCAGGCCGAAGAGCAGCGCACGGGTTTGCGACGCGTCCTCGGCGGCCGCGACCTGATCGCGATCGGCCTCGGCACGATGATCGGCGGCGGGATCTTCACGACCATCGGCCCGGGCGTTGCGAAGGCCGGCCCCGCGATCATCATCGCGTTCCTGCTCGCGGGCCTCGCCTCGCTCTTCGCCGCATTGTGCTATGCCGAACTCGGCTCGATGGTGCCGATCGCCGGCAGCGCCTACACGTATGCCTATGCGACGCTCGGGCAGTTGGTCGCGTGGATCATCGGCTGGGA
>PLTN01000123.1 GCA_003164495.1 Vulcanimicrobiota bacterium
GCCAGCAACGTCTTGCCGGTTCCGGTGGCATGGATCGGCGAGCGGTAGAGCGGACCCGTATATGGCACGAGATAGAGCGAGCGTAAGCGGTCGAGATGCACGACGTCGAGGCCGTTGAGCACGGCGAGGTGCGTGCTCTCTCCGGTTGCTGCACGCACTTCGCTGAGTGCTTCGAGGGACGGTGCGTACAGCTCGTGGCTGCGCGTTACCATTTGCCCGAGATCGTGGAGACGCAGTCCGAGCCGATAGCGCCGATGCTCGGCGCGCGCTAAGTAGCCCTCTTGTTCGAGCGTCGAGACGAGACGCGCGACGTTGCTTTTCGGGAGATCGAGTTGCTGCGCGATCTCGGTGACGCCAAGCGTCGATTGACGAAGCGTAAACAGCCCCAAGATCTTGAGGGCGCTGCGAGCAGTCGAGGAGCTGGAACGCTCGGCGGACGGCACTATTTTTCCAAAATTCCACTATGTGGCACAACTCCCTTGCTCGCCGAAGCCGTATTTGATTGCGTTGACGGCGGTGAAGACGAGTAGCGTCGTGACGCTGAAAGCCGCAATCCCCAAGAAGGGCGTTGCTCGGCTCGTTCAAGCGCATCCCGAACTCTTTGATGGCATCGCGTTCGACTTCGCCGAGGCTGACGGCCCCGGTGCCGACGTCATGCCGCGCATGGTCAACGACCTCGCCTACGACGTGTGCGATATGTCGCCGAGTTCGTTTCTCATTGCGCGCGAGCGCGGCGTGCCGATTACGGCGTTGCCGGTGATGACCTATTGCGGCTTTCCGTTCGATCAGATCGACGTGCGCGTGGCCGCCGGGATCAACACGCCGCGCGAACTAGCCGGCAAGACGATCGGCGTGCGCACGTGGACGAACCCGATGAAGCCCTGGCTTTTCGCCATTCTCAGCCGCGAATTCGGCATCGGAGCGCGCGATTGTTCGTGGGTTGCGACCATCAACGATCCGCTTGCCGGTGTCGCTCTGCCGCCGAACGCGCGACGCAGTGACGGACGGTCGCTCTCCGCGCTGATGGCGGCGGGTGACATCGATGCCGCGATCATGCTGGGAAAGACCGACGCGCGCGATATCATCCCGCTTTTTCCAGACTCCATGACGCCTGCCGCGGAGTGGTACACACGCACCGGGATTCTGCCAATCTTCCATTTGCTCGCCGTGAAGACGGCGACGGTCGAGCAACATCCGGGACTGGCCGATGCCCTCGTTGACGGCTTCACGCGTGCCAAGGTGCTGTACCTCGAGCAATTGCGCAGCGTCGAACCCGATATGGACGAGCTGGTGGCCAACGACCGGCGCGTGATGGAACGGCTGGGGATCGATCCCGTTCCCTACGGCGTCGAGCAGAATCGCGCGTCGCTGGAGATGTTCATCGAGGCGATGGTCGATCATGGCTACTTGACGGCGGCTCCGCCCGTGGAGTCGCTCTTTGCTCGCGTGAGCGAGCTCGCGTGATCGTCGATAGCCACCCGCACATTCTGGCGGAGGACACGGTCAAGTATCCGATCGACCCGATCGGCGGGGTGCGATCCACCTGGTCGGTCGGGGTGAGTTTCACGGTAGAAGAGCTGCTCGCGCACATGGATGAGGCGCAGGTCGCGGCCGCGACGATCGTCCAAGCCTCGACCGTGTACGGGAACGACAATAGCTATGTTGCCGATAGCGTAAGCCGCTACCCGGAGCGTTTTATCGGCGTCGGCGGAATCGATCCGCGTCTGCCGGACGCGCTGACGCGACTGGACTACTGGGTTCGCAATCGCGGACTCGCCGGCATGCGCATTTTTGCGGGCGGTTCGACGTTTGGTGGCGCAGCGTGGCTCGACGATCCGGCGCTCAACGCATTCTGGGATCTCGCGACCAGCCTGAAGGTCCCATTGCACCTTCAGGTGCGCTTCGAGGACACGGCGCGCGCCGGCGCGATCGCTGCGGCCCATCCAAACCTTCCGATCGTGCTCGATACCCTCGCGTTGATGCCGGTTGACGACGGGCCGCGCTTCGGGAGCGCCCAACCCGTCTTCGATCTCGCGCGCTACCCGAATGTTTTGCTCAAAGTCACGAACCTCAACCTCGAGGCCGCCGTAACTCCGAGGAGCACGCCGCAAGCGCTCATCGCTGCATTGATCGGCGTCTTCGGTGCACGCCGAATCATGTGGGGCTCGAACTTCCCCAACACCCGGCCGAGCGGTGAAGCACCGTACGCCGCGCTCGTGGATGAAGCACAGAGTGCCTTGCGTGAGTGTTCACTCGAAGAACGCAACTGGATCCTCGCCGGCACTGCTTGTGCCTGCTACCCCCGGCTGAAAGGGCTGTTATGATGCTCAAAGTGTTCAAAGCCGCGCTGGTCGCCATTGCCGTCCTGTCCATCGGGTTGGGTTCGTCTGCTTCGGCGCAGACCGCGTTGCCGGTCATTCGAATAACGGCCGGTCCGTTCGATTCGTACGGCGAGCCCTACTATGCAGAAGACCAGGGCTTCTTCAAGAAGGCCGGGCTCNNTCGCCGGCGGCGCGGCCGATATCGGCCTCGACAACCCGATCCACTTGGCCTTGGGTATGGCACACGGAGCGAACGTGGTCGTGATCGGGGGAAGCTCGCTCTATTCGAGCAAGTCGCCGACGACGGCGCTGCTCGTGGAAAAAAATTCGCCGATCAAGACTGCCAAAGACCTGGAGAATGCAACGGTCGGCATTTCAGGGCTCAAGAATATCCAGGAACTCGGCATCAAGGCGTGGCTTGCGCAAAACGGTGCGGATATCGCAAAAATTAAGTTCGTCGAGATTCCTACGCCGTCAATGGGGCCCGCCGTTGCGCGTGGTACGGTTGCCGCTGCGCTTGTTGCGGAGCCGTTCGTTGCCGTCTCGCTCGCAAATAGCTCGGTGCGCGTGCTGGCCTATCCATTCGATGCAGTCGCGCCCGCGTTTTATATTTCGACGTTCTTCACGACGCCGCAATATGCGAAGCAAAACCCGGAACTCGTTAAGCGCTTCATGAGCGCCATCTATGAGGCGGCGAAATGGTCGAACACCCACCAACCGGAAACTGGACAAATCTTGATGAAAGTGGCAAAGCTTGATCCCGATGTCCTGCGCACGATGAAGCGCACCCTTTACGCCGAGGACATGCGTGCGAATGGATTACAGCCGCAACTCGACATCGGCTACAAGTACGGTGTGCTCGACAAGCCGACGACGTATAACGAAATGATCGGCCGCTAGGCGATATTTTGGCCAACATCGTCAGTGTAATTGCGACCGCGCACGGTCCGTTTTGCTATATTCCGACCGAGCAATGGAACGTCGAGCGCGCGAAACGCCCGATCCGCTCCGACGTCCCGTTTGATTCAGACGAGGAAAACGAGCGCAAGGGACAGCGGATTCATGCCGGCTTCGCGGCGCTGCGCAAACAGCTCGCTGAAGCGAAGCCGGATGTGCTCGTGGTTTTTGGGAACGACCAGCGCGAACTCTTCGACTTCACCAACTACCCTGCGCTTTCGATCATTACGGGGTCGGAGCTCTTTGGGATTACGCTAACGGATCCGACGTACGCCTCAGTCGGCCGCACTGCCGTGAAGGGCGATCCGGATTTGGCGGTTATGCTCCTTTCGGGACTGCTTGAACGCGGATTCGATCCGGCGTTCTCGCTGGATTTGGCGCCGGCGAGTCACGGCGTGCCGCATGCGATCATGAACCCGCTGAAGTCACTTACGGATTTCACGATCCCAGTCGTACCGGTCGTGCTGAACTGCTATTATACGCCGCAGGTCAGTGCGATGCGGTCGTTTCAGGTCGGCGTTGCCATACGCCAGATTCTCGAAGCCGATACGACATCGCGCCGTGTAGCGGTTATCGGGTCGGGCGGGCTCTGGCACACGTCCGGAGAGCAAAATGCCTACATCGACGAGACCTTCGACAACACGCTCCTGAACTTCATGAAGGCCGGCGATGCCGAAGGCATGGCGCGACACTTCGATGACTATCGCGTTGCCGGCGGCGACCGCAGTCAACGGACCGCGGTGAAAACGACATCGAACGACCTGACGCAATCGGTCTTCGAATCGACCGGTCTGCCGCCGTCGCGCGGCCCACAGGGCGGCACGCGCGAGACGTGCTGCTGGATCGCCGCGGCCGGCGTCGCCAACGGCAGACCCGCCACGATCGTCGATTACGTCCCGGTCTATTCTTCGCCAATTGGACTCGGCTTCGCTTACTGGCCCTTGATCCAAGGAGACTGAAACACCTATGGCACGCAAGTCAATTTATCTCCCGGGTCCGGGCGCCGATAGTACGCAGCCCAATCTCGTGCCGGACGCCGCTTTACGTGGCGACTATCTTTTTACCGGTGGCGTCGCCGGTTACAGCGCCGACGGCACGCTTTCCGATTCGCCGGAAACGCAAGCCGAACGCGTTTACGATCGAATCGCGGCGATCCTCAAGACCGCGAACTTCACAAAGGACGACATCGGCCATTGGTTCGTCTGGTCGCCGGTCCGCCTCTCGAACATCAAAGCCGTCAATCCGAAGTGGGCGGAGTGGTTCCCAACTGAGAACGACCGTCCCGCGCGCCATGCCCTCGCGCGCGAACTCGATCCCAATATGGCGTATCGCATCGAGATCATCGGCGTGAAGAACGTGCACCGCCGTTCGTTCGAGATCAAGGGACCGTATCACACCGGCGGCAGCGGCATTGCCCACTTCATGCCCTTCGGAACGACGATGGGCGACGTGCTGTTCACCGGCCCGACGTACGGCATGGATGTCGAGATGACGGCGCTCGGCCAAACCGCTCTCGAACAAGCCCAGCTCTGCGAAGCGCGTAATCAAGATCTCTACGACCTCACCGGGCATTCGAGCGATAACATCGCGCAGATGTTCGTCTGGTTCAACGAAGACGGCGCGAGCCGTGAGGTCGCGGTCAAATATACTGACGTGTTGTTCCCAGATAAAGGCGATCGGCCGGCGATCCACTACATCGACGCGAAGCTGCCGGGTGGAAACTTCATCAGCGGCCAGCTCGCCTCAGGCCGCACGGCGACCGAGGAAGAAGATAAAGGAAAGAACTGGCAGTTCCTTATCCAGTACGACATCATCTTGGTCGGCAACGCGAAGCGCCGTGTGATCAGCGTTCCGGGCGTTGAGGTGATGGACGGCGCAAGTGGCGTGCCCGCCGGAGTCGTGGCTGGCAATCTCTGCTTCACGTCGGTGATCCTCGGCGGCCGAGGCTCGCTCGAAGCACAAACGGGAAAAGCCTTTTCTGACGCCCGTGCTGTCATCGAGGCCGGGGGCTTCGACGCGGCCGACATCGGTCACGCCTACGTGTGGTATCACGACCACAGTGCGCGCGACACCGTCGACCGAGTCTGGGCGAAGCAGTTTCCTAACGCGGACGAACGCCCCGCACGGCATTCTCTCTCCGGCCGACTTCCAGAAGGCGCTCTGGTCGGAGTGGAGCTCACCGCGGCGCGCTGACCCTCGGCCCTCTCGCCGGAAGTATTTCCAACGGAGCGAAGAAGTCGTGATGGATCGCTCCCGCTTTGTAGCTGCCCTTGCCGGCGGTGCCGCACTCGCCGTCGCGCGACCGGTACGCGCCCAGACGACGATGACCGTCACGGTCGGCACGCTGCCCTCGAGTGCCGAGATCTGGTACGCCATCGACAACGGCTTCTTCGCGCATCATGGCCTCGACGTGCAGTACCAGATGCAGAACAG
>PLTN01000212.1 GCA_003164495.1 Vulcanimicrobiota bacterium
TCACTAAATCAGAGAATCCCTAGCTCACGACGTCGTAGGTCTTGACGACGACCGTCGCTCCCTTGATGCCGCTGGTCCGTCGTTTGATCTCTTGATGATCGTCGCTCCGTAGATACGCCTCGATGCTCGCGTTATCGGCCCACTCGGAATAGGACACGTACTCGCCCGGCTGGTGGTTGCAGCGCAAGAGTTTTTCGGCTTGGCACCCCGCTTGCCGCATCATCAGCGGCGCGCACTCCTCGCGCCAGTCCTTTTCCGCTTCGGCAGCTTGATCGGCCGGAAAGGTCGTGTAGATCAGGCGAATAATCGGCATGCGCTTGTACTCCTGAAAAGCTTCTACCCGGCCAGCGCATGATCGATGCCTACACGCACGATGGCCCGTAAGTCCAAGTCCACCCGCCGTAGCGCGGAGCGGTAAAAGAAGCGACGCCCCCCTTAAGAAAGTGCTACGGGCAGCCGAACGATAGGATGGCGGCCTTGGAGCAAGGCGTCATGATTGCGTCGCTCCTGGGGTGTGCATGGTCCGTCGTCGTTCAGCTATTCTGATATTTGGGTTTGCGCTCGTGCTTGCGGGCTGCGGCGGCGGGGTCTCCTCCACGCCGAACTCGACGCCCGTCATTCAGTCTTCGAGCGACACCACGTCGTTCGCGTTGAGCGCGGCGGTGACGAACACGCAGCTCACCGTGAGCGAAGTCGGCTATCACGGCACGTATACGGCGTCGTCGTCGAACACGGCCATCGCGACCGTTTCGCCGGCGACGCTGCAAAGTTCGTCGAACATGCGCAGCACGCAAGCGACAGGAGCGAGCGCGGCCGACGGCAGCGGCACCTTCACGATCACAGCGGTCGCAAACGGCAGCGCGACGATCATCGTCAACGATGACCAAGGACACTCCTCGTCGTTTCCGGTGACCATAACCGGCATTTCCAGCCGGGCGCCCTCGCCGACGGCATCGGCCGGACCGCTGGCCGTTTCACCGGCAGCACTTACGTTCAACGGAACGGCGCAAACGCAAACCGTCACGGTGACTGACCCCGGAACCATGAGCATCACGATGAGCGGATGCAGCGGGATCGCGACGTTGGGAGCGCTGACGAACGGCGCGTTCCCCGTCACGTCGGTTGCCGCAGGCGCGTGTACGATCACCGTCAGCGATGCGTTCACGCACCAGGCCACGATTTCCGTAAGCGTCACGACCTTGGGAGTGCCGATCCAATGATGAAGCAAACGCGCGCTCTCGCAACTCTCGCGTTGATCGCTCTGGCTGCATGCAGCGGCGGCGGACAATCCACACTGACACCGGCGGCTGCGCCCGTTGCAAGCGCTCCGGCATCCGGCGGCGCGGCGACGACCGCGAAGTTCACGATCACGGTGCCGGCCGCAACCACAACTGCGGCGAACCAGCGCACGCCGGCCTACGTGTCGCCGTCGACGCAGTCGGTCGTGATCACATTGACGACCGTCAACGGTTCGGCGTATACCGGCTCGCCGAGCACGATCGCGACCAACCTCACGACGAGCAATCCGAACTGTACGGGATCGCCGCTGACGTGCACCGTCTCGGCGCCCGCAACAGCCGGCACCGACGTGTTCGTCGTCTCGACGTACAGTCAGCAGCAGACGGGTACGTCGCCGACCGCTCCTGCCGGGAGCCTGCTTTCACAAGCAACCCTGGGTATCGCGGTCGCCGCGAATCAAGCGAATACCGCAACGACGCCGCTGATCCTCAACGGCGCCGCATCGACGTTCGTCATCTCCGGTCTGCCGAGCGCAACGACCGGCACCGCGTTCACATCACCGCATGCGTTCATCGTGAACGCCAAGGACGCGAGCGGCAACACGATCGTCGGCACCTACCTCCATTCGGTTACGCTCACCGACGGCGACACATCGGGGGCGACGACGATCGTAACGTCCGGGAGCGATAATCCGCCGTCCGGCACGCTGTTGAGCTCCGCGGATACGGCGACGCTGAACTACACCGGCGCGACCCTCGCGTCCGCGACGATCACCGCCGGCTCCAGCGGCGCAACGACGGCGAGTATCGCCTTCATGCCGTCGGCGCCGTCACTCACGCTTACGAACATCAGCGCCGCGGTCGGCACGATCGGAACCGAATTGACGGCGACCATCACCGGATCGGGCTTCACGAACGCGAGCACGATTGCGGTCAGCGGTTCCGGCGTGACCGTTCAAACGACATATGTCAGCGCGACCTCGCTGACGGCGACGATCTTCACCGACGCTGAAGCCGCGACGGGCGTGCGCAACGTGTCGGTTACAGACGGCTCGAACACTGCGACGCTTGCGAGTGCGTTCAGCGTCAGCAATACCGGCGTGAGTGTCGTGACGCTCGCGACCGACACTGCTCCCGGTTCCCCGCCCGGCAGCGGCGCCGGCGCAATGGGCGATCTGCGCTACGCGATGAGCAACGCACCGGCCGGAAACACGATCGTGTTCGATACGACGGCCATGGGCGGATCGACCATCACGCTGGCCGGGCCGCTGCCGCCGATCGAGCACAACGTCACGATCGACGGCGGTTACTACGGCCGCGTCACGATCGACGGCGCGAGCCTCTACCGCGTGTTCTTCGTCGATACCGGAACGGTTGCCATTCGCAATCTTGCCCTGCAGAACGCCCTCGCGAAGGGCGGCAATGGCGGCGACAACAGCAGCGGCAATCAGACCGCAGGTCCGGGCGGTGGCGGGTTCGGCGCGGGCGCGTGCGTCTTCGTGAATCAGTCGTCGGCTGCGGTGACGATCAGTAACGACTACCTCACGCATTGTACGACAGTCGGCGGCAACGGGGGCAGCGCCGCCGGACAGTCCGGCTATCGCGGCGGCGGCGGCGGCGGTCTCGATGCCGACGGCGGCACGCTGAGTCTCGTCGGTTACGGCGGCGGCGGCGGCGGCGGTGTTCTGGGTGCGGGTTCCGCATCGACCAACGCTGCCGGTGGTGCCGGCGGCGTAGGTGGCGGGGGCGGTGGCGGCGGCGCATGTTCGGCCGGCGGGTATGGTACCGACGGGGTTGCGTACGGCTCGAATAGCGCCGGATCCGCGGCGTCGTCGACCGGACCGGGCAACGGCGGCTTCGGCGGCGGCGGCGGTGGGGCATCGAACTGCTCGAACTTCAATATCGGCGGCAACGGCGGCTTCGGCGGCGGTGGCGGCGGCGGTGAATCCGGCGGCGTCAGCGGCAGCGGTGGCGTGGGCGGCGGCGGAGCCGGGGCCAGCGGCGGCTACTCGAGCGCCGGTACGCCCGGCAACGGCGGAATCGTCGCGGGCGCCGTCTCGGGCGGCGCCGGTGGCGCGGCCGGTGCGACCACCAGTGGCTTCATGGGCACCCCCGGCTCGTCCGGCGGCGGCGGCGGCGGTGCAGCTGCAGGCCCCGCGATCTTCGTGACCGCCGGATCGCTCACGATCACGAATAGCGGTCAGAGCAGTGCCGGCGCGACGGCCGGAACCGGCGGCACCGGCGGTGTCGCCGTCAGCGGCAACAACGCGGGCAGCAACGGCAACCCGGGAACAGCCGATCAAACGCCGGTGTTCAACTACGCCGGCACCGTGAACGGATCGGGAACCCCCGGTCCCGTGAGCGGCGCGCTCGGAACGACGACGCCGACGGCACTGATGAGGCGGCCCTAGAGCAAGGGAGCCCGAGGAACTGAAGGCTTCGGGGACTGTTCCCCTTTCCGAAATGGCAAGAGGCGGTGGCATGCTATGCCGCGGCCTCTTTTCATGCCTCCGAAAACATGGACATGTGATCTGCCAGAACGAGAAAACTCATATGCAGTATGAGTTTTATTTTCGCTCAGACCCGATGGTAAGCTGCTCTACGGACTCGCTCAGCCGGCGAGGGGACTTGTACCGGTGACCTGCACAGCATAGGAAAACTGAGCGTTTACGGCGCATTCGCGCTGGTCGGTCCCTGTGGACCCGATGCCGACGTAGCTCAGTTGGTAGAGCAGCTGATTCGTAATCAGCAGGTCAGCGGTTCAAATCCGCTCGTCGGCTCCAGTTCAAACCTTGTAACGACGGGGTTTTTTCTTTGTCGGTCGCACAGCAGGCCGATCCTGGACCTCGCGGAGGGGTCTTGCTCCCTGTCTCCCGTCCAGGCCCCGAGACCCTGGCGCTCGTCCGCGACGGGTTCATGACGGTGCGGGAGACTGCGCTCTTTCTGCGGATCGCCCAGTCGAGCGTCTACGCTCTCATGAGCAGCGGCGTGCTCGCGTTCGCTAAGTTCAACCGCTCACGACGAATCCCAACTCAGGCCGTTTTGGATTTCGCGGCCAGAAACATGTGCCGCTAAATGGCCGCCGACATTAATGTTGACGCGATCCCGGCAGAGTTGCGGAATCTTCCTCAATGGGTTACTTGGCGGTACGCACATCGGGCTGGCACGCCCAAACCCACGAAAGTACCCTATTCGGTCAGCGGCGGCAAAGCAAGCTCCACTGATCCTACGACGTGGTCCTCATTCGAAGATGCAGTGGGGGCAATGCGGTCCGGCGACTTCGACGGCATCGGCTTCGTGTTCAAAAAATCTGGCGGGATCATCGGGATCGATCTCGATCATGCCGTAGATGATGACGGTAACCTCTTCTCCTGGGCCAGGGAGATTGTCTCAGAGCTTTCCTCATATACGGAAATCTCGTCCAGTGGGAAAGGCCTGCACATTATCGTGCGCGGCACTTTACCGCCCGGTGGTTGCCGTCGCGATAACGTAGAAATGTACGCGCTTGGTCGTTACTTCACGATCACTGGCAATCGTTTTCCCGACACACCGAAAGATGTAGAAGAACGAAAATCGGCAATCTGGAAAGTCCATAAGACGTACATCGCCACGAGTCAGTCCGCGCATCCTACCCTATCAGATGAACAGCTACTCACTAAGGCGCGTAAAGCAAAAAATGGCGAGAAGTTTCATCGCCTATATGATGAGGGCAATCTCGCAGAATACGGTGACGATCATTCCGCAGCCGACCTCGCTCTCTGCGGAAAACTAAACTTCTGGACCGGTCCGGATCATGTCCGCATTGACCGCATATTTCGGGCGTCCGCACTCATGCGCGACAAGTGGGATGAGCGTCATGCATCTGACGGGTCAACTTATGGACAGATAACAATCGGGAAGGCGCTCTCGACGCAGCCTGACTTTGGGGCAACAAAACCAACGTCGGCATCGCCGAATTGCGCGTTCGACGGACAAGCGCCGCCAAAAGAGTACCTCCGGTGCACTGATGCCGCCGCAGCACTGTGGTTCATAAAGTTCAATGGTGATCGCGTTCGTTACGTTGTTCAAGAGCGCCGATATTATATTTTCGATGGTAAGCGTTGGGCCCGGGATGATGATGAAGCTATCTACCGCTTAGCAAAGAAGTTAAGCATCGATCTTTATAGCGTCGCGACACAGCTTAAAGATGAGGATGAGGCTCGATCAAAAGTTGCTTGGATCGCAGTGCGCTTAGAGTCGGCTCAAAACTTAAAGAAAATGCTCGAAAGTGCTCGTAAGGACCTGACGATTGCGCCAAATATGTTTGATCCCGATCATTTTGCGCTTAACTGCCTAAATGGTACCGTCGATCTGCGCACCGGAGCGCTTAGGGAACACTCTGCTGAAGATCTCATTAGCAAGATCGTCCCGGTTGAGTACGATCCTCACGCAACTGCTGATCGCTGGCAACGCTTTCTGCATGAAGTATTTTCCGACGATACGGAGCTATTGGACTGCGTACGCCGCGCCGCTGGATATTGCGCCACCGGTGATACGCGCGAACAAGTTATCTTTTTTCTGACCGGAACCGGAGCCAATGGCAAGACAACCTTCCTTGAAACACTAGCGGATGTTCTTGGTGATTATTCGGCCAGAACTGCAACCGAAACTATTCTAGCCAAACGCTCCGGTGCCGTACCGAATGCTTTGGCAGCACTTCTTGGTGTTCGGCTTGCGCGGGCAAGCGAAACAACACGAGGCAGATGTCTTGATGAGGCCGCGGTTAAGGATATGACTGGTGGGGATACGGTTCCGGCGCGGTTTCTCTTTAAGGAGTGGTTCAGTTTCATACCACAATTTAAGATTATGCTCGCATGCAATCATTTGCCGAAGATAGACGGTAGCGATAAGGCTCTGCAGCGCCGCTTGAGGGTTATCCCATTTCACGTCACGTTCGGCGCGGAACGGCTTGATAAATACCTACGCGAGCACTTGCGGGATGAACTTTCAGGTATTTTGGCGTGGATTGTTCGAGGTGCGGTTGAGTGGCAGAAGGACGGCCTTGGTACTGCAACAGCCATGGAATCGGCGACGGAATCATACATCACGGCGAATGATCAGTTCGCCCAGTTCTTGGCTGACATGTGTGTCGTTGAGCGTGAGTTGACAATTAGTGCGAAAAGACTGCGTGCTGCTTTCACCGATTGGTGTGAAGATAATGGCCTCGAAGTTCCGAAGCAATCGGAGGTGACGGAGAGCATCAAAACACACGGGGTTGTGAAGGTTAGAAACAGTAAAGGGTTCCGTTTGCATGGGCTGGCGCTACTAGCAGATCACGGGGAGGATGCAAAGAGCGGTACGAAGCTGTTCTAGAAAGACCATCTCCAGGTCGTCAGTGTAGTGGTGTAGTCGAGTGTAGGCATTTTCAGCAAATTGCTATGATTAACATCATCATCCGAGACTTCTTGAAAGACCCTACATGGGCTACATGCCTACACCATCCCCCTTATCCCCGTCTCTCGACCCCCTCATCCTCTGTGATCTGAAACTCGACGATACGAAGGCAGCAGGCAGAGGAAGTAACGCACACCCATACACCTCACAACCTCCCTGGACTTGGTATCTTCTTATGCGTTATGCACGGCAATACAGGAAGGTTAGCAAGGTTCATCGGTGTGTCGTTGAAAACTGCCGGAATCATCCGGCGTCGACTCGAATAGGACGGTCATATGGGGAATCCCGGTTAAGATGTATTTTTAGCATTCATCCGGCGAATCCGGGCTAAACTCGAAACCCACGTGGTCTCAGCCGTACTGAAAATTTCCGCCGTCAGGGCCAAGCACCGCAGCCCATCCGTCGCTAGGACTCGTATCTTCGCGACGATCGCGCAGCGAGACGGTGCGTGGACCAAGGGCTTGCCCGTCGTCTATCCTTCACGAAACCTTCACCTCAAGCGTACTACAGATGGTCGTATATGAACGATTTGCGCGCGGCAAAGCCGAGGAAGACGCGCGCTCTGTTCTGGCCCTCGATTCAAATGCACGTTTGACGGAAAGGTATCATGCGATGGAATCCCAGCAGTATCAACGATTGAATCCTCTGGCATTGGCCGTTGCAGCTGCAGTCGCAGCAATCGTCGTTTCTCTACTCTTCGGTTTGCCGGCGATGGGTTTTGGCGGCATGATGGGCGGTCGCTACGGCGGGCCGGGATGGATGATGGGCGGCTTTGGCAATGGATTCTTCCTCGGCTTCGGTATCATGTGGCTCGTCGGCGTGTTGGTCGCCGCACTCGCGGGCGCGACCGTCGCTTGGGTGTACAACGCCGTGCACACAACTCGGAGTATTTGAAGCCGCGGGAAGCGGACGCGCGTACGAATCGCAACTTCCCACCTCGCGCTAACGAGTAACGCAACGCAATTTCAAGAGGGACATCGGAATGAACATGAGACGTACGGCTCCATCGATCTTCGCAGGCGTTGCGCTTTGCCTGGGGCTTGCCATGCCCGTCGCAGCGCAGCCCGCGCCGGGATCTTCCGGCGCACCGAACTACCCAGCGTGGACCGGCAACGCATATCCCCTCGCTCAGCATCTCCAGGTCATGCTGCTGAATTCCGATCAGACGGCGCTTTCCATGGCGCAGACCGCGCAGCAGAGCGCAACGAGTGCTGCAATAAAGCAGCTCGCTGCCGACGTAGCGAGCGAACGCACGCGAGATATTGCGACGCTCCGTTCGGCGTACAGCAAGCGCTACGGACAAACGCCGCCGGCGCGGCCTGCCCCGCAGCGCGGATACGGCCCGTACGGGCCCGGAATGATGGGCGGCTACGGATTGGGGAGCGGCTATGGCCCGGGCATGATGAGAAGTGGCCCCGGATAATCGGACAGCCGGCTAAGTGATGACTCTGCTCAACTGAGGGCGAAAAGCCCTTGAGATAGGAGCTGTCATGGCACGACGACCGCGCCGGAACCACTCGGCGGCCTTCAAAGCGAAGGTTGCCGTCGCCGCGATCAAAGGCGACAAGACCCTGGTCGAAGTTGCTGAGCGATTTGATGTTCATCCCAATCAGATCACGCAGTGGAAATCGCAACTGCTTGAGCGGGCAGCCGGCATTTTCGAGACCGCCGGCCACGAAAAGACGTCGTTAGCCGGCGGCGTCGGCGCTGGGAGTCTCCGGCATTTCGATTCCCGGCGAGTTCCCATAGGTCATTCGGTATATCACCGTAGACATGCAGTTCCCGCGTGATCGCGATAACGCCCGGAATGATATAAATTAACCGGGATTCCCCATATGGCAAGCGTATTCGATCCGAAGTCGACGCTCCCCGTGGTCTCAGGAGGTCGTCGGCGGCCTGAACTGGAGCAGTGGCGGGTAATCGGCGCTATGATATATTTTCAGCATTCATCCGGCGAATCCGGGCTAAGCCTGCATTCACCCGATGAATTCCGCGAAACACATCTTAACCCGCATTCGCCGGATGAGTTTGTGCTTAAAAGCTCGGACCTACGGGAAATACCATTCTAAGACTTTGCATCGTAAACGGGGGTATTATGAAAGAGAGAGGCCTGACGATTCCTGAAATCGGATTGATTGCCGGCACTCGCGTTGTCTTCGGCATAGGTTTGGGTCTCCTGATCGCCGGTAAGCTTAACCACGATACGCGCAAGGGTGCCGGCTGGGCGCTGGTGGCAATCGGCGCGTTGAGTACGATCCCAATCGTCATCGATGTGCTCGCGAAGCCACGCCTTGCAGAACAAACCGGAAAATAATCTCATCACGAGAGAAAGGGCCGGCCGTATGTCGAATGACGCATCGAACCAGAACGCTGAAAATCAGTCAGCCGCAACGCCGCTTTCCACACTCATCTGGGCCGCCGTATCAGGCGATATGGCGACCGTTGAGACTCAGCTCGCGGACGACGTTGAATGGGACATAATGCCCTACGACCATAAGATTACGGGCAAGCAAGAGGTCATATCATGGATGAGAGCCGGATCGACATCCGAGAAAAAGCCTGAAGTAATAAATGATGTGCTGGCCGACAAATGGGGTGTCTTCGAATATTGGAACGTCGGCACGGCCACTCGAGAATTGATCGAATTCGGTAAGAAGCGGGGCTGGCCGTTTCCGAAAGACCCAAATGATCTGATCGGACAGAAATACCGAGTCGCTCAGTGTTTCGTGTATCATCTGGACAATGATGGCCGCATTGATCTGATGAGGCAGTATCTCGATGCCGGCAGCGTATGGGCGCAGTTCAAATGATCGATTCCCGTTTAGCCGGGATTCTCCATATGACCGTCCTATTCGAGTCGCCACCGGAGGATTCCGGCGGTTTTGGCGTGCGTTGGCGGCCGTCTTGGTTGCCTCGGCACGAAATGGGCCAGCTTTGCTCCTCTGGCCGCCCCAAAACCCTGCTGCATACTCATAAGGACGCACCACTCCCGACGTTGTGCCGCCCCTTCGAAATTATCTGAGCCACGCAGCGCCCCAGGCGCGAGATATGAATAAACGGTCGTGGGAAGACCCGCGAGGGTCTCCCACCACCGACTACTTCTGCTGCTTCGCCCGTCGGCTGAGTAACCGATAAACACAAATGCCCGTACCTAACGGAATTAAGAGCGGTACGAGGGCTGGTAAAATTATGGCCGCAAACCAACCGAACACCGCGGCCATCAGCGCAATGAGACCGAATGCTGTCCATCCCATCAACGCAAGGCCGATGAGCGTTCCGGCACCACGGCCAAAGGTCTTGGAACCCCACCGCGTGATCAAGAAGACCACTACGCAAATGATGCAATTGCTATCGCCTCCATCGGCTACAACGGTGACCAGGCGAGTAACGGGCGGACGTGGTTTAGAATATAGGCGTACCAGACGTGGTGCGCCACAACATGAAAGTTAAGCAGCAGCAGCGCCGCCACGAACTTCAGGTGTGAAAAGAACAGCCCGGCCTTGAAGCATGCTGAACCAATGGGGCGGACCGCCGCAAGAGTGTCTCAGGCGGCCGTCGGCACCCGTTAAAAAAACATCGAAATTGTGCGTGATAGGACGTAATGCACCAGCAAAATATCACGGCGCAGAATACGGAATCCGTTATCGACAACTCGTAAACGGTCCGTTCGCCGCCCGGTGAACTGCGTTTCGTTTCGCTCGTCGCGGACTTGGACGACAAGGAAGCTCGAGCGCGCTACCAAGAACGGCGGTTCGCTCGAGAGCACGTGCACGTCGGTAACGAGACGTTGCGAGGCGGCCGGTGGTGATTCCACAAGAGCCATCCCGGTCTCCAGCCGCGCAACGCGGGTGTCCAGCGAAGTCTTGTCATCGTTATATAGGTAGAACGGCGGATTTGGGTTACTCGACGGCGGCCCTAGCCGCGTCTCCCGCATCGGCATCACGTAACGTATTTCGTCGTCGCACAAGTCGAGCCAATCGCGCAAACGATTCTCGTCGAGAAGCATCGTCTCATAGGCGTAGAACGCCGCGACGCGCTCACGTAGCGAAACGCCGCTATCAATCAACGTCGGCTCTCATCCATGACCGAGTCCCAATATTCATAGAACGAGCGGTGGTAACGCTCGCTAACGGCCTCCATCACGGTACCGGGAAGGCCGGGGATGAGGCTGGCCTCACCTTTTGCACCCAAGTCGTAGTTGAATGCGAGTTTTCCAGCCCGTGCCGTGTGCAGCACGTCGTGCATGCGCTGAAAGTTGTCCATGTCGTCGGGCGCAACCAGGCCCGCTGCCGACTGCCGCTGCGTTAGCACGAATGCCATGCGCTCTTTCACTTCGGGTGGCGCGGATTTTTCGACGAACGCCCATTGCCACGCATCCGTTTCTTCCGGTCCGCGCGGCTGCCATTGCAAAAACGTTCGCGCGTAGAACGCCGCGCCGAAGCCATTCATGCTCAGGTTCGGCCAGATCGTCCCGGTGTGAAACGCGACGGCCTCGGAAGGCCGATCGCCGAGAAGACGACGACGGCGTTCGTGACGGGCGCGAACCCACGCCACCGCATCCGGAGAAATCGTCGCCGCTTGACTTAGTTCGGCTGTATTGGTTCCCGTTCCGCATGTCAATTGCACGAGCCCATGCGGAATATTCCGATCGCCCTTGCATTCGACGCTATAGAATGTGGTATCGGCGCCGCGGAGGTCGTTATTCGCCTGAATACGATCGGCTTGGCCGGCCCGGCCGAGCATCACGATGGACGCATGTGTGCTCGCGAAGTGATACATATCGCCGCCGAAGTTTTCCGAAAGCATTTTCCAGTTGCCCGGCACGACGTACCGATGACGCCCAGGCAGCACTTCGAGGCCTTCAGGGTCGTCGAAGACGAACGTCTCGAGATACCAGCGCAGATCCTCGCCGAGGTAATCGTCGAGCGAGGGACCGTCGGCGCTCCACGTTGCAAAGATCATCCCATGGTATGTCGTTACCCGCGCTGCGGAGACGAGCCCGAGTTCGTCACGCGGGAAATCAGCATCGTACGCCTTGTCGAGCAGCGGCACCGCGGCCAGCTCGCCGCCCAGCCCGTAGGTCCAGCCGTGGTAGCTGCAGCGAAACGACTTCGTGCTGCCGCTGTCGTGCAGACACACTTTATTTCCGCGATGACGGCAGCGGTTGAGATATACCCGCGGGGCGTTCGATCGGTCGCGCACCACGATCACCGGGTCGTTGCCCATGTAGTTGGTGATGAAATCGCCGGCGTTCGGAATCATCGTGTCGTGCCCGACGAACAGCCAAGCCGAACCGTAGATCGTCGCCATCTCGCGCTCGTAGATCGCCTGATCCCAGTAGATTTCGGTTCCAGGCGCGCTAAAATGTTTCATCACGTCGCTCCTTTGGCGTTCGCTCGCATCCAGGTAGGGATGTCGGAAAGATGCACGCGCATGGCACTCACCGCGCCCGGTGCATCGTGAGCAGCGATGGCTTCGACGATGACTTTGTGTTGTCTCAAACGTTCCCACGGGTCGCGCGGCATCGGCACCGAAGGACGGAAGTGAAATACTGTGGGTCGCGAACGCAAGTCTTCGAGCATGCGCTCGGCGACCCGATGATTCGAGATGCGGATGATTTGCGTATGAAGCCGCGTGTTCAGTTCACCGTAGAGACTAAGGTCCTGAACGATTGCCGTTTCCATCTCCATCACAATAGATCTGAGCGCGCGGACATCTTCTTCCGTCGCTTCCCGCGCGGCATGCTCCGCCGTCAAACATTCCAAGGCCATTCGCGTTTCCAGTAACTCGATCGCTTCGTTCTCGCTGATCCGGCGCACGCGCGCGCCGCGATTGGGGAGTCGCTCGACCAGGTGCTCTTGCGCCAGCCGTATCAGTGCCATGCGGACGGCGGCCCGCGGAAACCCTAAAGAATCAGCAAGCTCCGCTTCGATCAAGCGCTCGTTCGGCATGAACTCTCCCGACACGATCGCCCGCCGAAGATGCTGGTAGGGAGCTTCTTCAATGTGAACGGCTCGGGGAGGCATTGGGTTCGCTTCTGCGGAGTCGCTCATGTCCTTAGGTTCGACCAGCTGCGCCGGCATCCGTTGAGTGCCCCCACGTCGCAAGTGCGCCGCCGTCGACGCGGACGTCTTCGCCCGTAATGAAGCGCGCATCATCGGAAGCCAGGAAGGCTACCACATCCGCCGTATCACGCGGCTCACCGAGGCGGGCCATCGGGATGCCGTCCGCATTGGCGTGAACGAAGCCGCCCATTAGGGGGACCGTGCCGGTGCGCGTCGGTGATACCGAGCAGACGCGAATTGAATGCGGTGCCAGCTCTATGGCCATTGCTCGCGTCAGGTTGAGGATGCCGGCCTTCGCGCTGCAATAGCCGACCGCGTTCGGCCGCGCTCGATGTCCCGACGTCGACGCGATATTGATAATCGTCCCGGGCTGCTTGCTGGCGACCAGCCGCTGAGCGACGCCACGGCTGCACAGGAATGTTCCGGAGAGAATGACATCGACCGAACGGTACCAATCCTTGAGATCGACGGTGAGGAGCCCGCCCAGCCGGCTAAGGTAGAATGCATTGTTTACCAGCAGATCGACGACGCCGAACGCCGACTGCGTTCGTTCGATCATGCCGTCGACGGCATCGGGGTCGGTGACATCCCCGGGAATAGCGATGGCTTTGCCGCCTGCTCGCTCAATGTCGTTTACAAGAGCGTCAAGCCGGTCAGCATTCAGGTCATTGCAGGCGACGGCAGCACCGCGGCTCGCAAGCGTTCGAGCAATCTGTTGTCCGATATTTGGTCCCGCACCGGTGACAATCGCAACGCGTCCTGCTAGAGAGTCCATTTCCTAACCAAAACCCGGAGCGATCAGCTCGGCCGCCGGAAACGTTCGATCGATCACGCCGTACCGCGCGGCTGCATCGATGAGCAACTGCACGTCGGCCGCCTTTAAGTGCTCGGGGAAGAACGTTCGGAAGGCAATTGGTGTCGGCGGCGATTTGGAGTACGATTGAAGCACAGTTCCCGCAGCCGTCGGATTCTTGTTCGCCCATTTCGACGCATCAGTCATGGCATCGGCGAAGCGATGGGCGACGTCTCGGTGCGTGTTCGCATAGTCCGCAGTACAGAACCAGGCACCTTCAAGAAATTCAGGCGCAATTGCGTCAAAGTGCCGGGCGATGATGCGCGTGTCATTGTCAGAGAGCGCGTGGCTCAGGGCGGGTTCAAGAATTGACGCGGCATCGATGCGCCCGGCAGCCAACGCCGCCCCCATGGCCGACATTGGAATCTCCGCAACATGCACAGTATTGATGTCGAGGCCGTTCTTTGTCGCCCAAGACGCTACAGCGATGTACGCGAGGTTCTTCAGCGAGTCAACGGCAATCGTTTTGCCGCTGAGATCTTTGGCGGTCGTAATTGGAGAGTTCTTCTGCACGATGATCGCCGCACTTGGCGTTTTTGCCGAATACGATCCGGCCGGTGCGATCAGAACGAGCGGAATCCCGTGCAAGTGCGCTTGCGCAATCGCGACGAAGTTCCCAGCACCGATATCGAGTGAAGCCGACGCGATTGCCGGATAGATCGCACCGCCGCTGCTCGCGATTTGCAAGTCGACGTCAAGATTCCGATTTTTGAAGAAACTTTCGTCCTGCGCATAAAACGCTTGCGCCGCAACGTCGATCGGGATCATCCCGACGCGGATCTGGCCGCGGTCTTGCGCACGGGCACTGATGGGTAGCGCGCTCGCCGCTAAGGCTGCGATTGAGAGGAAGGATTGCCTACGTGAGACCATGTTCGCCTCCTTACGGTTTGAGCGGGATAGAACCGAGGCGGCTGAGCGGAAGCCAGTCTTTTGTCTTCGGATCCCATGCGACCATCACGACGTTGGCATCGGATAGGCCGTGCTGATCGCCACTCGAGAAGTCGTAGATGCCGTCGATGCCTGCGAAGCGGCGCAGACCGAGGATGTAATCTCGTAGTTGCTCGGCTGTCGCTTGCGGCCCGATCTGCCGCAAGCCGGCGAGGATGATGGCGGCGGCATCCCAAGCATAGCCCGTTCCGGGCGACAGTTTGCTTCCGGCAGCGCGATATGCCGTAAGCAGGTCGTTGACCGGCCGTTGCAATGGCGTCTTCGAGAGAGTTCCCGACGCCATAAACGGGAAGCCCGGCAGCGGCATATTGGTCGGGAGATAGGATTCGAACTGCAGCATCGTATCGGGATTCGTGTTGGCGCCGTTCGCCGTAAGAGGAAGATCGACGCCGGCGTCGCGTAGGGCCCGCAACACGGTGCCGAAGGTCGGTCCAGCGATCCACGCGACGATCGCTTGAGCGTCGGAATTCTTGATGTGCGCGGCAATCGCCGCCGCGCTGATGTCGCTGGGGTTGATGTGCTCGTACGTGGAGATGCTCAGGTCGCGATTCTCGGGCAACGCTAACACTTCGCGCGTCGCGGCGTCGTTGGTTTGACCGCTCGCGTCCGTTGACGAAATAATGGCGAGCCGACGATAGCCCTTCAAGCGCAGATAGCGAATCATTCCGCGATCGAATTGTGATAGCGCCATCGCTGCTGCGAACACGTAGCCGTTACGCGGCGGGAGAGAACCCGGGGTGAAGCAATAGACGAGTGGCCCGTTTGTCGCCGCGAGGGGAATCAACGCGTTGCAGGTTTGCGTCGGCGAGGGACCGATCACGACCGGCGCGTGCGCAGCGACCATACCCGAGAGCAATTGGACCGCGTTGGCCGGTTGCGATCCGTCGTCGTGAATATCGAAATGAATTGGGCGGCCCCGCAGGCCACCATGCTGGTTCGCGAAGCCCTCGAAGATCCGCAATGCTTCTGCGTATTGCTGACCGCTGTTAGCGGCCGGCCCGGTAAGCGTCAGGATCGCCGGAATGACGTACGGGTCGGGAGCGGCTTGAACGGGACCAGCAAGAAGCGCAAGCACGGCCACGACGGCGAGGATCGATCGTTGCACCATGGCGACCGCTTCTCGCGCGGGATTCAAAGATTCCTACAAATTGTTGAAAATCTTGAGAACAATAATTGACACGCGCCAAGAATTGCGCTAGAAGTGTCCTAGACTGGATGCGGATATGGGACAAGTAACCCTGGGAATGGCCTCGTCACACGCCTTCACGCTCATGGATCCGGGCACGTGGGACACATTCAGGCTCCAGAATCGGCAGAGCTACGAACGGCGCTACGGGCAGTTGCCCGTCGAGCACGCTGCAGAAATTGCGGGCGAGACCGACGAGCTCGTTCGGGCCCGATACGAGCGCATCGACGGCGCGCTGGCCCAATTGCGCTCCACCTTAGAACGTCAAAGACCCGATGCGATCATCATCGTCGCAGACGATCAAGATGAAAACTTCACGAATACAATTCCTCAGTTCGGCATATACCTCGGCGAAGAGTTCCGGATAGATCGGTCCGATAGCGCGCCGCGGGTCCTCGGCCATCCCGTTCTTGCAAACGCGATTCTCGAATCTTGCGTACGCAGCGACATCGACCTTACCGCCGTCTATGCCTTTCCCGACGATCATCTCCGCGCGCACGCGGTCGGTCCGGTTCTGCGTGTAATCGACCCGGGCGCCCGCATTCCGGTCGTTCCGATCTTCGTTAACGCCATTCATGAGCCCGCACCGTCTCCCGCTCGCTGTTTTCACGTTGGCCAAGTTATCCGCTCAGCCGTGGAAGCGTGTGCCGGCGTCGGATCGGTCTGCATCTACGCAAGTGGAGGCCTCTCGCACTTTACGGCCGGCTATCCATGGCGCCGTTATCACGGGGATATGACCCACGGTGCGATCGACGAAGACTTCGATCGCCAGCTGATTTCAGCCATGTTGGAGAACCATGGCGCCGACCTAGCCCGTCTCACCAGCGACGATCTTCTTCGGCACGGCGAGATTGAATTCCGAACCTGGCTCGTGGCGCTCGGCGCGCTACGCGACGCGACGCCTGATTTTATCGAATATCAGCCATTTTACCGTGGTTTGATGGGAATGTGCGTCGGCGCCTGGACCGCGCCTTCGCCGGACTAGACACAAAATTGTGCGACGGGTCCTCAATTGGCTCGGGAAATATCCACCTTCGTGATCGTTGCTGAAGGTCATGACCACTGATTAGGGCCTTTAAAGCGACGGGAGACTGGTCACAAATCTGGTCACCCCGGCGGCGACGAGGACTGCCGGCGCGTGCCTGACCGTGCCAGTCCGGCTGCCCCCTCAGCACCGATTGCCTCAGGCTGCCCCACCGGGACGCCCAAATCACGCTTTCGAATCCCGTTGGGGCTAAATTTAAACAGGCGAAAAAGCTCGTAACCTCGTGACTTTTTCGTTTTCGTTTCGCGAAAATGGTCACAGTTTTGGTCACAGACCCGACTAGCGCGGCTGGACCGTCGCCGCGGACCGGCACTGAAACCAAATCTGGTCCGTGCTTCCTACAAATGACGCTTAAAACGAATTACGTGTCGAATTCTGGTGCGCCAAAAAACATCGACACGCTCATGATGCAGCAGATTCTTAGCCCCCCTCAGTGGTCAATTCCAAACGGCCGTTTCCAGTTCCGCAATGACCTGGCCCACGACCTCGAGCGCACTCACGGCATCGGCAAGTACGTCAACTTCTACAACAGCGATCGACCGCACTCGACACTCGACGGCAGCACGCCCGACCAGGTATACTTCAATTCACCGCGAGCTCAAATCGCGGCATAGCCCGCAGCGTCATTCACTTAAGAAACGCCGATCGCTGTCCAAGAAAACGGCGCCACCTCTCGGGACGTGGACGCGTGACGGCGATACGCCGAAAGGCAGCAATAACGGTGGTCCGCAATTCACCAAGCTGACGTTTGCGGCCGACGGGAAGCTGAGTGCGAGCTACGTGGCGGCAGGCTTGGGCGCGATCATCGGAAGCTTGCCGAGCGTGAAATCAGAAAATGACACTCATGCGACGCCGAGCGCAACGACGCTCAGCATTGCCGAAGGCAGCACTCACCGCGACTATTCGTATCGGGTGAGCGGTCCGAAACTCTACCTGTCACCGCCGGGCGGCGGTAAAGCCGCCGTTTTCACAAAAGCGCTCTTACCCGGACGTCTGCTCCGCTGAGTGGGAGGTTGGCTCGGTATCGTTCACGTGTTCGTACCCCGCCGAGACAGCCACACCCCGATTGTCGGAGCAGGCCGACCAACGCATGACGGCCGTTCTTGCCCGCGCGCGCGTCGGCCAGATGTTCGCCCGCCATTTCGCTCAAGCCGAGCGCATCATCGAGTTCGCGATATGCGAGCAGACCCGCATTCGAGGTGACAACTGATCCGCGAAACTGAACCATGACGCGGCGGTCGAAATCGAGTCGAAGAACGCCGTTTTGGGCTTCACCCGTCGGGTCCGTCACGTTTGCCTCACATGATGAGCGCGAATCACCTGTCAATTATAGCAAAACCGCTTCAACTTAGCAGTGGATCTACAAACTCATCCGGTGAATCCGGGCTAAGATGTATTTCCCGCTATTCCATCCGGCGAATGCGGGCTAAGGCGAAGATTCCCCGACTTGATCCCCTCAGCAACGCTCACTGGCCGGGGCTTATCGGGGGCTCGCAAAGAAAAATCGGCGGCGGGAAAGCGAGTAAGCATAGTCTGCTCAGTATAAAAGATCAAGATCGCTCGTAAGATCAGGAACGACTACCCAGCACGGTGCCTAGACGAACTCCAACACCGTGCGTGAGGATCACTTACGCCGTTCGCAGACCCTAAAGCAGCAATTCTGGTCATTACCATTGCGTACCGAATCGGTACCGCGATCCCCCTAACAACACAGCACATAGTAGCACGAGTACGAAGGAAACGGAGACCCGTCCTAAGCCAAAAGGTTGCACCGACGAATCGGCGCGTTCGAGCAGGGATCGACCTACACGTGTGGTGATGTCATGCATCATGAGTGATGAAAAACTCCCAGCAGAATCTGCTGCTGATAAACCGCACGGTAAGATGTACTTCCGCTACGACGCAGAGCATATCGATGAACTCGTGGATGAAATCATGATAGCGTGGCGGGCTGAGTATGATCGTGTGATCGCACTGCAGGCAAAGAAAAAACAAAACTCTGATGCGCCGGAATCCAAAGACGAGCGTTAGTCAACGCTTAGCGCGTGCACGCGTCGTCGACGTAAGCGTCCGAAACCTACACTTTGTGGTACAATTGTAACAGGTAACAATGGCAACGGTTTCTGCGTCTCAAAATCCCGTATCAGAAGTTAAGCGCGTTGTCGGATACGCGCGTGTAAGCACCGAAGAGCAAAAGCTCGGCCTACAGCTTGACGCTTTGCAACGGTACGGATGCGTGCGCGTTTACGAAGATCGGGGTGCGTCAGGATCGCTCCGCGTACGTCCAGGACTCGATCAGTGCCTTTCGGAGCTTTGCTGCGGCGATGTGCTCGTTGTTTGGCGGTTGGATCGGCTCGGCCGTAGTCTCCAGCATCTCTTAGAGATCGTTACGGACCTACAAGCGCGCGGCGTCGGCCTCGTCTCCCTAACGGAGAACATCGACACGACCTCCGCTTCCGGCCGACTGATCTTCTCGGTCTTCGGTGCGCTGGCGGAGTACGAGCGTTCGATGATCCAGGAGCGGGTTCAAGCGGGAATCGCCGCCGCAAAGGAGCGTGGCGTTGTTATGGGTCGCCGCCCAGCATTGAATCCGACGCGGCTCCGGCTCGTTAAGAAGCTGATCGCTGACGGTGAGACGCCCGCAACGGTGGCCCGGATGCTGAAGGTGGGACGCGCCACGATCTACCGCGCGCTCAAGCAATCGGCCTGACCGACACGCCCGCCGAACCGGGTGATTGGGTTTTTCCTGGAGATTGGGACTCCGGTCGACCGGAGGTGCGTTTGCCACGCGTGAGTCTGAAACCGACCCTGAGCCCCGCGCAGCGCCGCCGCGCTCTGTCGCCGACGTTGGCTGGTTTCGTAAAACTCTTGAAGATCGAGCGGATGCTGCTCGCGTCGATGCCCGAGGCTTCAAAAACTGAACCGGGGGGACAAGAACGCTTTCCAGCTAAGCTTGTCGCCTCAAAATGCCGTTACTGACCGCGGCGCAAGCGCACTCGATCGCGTAACCGAGCATTCCGAAGGCGAGCCCAGAAATGACCGCGATCAGCGCGATCGTGCCCTCGTACGGTTGTGTTGCGGCAATAGCGGCCACGAGACCGGCGACCGCTCCGATGCCCTCGAGAAGCCGGCTCACAGTCGGCGGACACGGCGTGATTTCCAAGCGCCAGGCCAACGGTACGAGTCCCAAACATCCGCCTACGGCGAAGGAGAGCGGCGCAAGGGTGGGCGGATTGCCCAGCCACGCCTGAGCGTTGGTCGCCAAGTCACCGATGCTCGAGGCGTGCACCGCGAGATGGATCGCCGTGCCGAGCAACCCGACGACGATCGCGATGCAGCACGTCAGCGCGAAGATGACGACCGTAAGTCTGTTCGCGAACGCGAGGTAGAGGAAGCCGCCGCAAATCGCCAACGCAGCAGCAACGCCTGGGACGATGGCGACGGGATCGCGTTCCATGGCGACGATCGGATGATACATCGAGATCTCGATGAAGAGCGATCCGAGGAGTGCCGTCGCCATAAGGATCAAGAATCGGCCGACCATCGGCTAGTGCGAAGCCGCAATCCGGCCGACGAATCGCGTTATTGCAGCAGTCGCCGCCGCCGAGAACGCCGGCGTCGGCGCCTTCTCGACACCGTTGAGTACATCGTAACGTGTCTCGTCGTCGTACAACTCGAACTTGCCCTTCACCATCGCGTGACACGACTCGCAGTTGCCGCCCATATTGACGAACGCCGCGGAATGCAAGTGCAGCGAATGCACGCTCTCGGCAAAGGGAAGCGTCGTGTTCGCCCCATGGCAGAGGAGGCAGTCTTCGACGCGCATCGGGATGTTGTAGCTGGTCGCGAAAATACCGTGCAGCACCGGTTTGGGCCGGGCCACGACAAGCCGGCTGACATCCGCGGCGAGATGCGTGCCGTGGCAGGCCGCACAGCCGCGATCCTGTCCGTGTGCCGTGTGCCAATTGTAATCCGTGTAAGGGATGCCGAGCGCAACGGCTCGCGCACCGTCCTGCTGATGCCAGAGCGCGAAAACGATTCCAAAAGCGACACCGATGACGATGACCGATCCAAGGATCGCAAACCCAGTGCGCATTTACGAACTCCTTCGAACGAGCGTCGTCGCAACCAATAGTCCGAGCATGAGTGCAAATAGCAATAACGCAGCAAGCGCAAAGCAGTCCGCACTCGCTGCCGTCGTTCCGGGCGTTACCGAGAGGACGATCCCGGCGATGATCAGCACGAACGCGATCGAGGCGCTCTTGTCGACGGCGCCGGCAGGCTGGCGCCCTTCCTCTTCGTCGATGCCGAACGCTGCGACGAAGCCGAGAACCGCGGCGACGGAAATGGCGATTGGCCAGTTCGGGCACGTGGGTCCGGCCCAGAGGGTCGGCGAGAACAACAGATCGAGCCGATCCAGCGTCACCCCGCTCGCGGCGAGATGCGCGACGGAGCCGATGATTCCGACAACGGCGGCGATCCCCATCGCGACTTCGACCGCGACGCCCGCCCACACGGACAATTTCAGTTGCACCGCGATCAGTAGTAGGAGAGATGCCGAGAGCCAGACGATCGGCAAGAGTGCTAGGCTCGGCGCATGCTCCGCAATCACAGGTTGATGGCCGAGATCAACTTCGAGCAGCAGGATCGTGAAGAACAGCGTCGTCAGGAGGAGCAGGGGCCGGCGCATAGCGCGAAGTTGATCGGTCAGCGCGCGCATATCAGCGGACCTCGACCGCGATGACATGTGGCACATCTTGTTTGCGGCCGCTCGTGCTCATCGCTCGTACGCGCAGCACGTAGAAGCCGCGTTGCGGTGGACGCCACGTCACCTCCCAGGTCATCCAGAGATAGGGGTCGGCTTGCGCGGGGAGCGGCATACGTTGATAGGTCGCGCCGTCGTCGGTGCTCAGCTCGACGGCCCCGACACGTTCCGGGCCTGCGAATGCGTAGCCGGTTAGCGTCACGCCAGCGAGCGAGCCGATTGCTTCTGGGGGCGATGGGAAGAGGAAGCCCGCCATCGGCGGCGCGGGATGCTCTGGCGCATCGTCTGAGACCAGCGTGATACGGCTGACCCACTTCGGGCCATGGTTGCCGCCTGCGCCCGGGATGAGCAACTTCGAATAGGCGCCGCCGTGCTCCAAGGCCGTTGGGTTTCCGCCCATCGCCGCAACCAGCATCGCGCCCGGGCGTTGAAGTTCGGTCAGCGGAAGCAAGAACGGTGGATGGCCATCATTCGTCTCGACGATGGCCGACCGGGCTTGAGGTTTCAAACGGACTTTTTGAAATAACGCGGAGAGCGGGACGCCTTCGAATCCCGTCGTGTAGATCAACGGCCCTCCTGCGGTGTTGACGAAACACTCGAAGGTCCAGAGATGCTTGACGTGCGGCAGGTTCTGCAGGTCGCTCTCGCTATAGCGGGTCGCGTTTTTGACCAAACCGTCGATTTGGACGTTGACGGCCTGCTGCGCCGGCGTTCGCATCTGCGAGTAGACGAAGAATGTGTCGTTTGGCGTAACCAGTGGGCCGCCGCTCGTCGGCCGGACTGAAAGCGCACCGCCGCCCGCAGGTTGTGCTGACGCGCCGGACACCTTCGTGCCGAGCATTGCGGCCGTGGTCGAGGAAACGAACACCTTACGTTTCATACTCTAGCCCTCGCGAATCTCGTTACGTCCGGGCACAACGCTATCCTTGTCATTCAGAGGCAGTGGGATGAGGTGGGTCTGATGTATTTGGGGCCGGTGTTCAGGCCAGTTCTACGCTATGAAAGTCTTAAGCGCTTGAAAAGCGGCAGCTTTATGACGTCCAGCGCAATACCGAATGTGACCGCAGCGACGAAGATCCCACCAACGACCATCCAAGATAACGGCGTCATCAGAATGCCGAACACTGCTAGGAGCGTACTTACCAGCACGTCGCCGACGGAAGATACAACGAGCCAGCGGCTCGGACGCAACGACCACAGATGACGACGTTCACGTATGGCGTAGATCGTGGCTTGGCTGCCAAACGCCGCCGTGAGGAAGGCCAGCGTCCGCAGCGCATCGGGAGAGAGATGGAGTTGGAAGGCCCCGAAAGCGAGGATTGCGCTGCAGAATGTCAGGCAACACAACCCGATGCCGACACCCGCGATCGTAAGGGAGCCGATCCGCCAGACGTTTGGCACTGCCGACGGCGTTACGTTGTCCGTGGTCAGCGACATGGCCAGGAAATCGCCGACGACCATCAGGATGACCATCAGCATCGGGGTAAGTACTGCGTGACCGGTCATGATCAGTCCGACGACGAGAAGCAGAACCATGACGATTTTTTTAAGAATCGAGTTCAACGTGTAGCTGAGGATGCGTTGGAACGTAATGCGCCCTTCCTTAACCGCTGCGACGATGCCCGCGAGACCCGATGTTGTCAGGACGATGCCGGCAGCGGATTTAGCGACATCGGTTGCGGTCGCAACGGCGATACCCATCTGCGCTTGGCGCAGCGCCGGCGCGTCGTTCGCCCCGTCGCCGCACATACCGACGACGTGGCCGGATTTCTGGAACGCCTGCACGAGGCGAAACTTGTCCTCGGGTAGCACGCCCGCATAGACCGCAAATTTCTCAGGTGCGAGGGCTTCCGGTAATGGACCCGTGGGGCATACTCCGCCGACGAGCCCGACGGCCGCAGCGACGATCCGAGCTGTTGTCGGTGCGTCGCCGGTGACCATCACCGTACGGACGCCGAGAGTGGCCAGCTCCCCAATGAGCGACGCGGAATCGGGTCGGGGCGGATCGCTCAGCGCGATGAGCCCTGCTAGCCGGAGCGCCTTTGGCGGACCAACGGCGACAGCTAAGACGCGATAACCCTGACCTTCCAATTCATTCGCGATCGTCGCGGCGTTGGGCTCGGGCGCGGCCAGAGCGCTTACCGTTGCGAACGCGCCCTTGATCACGCGTTGTTTAAGATTGTCGGGCTCGCACGTCACCAATGCCTCTGACATTTTAGTCTTGGGGTCGAACGGCACGAAGCTCAGCAGGGCGGGAAGATCGTCACGATGCTCTTTCGCGGCCGCAGCCCTGACCGCTGCGTCGACCGGATCATTCCCTCCCTCGGAACTCGCAAGCGCAGCCAAGTTCAGGACGCGGGCTTCATCAAAGTCAGCAAACAGACGGGTTGCGGTGACTGTCAATTCGTTCAACGTCAACGTCCCCGTCTTGTCCGAACACAAAATATCCATCGAGGCAGCCTCGTCGACGGCAGATAGTCGTGTCGGCAAGATACCGGCTCCGGCTAAAGAACGCGCACCGATCGCAGCCGCGAGCGTGAAGGTCGCGGGTAGAGCGACCGGGATGGAGGCCAGGACCGCGGTAAGGATAAGCGAGATGATCTCAGCGGTCGATAGACCGAGAGTGATTGAGTAGGCCAAGAGCGCCACGACGACGACGCCGTTGAACGCGGCGAGATTTCGCACCACGCGCAGCACGGCTTTCTGCTGGGAGCTAACCACGCCGGCCCCGCGAACGAGTTCTGCCGTTCGCCCGAACTTGGTGCGTTCACCGGTTGCGGTGACCTCTGCGACCGCCTCGCCGCGCCTGACCAGCGACCCCGCATAGGCCTGCGCTCCCGTTCCCGCTTCGATCGGGACCGACTCGCCCGTAAGCATCGACTGATCGAGCAGCACCTCGCCGCTCACGATATGCGCATCGGCGGCTACGACGCCCCCAAGGGACAACTTGATGATGTCGCCGCGCACCAAGGCGGCGGCGGGAGCGACGGTCCAGGCGCGATCGCGCCGAACCGAGGCGTTCAAGGCGAGCCGCGACTTCAGCGCGGCGAGCGTCGACTGCGCCTGGCTCGACTGGAGGTAACCCAGAAGCGCGTTGAAGACGAGCAACCCGAAGACGATTGCCGCCTCCACATAATCGTGGAGAACCAATTGCAGAATGACCGCCGCCTCAAGCAGCCATGGCACCGGCGCCCAGAACTTGCTGATTACCTCGCGTAGCGGCTCGCGCGCCTCGTCGCTCACGGTGTTGGCGCCATCGGCCGTTAGACGTTTGGCGGCTTCCGCTTGCGTCAGGCCATCGAGATCAGTGCGAACCATAGGGTACCCTCCAACGAGCTTTCTCGAGGCGCGCTAGCCGAGTAGAACTTGTGCCAGCCATGGGTGTATTGAAAGATTCCTATGTATGACCGCTTGATGGAGAGATCGCACGGCATTCCGCTTGCTAACGGTGATCGTCTCGACCAGTTTGTGTTGGAACTCCGGCGGGTAGCGTTCGTGGTGTCGTTGCGGGTGGATTCCTTCGTCCTGAATGGGCAAGTGTCCAACCGGGAAACCGGGTCAAGTTCATTAGAAGCTCAGCCCATCAGTTCCTCAATCACGAGATACAACAGAAACGCTCCAAAGAAGAGCGGCATCGCCCAAGGTGAGGTCTTCACTCTATGGGCTCTAACGAGTAGCTCTTCGGTAACGAGATACATCAATACGACCGCGCCGAACGCAAGGACAGTCGCTAAGACGGGAGCCGTAACATTGCGGAGCGTTGTCACCCCGATCGCCGTCCCCACCGGCATCGCGAGCGCGATGCCGCCTGTCATCGCGATGATTCGACCTTGGGATACTTCGGCCTGACGCAATGTCACCGCAACCGAAAGGCCCAGGAAGAGTACTCCTAGCGCCAGGGCAATCGTCAGGAGGATTCCTTGCCTCGCGCTCATTGTGAAAGTTGCACCAAGGATCACGCCGTCAATCAGCACGTCGATTGCCGACGCCACGATGAGGCCGCTCACCCGTGCCCCGCCATTCCTCTCATCGAGCTTCTGACTGAGGCGACGTGATGCTACCATCGTCGCGATGCCGGCCAGGAAACCTATGATCGCGACGATCGGTGGCTGCTCCCGAACCGGGGGCAACAATTCTAGTGCTGCGGCTGCAAAGATAATACCAGCCGCAAAGTGCTGGACGTTGGTTTGTAGCCGCTCGCTCGGATGGCTCACGGCAGCAAAAATCGCGCCACCCAGCGCGGCTATCACGGGGATGAGCGTGTATAGAACCGCCGTCACGATCTTGAACGACCGGCGAACCCTGCCGCCATAGAGTTGTCGAACCCAGCTGTGAAGGTTAACGCAAAGACGCTATGTCGAGAATAGGCCTCATCGGACTGTACTAACTGGAACCGCGGGACGAGGAAGACGGACGAACGCAATAACGGTCTCGACGTTTGTTAAGACGCCGATTAGGGCGTTAGGGTCCGTCACCCCGCAGCGCGGCCCTAAAACGCCTTCGCCAAATCTTCCAATCGGAAGTCTACCTTCGTTCAATGGACGACCGGATATCGACTTCGCGTGAAGTTCCGCACGGCAGGCCGTCTCTCAGTCAGAGCAATTTGGTGAACGTCGCCATCAGTTTGTGGATCTCAACTTCGTCGGCGCCGTTCTTTGCGCTGCGAATGCACTGGGTCAAACTGCTTACCATGAGCTGGGCCGTCGCGCGCTCAAGCGCCGTGCGTGCAGCCCCAAGCTGTTGCACGATCGCATGGCAATCGCGGCGCTCGTCGAGCATGCGTTGAATTGCACGAACCTGCCCCTCGACGCGCGCCAGGCGAGCCATAATATCGCGCACAGCGCCGTCATCGATCTCGAGGGCGACTTCGCCGGCGCGCGCGGAAGACTTCGTCGCGCGACGCGGTGTGGTTTCCTTCGCTTTTCTCGTCGCAATCATATTCGATTGTCAAATTACCATACCCCGGAGGGTTTGACAATACCCAGGGGGGTAATGTACTATCCAGACATCATGGTGAACGAGAAACACGCTAATCCGCTGCTGCGCCCCGCTCGTGAAGCCGGTTGGCCGGTCGAGAGCGCGGTGCGCTCCATCGCCGGGTCGATCGTCCTCGTCGGACTGGGGCTATCGCTGCTTGATACCCGCTGGCTGTGGCTGGTCGCATTCGTCGGCGCGAATCTGCTCCAATCCGGGTTGACGGGTTGGTGCCTCATGTCGAATCTCATCGCTGGTATTACGAGAAAACGCGCGGCGTAATGCGTCTCGGCTTCATCGGCATTGCGGGACTTTTGCTTGCGGCGTGCGCGCGTACGGCCACGTCGCCGGGGGCGGCGGTGACCGCCGTGCCCGTTACCGTGGCGCAACTCCGTTACACGCAGATCGCGACGCCGATCGAACTAGCGGGCTCGCTCGCCGCTGTCCAATCCGTGACCGTCGGTGCGATCTCAGCCGGGCGTGTCGTGAGCGTTAACGTCCGGATCGGTGACGTCGTTCGGGCGGGTGACGTTATCGCTCAAATCGATGCTTCAGGTTCGGCCGCCGCGCTAGCCCAAGCCCAGGCGTCGGCCGCCGCCGCAGCAGCGGCCGAAGATGCCAGCACGTCGACGATCGATGCAGCGACGGCGTCGGTGGCTTCCGCCGCCGCGCAACTCGAGGCGGCGCGATCGCGTGAGTCGCTCGCTGCGACGACCTCGGCCCGGATGGCGACCCTCTACGCACAGGGTGCCATCTCGCAACAGCAACGCGATCAAACGCTAGCTGACGCCGCCGAAGCGCAAGCCTCGGTCGCCCAGGCCCAAGCCGGCGTCGCGGGTGCACGCCACAACTTTGCCGCCGCGCAATCGCAATCGCGCGCCGCGGCGGAATCCGCTATCGGGGCCCAGGCCGGCGTTGCCGCCGCGAACGTTCCGCTGCGCGATGCAACGCTCACGGCGCC
>PLTN01000243.1 GCA_003164495.1 Vulcanimicrobiota bacterium
CGATCTACTGCAGCACCGAAAGATCGCAACAACGCCGTGAGCACTCGTCAAATGTATAGCAAGAAAATCCAATCAGTTTTTCTGTTCGTCGCAGTTTTCATCGCGACGACGGGGCTTCCCGCGTATGCCGGCGATACCGGCATTGTGACCGGCCGTATCGTCGATGGGAAAATTGTCGCCGAACGTGGCCAGCCAGACCTGTTCGGCCTCCTAAAGCAGATCGGCGGCACTGTAGTTGAGTAACAAGCAGATCTGGCTCATTACGGGCGCCGGGCGCGGTATGGGCGTGGACATCGCGAAGGCCGTCCTCGCCGCCGGGCACGCGGTTGTCGCCACCGGACGCGATCTGAAGCGCGTCAGCTCCGCGCTCGGAGCCCAGGCTGACCTCCTGACCGTCAAGCTCGATGTCACCAGCCTCGACGGCGCCAAGGCCGCCGTTAGCGCCGCCGTCGATCGGTTCGGGCGAATCGACGTGCTCGTGAACAACGCGGGCAATTTCTACGCGGGATTCTTCGAAGAGATCACGCCTGACGATTTCCGTGCACAGATTGAGACTACGATGTTCGGCCCGATGAACGTCACTCGTGCAGTCCTTCCCATCATGCGCGCTCAGCGTTCCGGTCTCGTTATCGCGATTTCTTCGACCGCTGGCATCGTGGGCCAGGAGTTCTGCACCGCTTACGCGGCCTCCAAGTTTGCTGTGGAAGGCTGGATCGAGTCGCTGACACCCGAGGTCGCACCGTTCGGCATCCGCACGATGCTCGTTGAGCCGGGGTTCTTTCGCACCGAATTACTCACGCCCCAGTCGACGAACTATGCGAAGCCTTCAATCGACGATTACGCCAAGCGTACCGAACAAACCGTGGCTGCTTGGAACGGCATGAACGGTAAGCAGGGAGGGGATCCCGCCAAGCTGGCCCGCGCGCTGGTCCGGCTCGCAAACCAGAATCCGCCGCCGCTGCGATTCGCGGCGGGTGCCGACGCGCTAGCAACCATTGAGAAGAAAGCAAACGCGCTCCTCGTCCAGGTTCACGCCTACGAGGAGTTGTCCAGCAATCTTTCAATCGACAACGGCTAGCACAATCCGAGTACCGCGCGGGTGCGCGAACGGGCTCTGAAACGCACGGCCCATCGTCCCGGAGACGAAATGCGGAATCGCGTTGCCGAGAAATATCCCGCCGAAGAAATAGGACACGTAGGTAAGCCATGTCATGGCCGAATCTGCTCGGGATCGCAATTTACATTCGCCTCCTCCCCCGTCTTCCGGAACAAGCGAGAGGCGGGAGGAGGGCAGAGAAGAAGGGTTCGCCGAGATTAGCGCAATCCGTTTCCGCGGAGGTATTGATGCGTCGAAGAGATTTTGCCAAGCTGGCTGCACTCGGCCTAGCCTACCCGGCGGTGCCGGTCCCCGCCCGAGCTCAAAGCGGGCTCGACACGATCAAACTGATCGCTATTCCAAGCGATGCTTTGACGCCGATCTACTACGGCATCACGACGGGGGCGTTCAAAAAGGCCGGCATCGACGTCCAAATCACCGTCGCGGCGAGCGGCACCGCCGCCATGACGGCCGTGATTGGTGGTTCGTACGACATCGCGAACACAAGCATCTTGCCGGTGATGGCCGCGCACCTGCGCGACTTCCCTATCTCGATCGTTGCACCTCAGGCCGTTTACACTGCCGAAAACCCGTTCGCGCTGCTCCAACAAGCTTCGGATACGAATTACAAAACCGGCGCCGATCTAAACAACAAAGTCGTAGCGGTAAGCGCGCTCAACGATATTTCGCAGTTGACGATCAGCGCGTGGACCGACAAAAACGGCGGCGACGCGAGTACCCTCAAATTTGTCGAGATACCGGCCGTAGCGACGGGGGCGGCGCTCGAGCAGCATCGGGTTGCGGCCGGAATTTTGCTTGAACCCGGGCTCGATGAATCGCTCGCATCCGGGCAGACGAAGACGCTCGGCGATGCGTATGGAGCAATCGGAAAGCGCCTGATGTTTGCCGCCTACGTGGGTCGGCTCGATTGGGCGATGCAACACGCGGATTTGCTGAAGCGGTTCGTCGCGACCGCCGGCGCCGCCGCGGCTTATACGAACGTGCACCCGGCAGAAACCGCCCAGATGATGTCGGATATCACCAAGGTGCCCTTGCCGATTATGCAGCGGATGCACCGCGTCGTCTGCGCGACCACGATGGACCCCTCGCTCGTTCAGCCGCTGATCGACGCAGCCTACCATTTCAAACAGATTTCGAAGCAGTTCCCGGCGGAAGAGATCTTCTTTTCTGGAAAGGCGTAGCGTGCTCGTCCTCGCGCATCCGACGCTCAACGATCTCAGCCCGCCCGAATTCGTTCGCGTCGCGGAACGGACGGGGTACGACGCGATTAACCTGCGCATCATTCCGCTCGAACCGAACACGGCCGAGGCCAACATTTTCAACGACCGCAAATTGCTCAAAGCTACGGTCGACGCGCTCGCTTCCTCACCGCTCTCCGTGCTGGATGTCGAAGTGATTCGTATCGAACCCGACACGAAGGCGAGCGAATACCGCGCGCTCTTCGAAGCAGGTCAGCAACTCGGCGCGCGCTACTGCGTCGCAATCGCGATGGACGCCGACGAGGCGCGCGTGACGCAGCACCTGGCCGAATTGTGCGCGGTGGCGGCGCGCTATGGGATCAGCGTGGTCCTCGAGTTCATGATGCGCGGCGGTATTCGTACGCTTGATGCGGCGCACCGGATCGTTACCGGAACTGGTGCATCGAACAGCGGCGTGCTGGTCGATGCGCTGCACTTCTATCGCTCGGGAGCGAAGGTTGCGGATCTAGCGGCGGTCGATCCGGCTCTCTTGCCGTATATGCAGATCAATGACGTACGAGAGTTCGATCGACTTGCCGCGATCCCACTCTCTGAAAACCCGGTGTGGAAAAAGGTGCTGCCCGGGACCGGTGACTTGCGGTTGCACGAGCTGTTGCGTGCCCTGCCCCCGGGAATTCCGATCTCAGTCGAGGTGCCGGGGACTCCCGGTGTGTCGGTCGCGGAGGCGGAACGATATGCACGCGAGGCGTTCGACACGACGCGCTCGGTAATGGCGGGCTAACGATGGAACTTCTTTCTTCGCTTGACGATGGTTCGCACGGGACGCAACTGCGAATCGATCAGTGTGGCCCGCAGACACTCTCGGGACGCTATCTCCGCCGGTTTTGGATACCGATCGCGGTGCTCGACGACGTGCAGCCGGGTCGCGCCAAAGACGTCCACATCATGGGCGAACATTTCACGTATTATCGCGGGGCCACGGGCAAACCGCACCTCGTAGCTCAACTTTGCCCACACCGGCATGTGCAGCTCTCGCTTGGCTGGGTCGAAGATGACTGCATCCGCTGTATGTATCATGGCTGGAAATTCGACGCCTCGGGGCAGTGCGTCGAGCAACCCGCCGAGTTCGAAACCTTTGCGGGCAAGGTGAAAATGCCGAGCTATCCGGTGCGCGAGCTGCACGGACTCGTTTTCGCCTACCTCGGCGAAGGTGATCCGCCGCCGTTCCCGCGTCTTGCGCCGCTGGAACGGCGTGGGCACTTCATCCGCTCGTCGTACATTCGGGAGACGAACTTCCTAAACGCGGTAGAGAACAACGCCGACTGGATTCACATTGCCTTCGTCCACGGTCGGTCCGGCTTCGCCGACGCCGGCGTAAACCGCGAGTTGCCGACGATGAGCGCCGAGGAGACCGAGTACGGCGTAGCCGGCACATGTTCGTATTCCGACGGCGGCAAGACGAAATTCTTCATGCTCATGCCGATGGCGTCGTACCTAATGATCGTAGCGCCTGATCCCAGCATAACGCTCGATCACGTTGCCTGGCGCGTACCGATCGACGATCATTCTCACCGGTCGTTTATCATCGGACGGCTCGACCTCGAGGGTGCNNGCCGGCGCGCGATACGGTTGATGCGATTTTGCGTGGCGAGATGCATCTTGACGAAGTGAGCTCAGCGCGGCCGGATCTGGTGGGAATTCAGGACACTGCCGTGATGAGGACGCAGCCGCCAATCGGTGATCGCGAGCAAGACCAACTGGGTCGCTCGGATATTGCGGTCATCAAATTTCGTCGGTTGTGGTTCCGAGAGATCGAAGCTCTGGCGGCTGGGCAGCCGACGACGGAGTGGGATTGGTCGGCAGACATGGTCGCGGAACTCGGCGTGCGATGAACGCGACCGGACGGACGCTCTTTACGAACGTCCGGGTCTTCGACGGCACCGGCGGCGCGAGATTTGACGGCCAAGTGTTGGTCGAGGACGGGCGCATCGCGACAGTGAGTCGTGGGTCAGATGCTCTCTCCGCCGACGCCCATCGGATCGACGGTGGCGGCGCGACGCTGATGCCCGGGATGGTCGAGTGCCACGCGCACATCACCTATCCAAATGCTGTTGATCGGTTCTACCCGCACCTGTATCCGCCGGCGGCGGTCGAAACGACCCTGATGACGGTACACAACGCGCTCGTGTTGCTTGATCACGGGTTCACGAGCGCGTACTCGGCCGGTGCGATCAAGCCGGGCATCGAGACGAAGCTGCGCGAAGAAATCGAAGCCGGCCGCATCTCCGGGCCGCGGCTGCGGACTGCGTCGATGGAGGTCTACTTCCCGGGCGATCCGGACGCGCGGCCGATGCCGCAGACCAACGATGAACTGGTTGCCTTCGTACGCGAGAGCAAGGACGAGGGCGTTGATATAATCAAGTTGTTCCTCTCCGGGCTGGACAACGTGCTCGAGCAGGACGACTGGGAGATGGTCCTCAGCGATGAGGCTGTCGCGCTGACCGCGCGCGAGGCAACGCAGCAAGGGATGTGGTTGAGCTGCCATGTGCGTCCAGTCGCGGGGTTAAAGCAGGCGCTACGCAACGGGTTCCGTGTGCTCTATCATGTCGAAGAGGTCGACGACGAAGCGCTCGACCTTATGGAGCAGCGCAAGAACGAGATCTTCGTGGGTCCGACGATTGGGGGTATCGCACTGCGGGCCGAGATGGCGAACGGAGAGACGCGAGAGAACGCAAAGCGGCGACTCGTAGCGTACAAGGAAACCATCGACCGGATTCGGTCGCGTGGCGTCCGCGTTGTGCCATTTGGTGATTACGGCTTCCCCGGCCGGCCTCACGGACACAATGCGCGCGATCTCGGCTACTTCGTACGGTATCTTGGCTTCACGCCGGCCGAGGCGCTCGCTGCCGCGACAAAATGGGGCGGTGAAATGATGGGGCGTGATCGCTTCGGCCTAGTGGAACCCGGTTACGTCGCGGATTTACTGCTCGTCGACGGCGACCCGACGCATGATGTAGGCGTACTCGAGGATCCGACGCGGCTGCTCACGATCATGCAAGCTGGGGCTGTCCATAAATCGGTTGCAGCCGGAATCAGGGGTTTAGCCGATTCACATCGGTAGCAATCAACGAGGCCTGAACGCATGAGGCACTCGTCGCGCTTGTGGTGCGGCGAGCGATTCGGCTATCTTGACGGCGCACAAGGCGCACCGTAGATACCTAAGGATGTTCGCATTTGGGCGGCCGACACCATCCACACCTGAAACGCTTACCCCTTTTACTGAGGCTTATAAGTCGCCGCACTGATAAATGGAAAAGCCTCACAACGGCTAGAGGCAGTATGCCTAGAATCTGGCAAGCGATGGCCAACTTTCCAACTTTAACTAGGATGCCGATCGGCTAGTGCTAGAGTAAGAGGTCACGGGCCGGGAACACTGCGGGGACGATGCCGTATTTTACGGAGGCATCGATCAGCGGTTGTATGTCCTGGACGTCAAGGGTTGCGAGATAGTGCGAGCGTGGCATCCTGGCGATGACGGCAGGGTCGAAGCCGGTGTATTTGGCGAGGATCGGCGCCGTTTCTGCCGTGTGGGCGTTTGCGTAGGCCGACGCCTTGATCAGCACGTTGACGAACGCCTTGACGATTGCCGCGTACTTGACTTATTGGGAAGTCGTTTCGATTTATTGGGAAGCCGGGATTTATTGGGAGAGGGCCCCAAATTTCCAAATTCTTTGTCATCCCGAGCTTGTCGAGGGACCGCCACGCTCGTGGCGATCGATCGGATCACGAGAAATAAAGGGTGACCGCTATGCCGGCTGCGGAGCTTTTCGTGGACGTCTGCCGTGTTTACCGTTCTCTCTGCGCCGGTGCATTCCAAGTCGTCCCGTCGGCGAACGCAACGATCTTCGGGCTAACGCGTATGCTCGAAAGTTGAACCGTTTTTCGTCCCGCGTGATGTACCACGACGTCCCATTCCTTTCGGTCCAACCGTACCGCTTGAACGTGCCCCAAAGCGACCGAATGTTTAGCGAACCATGAGAATTCCAGTGCTCGGCTTGAGTGAACCCGGCCCCCAGGCACGGATCGCTTGCGTGGGGTGAAGGCCGGTTCA
>PLTN01000002.1 GCA_003164495.1 Vulcanimicrobiota bacterium
ATGCCAACATCCCAACGCGCCGCGGCGTGATGGCGAGCCATCGCGAACCACCTTACGCGGACATGGGCGCATCACTGCCGATAACCGAGCGCGTGGCCGATAGCACCATCCAACTACCGATGCACCCCGGGCTCGATGCGACCCAAACCGATCGCGTGCTGGAAGCCCTCTGGCAGTTAAAGTGAGCCNNTTTCGCCGGCGCGCCCCGTACTGCTACGACCTGGCTCTACGAGTTAGCCGATAAACACCCTGAGATCGCCATGGCGCGCCCGCGTCAACCGGAACCAAAATTCTTCCTCATCGACGAACTATACGAACGCGGACTATCGTACTACTCAGCAACGTGGTTCGATGCCCTACCGAACGGCATGCGTTATGGCGAAAAGACGACCAACTACTTGGAGAGTTCGACTGCATGCACGCGCATCGCCAACGATCTCCCCAATGTACGCCTGGTCTTTATGTTACGCAACCCTGTAGACCGCGCGCATTCGAACTATCTCTGGTCAACGCGCAATGGACTAGAAACCGAGACGTTCGAGCGTGCATTAGAGCTCGAAGCCCGCCGCGAGAACCACGTTGAAGCGAAGTTACGCTATGCCCGGCCATTCGCGTATTTTTCACGCGGACTCTATGCCGAGCTTCTGCGGCCCTGGATCGAACGCTTTCCGCGCGAACATATATTAGTACTTCGCACGGAAGATGTTGCTCGCGCACCACGAGACGTCGCGCAGAAGCTCTATCGTTTCGTCAGCGTTGCCGAACAAGTGGAGCTTGCAGACGACCTCGGTACGATCAATGCAGCCCATCCTGACGGATCACCCGAGATCGATCCGGCAATCCGCGAGGCTCTGAACGCGCGCTATCGCGAGCCGAACGCCGAGCTCACGCACCTGTTAGGCCCTACGTTCACTGGCTGGGATACCGCGCAAACGCGCGTAAGCCAGTAGACTTGGAAGATCAACCTGCGCGCACCGCCGCATTGATCTCGCCAAGGGTAGCCGTTGTCTTTTTGTTAGAAGCAACGTAGTCGAGGAGCTCCAAAAAAAGCACTCGCGTCCCGGCGCCTTCATGTCGGGAAGCGGCTAGTCGCTCGGGGTCGTGATAAAACGACCGCGTCGCATCGTAGCTTGCGGTATCGGGGGCATTGATGTAGACGAGATTGGGATGAAAGTCAAGCACCTTCATTCCCGGCGCATCCAACATTAGATTTTCTGCGCGAAAGCCTGTTTTCTGAGAAACCATATCAAAATAATCCGCGTAATATGTCGGTATTTCAACAATGTTGTGCTGTTTCCAGAAGGGGTACAAATTCGATACCAGTTCCAGACGGAACGTGGCATCGTATTCAAGACCGATCTGCTCGTAGATCGGCAGCAGCGAAGAATCGAAGAATAAGCTATGAGAACGAGCGCCGATCGCCTCGGGAGCAAAGGATAGTACCGTTTGAAGAACGTGCTCGTAAACTTCGTCGTCGCTGCGCGATGATGCGTCTTGAAGCAAGCGGTAGACGTCGCCATTGCGCCGAAAATTCGGATGAAGCCCGCGCTCGTGCTGTCCGACGTCTACACCGGCGTGTGTGACAAAAAATGTCCCGACGATGCCGCGATCGTCGAGCAATGAGCGCACGTCGTCAATAACCGGCTGGCTCGCCCATTCAACATCGAAGGTGAAGCAAATGACATTAGGGTCGAAGTCATACTTTTGTGGCGGAATCATGTCGCTCCCTTCGGCCCCAAACGCGAGCCAGCCCGCGCGAGAGAGCAATTGTCACGACCAGCTCCGAAGGACCCCGCGATGAGCGCCGATGATTCGTACGCGTCCGCAGCGGCTGGCCCGTCGCTCGAGGTCGCACCGGCCACAGACAACGACGCCCAGGATTGGGCACGAATAGTGCTCGACGCCAACGACGGAACCCTCCACCACGAGCTCCCCTTTCTAGCGTATCATCCCCCAGGCCGCTTTAACTTCTTCCATACGGTCGTCCGTCGTGGCTCCGACATAGTCGCTCTGGTTCCGGGCGGCCTCGTCCACCGCAACGGCGGGAATATCTTCGTTTCGCCGCTCGGCGCGTCTGTGGGTGGTCCGCTCATTCTCCGGCCGTTACTCGCCGAGACAATTGCGGTCGTCGAGGCGCTCCAGACAAATGCGCTGAAGCGTGGCTGGAAAGGTCTCGAGTTTGTACTCGGCCCCACAGCCTACCAGCGCCGCCCGGCCGACGCGACGGCCTTCGCCCTTTTTGCGCGCGGATTTCAACTCATTGAGCGCGAGCTTACATTTATCGTACCTCTTGAGCCCGCCGCCGTCGATGGCTATCAAACATTGTTTCGCAAAAAACAGGCCTGGAGCGTTCGGGCGGCTAGGCGACGCGGCGTCGTTGTTTCGCACGGTGGGAGCGAGCTTTACGCTCCATTCATCGAGCTTTTCCGTGAAACGTACGGGCGGCACGGCGTCGCCCCGACGCACACCGAAGCTGAAATCGCTGATCTTCTCCAACGCCTCCCAGGGCGCGTCGAAATCACGCTTGCATCGCGCGGTGACATACCGCTTGCCGCAATCCTTGTGTTCAGGCTGAATGACCGCGCAGCACAGACGTTCTATATTTGCAGCAGCAAGGCACACGCGCGCGAAAACGGAACCGTAATGGCACTGTCTGCGCTGATCGACCGCCTCGCCGCTGATGGCTTTCGTGCGCTAGACCTCGGACCTAGCGCATCGTCACAACACGTGAACGCCGGAGTGGTGTTTTTTAAAGAGGGTTTGGGTGCTGTAGGGCAAGTGCGTGATCGCTGGGCGTGGGCAACTTGCACAAATGAATGAGCAGACGCCCCAATGGGGGACTGACCCTAATCGATAGGGTCGTGCCACAAACAAGTCGCATTTCAAGACAAGCATAAGTGCAGAATGATACGATCCATCACGCTTTTTCAGCGACCACGACGTGACAGCGTCGCATTGAACCAGTGTTAGCAAGGTCCAACAGGAGTTGGTGCACGTCGTCTATTTGCGTTTCGTCGTCGCTGGTGATTTTGCCAACCGAACGGAGATATGCAAGAATTAGCGATAATGCGGAGACCCCGCGATGCGATAATACTCGTAGGTGATTCCGCTCAAGCATGGCTGCCAACTCCACTGCCGTAAAACACCGGCTTCGCACTCGAAGGCCATCAACGCCATCCCAAACGTCGCGCGTCCTCGCTTGTGCCAAGGAATCTCTCAGGTTTCCATAAAGCAAGCTCAGCAGGAGTCCACCTTCGTAATCACGCTCGGAAACTAGAAGCCGCCCAGATACTGAGAGTATTCGCGTGCACTCGCGAAGGCCGTCTTCATAGGCCTCATTTAGGTAATACAAGGACTCGATCGCTTGAACCAATGTAGCGCATTGAGGCACTAACGGAAGTCGTCGAGCATCGGCTTCGATTAATAGCAGGCGATCAAGCCACTGTGGCTGGTCGGCCAAGCGCGACCGTAAACGTCTTAACGCCGAAAAAATGGGGTCAACAACAACGACGCGCTTGTATCCCCATTCCAACCAGGGTAAGGCATTTCGCCCATCCCCGCCTCCGACATCGACAATCAGCGCATCAAGCGATGACGGACGAACACCATTCAAGTGCTGGCGATAGATTGGCGTGTCAAGTGTACTCATTGCATATGAGACGGATGCTCGATCATGCATGTGCGCACCGTCGATCGAACGATAATAGTCAATTCCACTATCACCATCCGCGATGGCGCAGCGAAGCACTCCGTCCTGCACTTTGGTAGGAATCGCCGTACCAATGACCTCCTGAGCCCAAAAAGGAAGTCCCTGATTCATACGAGCCTATGCTCAAACGGATCTCGTAAATCATCGGAACCAGTACGCTTCTCTCCAACTCGAGTCGATCCCGACTCTTGTGCGATAAAATAGAGCGGACGAGCAGTTGTCTCGATATAAATGCGATGCAGATACTCGCTCATGACACCGAGCATAAGACAGACCACACCGAAGAAGAAGCAAAGAGCCAACATGGTACCTGTCCATCCAGGCAGAGGCCGCGAGAAAAGGTAATTCGCAATGAGATAGAGCGCAAGCGGAATGCTTATCAGGAAAATCGTTGCGCCCAGCATGGTGATGAAGCGTGGCAATAAGTTGGAAAACCCTAACAAAGTGTCGTACATCGCTTGGATCATGCGCCCAAAATTCCAGCCCGAAGTGCCCGCCTGGCGCGCCTGCCGGTCGTACAAAACTACGTCTTGCTTGAAACCCGTCCACGCAACGAGCGCGAACGTAATGCGATTATGTTCGCGAAATTGACGAAAGCAGTCTGCGACCCGACGGTCGATTAGAAAAAATCCCCCAGTCGAAACCTTTGAACCTTTCGGCATCGCCTGGGTACGCATGACCCACGAGAAAGCGTTAACCGCCCATACACGAAGCCTATTTTCGGCTCGACTGCGCCGGCGTCCCCAAACTACTTGCGCACCGCCCCGCCATTTGTCGACAAACTCGATAACCGTTTCCGGCGGATCTTGCAGGTCGCAGGCAAGCGTCACTAGGGCATCACCAGTAGCCTGATCGATGCCAGCCGTATCTGCAGTGTGTGCCCCGAAGTTACGCGATAGTCGTAGCCCGCGAAAGCGCGATGACTCCTCGCAGAATCGCTCGATGAGCTCCCATGACTGATCGGTACTGCCATCATCCACGAAAAGGACTTCGTAATAAACGTCTAGCCTTGGGAAAAGGCAGCGCGAAACTTCCGCCCGGAACGCCTCGAGAGAAGCCCCTTCATTAAAGACTGAGGTGATTATCGTAACGCGCGGCAGGCTACCCGAGGCTATGGCGGCCATTCCCAGTCCCTCTTCAAATCTAATCAAATCGGCATATAGCACGGCGGAGCAAGTCGACCATGGCATGCTGACACTACGCCCGGTGACCTACAGTTTCCGCCTGGTCCCTGTTCCGGCTCGTTCAAGTGAGATGGCGGGAATCATATTCCAACGAACGCAATTGCCATCGCCAGGGATACAGATACGAGTCCTAAACGGGGAGTAATTTCTCAATTTTCGAAAAAACTGACAGCCGACAAATGCAGAGCGCATTCAGTTACTTCTTTAGCAGGACGGACTACGTTCTTGCTGCCCTGATTTTCGTAACGATGTTTAGTCTGCTCCTCAGCTTCAAGGCGGTACGTATCGACGAATTCTATGGTGATACCGCTATGTATTTTCAATCGATCGAGAACATTGCTAGCCGCGGGGTTCCTGTTAGCCAAGCGNNCACGGAATATTTGGGACACCAACGCCGGTTTTGGAACGCAGCGTACTCCTTGGGCATGCCTACCTCATCCTTTATCCCATCGCTTTGCTCGTCAAGCTTTTCCCGGTCAAGATCGTCCTGCTATCGATCTATGTCCTGAGCTTCACCTTTCTAATTTTGCTGGCGTACTTTCTGCTTCGCTCCAAGGAGGTTTCAGCCGGAGCTGCGGGCCTGTTCTGCTTGCTTGTTCTTTCACAGCCGACTTGGTCCGAAGGCCTGCTTTGGGGTCAATTCTACCCTGACCGGATTTTCATCGGAGCTGGATTCATCTTCATGAGCCTGGCGTCGATCGATGATAACCAACGCATAGCTAAAGTACCAAATAGATTCTGGCTGCTCGCCCTGGGTATCTTATGCGCCTCACTAAACGAACGTGGCGCTCTCACCTCAGGCATATTTCTCTTGGCATATTCCGCGCTTTATTGGGGCCGGCCGGGTTTCAACCGATATTACCGATTAATCTTGGGCGTGGGATTGTTCGCCTATGGCTACATCGTTATGAAGTTTTTCCTCCCTAGTGACGTGGCGTACCACTCGTTTATGCCCACAACTCCCAGCGGTCTACTATCCCTAATCGAAGACCCACACTTTGCTTCGGGAATACTGTTGTTTCTTCTGGTGAATGCTCCCTTATTCGTTATCGCCTGCTTTCAGTGGCGGGCGGCGGCAATCGCGGCTCTCCTGATGGCTCCCAACATCATAGGCAACATTGGCGGAGCGGAAAAAACGGGTTGGTCGACCCACTACATGTCCTATTTTTTTCCGGCCCTGGTTTGGGCGGCACTAATGGGGTACTCAGCACTGTACCGGCTGGCTTCGGTCCGCCGGGTTCTTCCGGGAGTGTATGCGGGCATCGGCGCTCTCATACTGTCACTAGGCACTTTGAATCCATATCTGTTTCCACTTAACATCAAGATCGCAAATCTCGAAAACACATTCTTGCCGATGTTTAATAGTCAGGCCGATGTCTATTTGCTTAGTACGGTGGCCCGAAACAATCTAGAGCGGGCCGCCGAAGGCATTAGACGTGCCGTCCCGCGGGGCGCGGTCGTCTCTAGCGTAGAAGGCGGGATGACGCCACTTTATCAAGACCATTTGATCGAGTTTTACCCCGCAGATATCGACAACGCGGACTACGCAGTCCTAGACAGCCAACTTATAAATGGCAAACTGAGCTACTACGGTGCGATTAGCTATCTCGGATCAGTTGAGCAGGCCAAACTGAACGATCTTGCATTGGCCCGAATGAAGAGTGACGGCTACGACCTCGATCACCCGCAGCTATTCCCTGCTTTGGGGCTAGCTGTAGTTAAACGCGGGCGCTAGCCCTCTCGACTGCTCGACCATTGGGCTTACGAACAACGTGAACCCAGCAGCCGGGGCCAAGAATGCCGTACGATTTCGACCAGATTCGGTATGTCGTGCACGTCACGCCTAGAGCCGCAAACCGCGCGGTCATCTCGTTCACAGAGAAGAGCCGAAAAACCAAAGCACCCTCGGGACGCAGGGGATCGCCATGATACATGGGCTCTTCTAAGTACTCGATAGATCCATCGGCCAGAACCCTGGCTGCAATCATATCGGCTTCGGCATACGCTAGAAGTGGGACGGTAAAGCAGTAGGCACCCCCTGGTGACAGAATACGCACGATCTCACGTTCGGCGGCAATTGCGTCCGGCACGTGCTCCATGACGTCCGATGTGATTACGAAATCAAAATATTCGTCAGGGAATGAGGTCTGCTGCAAGTCTTCGTGCCGAATGTCACCTACATAGTCCCCAGAAGCGTACTGATCTCCGAAGTATTCCGAGGTCGTCAATATCTCAGGCGCTAAGAGCGCTACTACTGCGGCATGAAAGGGCGTGGTCGTTTCCGTCAAAAATACGCGACTGCGGCGAGCATTGATAACTTCGGCGCTTGCCGGCAACGACACGAGCGGAGTATCGAAAAGGGCCAGTGATAGGCCGCAAGCGAGCAGCCGATGGCGAGCCCCGGTGCCGCTAACGTCTGCCATTACGTTCTCGCGTAAATTTGGATCGGTGATCGCAAACGTCGCCGGATGCCCCGAAACGTTACAGTAGCCTGTCAACGAACCACGGTCGAGCCCGTAGGTAGAGACGGCTTGATCCAGCTCCGCATCGAAGCCCGACGGCCGAGCCGGAGAAAAGTCTTCGCAGAAAAACGCGCTTTCGCCTGAAACGAAACTCATTGCTCGGCAGCCCCCGCGTCACGCACTTCAACAGACCGCTCCGCCATCTGCCGGAAATATTCGTCATAGGTTAGCGGCTCGCCCCAGAGCCCGTATACAGCGGCCTCCGCATCCGGAATCCAGGTAAGCTGAAAATGCTTCGCCACCGCCGGGTGCACGGGCACCCTTAAGACGCCAAGCGGGCCCTGCACGGGAAGAGCGGCGAGCGTCTGCGCCAGGGTACCAGATGAAATCGCACCCCCCCTTGTCTGGGCCTCCGCAATGACGCGCATACAGAGCTCTCCGAGCGTCTCCAAGGTCGGATGATTGAGACACCAAAACAGGTTCATGCTACGAAACTGGCTTTCCACGAAATCAGCCATCTTCACATCGCATTTTGCGTCACGCGCTCCGAGCCGCCCCCATTCCAATTCTGCAAACCGATCGAGATTCGGCAGTCGGTCGACCGCGGTGCTTGCGTAAGCTTGCAGCACTTCGTCCACGCTGCATCCACTTTTAACGCTGTCGATAATCACCCGATCTCCGTACGGGAAGGTTCCCCAAAGCCGCTCGGGTGTCGGAGCATCGTTAAATATATTTCTGCCCGCCAAAGGCCAGACGAGGTTGAAGTCGACGGACGGAAACGTGATGGTGACAGATGTTGCCGGAAGCAAGGCGCGATGAGGGAACTGCACGGGATCATATTGCTCGAAGAGCACCGCTGTCGAAGCTACTACCGAGGGAGCGATCTCAGACGTACCGGGAAGACGATCGTCGAAACTTGCGAGATAATGAACGCTGAAATCGGCCGTAATCGTAGCATCGGCAGCAAAAATCGATGACAGGGCATTCGCCTGACAGTTTCCGTAGAAAATGAGTGCGGGCTTATCGGTGACGGTCACGTTCAAATTATCCGCGACTCATTGCGTCGCGCACGAGATCGGTCAATTCGCCGACATTCCCAAGTCCAAACATCTTATCGGATGGTAAATCGACACTGAACTCGTCCTCAATTCCCATCATGAGGATCGAATGAGCCAGCGAATCCCAACCGTCAATGTCGGCACTCGTCGTCTCCCGCGTTACTGCAGTGCGGCTATCGACATGGAACGTTTCCCGCACTACCGCCGACACTCGAGCGAAAATTTCGTCGTTGTTACTCATGTCTCCACTGGAATGCTTTGAAATGCGCCCTGAAGGTAGAAGTCCTTGTTCTTGACGCGACTAATCTTTCCGCTCGTCGTCTTAAGAAGCGAGCCGCTACGCAGTGCCACGACCGAGTAGGCGGCAAGGCCGAGGTGCGCCAGAATTTCCCCCTTAATGCTGCGCGCCAATTGGATGCCTTCATCGGGAAGGCCCCGATGCTCGACGAGCACGACCAGGACGGTGGCGTCGCTAGCTTGGTCGTCGATGCCGATCGCTATACTGCGCCCCGGAATTACCCCCGCCACGCTATTAACCAGATCCTCGATATCGTGCGCGTAATAGTTCCGTCCATTGAGAACGATCATGTCATCAACTCTACCGGTGACATAGAGTTCGCCGGCGTGGAAGAAGCCGAGATCCCCCGTCGCATACCAACCATTGCGGAGTTTCTTTTCCGTTATTTCCGGTTGAAGATAATAACCGCTAAATAGGAACTCGCTCGTGATGTGAATCTCGCCGACGGTATCGGGCGGACTCGCGTTCCCTTGGGAATCGCAAATACGCCCTTGGGTGCCACTTACAAGTCGCCCGCAAGAGAGCACCTCTTGAGCCCCAGAACCTTTGCCCGTAACTTGGACGCGATCGTGAGAGAACATATCCGCATCGAGCTCGATGACCGTTGGTGTATCGTTTAAGTCCGTTTGCGTTACCGCGAAAACGTTCTCGGCCATCGCATAGCAGACCTGAAGAGATGCCGCTTTAAGCCCGCTTTCGCTAAATCGGTCACGGAAGCGTCGAAGTGTCTGCGGTTTGCAGGGTTCCGAACAATTGATAAATGCGCGCATTGATGAAAGATCGTACTTCGCCGACGGCCGAGCGGTCTTTACGATATGGGAGAACGCAAAATTTGGAAGCCAACACAGGGTTGCGGCATATCGCTGGATGGCATCGAGAAGGATCGATGGCCGGAGCGTCCACTCGAAAGCATCCAGTGACACGAGCTGCGTCCCAGTGACAATCGGCATCATGAAACACGCGATAAAGCCCATGTCGTGATAGAGGGGTAACCACGACGCAATGCGGTCGCTCGGCAAAAGCCCGATAGCCTGAGAGTAGGCAGCGAGCTGATCGAGGATCGCCATATGCGTAAGCATGACGCCCTTTTTAAGGCCAGTCGTCCCGGAGCTGTGTTGCAAACACGCGACATCGGCCGGTGACCCGGTAAGGCCCGGTAAGCGGTCTTCCATATCGATGGTGACGTCGAGCAGGTCGTCGTCGGCTAGCAGCGTCTCAATTGAGAAGCCGGGTAGCGCATTTGCGGCCGCAAGATTTTCGGCATAGGTTACGATGAGTCTCGGACATAGGCGCGCGAAGAGTGTTTCATGATCGCGCCAATAGAGATCGGCGCGTTGCTTCGCTGACGGGAACGGCATGAAGGTCGGGATGGCACCGGTGAGCATCGTCCCGAGAAAGCTATAGAATAGGTGCGGACTATGCTGGAGAATGATCGGCACGACATCACCTACGGCGACACCGCGTCGAAGAAACTCCCGCGCATACGCACATCCGCCGCGGTAAAAAGCGCCGAACGTGATCTCTTCTTCCGCGCCATTAGCGAGAAACGTGCAAAAAACAGCATCCGGATTTCGCACCGCGTGCTGCCGCACGAGTTCGGGGATAACGTTCGGTGCGTCCCTATTAAGCAAAAAATACCTCGCGAGAGGCGACCTCGCTCGCGACGTCTTCCTCGGGATCCCGACGAATCTTCACCGTTCGCGTGGAAAATTGTATGTCATAAAAGAGCGCCTGCATCGTGAGTTGAAAGCCGAGGATGAACAAGAGCAATGCTAGGATAATGACCCCTGTCGGCCGCGGTCCCGACGCAACAGATATCAGCCACTCGTGCGATCCGAACACGACCCCGGCGATCAGCAAAGGAATGCCGACGACCGCGCAAACGGTGCCGACGTTAATTTCGACGATGAGGTAGTTGACGAGAAGACGCTTGAGAAAGCGCGAAAGAAGCCGGCCCGGAAAGGTTAATAAGGCTCGTCGAATCGATAGCGAGCTGCTTTCGTCGCCATAGATTGCCGGCATTTCCAGCTCTGCGATAGCGCGCCTCGCCAAACCGAACGAACACAGCAGATCAATTTCAAAAAAGTAGCGGTCCGACAAGACGTCGAGATTCATGCGGCGTAAAGCGCTAGCCCGCGCGGCAATGAAACCATTCGTCGGGTCGACGATGGTCCAGTAGCCGCTGCTGAATTTAACCAAAAATGTCAGCCCTGCATTGCCAATGAGCCGCGCGACCGGCATCCGCCGTAACGTGGCGGGATCGGCGAATCGATTTCCCTTTACGAGATCGACCTCGGGTTGACTGCCCAAGAACTCGATCATATGCGGCACGTATCGCGTGTCCATCTGACCGTCAGCATCAACCTTAACGATCACTTCAGCCCCGAGGCGTAAGGCTTCCGCGATTCCATCTTTTGTCGCCGCACCGACACCACCGTTTCGACCGCGACGAACGACCGTTACCCGTGGCTCCTTCGCGCCCGTCGATAGCACTGCGCTGCAGTTTTCCGGACACGCGTCGTCAACGACGATGACGTGGTCGACTACGCCAAGGCACTGCTCTACGACGGCTGCGAGCGTCGCCGAAGCGCGATATGCCGGGATCACCGCGAACGCACGGGGTACTCTTTTTTTCAGAATACGGTGGTTATTCTCCCGATAGGGCGAGTATCCCAGCCGAAGCTCAAGAGCGACCGGCGTCACCGGCAGGACGCGGGTTCTTTGGCTCGGCAACCCCCGTGCCTAGGCATGTTCACCATTTCGTTTGCCATCTCACAGTACGCGGCCGGCATCGCCGTCATCCATCTCCTTTGGGCCTTCTTCTACCTTTGCGGAACCCTGCTCTGGGCGCCACGCATTTCGACCCCGCCGCCTATGCGCGAACGTGGCTCTTCGGGCGCGTTGCTCGAGCTCGCCGTTTCGACCGCCGCCGGCATGGCCATCGTCGGATTCATCTCGTTCGCTCTTGGAATGCTTGGGCTGCTATATCCCGCAACTGCGCTCGCCTTCTTCCTGGTCCTGGTTGGCGCTTTTTGCGCTTTCGGAGATTCGCCATTCCGTCGCTCTTTTTGGACGCTTCGATGGAACGCTATCTCGACGGCCTTTACGCCGGGCGCTCTAGCGCTGTACGTCTGCACTCTCGTTTTGGCGATACCGGCGTTACTTCCTGAAACAGGATACGACGCGCTATTTTTTCATCTCGTGTACGCCTTGGATTGGGCACATGCTCATCGGATTATTGTCGACCCCTGGGTGCGATTTCCATACTATACTCAGAACTGGATATTGCTCGATACCTGGATGTTCGAACTCGGCCTCGGTTCGTACATCGATTTCTTGGGTTGGCTAGGTGGGGCGCTAGCGGTGATTGCTACGTACGGGCTCGTTGACGCGCTCGGGGAGCGCCTTAAGCAAAGCCGCCAGGCTGTCCAGCTAGCAGCTTTTCTGTCGGCGCTCGCCGTGCTGCTTGCGCCCGTTTTCTTACGTTGGGTTGACTCGGGCATGGTCGACGCGGCAATTGCGTTTTTCTTCGTTGCATCGACGGCTAGCACGCTGATGGCGATCGCGACACGCGAGCGACGTTGGGTGCTTTATACGATCGCCTGCTTTGCATTTTTCGTGGGAATGAAGATTTCGTTTATTGCATTCCTACCGGTCGCTATCATCGCGGTCTGGATCGCGTCACGGATTACGGGCCTTTCACTTCGCGCGTCGTATCTCGCCTGCATCGTAGCCCTGATGCTTTGCGCACCGTGGTATGTGAAGAATTTGATACAAGATGGCGACCCGGTCGCGCCTTACCTGAATCTTGCCCTTCATCGTACGGATAGTAAATGGACGCCTGCGGATATGGCGCTATTGATGCCGGACATTAGGGTTGATACGAAGCCACTCTATTTGCTGGCACTGCCAATCGACATCGTTTTGCACCCGATGGCGGAGGGGTATCGCGATGAGGGCGTATCGCTCATCATGCTCCTCGTATTCCTTCCCGGGATCGCTCTCGCATACGGCCTCCGTCGACGTGGTGCGGCGCTCTCCAGCATCTGGTTCGTTTTCTCAGCATTTTTGTTTTACGCCATCGTCTACTGGCTCGTCACGACACATCTCGGACGCTACGCATTGGTTTTTTACCCAGCACTAGCTGCGTTTGTGGGTCTCTGCGCTTTAAAGCTAGCCCATGGTTCCATCATTCGCCGCGCGGCGGTTTTCGCTCTATTGGCATGTTCGGCGCTGCCCGCGCCGGCCGGAACGGCATGGCTTAAGGCGTGGTGGAACGCCGACTTTGTCAACGTAGAACGTTCTGACCCGGATACGCAGACCTTTCTTCTCGCGAACATAACAGATTATCGCGAAGAAGAATATCTGTCGGACACGTTGACAAGAGCTAGACTCGCCGACCCTCGCGTTTATGTGTTTGGCGATTTTACACTTGCGTATTACTTCAAGCTGCACGGAATCAGCCAGGTCGGCGATTGGTTCGGCCCCGGCAGATATAACGATCTTTTCGATGCAGTCGACCGCGGAGACGTCCCAGCATTTTTCAAATCTCTGCACGTTAGCGCTATGCTCATGAGTCCCCATATCGTATTTTTCTTACCTAAGCAAATTCGGCACCTCGAGAGCCAGCTCAAGCGCGCCGGCTATCGCGAGGAACGATTGCCCGGGAAAGATTCATCCGCAATGTTCATCGCCCCGTGGGTACCAAAATGACAATGCCAGGCAAAAATCTCTTTGCTGGGGCGCTTACATGTTGCCTAGGGATCGCGGCATTTATCTTTCCATACGTGGGTTTCTTGGTCGCGCTGCTTACGCTAGCAGCCCTCGTCTTCGTGTTTCGACACTCACCTCACGACGGGCCATCAATGCCGGAGTGAACGCTCTTTCACGGTGCGCCATCTCGCGTCCGAATTTTTTTTGCCGGCGCGCCGACGACCACCGAATATTCTTCGGTATCCCGCGTCACGACCGCATTCGCTCCGACGACCGTCCCACGCCGTAGGGTCGTGCCCGGCATGATTACCGCCCCTGCGCCAATCCAGACGTCGTCTTCAATGACAATCGCCTTCGGGATGACCGGCCGCGCGAACACCGGCGGCATGCGCCCCTCGATCGGGTGTTGACCAGACGAAATCGTAACGTTTGAGCCGATCAAAACGTAGTCGCCGATCGAGAGGCTTCCGATAGCATTGATATACGTGCCCGAGTTCACCCCGAAATGCTTGCCGACCGTCAGCCGATTTGTCGAGACAAAAGTAACGCCTGGTTGTATCCACGCCATTCCCGATAGACGCTTGAAGAGGCACTTATAGACGAGCGTCCGGATGGCGAAGCCGGGAATACCCGGCACCCACCCTACGAGAGCAACGAACAAAGCTTCACATTGTGAAAATGCGATGCTCGAGAACGGCACATTCGATAGCTTCTCGCGTAAGAACGAACTTCTGTCCTTCACCTAGAGGCCGTCGCAGACCGCCGCAGCCACGCGTCGCGCATTTGCCATGAGGCTCATCGTAAGCCCCTTAGCGGGGAGATAGCGCCAATTCGCCGAGTCGGCGATGTAGACGGACGGCGCTCCATTCAGTTGTCCGGAAGGAGCGGTCCCCAAAATATCCGCGCGATCGGTCGTAATGCCAAAGGCGCCGGCATAGTGAATGCTGGATCCGTTGCCAGGCGAGATCTTTCCCAGAGGCACACAACCCATTTCACGCAAAGCTCTGCCGATCTTGCCAATCCCGGTCTCGATCGAGCGCCGTTCGTTGTCTTCCACATCATAGGAAATCTCGAGGTCGGATCCCCCATTTGCGTCTCGCAATCGCATCGTCTTACGATGGGTTCGCCGGTCCGGGTGATGGACGCCAACAATCGTAAGCGACGAGAGCAGCAACCGTGCAGTGAGGAGACCGAGCTGTGGCGGCATCGGCATTTCCTTAATTAATTTGAACAGTAGCAGCGATCGGTACGAGAAAAACGACAGAATGACCTTATCATCCGGGCGGCGGTTGTCTACGAACACGCCCGTCAATTGGGCGAGGCTGTGACGGCGATTCTTCGCCGGCCGGCCGAGCATTGCCAAATTGATGCAGGGAAGATAGGAATAGGAATTCGATAAAATCGGCACGGAGCGATCGATGCCAAGTGACCGCATTGCTATTCTCGATGTCCCAATAGCACCGGCTGCCAGAATCACGCGCCGAGCATGGGCGACCCGATCTTCGCCGCTCTCGACATCCGTGTAGTGAACTTCGACCATCTCGGCACCGGGCACGAAGCGGCGGACTAGCGCCTTATCACAGTATAGCACCTTCGATTCGTTGAGCAGCGCTTCGAGAGTGTAGCGCGGTCGATATACCGAACGCGAGGCATCGGAATAAAAGTCCATATCGTCATACGGATTTTCATTTCGCACGAATTGACCACGTTGGAGTGGTTGGCTGAGAATCGCGGCCGGGGCGCGGCCTACGGAGAGTCCAAGCGACCGAACTCTGTCACGGTGCCGATTATATGATGCGAAGGCTACGGAAGCATTCGTGTCGAGCGAATGCGGCGGTAACAGCGGGCGAAAACGCGTCACCTCGTCGCTCGTATCATCCTCGCCGGGTGCGGCGACTCCGATTTCGGCAGCAACTTCGTCGTAATAGCGCGCCATATCGATGGCAGGAAGGCCGACCTCATCTAGCTCTTGGTCGTTGTAACTATAGGTACCGGCACCCCAACCCGCACCGAGCCCTCCCAGCGCCAGGCTTTGCATCGCCGTGAATGTTGAGGACTCGATGGGTGCGAACGTATCGACGTTGCGCGTAATGAACTGCCGCGGTGGCGTCAACTGTGCTCCGACCCGGACGCCGGCCAGTTCTTCAGGGCTAATTTGCCCTCCGACAAAGTAGCGGGATTGCTCCGGATCCGTGCGCCGAAGTGACAAAAAATCCCCCGCTGGAATGAGCGCTCGGGTGTCCGGATCGTCATACCCGACGTCCAGCATCTGAACGACCTTACCTCGTTCGGCACACTTAGCGGCAGCATGAACTCCGCTCGGACCGCTGCCAACCACGATCACGTCCGCTACACTCATCCGCGCTTCGCCAACAGGCGCCGGACGATACGAAATGGAGCAATTGCCGTGGCGCTGATCCCAATGGCGAGCAATGCCAGGATCGTAAGGGCCTTACCGGGACAGACCTGATCGAAGTGCCCCGCCTGCCTCGGATCCGTTTCGCGCAGGACGAGTTCGTAGAGCTCGCTACTTGACGGCCGCAACAATTGCGCTAAAAATGACAAGGCATTCCGTCTTTCATCTAAAGGCCAACTGTGGCAGAAGTTCGCTCCAGGTTCGAGCTTTCCAGCCAAGCTGCGCCAACGCCGGGCTGGGCGCCGCGTACTCAACCGATCGCATTCCCAAGAGATTCTCCGTCGTTAGCGGGAGGGCGATGCGTAGGCGCTCGGCGATTGTGGCAAGCAAATATGCGAAAGGCCATGGAACGTAGACATAAAGCGGCTTGATGCCGAAATGCTTCGCCAGCGTCCGAGCAACATGCGATGTCGTGACCGGTTCGGCCGCGCAGACATTGTGGCAGCCGCGTAGTTCGCCCTGGACGGCACATTCGATCGCCGCCGCTAGATCATCGGTTCCTACCACCTGGACGGCCTGAAGACCGCCGTCGATCAGTGGGACCACGCCGCGCCGAATGGTCGAATAGAGGCTCCTGATTAGGCCGCCATCACCTACGACGAGTCCGGGGCGAATCACCAAAGCATCTTTAGCAACGAGAGCATTCTCAATCACGTACTTGTGTTGACCATACGCGCTAGAGGCTGCCGGTCCGGCTGAGAGCGTCGATATAAAAATAAACCGCGAGCCGGCAGCAACGGTCGACTCGTACAGGGCGAGCGTCCCCCGAATATTACGTGCGCTAGCGTCCTCATTGGACGCATTGGCTTGAATGAACGCTGCGTGGATCAGCACGTCGATATCGGCTAGGGCACCAACGAGCAAGCCGGCGTCGAGATCATACCGTCGCGTTTCGAAGCCCGGCGGCACATGCCGTTCGTCGCGCGTAAATGCCACGACCCGATGGCCGCGACGCGCAAAGCCGTCGAGCAGGTGACGACCGACAAAACCGCCGGCTCCCGTGATCCCAATGGTCGGAAGACGCGTTATGCCATCGGAATTCTCCCGCAAAATAGAGATCCCCGGCTCAATCCGGCTTAGGGGTAAATTTCCATGTCGTCAAAAAATGACGGACCATGCAGACAAGCGCCATTGTCGTTTCCTATAATCGCGAAAATCTTATTGAAGCCTGCTTGGCTAGCCTTCGCTTCGCGGATGAAGTGATTTTGGTCGACAAGTCTTCAACGGACAGCACCGTAAAACGCGCCGAGAAATGGGCCGATCGTATCGTCACCGTACCCTGGTCACCAAACCCGGGAGAGACATACGCTTACGCATTATCACTTTGCAGCTACGAATGGGTTGTTGCGCTCGCCGACGACGAATGCCTCAATGTGCGGGCGATTGACTTCCTCGTTCAAGAGGTAAAACATCCACGCGCTGATATCTATTTTCTGCCGCGCGAAGATTACGTCCTCGGCCGGCATGACGACAACGCGTACTATTGGCCTGAGTGGCATCCCCAATTCCACCGGCGCAATTCCCTTGCGTATGGTAAGAAGATCCACGCCTCAGCCCAGTTTATTAGCAGCAACCAGTATCGAATTCCGGTTGACTCGGGAGTCGCGATCGTCCACTTATCTCATGAAAACGTCGAACAGTGGATCGAGAAAGCGAATCGATACACGTCGCAAG
>PLTN01000216.1:0-143 GCA_003164495.1 Vulcanimicrobiota bacterium
ACTTCGGGCGCACAATCCGGCGCGCCGGGGCCAAGCGTGCTTTCCGGGCCGCCGCTGAGGACGATCGCCGCCGGCTCGCGCTTTGCGATCTCGGACCACGGCGCGTCGAACGGCAGCAGTTCCGAGTAGACATTCGCTTCGCG
>PLTN01000216.1:201-6618 GCA_003164495.1 Vulcanimicrobiota bacterium
CCATCGCAATGCGCTCGCCGACCGAGACGTCACGCCCCCAGCGATACGCCGTGTAGGGGGTATAGCGCGTCCCGGGCGACCCGGGAATGCGCATCGAGACGTCGTAGCAGATGAACCGCTTCGGCGGCCCGGCAACGATCACGCACTGCAGCGCAAACGGCCCGATGATCCCGGGCGGGTCCGCTTTTTGCGTCGCGCGCACGAATTTCTCACCCATCTCGAAGGCTTTTTCCAGCATCGACTCGGTCAACGTGGTAGCGATATGGCCGGCTTCTTCCATTCGCACGGGCTCGTCGGCGAGCTGCTGCGCTTGCGAGAACGGCAAACCGCGCAAACCGTCGAGGTTCGTTTGGCGGCGCGTGTCCGTGCCGAGCAGTTCCAATTCGTCGAGCAGCGGCGAGTAGAAGAAATTCAGGTTGACCGTCGGCCCGAGCGCGTATTCCTCGATTACCGCGCCCGCAACGCCTTCGCGCGTGACGATGCCGGCCTCCATGAGGTGTTGAGACTTCTCCGTGAATTCCGCCGGCGAACGTGCGAGAAAGAATGCCCGCTCGAACGAGATCTTCGCGTGCGGCGCCTTCACCATGACGAGCCGGTCGATTTCCGCCGGCCGCTCGAACTGCCTTGGAAAAGCGATTCCCGCCGATTGCATCAGCGTGTACTGGTTGTTCGCTTCATCGCGTTCTTCCGCGCGCAAAAGGCGCCGGTTGCCGAAGAACAAACAGCGCATCCCGCGCTCGATCTCATCGTAGGAAAACTTCTGGTGCAGGTACACTTCGAACGAGCGGTTCGGAACGAAGATCACGTTCTGCTCGATCAGGTTCTCTTGCACGTTCGCATCGAGCAAATCGGTAAAGCGCTCGAGCAGGATCGTTGCATCGACGCAGCCGCGCGGTGGATCGGAGCGAACCGCGTAATGCTCGCTGTACGTGCGCTCGCGGCCGCGTTCGGTGATGATCAGGTTGCGCAAGCCGGCGGTTTTCGCACCGGAGGCCACATCCAACGCGGAATGGCTGCCGATCGAGGACAGCGTCAGACGCGACGTGTCGTACATGGCCAGCGTCTTGGCGAGGCCCGGTCCTAGTGAAATCATCCCGGCATCAGAATCGAGCGGGCTTCGGTCGTTCCGTTGTAGTCGACCGTGAGGGTTCGGCGCACGTCGGCTTCGGCTTTCTGGGCTTCGGGGGAATCCATGCGCCCCAGCGTTTTATACGTCTGCAGCAGGAGGCGCGGGAGCTCGTAATCGCGCGGGTACTGGTGCTGCCAGTCCTCGAGCGAATCGATCACCCAGAGCGTGTCCTTCGTCATCCGGTTGCCCCAGCCCGCGTCGAGATACTTCCCGATGCGGAGCAGTTCGTTCTGGACGCCGATCGGCGAGAGTTTCGTCTGGCCAAAATACTCGTCGGCCGGCGCCGTGATCACGAGGTAGGCGTTGTGCGAGAGCACGCGCCCGATCGTCTGGAGGACCTTCGCCGACGCTTTGTGCGAGTACATCGCGATCGCCGCCTGACGATCGACGTCGCTGTAGCCGGTCGCGTCGCCGCGGGCCGCCTGTGCCGCGTCCCAGAGCGGCTTCCCGGTGTCGTCGGGCACGAGCCCGATCGGAAAGCTCGGCTGCGCCGCGCGCAAGAGCGCGAGCGAGCGGTAGTGCGGGTCCTTCGTGATCAGATATGCCCGCAAGTCGGCGTCGACTTGTTCGAGCAGCGCTTCCACGTCGTTCGGCGCGGCCGTGACGTTGAGCGTGGCGTCGGCGTCACCGTCCTGTGCCAGGCGCGCCGGATCGGCGTCGTCGAGTTCGAGCTTGAGCAGCAGCGCCTTGGCCGCCGGCCCGCGTTCCGGGTCGTCGGCATACGCGCCGGCCGCCTCGCGGACGTACCACTCCGCGGCGTCCCGGTTGATCAGCGGGTCGTAATGCAGCTTGCCGGCGATGTCGAGGGCCGTGCCCTCGAGCTTGAGGTTATCGGGATCGTCGCGGCGGACGAGCGCGTAGGCGCGGCCGGCATCGAGCACGGTCGAAAAGTAGTAGACGTCGTCCGCGAAATGCCAGCCGTTTGCAACGCCGCGATCGAAGGCGGACTTCATCGTGCGGGTGAGCGCGAGGGGGTCCGTCTGCAACGTGGCTTGCGCGCTTAGGGGGAACAGGGCCGCCAGTGCGACCGCGACGGCGGCGTTACGAAACTTGCGTGGAATCGTCCAGGACCGTGTTGAGGGAATTGGAGAGCAGCGCATTCTTGATCTCGCGGGCGATCCGGCGCCCGGTCGACATCGGCTCGCTGTAGTTCAGGTACGAGTACGGCGACCCGTCGATGAAGAGGTTCGTTCCCGCAACGATGCGCGCGGAAACTTCCATGATATAGAACTGCGCGTCGGGCGTGATGATCGTCTCGATGCAGAACGCCCCGAAAAGCCCCTTCGGCCCGCAGATTTCCTGGCTGACACGCACGACGTCTTCGCCCATGCGATAGGCCTCGGCGAGCATCGACTCGCGCAGGCTGAGCGGCGAGTTGCCGACTACGACGTAGGACGGATCGATGTCCATCCCTTCCTGCGCGCGCGACGGGATGCGGCCGAGCGAGTCCACGTTGGTCTCGTAGCGCCGGTCCATCGACATGATCTCGAGTTTGCCGGTCAGCGGCGAGTAGAAGTAGTGGATGTAGAACGGCACGCCGATCACGTACTCTTGCAAGATGTAATCTTGCCGGGCGAGCAAGCCGGCGCGCTCGTCGAAATCTTGCGAGTGGCGCAAGAACATGTAGCCTTTGCCGCCCTGGGCACCGTAGAGCTTCACGATGACCGGACGATCGATCTCGGCTCCGGTGCGGAATTGACGCGGCACCTTCAGGCCGGCCCGCGTCAGCCACTGGCGCTGCAGCTCGCGGCTCGCTTCCCAATCGAGCACCGCTTTGTTCCCGAAGTAGGGAATCGACATCTTCTTGTGATCGTCGAGCGAAAGATACGCGACGAACGACCCGTGCGGCACGATGATGATCTTGCGCTTCTCAAGTTCCGGAACGAGGCCCATGAACTCGGAGTACTTCTGAATCGTGATGACTTCGTCGATGAAGCCGAACGATTTGTACAGGCGCTCCGTATCAGGGGCTGCGATGGCGAGCGTCTTGAAGCCCTCATCGCGCGCACCCTTGAGGATCTGCAAGGCCGAGTGTGATCCTAGCGTCGCAATCGTGTAGAATTCCGACGAATCCCGTTCGCTCGTTGAGCGCTGGAGAAACGGCTGGACCATCATCGTCATACGGCACTCCGCCCCAGGCTCCGTGCCCCCCACATGCTACGCATGCGGGTCCCCCCGACCGCACGCGCGCTCAACATTTCGGTAGGAGTACGATGCCCCGTGGGCGCGCTTATCACTATCATTTTAAGGCCTTTTGAAACGCCGGATTGCAGAGGAAAGATTCGGTCGCGCGATCGAGGACGTTCGCCGGAACGTCGGCCCCGTTCTGGTCGAGCAGCCGCCACGACGTGCGGCGCACGATCCCACGGACACCGTCAACGGTTCGGCCCGCGATGGTAATCGCAGGCGATTCGTCATGAGCGGTGATCCATACCTCGCCGGAGCGCGGATGGGCGTCTTCGCGGACCTCGAGACGATGCTTGTTTGGGTTGTAGACGGTCTCGATCGTGGTGATCGTCCGGTCGAGCGCTGCCGCGTGCTCCGCTTCCACGGTCGCGATCCACACATCGGAGCGGACGGCCGTTTCCACCGGCAAGCCGATGCGGGCAAGCGTGGTTAGCGCCGTAAAGGCCTCGTTGTCGGGGATCGTCAGCGTCACGACGTAGGCGCGCTCGATGACCTCGCTCATCGCAACACCCGGCGCGCGGCCAGACCCGCGGCAAAGGCATGGAAGAACTTCATTCCGCCCGACGGCGCGAGCATTGCTTGCGCGTTGCCGCGCGCCGCAGCCTTTTCCGCGTCGCCGTCGCGGTGCATGAAGGTCCAGGCATCGCGTTCGGGATGCGGCATGATCGCGAGCACGTTGCCCGCGACGTTCGTCAAGCCGGCCACGCCGCGGGCGGAGCCGCTGGGCGCGGCAACCCGCTCGCCGCGCGCGTTGCAATAGACGAACGCCACGTGCCCGTTGTGCTCCATTGCGTCCAGTTCGGCATCCGGCGCAGCGAGCCGGCCTTCTCCGTGCGAGGCCCACGCGGGCAATACCGCATCGGCGGCAAGACCGGCCAGCACCGGGATGCGCGTGGGCGAAACGGCGAGCCGCACGTGCACGTGCACCGACTGAAACTTCCCGCTCGCGTTGGGCGCGAAAGCGGCGGTCGGGCGGCGCAAGGGTCCGGTGCCCGGCACGAGCCCCGCTTCGAGCAGTATTTGCGCGCCGTTGCATATCCCGATCACGAATTTGCCGGCTTGCGCGCCTTCGATGACGGCATCCATCACTTCATCGTGCGCCGCAACGGCGCCGGCCCGCACGCGATCTTCGTAAGCGAACCCGCCCGGCAACACGTATGCATCGAACGCGCGCAGCGCGGCCGAACCGCGACTCCAGTGAACGATCTCCGCATCGAGCCCGGCGGCGACGAGCGCGCGCTGCGTCTCGTCTTCGCTGTTGGTTCCGGGAAAGAGGACGACGGCAACGCGCAACATTACGCGGCACCTGCGACGGCGGCCGGCGCATAGAAGTCGCGCAACGGCGCCGACCACGTCTCATACAGGTCGTCGAGCGAGCGCTCGATATTGCCGGCAAACGCGAACGTAAAGGGCGCCGACGTCTCGCCGATCCGCATCGCACCCGCACCGTGGGTTTTCGCGAGCGCTTCGAAGGCCGGCGCATCCGTGACTTCGACGATGAAGCCGCACGTTTCGGTGAACGCCGCCACACCCTCGCGTCCATCCAGCGGTGACTCATCCAAGCGCATGCCGATGCGCGCGCCGCCGGCCGTGGCGAACGCCATCTTGGCGACCGCGACGAGCGCGCCGCCATCGGAGATGTCGTGTGCGGCCAGGACGAGGTTGCCCGCGTACGCCGCCAGCAGCAGCGCGATCTCGCGTTCGACGCGATCGTAGCTGATTGCCGGCAGCATCGCGTTTGTGATCCCGAGCAGATCCGCGTACACGGAACCGCCGGTGCGCTCTTCGGGCCGGCCGACGAAATAGAGCGGCGAGCCGGCGCGTTTGAACGCCATGCTCGCGGTCTGCGCGATGTTTTCGATGCCGCCCACGCACGCGACGATCGGCGACGGCGCCACGGTGCGACCGGACTTCGACTGGTTGTAGAGGCTGACGTTCCCCGAGACGTACGGCGTACCGAAGCGGCGCGCCGCGTAGGCAAGGCCGTCGATCGCGGCGACCATCGCGCCGAGGTGTTCCGGATCCGTCGGATCGCCGAAGTTGAGGCAATCGGTGAGCCCGAGCGGCCGCGCGCCGACCGCGACGACGTTCCGCACCGCCTCGAGCACCGCATGTTCCGCCGCCGACTGCGCATCGATCTTCCCGTAGCGCGGATTTCCGGCAACGGCGAGGGCAACCGCGAGCGGCGCACCCGGAATCGGACAGATCACGCCGGCGTCGGCGGCTCCGAGCGGGATCGCCGTGGTACCGCGGACGACGCCGTCGTAGCGCTGGAAGATCGAACGCCGCGAGCAGACGTCGCGATGCGCGAGCAGCGCATCGAGCGCGGCCCCGGCGTCGCCGAAACGCGGCAACCGCGCGGTTTGCGGCGCGGGGTTGGGCAGCGCGATCGTGTAGGGCCGGTTGTAGCGCACCCCACCGGTGAGGAACTCGAGGTCGACGTCCATCACGACCTCGCCGCGATGGCGCGCAACGTAGCGCGATCCGCCGACGACTTTGCCCACGATTGCGGCCGCGGCCGAGCGCGAGATGCGCGGCAGCGAGAACTCCTCGTTGTAGATCGCGAGCAGCAGCGGCGTGAACGACGGCGGAACGATCCAGCACAGCCGCTCTTGCGTCTCGCCGATCGCGATCACCGCAGGCGGCAGATCGCGTTGAGAGGTCGGCACGCGGTCGAGTTCCACTTCGGCACCCATCCCGCCGGCCGCGCACAGCTCCGCGCTGCAGCCCGCGAAACCGCCGGCGCCGAGATCCTTGTAGCCCGCTTCGATGCCCAGCCGGCGCAATTCCGCGAACACGCGATACGAGGCGCGCATGATCACGTTCTTGAGGAACGGATCGGGCACTTGCACCGCACCCTTGTTGGCTTCCGCATCCGCATCGTCGAGCGTCAGCGATGAGAACGAGGCGCCGCCGAAACCGCTGCGGTCGGTGGCCTTACCCACGAGGACGATGTCGTAGCCGATCGATTTCGGCGGTGCGAACGAGTGGATGATCTCGCTTTCTTTGACGAGCCCGAGCGCGACCACGTTCACGAGCACGTTGTCGTCGAACGACTCATCGATGTAGACGTCGCCGCCGAGGTTCGGCACGCCGATCGC
>PLTN01000216.1:6641-17495 GCA_003164495.1 Vulcanimicrobiota bacterium
TCCCACGTTCCCAAGTGCAGGATGCCGGCGTCTTCGGCCGGGCCTTGCATCACCGTCGGCCCATCGGTGGGCAAGCGGCGCAGAAAGTGCCGGCTCGACTTGTACGAGCAATGCTCGCTCCATTGGGCATCGAAGGCGAACAGCTCGGTGTCGGTCGGGATGCGGCCGAGGTGCGCGACGATCGCGCGCACTTCGTCCGGCGACAGCGCGACGCCGATGCGCTTGCGCTCCTCGATCAGGCGTTCGGTATCGCGGTCGAGCGTTTCGCTCACGCCGGCGGAGGCTGGTTCAACGTGGCGTCGGCTTGCAGCACCGTGGAGCGCGTATTGGCCTGCACGAGCAGCACGCGGCCGAACACGACCGTATCCTCGAGCGAGAACGCTTTGGCGCACTGCAGCGCGATCAGGTTCACGTCGGCAGTCGCGGGCGCGCGGACCACCGGCGTTGCCGTGGCGTACTCGACCATGTTCGCGAGGGCTCCGTCGCCCGAGCCGACCGTGACGATCAAGGCCCGTGCGAACGTGGCGTCGATCTGCGTCACGAGCTGCAGCACGTAGCCCGGCGTTCGCGCCGCCGAGGCGACGTGGCGTACGGCGGGGATTCCGAAGCCGCTGAGCGCGCGCGCAAGCTCGCCCGAACGTTCGACGAACTCCGGACCGTCGGCGACAACCGCCACCATGCCGGGCCGCATCAGCGGGAACATGCCGACGATGTCGGCGACTTGCTCGTAATTGGCTTTGATCGTCGCCAGGTCGGCATCGGTGACGTTGGGCAGGTTGCGGTACATCTGTTTGTCGAGCATCAGCTCTTCGCGGCCCTGCGGCCACACACGCCACGCATCGTTGTCGATCACGTCGGCCACCACGAGCTGACCCTTGTGCTCGCCGGAGGCGACGCGCCCGAACTCGATCTTCATGTCGACCAGCAAGGTGTCGTGGCGCCGCCAAGCATGCGCGAGGATCTCGTAGACGATGCGCGCGATTTCGCTCATCACGCCCAGCTCTTGCGGGGTCGCGATGTTTTGCGCGATCACCGCATCCGGTTCGATCAGGGGATCGTGGTTCGCGTCGTCCTTGAGGAAGAACTCGACGATCCGCGGCACGAGGATCGCGCCGCGCGCGACGCCGGGTTTGCGCTTGACGAACGAGCCCGCCGCAATGCCGCGCGTCACGACTTCCAGCGGGATCATCTGCGCGCGCCGCACGAGCATCTCGTTGTTGTCGTCGTCCTCGCCGCCGCTGATGTAGTGCGTCGGAACGCCGCACAGGTTCAAGAGCCGGAACACGCGCGCGGTCGTCTTGGCCGCGATGCGCCCCTTGCCTTCGATCTCGTTACGCCGCGCGCCGTCGCCGGCCGTAATCGCATCCATCTGCTGGATGACGACCAAATCGGGCTGAACGTCGGCTTCGTAGAGGATCTTCGTCTTGCCGCGCGTGATTTCGCGCCCTTTTTGCATGCTACTTTCCTATCGTTGCGCGGACGCGCTGAGCGAGTCGCCGGGCGCGCGCGGGGGCATCGCCCACGTGAGTGGAGGGATCGAGTTGCGAGCGAACCTCGGCCGGGTCCATGTAGCGGATGATCCGTTCGTCATCGGAGAGCAGTTGCGAGAGCGGGTTCGTCTCACCGCGTTCGAGCGCCGCGTACGCGGTCATCGCGTTCTCGCGAATCGCTTCGTGCAGCTCCTGGCGATCGCCGCCGGCTCGGGCGGCTTCCATCAGCACGTTCTCGCTGCCCGCGAACGGACCGTAGGTGCGCAGGTTCTCCACCACCTTGCGCTCGTCGATGCGCAGGCCCTCGACGATCTTGCGCGCCGTCGTCAGGATTTGATCCGTGCAGAGGATCGCTTCGGGCAAGATCGTGCGGCGGTTACCGCTATCGTCGATCGTGCGTTCGAGGAAGTTCGTCGCCGCGTTTTGCCACGCGACGTCGGCAAACGCGGGCAGCAATCGCGCCAGCGAGCAGATGTTCTCCGACATCACCGGATTGCGCTTGAACGGCATCGCCGAACTGCCCACCTGCTTCTCGCCGAACGGCTCGAACATCTCGCCGAAGCCGGGCGAACTCTGAATGCGGACGTCGGCGGCAAACTTGGAGAGCGAGGTACCCACCCCCGCGAGCTGCGAGAGCAACAGATAGTCGAGCTTGCGCGGATACGTCTGCGTCGCCACGTCACGCGCTTCCAGCTCGAACGCGCCGAGCACCTCGGCCTCTTGCATTTCCGCCGTGCGCGTTCCGCCCGCGAGCAGCCGCGTGTACGATGCCGACGTGCCGACCGCGCCGCGAATGCCCTTCGCCGTGAGTTGTGTGCCGGCGAACACCAGCGCCGCGCGATCGACCAGCAAATCTTGCGCGTAGATCGCGAGGCGATGACCGACGGTCGTCGGTTCGGCCGGCTGTAAGTGCGTGTAGCCCATGCACACGAGGTCGGCGTAACGTTCGATCTGCGGCACGAACGCGGCCAGCAACGCATCGAGCGATGCCAGCACCTGGCGCAGCCCCAAGCGCAGACGGAACGTTTCGACCGTATCTTCGATGTCCATCGACGTTGCGCCGAGGTGGATCTTCCCGCCGCCGACCGTCGCTTGCGATGCGTACACGCGGATCTCGGCCATCAAGTCGTGCCCGATTTCGCGCTCGATCTTCAGCGCCGCATCGAGGTCGATGTCTTCGCCGTGCGCGCGCAGGTCGGCGACTTCCGCCGCCGTGACGAGACCGCTCTTGGCCTGCGATTCGGCCAGCGCAATCCAGACCGCGCGCCAGAGTTTGCGGCGTTCGTGTTCCGAGAACAGCGCGCGCAGTTCGGGGCGTCCGTACCGCCAGGAGTACGGCGATGCGTACGTCTTCTCGTTCATGACGCGACCGTTCGCCGTTGCGGTGCCGTGACTTTGCTAGCGATGTCGGCCGTGAGCAATTCGATCATCCCGCGCGGATCGTCGATCTGCCCGGTCACGACCGCCTCGAAGCCGCGCACGGCCGCCGTATAGCCGTACCGCGCGCGGCGCTCGCCGATGCGCTTGGCAAGCGGGCGCAACGTGCGCTCGCGCCACTGGTGCCGTCCGGGCAAATCGCCGCCGTTGGGCCGGGCGAGTTCCCAAATGAGACCTAAGTCGGTGGCGAGCGCGCTCACCAGCGGCACCGCGGCACCGCGCGGATCGTTAGCGAAGAGTTCGAACGCGATGGCGAGCGCATCCGCCGCGCGGCCTTCGACGAGCGCGCTCGCATAGTGCCACGCCTTGGGATCCTCGATCGCGAGGCTTTCGCGCTCGAGGTCGGCGAGCGTGATCTTGCCGCCGGTCAGAGCGAGCTTCTCGAGGTCGTTGCCGATCGCGCCGAGGTCGGCATCGCTATCGGCCATGGCCGCGATCGCACGCGGTTCGGCCTTCGCGCCGAGCCGTTCCAGCGTTTCGCGAATGTAGCGCTCGCGCGTATCGGCCGTGACGGTGGTATCGATACGCAACGCTTTGCGCCCGGCCAACGCACCGAACGGCTCGGGCTTCGTCTTCTTGTTGGGCGGAAACAGGTCTTCGAGCACGAGCGTGTTGCCGGCCGGAATGGCTTCTGCCACCGCCCACAGATCGCGCCGCGGCTGCGCGCGTAAGCGCTCGCACCCGCGCACCGCCACCACGCGCCGCTCGGCGAGAAAGGGCATCGCGGCCACCGAATCGGCCACGGTGCGGGCGAGATCCTCGCAGCCGGGTCCGTCGATGATTTCGAGGTTGAGCGCGCGCATGTCGGCCGGCATCAGCCGGTCGAGCAGCGCATCGAGCGCCCGCTGCGCCAGCACCGAATCGGTCCCCTCGATGACGACCAGCCCATCGATCTTCGGTTCCTTATCGAGAAAGTCGTAATATTTCAGTTTGAAGGTGCTCCGCCCCAGGCTACGCACCCCCCACGCTTTGCGTGGGGCCCCCAAACCGAGCTCGCATTGAACCTTATCGGTTGGCCAACATGCGGCTGCGCTCGCTCCATCATCATACCGATAATACGATGCGCGCGCGGGTTTCGAGGTCGGCGATGGCATCTTCGTAGGGCGCTTGCAGCACGCCGTATTCGGTGATGATGCCGGTGATCAGGCGGCCGGGCGTCACGTCGAACGCCGGATTGTAGGCCGGATCGTCGGGCGTGATGCGAATCTCGTCGGGGGAGCGCTCCTCGATCGGAATATCCATTCCCGAAGCGATCGCGAAGTCGAACGTCGTGCGCGGTGCGGCGACGTAGAACGGAATGCCGTGATGCGCGGCCATGATCGCCACGCCGTAGGTGCCGATCTTGTTGGCGGTGTCGCCGTTGCGGGCGATGCGATCGGCGCCGACCACAACCGCGTCGACCTTCTTCCGCTGCATCGTCACCGCCGCCGCGCTGTCGGTGATCAGCGTGCACGGTACGCCGGCTTCGCGCAACTCGAACATCGTCAAACGCGCGCCTTGCAAGAGCGGCCGCGTCTCATCGACGTAGACGTGCAGCGATTTGCCGGCGCGATGCGCCGCGATGATCGCCGCCAGCGCCGTTCCTTCACCGCCGGTCGCGATGGGGCCGGCGTTGCAGTGCGTCATCACGTTGCCCTTGCGCGGCAGCACCTCGGCACCGAAGCGCCCGATGCGCGCATCGACGTCACGCTGTTCGGCGTGAATCGCCTTGGCTTCGGCGAGATAGTCATGGTCGGCGCGCGCCAGCACGCGATCGACCGCATACGCCAGGTTGACCGCCGTCGGCCGCGCTTCGCGAATGCTCGCCGTCGCGGCGTCGAACGCCGCTCCCGAGTGCAGTTGCGCCGCTAATGCGACGCCGTACGCACCGAAGATGCCGATGGCCGGCGCGCCGCGCACGGCGAGGGTGCGAATCGCGTCGACAACCTCCTCGACGGTGCCTGCCCGCTCGCGAACGACCCGCTGGGGCAACGCGCGCTGGTCGAGGTACCCGACGGCGTCGCCGTCATGCCAAACCGATTCCACTCCGACCGCATTCGCGGCCGGGCATCCGGTTTCTCTTTACGCGCGGACCGCGTTTTGGGCGCTGAAGCAGCTCCGGCAATAGACCGGCCGGTCGCCGCTCGGCCGGAACGGGACGGTCGTGTTCTCGCCGCACTGCGCGCAGACGGCATCGAACATCTCGCGGGCGCCGCCGGCACCGGTCCCGGCACCGCGCTGCGACTTCCGCGCCGTACGGCAGTCCCGGCACCGCTGCGGTTCGTTCTCGAAACCCTTTTCCGCGTAGAACATCTGATCGCGGACCGTAAAATCGAACGGAGCTCCGCAGTCTTTGCAAGTCAACGTTTTATTTTCGTACAACCGCCTACGACCGGACGTCCCAGCTGGTGCGCCCAGCCCTCCATCGGAACGGGGAAAGGTAGCGGGTCACTAAGGTGACCGGCGTACGCGGAGTATACGGTAGGTCGGTCCGCTTGACAACGGGTCCGGCCCGATTAGCGGAAGCCCACCCGCGGCCGGTCGACCTTCGGCTCGATCACCGCAACAGTCGCCGCGGCGATGGCTGCGTCGTACCCCTTATCGCCGCGCGCGGGGTCGGCCCGCTCCTCGGCCTGGGCCAGCGTTTCCGTCGTCAGGACACCGAAGCCGATCGGCACGCCGGTTGCGATCTGGACGTCCATGATGCCGCGCGCGCACTCTCCGGCCACGTAGTCGAAATGGGGCGTTTCACCGCGCACCACGACGCCCAGCGCGATCATGCCGTCGTAGTCCCCGGCCCGGATCAAACGCCGGGCCGTCACCGGTAATTCGAAGCAGCCCGGAACGCGGAAGACTTCGACCGCGTCGTCGGCCACATCGCAGTCGCGCAGACCGCGCTTCGCGCCGTCCTCGAGCCATGCGGCGAGATCGGCGTAAAACGTCGCGACGATGATGGCGAATTTCTTGCCCTTCGCATCCGGGAAAACGTCCGGAGGCGGCGCCTTCTCGACCTTCATCCTTGCTCCGACATCGACGGCTCGAACATGTGACCCATCTTGTCGCGCTTCGTGTTCATGTACGCGAGATTGTATTTGGTCGGCTCGATTTCCACCGGCACGCGCTCGACGATCTTGAGCCCGAAGCCCTCGAGTCCGGCGATCTTCTTCGGGTTGTTGGTGAGCAGCCGCATCTCGTGTATGCCGAGGTCGGCGAGGATTTGCGAGCCGATGCCGTAGTCGCGCTTGTCGGCCGGCAGGCCCAGCAGCATGTTCGCTTCGACCGTGTCCGCGCCGCGATCTTGCAGCGCGTACGCGCGCAGCTTGTTGGCGAGGCCGATGCCGCGCCCTTCCTGGTGCAGGTAGAGCAGCACGCCGCGGCCTTCTTTGGCGATCGCCGCCAGCGCCGCGTCGCGCTGGGCGGAGCAATCGCAGCGAATCGAGTGCAGCGCATCGCCGGTGAGGCATTCGCTGTGCACCCGCACGAGAATGTTTTTACCGTCACCGACGTCGCCCATGATCATCGCCACGTGGCACACCTCGTCGACTTGCGACTGAAACGCAACGCCGCGGAACTCGCCGTAGCTGGTCGGCAGCGAGAATTCCGCGATGCGCGAGATGAGCTTCTCGTGCTTGAGGCGGTAGGCGATCAGGTCTTGCACGGTGATCAGCTTGAGGTTGTGCTTGGCGGCGAATTCGCGCAGCCGCGGCAGGCGCATCATCGAGCCGTCTTCATCCATGATCTCGCAGATCACGCCGGCCGGCGCGAGGCCCGCCAAGCGCGCGAGATCGACCGACGCTTCGGTCTGCCCCATCCGCACGAGCACGCCGCCGTCGCGCGCGCGCAACGGAAACGTGTGGCCCGGCCGCAAGAAGTCTTTCGCCGTCGCGTCGGGATCGAGCAGCGCGAGGATCGTGTTGGAGCGGTCTTGGGCGGAAATGCCGGTGGTGACGCGGCCGCGCGCTTCGACCGACACCGAGAACGCGGTCCCGAGCGGGGCGGTGTTGTCCTGCACCATGTTCGGGATATGGAGCTCATCGAGCCGCGCCGCGGTCAGCGGAACGCAGATCAGGCCGCCGGCCTCCTTGCGCATGAAGTTGATCGCCTCGGGCGTGACCTTCTCGGCCGCCATNNCCTTCGTTCTCGCGATCCTCGTCGTCCAAGACGATGACCATCTTGCCGTCGCGGATGTCCGCGATCGCCGACTCGATCGAATCCATGCTGCTCCGCGGCGCCGAAAGGCGCTCCGCCAGTTGCGGCAGCGCGGCCGAGAGCGCCCGGATCGATTTGAACGACGGCTCGCGTCGCCCGGACCGCAGGTACGAGATCGCCCCTTCGGTCAGTCCGGTCTGCGAAGCAAGCTCAGCGGCCGAGAGCCCGGCGGCGTCCATCGCGGTGCGGAGTTGTGCGGAAAAATTCTCCATACGAATATAAACACCACACAACAGTTAACAGTTGTCAAGTCGCCCCGGTCGGAGATGGCTCCCACGTTGTCACCCCGAGCTTGTCGAGGGGCAGCCACTGTCGGGCATGATTGAGGCGGCCCCTCGACAAGCTCGGGGTGACACAAAACGACAAGCTCGGGGTGAAACGGGTTTACTCGCCGAGGAGGGCGCGGGCTTTTTCTAGGGCCGGGTCGCGGTCTTGGGTGACGTACTTCCAGTCGTAGGTGTCGAGATATTGGGTGCCTTTTTGCGGGAAGACCCAGGGCGGCATATCGGTGTAGCGCACGTCGGTGCGCAGGCTGGCTGAGAGCACCGCTTTTGCGAACGGCTCTTGTCCTTGGCGACTCGCGAGCCAGTTGATGAAGAGTTTGGCGGCGTTGGGATGCGGCGCTTTGTTGATCAGCGAGATCAGGCCCCAACCGCCGGAGAGAATGCTCGGCGCATCCTTCGGGAAGACGAACTCGAGCGGATAGCCTTGGTGGCGGAATTGATCGACGGCGGTTGAGTCAGGGCCGAGCAGAATCGCATAGCTGCCCTGCGCGAGGAACTGTGCCGCCTGGCGGCCGTCGCGCGAGATCACGGGCTGCTGATCGCGATAGAGCTTCTTCACGAAATCCGCCCCGAATTGCATGTACAGCATCGAGATCAACGACGTGCCGGCGCCTGAGACGCCCGGATCTTTCGCGACGATTTTTCCGCGCCACTTCGGATCGAGCAGCGCCTTCCACGTCGTCACCTCGCGCAGCGGCGCGAGCTTCGTATTCACGACCAGTTCGGGTGTGACGAACTGCAGCGTGCGCAAGATGTAGTGGCCTTCATCCATGTACCAGAGGTGGCCGTCTTTCCATTTGCGCTTGTCGACGACGTCGGGCGCGACGAGCACCGGTTCGACCTTGTCGAGCCAGCCGGCCGGCAGAAACGTCAACGGCGGCGTGTCACCACCGCTCACGAACACGTCGAGCAAATACTTGCCCGCCGCGCGCTCGGCGCGCACGCGCGCTCCGCTGGCCGAGCTGCCGCTGCTGATGTACGACACCGGGATGCCGTATGCGCTCTGAAAGCCTTGCGTGATCGCGTCGCGCACGCCGTCGATCGGCGGACCGTCGACCGTCACCGAACCCTCGGCCTTGGCGGCGTCGACGAGCGCTTTCATCGCGTCGTTCTGCGCGGCGGCCGGAGCGATCCGCGCAGCGGCGGCGGCGGCAAGCGCCGCGGCGATCGCCGCGCGACGGCTCAGCGTGCGGTTCGGCATACGCCTCTCCTATTCGCCGAGCAGGTCGCGCGCTTTGTCCATTGCCGGCTCGCGCTGCTCGTTGACGAACTTCCAATCGTAAGAGTCGAGATACTTGGTGCCCTTTTGCGGGAACACCCACGGCGGCAGGTTCGAATACCTGATGTCGTTGCGCAAGCTGACCGACTGCACGGCTTCGGCGAAGGCCTTTTGCGGCCCGGGACCGGCCAGCCAATTGATGAACAGCTTCGCGGCGTTCGGATGCGGCGCTTTGTTGACGAGCGAGATCAAACCGTAACCGCCGGAGAGAATGCTCGGCGCGTCGGTCGGAAACACCGGTTGGATCGGGTAGTTCTCGTGCTGGAACTGATTCATCGCGGTCGCTTCGGGGCCGAGCAGGGCCGCATAACCGCCCTGCGCGAGAAACTGCATCGCTTGGCGGCCGTTGCGCGAGATCACCGGCTTCTGATCGCGATAGAGTTTCTTCACGAAGTCGGGGCCGAAGTTGATGTAGAGCATCGCGATCAGCGAGGTTCCGGCACCGGACGTGCCCGGATCCTTGGCGATGATCTTCCCTTGCCATTTCGGATCGAGCAGCGCTTTCCAGGTCGTGATTTCACCGGGTTTCACAACCTTGGTGTTGATCGCGAGCTCCGGCGTGACGAACTGCAGCGTGCGCAGGATGGAATGGCTATCTTCTTCCCACCAGAGGTGACCGTCTTTCCACTTGCGCTTATCGGTCACGTCGGGTGCGATCAGGAACGGTTCGAGTTTGTCGAGCCAGCCCGAGGGCAGATACGTCGCGGTCGGGGTGTCTCCGCCGGCGACGAGCACGTCGAGTAAATATTTTCCGGCCGACCGTTCGGCACGCACGCGCGCGGCGCTGGTCGAGTTCTCGCTCGAAATGTAGGAGACGGAAATGCCGTACTCGCGCTGCATCCCTTGCGTGAACAACTCGCGCACGAGATCGACCGGAGGGCCGTCGACCACAACCGAACCCTCGGCTTTGGCAGCGGCGATGAGCGACTTCAGCGCATCGTTTTGCGCGCCGGCCGGAGCGATCTGCGCAGCGGCGGCAGCAGCGAAGGCGCCCCCGATGGCCGCGCGGCGACTCAAAGACATGCGCTCTTCCCTCCGCTAGATTTCATAGGCCCAGGCGAGTTCGGCATCGGTCGCGGCACCCGTACCGTCGGCGGCGTGGTACGCGTCGACGGCGGCGAACGCATAGCGGGCGACCGGATCGATCTCGATGTTCACCCGCGCGCCGACGCCCTTCGTTCCGAGCGTCGTGCGGCGCGAGGTTTCCGGAATCAGCGCGATGGTGAAATACTCCGGCGTCACCGAGGCGATCGTCAGGCTGACGCCGTCGATCGCGATGAAGCCTTTCTCCACGATGAAGCGCTCGATCGCTGCGGGGCGTTCAATCGTGAGCCGATGCCCCTGGCCTTCGGCGAACTTGCCGACGATCGCGGCATTGGCGTCGACGTGTCCGTAGACGAGATGCCCGCCCAAGCGGTCGCCCATGCGCAGCGACAGCTCGACGTTGACCGGATCGCCTTCGTGCAGTTCATCGATGCCGGCGCGGATGATGCTTTCCGGCACGATGTCGAAGGTCAGCGTGCGCTGATCGAATTTCACGACCGTCAGGCACACGCCGTTGACGGCGATCGAGTCCTTTTCCGCTACGCCTTCGGCGATGGCATCCGGCGCTTCCACGGTGAGGACCATGCCGTTACGCAGATCGCCGCGCAGCGACGCTACGCGGCCGAGGTGGCTGATGAGCCCGCTAAACATCGGGTAGAGGGTCTACGGCTGAACCTCGACACCCTTCCAAAACGCGATGTACCCCTCGATGTTCTTGGCCGCATCTTTGGCCGCCGGATAGTACCAGGCGGCGTCGGGATTCTGCTTGCCGTTCACATCGACGGTGTAGTACGACGCGGTGCCCTTCCACGGGCATACGCTCGTGGTCGCGCTGTCCTTGAAGTACTCGCGCTTGATCGAGTCGGGTGGGAAGTACTGGTTGCCCTCGACGACTTCAGTGCTGTTGCTTTCGGCGAGCACGGNNCGCCGTTCCAAATGGCTTTCACGCTCCGACCAACCTTCGGCCGCCGCGCCGGGTTTCGCGGCCGGGCGGTGTCCGCGCCACGACGACCGCGCCGGCGATGCGGCAACCGGCCGCGCCGAGCGCCGCTGCCGCATCGCGCACGGTCGCGCCGGTCGTCAGCACGTCATCGAGCAGCACCGCGCATGGGGGAACCGGGGCCCCGGGGCT
>PLTN01000128.1:0-6030 GCA_003164495.1 Vulcanimicrobiota bacterium
GTGTTGTTTGGCGTGAGGGTCGCAGATTAGCGTCTGTGAAGACGTATTACGTGTACATGCTTCGCTGTTTGGACGGGTCGCTCTATACTGGGTTTACGAGTGACATTGAGAAACGCTTTGCGCAACATTGCTTTGGCGAGTATGTTGGATGCTATACGTATACGCGGCGGCCGTTAGTTCTTGTGTATGTGGACGAGTTTCAAACTCCCGAGGAAGGGATCGCTTTTGAGAAGCGGCTCAAGAGCTGGACGCATAACAAGAAGCGTGCGTTTGCCGAACGCGACTGNNATGCTCGCTGTCCCTCGACTACGCGCCCTGCGGCGCTCCGCTCGGGATGACAGATGGAAGCGTCGCCGCGCGAGGCCGAGCGCGGTAGGCGCGAGGCCGAGCGCGTAGGCGCGAGGTGTTTACTCTACTCCACGCTCCCATCCCGACGTGAAGCGCTAGGAGCCGGTTACGAGGAGTTGTGAGGCGGGGAACGAGTTCTTGAGGCTGCCGTACTTCGCCGAGGCATCGATGAGCGGCTGCATGTCGCGCGCTTCCAGCCCGTCGGCGAACGTCAAGCGCGATGCTGCCGGACCAACGGGAATTCCGGTCACCGCTTCGAGGATTTTTCCCGATTCGGTCTGATTGTGATTGGCCCAATTCGCCGCCATCACCATCGCTTGCGCGTACGCCTTGATGACGTCGGGATGCGCTTTCGCATACGCCTGGGTCGTGAACCACGTACCAAGCACCCACTGCTTACCGATCGAATCGAACGGCGTGGCCAGAATCTTGACCTTCTTGCTCGCGAGCGCCGCACCCAATTCGGGTTCGGCCATCATCGCCGCATCGATGCGGCCGGTGACGATCGCTTCAGCCGTCGCCGAGAATGGTATCTCGACGATGTGCGTTGAGGTCCAGTTGCCGCCGCTCGTATCCATCCACTTGTTGAATCCGACTTCCTGAACGTTCTTCAGTCCGCCGACGGCGATCGTCTTGCCGTTGAGATCCTTGGCGCTGCGAATGGTCGAGTTCACACCGATCACGAGTTCGCTCTGATGGGTTCTCGAGTCGTAGAGATTCGCACCGGCAATTGCAACGAACGGCAGACCGCGCAGAAACGCGGCGCACAGCGAGCTCAGGTTCGCTTGGCCGATATCGGCGGTTCCGCCGGCCACCGCGGCGGCGACCGACGCGCCTTCGTTGATCGGGAGAATCTGAACCGTCAACCCGACTTTCTTGAAGAAGCCCTTCTCCTGCGCGTAATAGACTTGCGAGGCCGCATCGATCGGCGGCATCGCGACGCGCACCACCGGCATGGTGGACTGCGCGCGCGCCGCCGACGCGGCGCCGAGGGCGAGCATTCCGCCCGCAAATACCGCTCGTTTCATCCTTGGAACTCCGGTGAATCTTGCATTTGCGTCATCTCGTGCGCCAGATGCTCGGAGATCGGCGTGTTGATGAACGCGATCCACGTCGACGGCTTTTCCGTGTCGAGATTGAAGTGCTGGTGTTCGACCCCCTCGGGCCGCAACGGCAACAGCATCAGATCTCCGGCTTCCCACTCCCAGCGCTCACCGTCGACCATCGAATACCCGCGGCCCTCGATCACGTAGATCACGAGGCCACCCTGATGCTTGTGTTTTCCGGACGTCGTCCGCAATTCGTGCGAAAACACGAGCCACTGCTGGAGCGGCGTATCCTTGTGAATCTGGTGATTGAGGTAGTAGCGGATGCGGCCCTGACGGGAGAGTTCGACTTGGCGGTCATCCTTATGAACGACGACCGGACCCATTGCGTTCCGCTCGACGCGCTCGCGATAGTACGCGAGCATCTTGTCATAGGTTCGTTCCTCGCCGGGCTCGCGCTCGCGAGTGCGGGTACGCTCGTTGTCGGTCATGCCGGGCGCCGTTGAAATTCGGGTGCGTCCTCGAGCTGCTCGAAGCCCGAACCGCGATCGACGCTCGTGCACGCGAAGAGGTTCGGCTCGACCGCAAGAAAGCGCGCCGGCGTCTCCGGGTCTTCGTTGAAGTGTTGCACGACGATGCCGCCCCGGCGTAGCGGGAGGTTGATCACGTCGCCGGCGGCCCACGGATGCTTCACGCCGTCGAGCAGCGTGTAGCCGCGGCCGGCGATCACGTAGATCACCTGACCGCCCTGGAACTTCACGCGCCCCGAACGGCTGCCGGGCGGGATCTCTTGCTCGAAGCACAGGTACGTCGAGAGCACCGTGTCTTTGATCTCGGGGTGCATGTACCAGCGCATGAACCCCTGACGATTCGCTTCGAGCGGCAGGTCGCGCCGCTTGAGCACTTGCATGCCGTCCTTGCGCTCGGCCCGCTGCCGGTCGCGCAAGGCGAGCAGTTCGCCCCAGAAGTTCTTCTCGGCCAAACGCGCCGAGCGGTCGTCGCTCACTACGTTCGAGCGGCGGCGACGCGCGAGGTGACGCCGAGCTTCATCCGGCCGACGCGGGCGATTTCGATCTCGACGGTGTCGCCGGGAACGAGCGGACCGACGCCGGCCATCGTGCCGCTGGCGATGATGTCGCCGGGTTCGAGCCGGGTCACGGCCGAGCACGTCTCGATCTGTTCGCGAATGCCGACGATCATCTGATTGGCAACCGCATGCTGACGCAACTCGCCGTTGACCCACAACTTCATGTCGATGTCGTCGGGCGCGCCGACTTCATCGGCCGTCGTGATCCACGGACCAACCGGGCAGAACGTATCGAACGACTTGCGCATGACGCGTTCGCCCGCACCGCGCATCGTGATGTCCATCAAACACGCGTAACCGAAGACGTGATCGAGCGCCTTGTCGACGGAGATGTCGTTACCGCCGGTGCCGATGATCGTCGCCATCTCGCACTCGTGATGGAACGTGCGGCCCGGACGATCGGGAATGACGATCGTGTCGGCCGGGCCGATCAGCGACCCGTTGGATTTCATGAAGAAGCCCGCTTCGTCGGCCGGCAAGCTGCCGGCAATGCCGAAGCCGTTCGTCTTCATTTCCGCGGCGTGATCTCTGAAGTTGGATGGCATGGCAAGCAATTTATGCGGCCACGGGATCGGCGTCTCCAAACGCACGCTGCTGAGCGCTTCCGACGGCGCGGTCTTGAGCGCGGCTTCGATCTTGGGGCGCAGCGTCGCAAAGTTCGCGATCACCCGGTTCATGCCGACCGGCGGCCACTCGGCCGTGTCGACGCCGCAGATCGCCGTTACGTCGACGATGCGGTCGCCGGTAACGATACCGATTTTGCCACCATTAAAACGTGCGATTTTCATGCAACGATCCTTTGTTGGATGGAACGCCAGACCTTTTCCGTGGTCACCGGCATCTCGAGATCCTCGACGCCGTAGGGCTTGAGCGCATCGCACAGCGCGTTGACGATCACGGCCGGCGAGGGGGTGACGCCGGCTTCGCCGCCGCCTTTTATACCAAGCGGGTTTCCGCTGGTGCGATCCTCGGTCAATTCCAGATCGTACGCCGGCACCTGGAACGCGCGCGGCGCGGCATAGGACATGAAGCTCACCACGGGCTGGCCGCTGTCCGGATCGTAGGCCAGATGCTCGAAGAGCGCTTGGCCGATACCTTGCGCGATGCCGCCGTGCGTTTGCCCATCGACGATCATCGGGTTGATCACGCGCCCGGCGTCGTCGACCGAGGTGTAACGCGCGATCGCAATCGCACCCGTACGCGGGTCGACCTCGAGTTCGCACACCGCGCTGCCGGTCGGAAACGCCGGAATCCGCCGCGAGATATCGGCCGTTGCGCTGAACGTCTCCTCACGCTTGGCCAGGAGCTCCGCCGCCGCGACCACACCGGATACGCCGAGTTCGCGCGCCCGCGCGCGCAGCGTCTCGCAAATCTCGACCAGCAACGTGCCGACCAGACGCATCGAGCGGTTGGAATGCGAGCCGCCGCCGGACTCGACGAAGTCGGTGTCGCCGGTGCGCAGGACGATCTTGTGAAACGGCACCTCGAGCAGATCCGCGACCACCTGAGCGAACGTCGTCTCGTGGCCCTGTCCGTTGGACTGCGTGCCGGAGACGATCACCACGTTGCCGTCGGGCTCGACCGTGACGCTCACCCGTTCGCGCGGCGCGCCGACCGGCGTTTCGAGATAATTCGCGACGGCGATACCGCGCAGCAGGCCGTTGCCCTCGCTCACGGCGCGCCGGGCCGGAAACCCGGCCCAATCGGCGCGCGCGATGACGCGCTGCATGTTGCCCACGAAGTCGCCGCAATCGTAGATCAGGCCGAGCGGGCTGTGGTAGGGAAACATGTGCGGACGGATGAGATTGCGCTCGCGCAGGGCAACGCGATCGATTTTCAGCTTTTCCGCGGCCATGTCGAGCAGACGTTCAAACGCGTGCACGATTTCCGGCCGCCCGGCGCCGCGATATGGTGCCGTCGGTGTCGTGTTGGTCAGCACGGCACGCACGCGCACGTGACCGTGCGGAACGTGATACGGGCCGGTTGCAACGCGCACGATATTTTGCAGCGATGCGAACGAGACGGTGTAGGCGCCGACGTTGCCGAGATCGTCGTAGCGCATGGCCTGGATCAGGCCGTCGTGCGAGAGCGCCATCGTCGCGCGCACCACGATGTCCCGGCCGTGGTAGTCGGTTGTGAAGCCTTCGGAGCGGTCGGCCGCCCAGCGCACGGTCTGACCCAAGCGGCGCGCGGCCCAGGCGCAGAGGATCGGTTCGACGTGAATGTTGTTGCGCGCGCCGAACCCGCCGCCGACGTCGGGCGTTACGTAACGCACGCGCGCGAGCGGCACGCCGAGCGCGCCGGCCGCCGCGGCGCGGTGGCGCACGACGCCTTGACCGCCGGCCGTGATCTCGTAGACGCCGTTGGCCGCGTCGTAGCGCGCGAAGGCCGCGCGCGGTTCCATGTGCGCGGCGATCACGCGCTGGTTCACGAACTCATGCGAGAGCACGACGTCGGCCGCGGCAATCGCGGCCTCGGTTCCCTCGGCGTCGCCGTAGTCGAGATCGAAGGCCAGGTTGCCGTGCGCCTCGGCGAAGAGCTGCGGTGCGCCCGGCAAAATCGCATCGCGCGATTGCGTCACCGCATCGAGCGGCTCGTAGGTCACGTCGATCAGTTCGAGCGCATCGCGCGCGGCGGCGGCCGTCGCGCCGACGACCATCACGACCGCTTCACCGACGTAGCGCACGACGCCGGTCGCGAGCGGCGGCTGGAGCGGTTCGATCACCGGATGCCCGGGGCGCGGCTCGAACGCCGGATGGCTGGTGTCGATCGCGTCGGCCGGATTCGGCAGATGCTTGATCGGCCCGTGACCGTCGGCGGCGTAATCGTCGGCGGTCAGCACGGTCAGCACGCCCGGTGCCTGCAGCGCCGCGCTCACGTCGATCGACACGATCCGCGCATGGGCATGGATCGAACGCAGGAAGCAGGCGTGCACGGCGTTGCGCGGCGCGATGTCGTCGGTGTAGCGGCCTTGGCCCGTGATCAGGCGCTGATCCTCGCGCCGCGGGATCGACCGCCCCATCATTTTCGTCAGCGTCGTCGTCATGCGATGCCGGCCTTCGAACACCAGTATTCCCACGCCCGGCGCGATGACGGTGCATCCGGCGCGAACGAGCCGGCGGCCTCGATCTCGCCTTCCGAGAGCGGCTCCGCTTCAGCGCCGATCGTGAGCGCCGTCGAGAGAATCTGTGCGTTGCGCGGCAGATACAGCGCGATCTTCACCGCTTCGTAGAGCGATCGTCCGGCGGCCGCGAAGCCGTGTCCGCGCATCAGCACGACGCGCTCGTTCCCCAAGCGTTCGGCCAAGTCGCGGCCCTGCTCGATGTTCGTCACCAGCAGGTTCGTGTGCGAGCCGAACTTCTCGCGGATGTCCCACACGGGAATCTTCGATCCCATCGACGCGGCGGTGTGCAGCACCGCGCGCAACGGCGTGCGCGAGATGCTATACGGCACCACCTCATCGGCGTGCGAGTGTACGACCGCCGCAATATCCGGACGCGCGGCGTAGATTGCGGCGTGAATGAAACGTTCGAGATACGGCGAGTGCGG
>PLTN01000128.1:6188-59157 GCA_003164495.1 Vulcanimicrobiota bacterium
GTAGATGGTGGCGCGTCCCTCGACTCCGCACCTACGGTGCTCCGCTCGGGATGACAGAAAAAGGTGACGATCGCAAACACCTGCGGAGGCCGAGCGCGAAGGCGCGCGGTGGTGGCTGTCCCTCGACAAGCTCGGGATGACATTCACACGTTTGAGACGATCTGGGCTGCCGGGAAGGCGGCTTTTAGGACGCCGTATTTGGCGGCCACGTCGATGCACGGTTGAATCAACGCCGGATCGAGACGCTCGCCGTAGAGGATGCGGTTGGCGTTGCCCACCGCGACCTTGGTGTACTTTTCGAGAATCGCGGCCGACGCTTTGGTGTTGGCCGGCTTGTTGGCCCACTGCGCCGACTGCCGCATCACCGCGACGAACTTGTGCACGGTGTCGACGTTCGCGCTGATCCAATCGGTCTTGGCGAACCAGCCGCCGATCAGAAACTGCTTGCCGATCGCATCGAAGGCCTTCCCGAACGGGCGGGTGCGGCCGGCGGCAAGCGCCGTCGTCGCATCGGGGTCGGCAAGCAGCGCCATGTCGATGCGTCCGCTGACCAGCGCCGGCTCCATTTCGACGAACGGCATCTCGACGAACTTGATCTGCTGCGAATCGCCGCCGTTCTGATCGGCCCACGCTTGCACGGAGATCTGCGTGATACTCTTGAGTCCGTTCACCGCGACGGTCTTGCCGCTGAGGTCCTTGGCGGTCTTCAGCGGTGAGTTCTTGTCGACGATCATCATCGACGTCGGTTTGAGCGTGGAGTACAGTCCAGCCGCCGCGATCAACGCGAACGGCAAGCCGCGTTCGTGCGCCGCGGCAAGCGAGATCACGTTCGACTGACCGATCTGAATCGAGCCGCCGGCAACGGCCGAGGCCACCTGCGTACCGAAGTTCGTGATCGACACCGTCGCGTCGAGACCGGCGTTCTTGAAATACCCCAGGTCCTGCGCGTAAAAGGCTTGCGCGCCTTGGTCGATGGGCAACGTCATCACGCTGAGCGGAACGTCTGCCCGCGCGAGTTGCGGTGCCAGCGCGATCGCGGCCGTTGCGCCGGTCGCCGATAAAAAGCGCGCGCGATCCATGCTAGGCATCGGCTTTCTTGACGACGAGCTTGTAGCGGCCCTCGGCCTGCTCGCGACCTAGAACGCCCTCGCTACGCAGTTCATCGAGCATCACCACGACCTCCCGGCCGTCGGCCGAACCGAGCGCCGCCATCAGCTGTTCGAAGTATTTGGGACCGTCGGCGAGCGCGTCGCGCACCGAGGCGAAGCGCGGACCGACGAACGACGGCGGATTCGGCAAGCTGAACTCGAGACCGCTCTTGCCGCCGAACGGCAGCGTGAGATCGAAGCCGCTCTTCGATCCGACTTTGGCATCGGCCGGCAGCGACGGATCGAGCGGTGAAACACGGAAACCGCTCTCGATGAACACGTCGCGATCGGGCTGCANNCCCATGCAGGCGAACACCGCCGACATCGCGTTGCGCGCTTCGCCGGGATTGCGCTGACGAATCGCGCAGCGCACGTTGTAGACGCCGCCGGTCGCCGGAGGCGCATACACCGCGACGGGTTCGCGAATCGCATTCTGCAGCGCGCGCCACACGAGCGCTTCCGTGCGCAGGGTCGTCAACTGCGCCGTGTCGGTGCGGCTGAGCGTCTTCCCGCTGATGCTGAGCGTTTGGAAGAGCGCGTCCTTGCGGTGGGTGATCGCCGTGATGTGGAACACCGGGTTGGTCTTCACGCCGCCGTAATAACCGAGGAATTCGCCGAACGGCCCTTCCGATTCGATGTAGCCCTCGTTCCCGAGGTAGCCCTCGATCACGTACTCGGCGTCGGCCGGAACGCGGATGTCGTTGGTCACGCTCTTGACGGTCGGCAGCGGCGCATCGCGCAGCGACGACATCAGTCCGATCTCGTCACCCGGAATGCGCATCGTGGCGGCAAAGTAGTCGATCGGATGACTGCCGACGACGATGCTGAGCGGCAGACGTTCGCCGCGCTCGACGGCGGCCTTATAGATGTTGCGCAGATCGCTGACGGCCACGAGGTCGATGCCGGTCTCGTGTTTACCGCGCAGCATCAGGCGTCGCAGCCCGACGTTGCTGAGGCCGGTCGCCGCATCCATCGAGATGTCGAGCGCCGCGGAGATGTACGGACCGCCGTCGAGGCCGTGATGCACGTGCACCGGCAGCTTCGTGACGTCGGCATCGGCGCCGGTTAGGATGACCTGATGCACCGGCGCTTGCGCGCTCGTCAGCTCGATGAATTCGGGCTTGCGATTCAGCCGGCGCATGATCTCGGCCAGCAGCCCTTCGGCCGGCACGCCGAACGCGCGCGCCATCCGGGCGCGGCTGCCGAGTGCGTTGCCGACCAGCGACTGATGATCGGGACCGACGTTCGTGAACAGCACTGCCCGCGGATTCCCTTCGAGAATCGCGGCCACCGCGGCGAGCGAGAGCGGCTCGTCATGGCGTTCGAGCTGGTCTGCGTCCAAGGCCTCGACGAAATTCTTTAGACGAAACTTCTCGGTATCGACGCCCGCCGGCAACCGCTCAGCACTGATCATGACTCAACCTCCCGCAACGAGTTCTCCAGCTGTCTTCCACGCATAGGGCGCGGCACCGCGCACGCAATCGGCCAACAGACCCGGCTCCGGCATCGATGCGCCGCGCCAAGCCACATGTCCGTCCGGCCGCACTAAAACGAGCGGCGCCGCGTAGACCTTCGCCGCGGCCGCTTCGCCGGAAAGGTCGACCACCCGCACCGGGACGTTCCGCTCGCGCAGCGCCGCCACGATCGGATCGGGCTGGGCATGGGCGGTGAAACGCAACAGGACGAAACCGTCGCCGAATAGGTCGAGGGTCGAGCGGCCGTCGGAGAGCCAAACGTGCGGCGCGCGCGCGCCGGCGCGCGCCTCTTGCACGTACTTGGCCACCTCGAGCGGCGGTGCAACCGTACCGTCCGGCCAGCAGATCGGCGAATCGTCGTAGCGGTAGCCGAGGTGGATGCCGAGCGTGTACCATTCGTGGCTCATCGCTTCCGCGTAGCGCGGCCCCAGTTCGGCGCGGCACTCTTCGCCCTCCGGCGTATCGTCGCACAGCGCCGGATTCTTGCCGGGCGAGAGCATGCGGGCAAGGTTCGCGCTCGACTCGCGCCCGTTGCGCACGGCCACCGGCCGCCGTTCCGGCGTGTAGGAGTCGAGCAAACCCGGATCGCCCCAGCCGCGCAGCACGGCGTCGAGTTTCCACCCGAGATCGACGGCGTCGCCGATCCCGGTGTTCATGCCGAAACCGCCGGTCGGCGACATCACGTGCGCCGCATCGCCGGCGATGAACACGCGGCCCTGTTGGTACGTTTGCGCGACCAGCTCGCGGCGCGTCCACGACGTGACCGAGAGGATCTCGAAGTCGAAATCGATCCCGACGGCGCGCCGAATTTCGTTCGCGATTTCTTCGCGGGTCAAACCCTCGGGCGGCGTGTTGGTGATCGACATGCGCCAGCGGTCCCAGCCGTTGATCGCGACGATCGTGCACCACATGCCTTCGGGGCTCAGGATGATGAAGCGGTACGCTTCGCCCTTATCGTGCAGCGACAGCAGCTGCGGCGCGCGGAAAATGATGTTCGTCGTTTGCGAAAGCACCGGCGTGCCTTCCATGCCGCCGGCGATCGCCTTCGCCACGCGGCTGCCCGCACCGTCGCAGCCGATCAGGTACGGCGCTTCGATGTCGAACGTTTTTTCCGTCACCACGTCGGTGACGTGCGCGGTGACGCCGGACGCGTTTTGCTCGAAGCCGGTGAGCTGGTGGCGATAACGCACGTCGACGTGCGGAAACGAGCGCGCCCACGCGCTCAGAATCGGGTCGAACATGTCTTGCGGACAGCGTTCGCGCTTCTGCGGGCTCTGTTCGGGCGGCTTGCTCGCGCGCATCGACGGAAAACGTTCGCGGCTCAGCTCGTAGCCCGTCAGGCTCGTGACGTAGACGTTGTCCTGCGCCAGGTCGCGGTTGTACGCGCTCGCCTCGACGTTCGGCACGATGCCCCAGCGCCGGCAGAACTCCATCGTGCGCACGCCGACCATGTCCATGCGCGGCTGTTCGATCGTGCCGTCACTGCGTTCGAGGACGGTGACCGCCTGACCGAGCACGGCCAAATCGCCGGCCAGCGCCAGCCCGACGGGACCGGCACCGACGATGAGTATCGGAGCCGAAACGGAGGTATTCGCGGACACGCAGACCCCTTAGGAAAAAAATGTTATGGTAGTATAGTGAAACGTGTAGCAATCGTTCTCCTCGCCTTTGCGGTGCTGACGGGTTCCGGCGCTGCGGCCGCCGGACCGGCGGACCAAGCGTTGGAAGACACGGTTGTCTGGTACGGCACGCCGGGCACGCGAGCGTACGTGCAGCCGGCGCTCGACGTGTGGGCAAAACTGCACCCCCACACCGCCGTCAACGTGGTCGAAGGCAACGGCCCCGATATTCTCGAGCGCGTCAACACCGAAGCCCGCGCCGGGCGACCGGTTGCCGACCTGATCACGCTCGGCGATCTGGCGATGTGGGAGCTTGCTTCGGTCAACGGCCTCGGCACCTACTCGCCCAGCCTCGTGCCGAACGTGCGCTCCGTCGTTCCTCGCATCAAGGATCTCGTCGATGCGCAGCATCGCTTCGTCCCGACGTACCTGATCCTCTTTGGAATGACGGTGAATACCAGCGCGCTTGCGCCCGCGCAGCAGCCGAACCGCTGGAGCGACCTGCTCGATCCCAAATACGCCGGTCAAATCGGCATGCACGACATCGGCGTGCTCGGCGCGGGACTCAGCCTCGTGATGGTGGGCCGCACGGCGCTCGGCGATACCTTCTTTACGAACTTGGTGAACAAGCAGCGGCCGCGCATCTACGGACGCGCGCCCGAGCTCGACGCCGCCGTGCAGAGCGGCGGCCGCGCCATCGCGATACCGTCGACCTACGGCAACGCCATGCAGGCCAAGGGCGCGCCGATTCGCTGGATCGCACCCAAAGACGGCGTGTTCTTCGTGGCGGTGTATACGGGGCTCGTCAAGAACGCCGCGCACCCGCACGCCGCGCAAGCGTTCATGAATTTTCTGCTCGACCGCGATACCCAATCGGCGATCGCCGCGGCGAACTTGATCCCGGTGACCACGCTCGCCGCTTCGCCGGTCGACCTCTCGAAGCTGAAGTTTCTCGGCAAGGGATCCGTCACCGAGGACCAAGCAACGCACCTCAACGACTGGTTAGCGATCGGCCAGCACCTCAAAGGTGAATAGTTGAGCGAAGATCTGTTGCCGCTCGACGAGAGCCTCGATTTCCTGATTCGCGATACGCGCCGCGTGCTGCTGAAATCGATCGAGGCACTGCTGGCCAAAGATGGGATTCCGCTCGGCGCGTGGTTCCCGCTGCGCATCCTCTACGAAGAGGACGGCATCACGCAGCGCGAACTGAGCCGCAAACTCGGCTACTTGGATGCCGCCGCCGGCTCGATCGTCGAAGTCATGGAGAAGCTGAAACTCGTGCGGCGCCAACGCAACGCGGACGATCGCCGGAAGATCAACGTCTTCCTCACGCCGCTGGGCAAGCGGATGGGGAAGAAAACGATCGACCACATGCGCGAGGTGAACGAACGGATCGCGCTCGGCTTCACCAAGCACGACGTCGAGACGTTACGAAGCCTGCTGCGCCGCGCGCACGGCAACCTTACGCGCCCGCCCGACTGACGCTTGGCACGATCGATCGGTCACTTGTCATTCCGAGCAGCGCCGAAGGCGCGTCGTCGAGGAACGCGAGAAAATCTCGGCGATTAGCGTGCGAGCGCGAAGGCGCGAGCAGTGGAGTGAAAAAGAAAACAAGTATTCACTGCTCGCGCCTTCGCGCTCGCACTCGGTAGCATGGATCGTGGCGCGTTCCTCGATTACGCGCCTTCGGCGCTCCACTCGGAATGACAAAATATGACGACGCGATCGCTACGAAGCCTGCTGCGCCGCGCGCACGGCAACCTTACGCGCCCGCCCGAGTGAGGCGTCCGTCGCATCCGTCTCGTTCTCTTCGTCGAAACCGCGGTTGATCGCGAGCAGCAGGTCCATCAGGTGCCGGCGATCAGCGGTTGAAACGTGGCGGAGCTTTTCTTCGATCATCCGGTGATGCATCGGCGCGGCGACCTGCATCAGCTTGACGCCCTTGGGTGTCAGCTTGACGATGACGCTCCGCGCATCGCGCGGGTTCTTGGTCCGCTTGACCAGCCCGTCGCGCTCGAGACGCTGGACCATCTGCGCGACGCTCGCATGCGTGGTATGGACGTAGAGACGGATTTCGTTCTGCGTCAGCGTGTAATCCGGTCCGGCCGCATACAAGGTGATCAGATGATTGTAACTGCCCGAATTGAGGCCGAGTCCGGCGAGCCATCCGTTGGCTTCATCATTGATACGCTGCGCGAGCGCGCGAATGGCAAAGAATACGCGCGTCGAATCGCGGTTGTACTCCCCGGGAAACTGCTCTTCGAGCGGCTGGACCATCGCGTCGGTGAGGGCAAGTATCCTCTTATCGGGCATTCGGAGTAAATTCGCCGGATTGCAGGGGTCGTCCGCCCCAGGTAAACTCAGGCGCCATAGAAAAATCCCAACACCCATCAAGGAGAACCGCATGTCTTCCACTCGTTCGCGCTACGTCATCGCCAACGGCATTCGCACTCACTACACCGAGGCAGGCGAAGGCGGCCCCGTTGTGGTCTGCCTGCATGGCGGCGGCGCCGGTTCCTCGGGTGACGCGGGCATGGGCGGTCTCTTACCGGAGCTGGCACCGAACTTTCGCGTTCTCGCCATCGACGGCGTCGGCGGCTTCGGCCTGACCGACCCAACCGTACCGACGCCGTACGGCGTGCAGAGCCGCGTCGATCATCTCGAAGCCGTGCTCGATACGCTGATGATCGACAAGTTCATCATCTGCGGTAATTCGCAAGGCGCATGGGTGGCCGCGAAGTACGCGATCCTGCATCCCGACCGCGTGCAGAAGATGCTCATCATCGGCAGCGCGACGGTTGCGGCCGCGATGGGCATCCCCGAAGAATTCACGCCGGCGTTCAAAGCGCTCGCGAACTACGACTACACGCGCGACGGCATGAAGAAAATGCTCGAAGCGCTCGTGCACAACCCGAAGCAAATCACCGACAAGCTGATCGAAGGCCGCTACGAGTCTTCGGTGCGCCCCGGTGCCAAAGAAGCGCTGGCGGCGTTTGTCGCGGGTCACCGCTACCTCCAGAGCGACGTCATGCGTTCCAACTTCGACATGCGCGTGTCGCTGCCGGAGTTGACCAAACACATCCAGACCGTGTCGGTGTGGGGCCAAGAGGATCAGATGGCGCCCCCACACGTCGGGAAGAAACTCGAGGCGCTGCTGCCCGATGTGAAGTGGGAATACGTTGCGGGAGCCGGGCACCAAGTGCAAACGGATCACCCGGAACGTCTGGCGCAGATCATCACGGAACTCGCGAAGAGCGGCTAGAGACCAACCGGAGGGCGGCGGCAATGTTGACACCGGAGCAAAACGAGCGCCTCACGCGCGTCGGACCGGAAACCCCGGGCGGCAAGCTCTTGCGGCGCTATTGGCAGGCGCTCTGCCCGACGAAAGAACTCGCGCACGACGTCGACCGTAAGCGGATACGTATTCTGGGCGAAGACTTGCTCGTCTTCCGCGACGCTCAGGGTGCGTTCCGCTGCGTGCAAGAGCGTTGTCCGCATCGCAGCGCGTCGCTCTACTTCGGGTTTATCGAACCCGACGGCATTCGCTGCTGCTATCACGGCTGGAAGTTCGACTGCGCCAGCGGTCAGTGCGTGGAGCGCCCGTTCGAACCGGTTGCGCCGCACGCGGGCATCAAGCTCAAGACGTATCCGGTTCAGGCGCTGGGCGGATTGCTCTTCGTCTACATGGGTCCCGATCCCGAAACGGCGCCGTTGCTTCCGCGCTGGGACGTGCTCGCACGCGAAGACAAGGGCAAGCAGATCCTCGTCATGCCCGATCATCACTGCAACTGGCTGCAGATCCAAGAAAACACCGCGGACTCCGTGCACACGTTCTATCTGCACGGTCATCGCGCGGCGGCGCTGAACGGCGGCGTGCCCGATCGCATCTCGGCCTACTTCTATCGCCCGATCAAATCGTACGACTGGAAAACCTCGCGCTGGGGCGTCGAAAAGATGGTCGAGTACGGCGGCGATCAAGCCGAACTCGAAGTGCGGCCGCCGCTGATCTTTCCGAACATTCTGCGCATCCCGGAAGGCCCGGTCGAAGCGCTGCACTTCCGCGTTCCNNCGATCCGCCGGGCGTGACGGTCGAAACGGTCGACATCTCGACATTCTACGGTCAGGACCGCGTCGTCTGGGAAACCCAGGGCGCCATTACGGACCGCTCGGTAGAGACGCTCGGCGCCTCGGATCGGGGAATCGTCCTCTTCCGCCGAATGCTGGCCGAGCAGATCGACAAAGTCGAGCGCGGCGAAGAGCCCGATGTTGCGGTCGTGCGCGATCCGGCGCAGAATGAATGCATCACCTTCGACGTCACCACACCGTGGTTCGAGACGAGCAATGTTAGCTGAGCAGAGGAGCCGCTGATGGGCGAAATACTTGGTCTGGGCCTGAGCCACTACCCCGGGCCGGTCACGCCCCCGCAGTATTGGTCGCGCATGATCGCGCGCAACGTCGAGGTAGGCCGCATTCCGGCCGACCTCTACGCCGACAAATCGCGCTGGCCCAAAGCGATGCTCGAAGAGATGAGCGACGACAACGGCCTGGCGGCGGCCGAAGAACACCGCCGCCGGCTGCTCGCCGGGTACCGCGTGTTACGCGACGCGCTGAACGAGTTCAAGCCGGATCTCGTGCTGATCTGGGGCGACGACCAATTCGAGAACTACAAGAAGACGTGCGTGCCGGCTTTCGCGCTCGGCATCTTCGATGAACTCGACGTACGGCCGTTCGGCGGCGGCAAACAAGTTTTTCAGACGACCGAGAACGTGTGGAACCTCGCACCCGAGACGCCGCTGCACATACGCGGTCACCGCAAGGCGGCCTCCGAGCTCGCGCGTCACCTGATCGAAGATCAGTTCGACATCGCCTACTCGCTCGAGTTCTCGCACCCGGCCGGTNNCCCTGTCACGTGAACTGCTACGGCAGCGATCTGATGAAGACGGCCGCCGGCATGATCGGCGAGGGTGAAAACGTGCTCTCGCCGCCGGCCCCGACGCCGCGCCGCTGCTTCGATCTCGGCGCCAGCGTGGCGCGCTTCTTCGCGGCAAGCCCGTGGCGCGTCGCGCTCGTCGGGTCGTCGAGCTGGTCGCACGGTTCGCTCACGAAAAAACACGGCCGCTTGTATCCCGATCTTGACGCCGATCAACGCCGTCACGATGAGTTGAAGAACGGCGAGTTCCGTAACTGGGGCAAGCTCACCGAAGCCGAGATCGACGATACCGGTCAGCACGAACTGCTGAATTGGATCTGTCTCGCCGGCGCGATGACGGAAATCAACCGTTCGGTCGAGATCGTCGACTTCGTCCCGAGCTACATCTTCAATTCATCGAAATGCTTCGCGGCATTTCCGCCGGCGGGTCTGAAGATCGGCTCCGTCGGAGCGCTGGCGGCCTCAGCGCCCGCCTGACGGGCAGTTCACGACGGTATCCGGTCCGGCGAGCGGCGGCGGCAACGTCTCTTGCCGCAAGCCGTGTTCGGCGGCACGGTCGTAGGCGTTCTGATCGGCATTGACGCGCTCCGCGGCGGCATTGCCGTGTTCTTTCGCGAGGGCCGTGTATTCGGCCGCGGTCGGCGCGCCGAATTCCGGTTCGGCGTTGATGGCATCGATCGACGCCAGCAGCGTGCGCACGTGACCGATCTCATGCCAGAGCGTGGCGCGAAAGATGCGGCGCAGCACGTCGGCCCCGGCCGGCGTCATGTGGTCCCAGGCGTACGACCTCAACTCGATGCGCGCATCGAGCACGCGCACGACCAGATGCCCCGAGTAGCCCTCACTCGACTCGCGCGTCTGCGCCGACTGCCAACCGGTCTCCAGACGTGTAAGGCCGGCACCGTCTTGGGGGGACTGCGCGCCCAGGTCCAGGCACGAGTTCACCGTGGCGTGCGACCAGACGATCGGCACCGTGAGATCGCCGAGCGTGAACGCACTCTCGACGCTCGGGTCGCCACACATCGCAAACGTCAGTACCGTGCACAGGAGCATAACTGAAGCAGCCCTTCGTCAGCGCGAGGCCCGCGTCCGGTGAAAGGCGTAGCCGGTGAGGTGCTCGGCCGCCGTGGTGACGATACGCTCGATGCTCATCGGGCTCAGCGCGAAGATCTTACTTCGCACGTGCTGATCGCTGCTGATCAGCTCGACGAGGACGCCGGTCGATCCTGACGCGCTGATCGCGACGGTCTCGCGCTCGCGCGTCCACACGCAATTCTCGCCGCTGAGCTCGCGCCGGCTGCCCTGCAGTCGCGGCTCTGCCTCGAGTTGCTCGTCAACGAGCGCACGAAGTTCCGGAAACGTCATGCCGTTGTGTTACCCATGGAAGGTGCGATAGCCGTTTGCCGAGCTTGTCCGGTGCTCAACCGTCGTTTCACGCAGGAAGGGCGTTAGCGGAAGCGATAGCAGCCGGCGGGATCGACGGAGAGCGTGCGCGAGCCGAAGGCGATCTCGCGGATGCGATGGTCCCAGTAGGCGAGGGTGCGAACCACGACGGGAACGACGTTCGCGATCACCGCGCGGGCGCGCGACGAGATCGAGACGACGTCGCGCTGCCACTGCGGATGGTCGGAGGGGAGGTCGGGCAGGCCGTTCGCTTCCGCATCGATCGGCGGCAGCGCCGGGACGAGCGCGAGCGGGTAGATCAGCGCCGGATCGACCGGCACGAGCGCCGATGACGTCTCGTTCATGCGAGCGCGTGGCGCATGCGTTCGATGGCGGCGAGGTGCAGTTGCGAGACGCGTTGCGGCGAGACGTGCATCGCATCGCTGAGCTCGCGTAACGGCTGCTCCGCGAAGTAGTGCGCGACGAGCACGTTGCGCTGGCGTTGCGGCAAGGCTTCGATCGCGGCGTGGATGCGGCGGCGTTCGGCGTTCGCGATCACGGCGTCGGCGGGATCTTCGCCGCCGCTCGGCGCGCTGCCGGAATCCGGCGGCAGCGGTGCATCGAGCGAAAGCGGCGAGCCGCGATGGGCATCGGTTCGGGCCCGCCCGAGCATCGGAAAACGGGCTTCCAATTCCGCCGACGTCGGCAACGCGCCGTGTTGGACGGCCAATGCGTAGCGCTCCCGTTCGGCGACGCGGATGACGCGCCGCACGCGTTCGCTGACCGGATCGAGACGGCGCACGCCGTTGAGCATCGCGCCGAGTGCGACGCGGCGCGCGTATTGCTCGAGTGAGGTCCCGAGCTTCGGATCGAAGCCGTCGACGGCACGAATGATCCCCACGCAACCGTCGCCGATGAGATCGTCCAGATCCGCCCCCGGCACGAGCCGCACGATCCGCCGCGCGATCCTTCGCACGAGCGGCACCAGCCGGCGGATGGCATCCTCACGATCCTCGCTCGTGGCTTCGCGATTTTCGCTCACGTCTTGGGCCGCACGAACAGCGAATCGGCCACTGAACCGAGCGCCGTTTCAGCGACTGGGCTGAGGCCGGCCGTGAGTGGTTTGAGGATTTCACGAAAGACGACCGCCTCGATCGCATGTGTTGCGACCTTCGACGCATCGGGTTGGGCCGCGACGCACGGCAGTTGCACTCCGCTACTCTGCGTTGCCATTCTGCCGCCATTACAGCAGCCGCAGATTACCGAAACTATGCCGCCATATGTGCGTCAAGGACACTCCGCGCCTCCGCTGCCGATGCCTTGGCTTGCTACGACAGCTAGACTTAGCGGAATGCGGTCCATGCAGTGCAAATGTTCGCAGCATGATCCGCTCATCGCTCGCAGTCGCAGGGTTGCTTCTTTCGCTCAGCGCGCCCGTATCAGCCGCTGACTTCGTGCTCGACAAGCCGCACACACAAGCCGAATTCATCGCCGTGCACTTAGCCGTAAGCCAAGTGCACGGTCAGATTCCGCTGATATCGGGGAAGGCGACGATCGGGGAGAACAATCTGCCGACGGCAATCAATGCAACGTTCGACGTGACGGCAGTAGTCACGAACGATGCCAACCGCGACAAATCGCTGCGCGACAGCTATTTCGATGCGGCAACGTATCCGACGATAACGTTCGTGGAGCGCCAGGCGAAAGGAACGCCCGCGGCCTTCACGCTGACCGGAGATTTGACGATCCACGGGGTCACCAAGCCGGTTACGCTCAAAGCGCAGGTCATCGGTAGCGGCATCATCAAGGGCAAGAAGCAAATCGGCTACAACGCAACGACGACGATCGACCGCCGGGACTTCGGCATGACTTTTGGTCCACTGCTTGACGGTGCGCTCATCGTCGGCGACCAGATTACGATCAACATCGAAACGGACGCGATCGAACAATAGCCGCGCGGGACAATGTGGTTTCGGAGGATCGCTATACCGTACTCGATTTCTTCTTCGTAAGGATTAGCTCGCTGCCGCAAGTTCGGGAAGCGGTTTGATCTTCGCAATCGCCTTCGCTGCCGGAGAGTGGTGCGCGTCCCACAGTTCGACGTCTTGCTGAAGACCGAGCCAGAACTCGTCGGACATCCCGAGAGCCCTTGCAAAGCGCATCGCGGTATCCGGTGTAACGGCACGACGGCCATTCACGATTTCGTTGAGTCTAACGTACGAGATGCCTATGTGCTTCGCGAACTTCGTTTGCGAAATCGAAAGCGGCTTGAGGAACTCCTCGACGAGGATTTCACCGGGCGTGTTCGGTCGGCGGTTCGTCGGCAGCGGAATCTTCGGCACGGTATCCCTCCCCACGAGCAGGCGGTGGTCAACGGTAGTCAATGATTTCGAAATTAGCGGCTGCGTCATCATCCCAAGTAAAGCAGACGCGGTATTGTCGATTGATCCGGACAAACGCCCGTCGAATAATGGTCATCTTCCTACGGGCAACGTCGTGGAGCCGGGTCGGGAGAATTCTACGCGAGGCTTTGGTATCGTCGCCATTGTAGATGTCTTCAGTACCCGCGTTCCTAAAATCCGACATTTATTTATAACGCCTGCCGTTATATTCCGTCAAGTGCTGGTCGCTTGTCGCCCGGCTCGCGATTGTGCGTTGCGGTGGCCCCTCGGCTCCGCTCGGGGCCAAGTCGATCGTGGCGAATTTCATGATCGTGGTGGTCCCTCGACTCCGCTCGGGATGACAGGGGGTTAAAGCTGCCTTGAGGAGCCGAGCGCGTAGGCGCGAGGTGTTTTCTTCTCTTATTTTCCTATTAGCCGCGGTTGATGTTGTTGGCGATGCGTTGCATTTCGTCGGCGGCTTGGACGCCTTTGGCGTTGGCTTCGTAGGCGCGTTGCGCGGTGAGGATTTGCATCATCGACTCGATGATCGAGACGTTGGAGCGTTCGAGCATGCCGAACTGGATGTTCGGGCCCGTTGCGCGGCCGGCGTCGATGCGGCGCTCGGGTCCGGAGTCGTGCGTGGCGGCGAACACGGTGCCGCCGAGCGGCTGCAGTTCCTCGGGCGCGGCAAACGTTGCAAGACGAATCGTGCCGATCGTGCGGCCCGAAGCTCCCGTCGTTCCACCGGCGACGGCGGCCGTTCCATCAGTTGCTGCGGGTATGTCGATGGTGACGCGGCCGTTGGTCGCGACGTGCACGGCCGTTGCGTCGGCGGGGATGCGGATGTCGCGCAAGGCCCAGCCGTCGGCGTTACGCAGCGTGCCGTCGGCGGCGCGCGTGAACTCGCCGTTGCGCGTGTACGCAAGCGTGCCCGCGCGTTCGACGCGGAAGAAACCGTGGCCCTCGATCGCGACGTCGAACGGGCCGCCGCCGTGCATCAGCTTCCCCTGCGCGAACAACGGGTGTTTGCCGGCGGTCGCGGTGCCGAGCCCGAGCGTGCCGCCGGCGTTGACGTCGGTGAAGCTCGCGACGACCTGCTTGAATCCGGCCACGTCGGCGTTGGCGAGGTTGTCGGCGATGACTTCGAGATTCGTTTGCTGCGCGGCCATGCCCGAGGCCGCCGCGTACATCGCGCGGTTCACTTCAGACGTCCCACGTCGTTCACGGCTTTGTCGCGCGTCTGGTCGATCGCGACCAGCGTCTTCTGCGCGGTCTCGAAGGCGCGTTGGGCGGTGAGGACGCCGAGCGTCTCGCTTATCGCATCGACGCTGCTCGATTCGAGCGCCCCGCTGCGGACCGTCGTGCCCCGCGGCAGCGGCAGGACGCCGACGAGCCGGCCGTCGTCGCGAATCGTGCCGTCCGTACCGACCACCGCAGTTTCCGAAAGCCGGATCGGTCCGGTGCGCCCCTGGATGCGCCGGCCCTGCTGGTCGGCGAGGTAACCGTCGCGGTCCCGGATGAGCGCCCCGTTGCGCGTCTCCGTGCTTCCGGCCCGGAACGTCCCCGGGCCGAGGAGGGCGAGGTCGAGCGGCCGGCCCGTTTCCCGGATGCCGCCTTGGGCGGGATCGGGGGACTCACGGGCGACGAGGCCGCGCGGGGTCACGGTGACCGAAGCCCGGGCCCGGCGGTAGCCGTCGCTGGCGACGTTGGCCAGGTTGTGGGTCGCCGTTTCGAGTTGCGCTTGGGCGGCGCGCATGGCGCTCGCCATCCAGTCCATACCATCCATGTCGCCGAGCGTACCTTGGGCTCGTTTCCGGACGATGTCGCAGGAATTGCCGCGACGGTTGGGGACTTCCGGGGCCGGGTGCAGAACACGGCTTCTTTCGGGAGGCAGTTTGGTTTGAACATTGGCATCCTCGGCGCCGGAAATATCGGCGCAACCGCGGCAAAGCTCTTCGGAGCCGCCGGACACGACGTCCGCATCGCCAACTCGCGCGGGCCCCAATCCCTGGCCGCGCTGGTGGCTGATCTCGGCGCGAACGTGCGCGCCGCCACGCCCGAAGATGCCGTCGCGTTCGGCGACGTCGTGCTGATCGCGGTGCCGTGGCATCGCAAGGAAGATGCCATCCCCGACGCGGGCCCCTACGACGACAAGATCGTGATCGACGCGATGAACCCGTACGACGAAGAGTTCGAACTCGAAGACCTCGGCAACCGCACCTCGAGCGAGATCATCAAAACGCTCGTTCCGGGCGCGCAGCTCGTCAAGGCGTTCAACACGCTCAACTACAAGCGCCTCGCGAGCGAAGGAAAGCCGCACGGTTCGAAAGACCGGCTCGCGATCTTCATCGCGGGCGACGACGCGCACGCGAAGTCGGTGGTAGCGAAACTGATCGACGAGATCGGCTTCGACGCGATCGACACGGGCTCGCTCGCCGAGGGCGGCCGCAAGCAGCAACCCGGCAGCAAGATCTACAACGTCACGCTCACCTCGCGCGACGCGAAGGAAACGCTAGCCGCGATCTAAGAGGGCGAGATCGTGGCGGTCCCTCGACAAGCTCGGGATGACAGGGTGCTAGAGGTCGAAGCGGGCGGCGCTGGCGTGATTGGGCGGGAGCGGGACGTCGTCGATTCGGGATGCTTCGACCGTTACGTGCGTCACTACCGGTGCCGTTGGTGTGACCGCTGCTACCGGTGCGGCCAGCGCGACTGGTGCGGCCGGCGCGACCGAGACGGCGGGCTCCGCGTGGGCGGGTGTCGGTGCCGATGCAGCATCGTAGGGCACGCGGTCGATCAGCGCCAGATGCGAGAGCAGCAGGCTGCGAATCTCGCTCTTCGACTTCTCGGCAATGTCGAGCATGCGCTGGTGCTCGCGGCGCGCCTCTTCGACCTTATCGCCGAGGCTGCCGATCTCGCGTTCGCTCTGCAGGCGCGCCTCTTGTTTGATGAGGTCGGCCTCTTTGTGGGCCGCAGCCTTCACCTCATCGGCCGTGCGCTGCGCGAGCAGCAAGGTCGACTGCAACGATTCTTCCATCGCCTTGAAGTGGGAGATGCGTTCCTTCAAGTCGGCGATCTCGGCTTCGTAGGCGGCGCGAGCCGTCGCCTCGTCCTCCAGTGACTCGATGATCTCGTCGAGGAACTTGTCGACATCGGTGCGATCGTAACCCTGCAGCGCGCGCTTGAACGTGCGATGCTGAATATCGACGACCGTTATTCTCGAATTAGCGCTCATTGCGTTGTGTATTCCCAAAGCGTGCCGAGAGATCGAGCATCCCGTCGTCATTCATCTGTTCGCGCAAATTGGCCGAGTTCACGGTGACCCCGGCCGGGACTATGAGGTAGATCGCCTCAGCGAGTTTTTGTATGCGTCCGTCGATGGTATAGGCGACACCCGAGGTAAAGTCGACCACGCGCTGGAGCAACGAGCGGTCGGCTCCTTGCAAGTTGACGATAGCGACTTGCCTCGAGCGCAGGGCGTCGGCAATCTCCGTAACGTCGGAGAAGCCGCGGGGAGCGAAGACGGCGACCGCGGGACCGACCCGCCGGCCGGCCTCCGTCAGGGGCACGACGTTGCGTTTTGGGAGGACTTGATCGGCGTCGTAGGCGTCGATTTCCTCAATTTCGTCATCGTGGATCGCAAACCACGAACCGATCTTGTTGAACATACCGTTCATACCGTGACCCTTTCTGGCGCCGGCCGCGCGCCGAATATCGCGGTGCCGATGCGTATCATCGTCGACCCGAAAGCGATTGCGCGCTCCCAGTCGGCCGACATTCCGAGCGAGAGCGTCGTACCGCCGACCGCTCCGAAGGCTTCTTGCGCCAGCGCAAACGCGCCGTCGACGTCACCTTCGAGCGGACCGATCGCCATCACGCCGTCGACCGTCAAACCCTCGTTGCGGAGCGCTTGCGCAAGCTGCGCCGCGCCCGCCGGAGCCACGCCGAAGCGCTCCGACGGCGAGACGTTCACTTGCACCAGCACGCGCACCGTACGCCCGAGCGCACGCGCTGCTTTCCCGATCGCGAGCCCGGCCTCGAGCCGGTCGATCGATTGCACGACGTCGAACAGCCCGACGATGGCCTTCGCCTTGTTCGTCTGGACGTGTCCGATGAAATGCCGCGTGACCGGCGGCAAATCCACGTACTTCTCGCGCGCTTCCTGGAGATAGTTTTCGCCGATATTCGTCAGGCCCGCATCGATGGCGGCTAGGACCGCATCGCGAGGCTGCGTTTTGGTGACGCCGAGAATCACGACCGAGCCGGCGGGCCGGCCTGCCGCTTCGGCGACGCGATCGACGTGTGCGCGAAGCGTCGCCACGCGCTCGCCGATCGTTGAGGCGAATGCCATGGACGTACGTCTTCTGTACGTCCTACGGCAACTCCCGGTGTTTACGTTGCGGGCATTACGATGACGTGGCGGTTTTGGCGGATGGCGACGTAGAGGAGCCATCCACCGATGAAGACCATCGGCAGCGCGACGAGTTGTCCGCCGGAGAGGCCGATCACCGTGAAGCCCGGCTCGCGCCAGATCTCGGCCACCGTGCGCGTGATCCCGTAGTACGTGAACCACACCCATGCGACGACGCCGTCGGCCGGGCGTTTGCGCAGCAGAATGAGGAGAATCGGCACCGCGAGGATGTCGAGGAAACCTTCGTAGATCTGCGAGGGATGGCGATAGCCGTCGACCGCCGGGAACTTGATACACCACGGGTGGTCCGGGTCGCAGACTTTACCCCAGAGTTCATCGTTGATGAAGTTGACGACGCGCGTTGTGGCGATGCCGAGCGGCAGCAGCACGACCACCTCGTCGGACAGCACGTTGAACGTCAGCCCCGGATGCTTGCGCAAGAACAGGAAGATCGCGACGATCACGCCGACGAGCGCGCCGTGAAAGGCCATACCGCCCTTCCAGATCGCGATGAAGTCGATCGGATTGGCCAGGTAGTCGGCAAAGTTGTGGTTCGTGATCACGTCGGCGATGACGAACACCAAGCGACCGCCGATCAGCACGCCGATCAGGGCGTAGATGAGGAAGTCCTGGATGTTGTCGGTGGTCAGCCCCATCCGGCGCCGCCCCTCGGGGCGGTTCATCCAGAGAAAGACGCAGATGAATCCGAACAGGTACGAGAGCCCGTACCAGTGCACGGCAAGCGGCCCGAGGCGAAACGCCACCGGATCGATGTTCGGGTAGGTAAACCAATGGGTCATCGCCCTCGTCCTACGCTGGCCGTCGGCAGGCAGCCTCCGCGCCGCGCGAAAAAGACCGTACTCTCGTGAACGTCCAGCTCAACGTCGCCACCGCGTTTTTGGCGGGTCTCGTATCCTTCGTCTCGCCGTGCGTCCTGCCGTTGATTCCGGCCTACCTCTCCTTCCTTACTGGTTCGAGCTTAGAAGAACTGAAGGCCGAGCAGGACGCCGCGCAGCGGGCCCGGATCATCGGCCACGCCGTCGCCTTCATCTGCGGGTTCACGGTGGTGTTCATGGCGCTGGGCTTCACCGCCGGGGCGATCGGCAACGCGCTCCTGCAATACCGTGACATCGTGGCCCGCGTCGGCGGGATCGTGGTCGTGATCCTCGGGCTCAACATGATCGGCGTGTTCAAGATCCCGTTCCTGATGATGGACAAGCGCCCGCAGTGGCGCAGCGCGAACCGCTCCTATGTCGCCTCGTTCGTCGTCGGGCTGGGCTTCGCGGCCGGCTGGTCACCGTGTATCGGGCCGATCCTGGCCGCCATCCTCGCGCTGGCCTCGCAGCAGAGCTACGGCGTTGCGACGGGACTCTTGCTCGTGTACTCGCTGGGCCTCGCGGTGCCGTTCTTGCTCACTGCCGCCGCCATCTCGCGTTCGCTCGGCGCACTCAACCGGATCAAACGCTATCTCGGCGCGATCGAGATCACCGCCGGCGCGTTTCTGGTCGCCACCGGCATCGTGCTGCTCACCGGAACGTTTACGCGCATTGCCGGCTGGTTCTACCAGTATGTGAGCCCACCGAGTCTGTGATTCTCTGGATCGTTGCCGCCCTCGTCTTCCTCCTCGATCGCTGGACGAAGTCGCTCATTACCGCGCACTTTTATCCCGGTGAGAGCGCGATCGTCGTGCCGCACTTGCTGTGGTGGACGTACGTGCAGAACACGCACGGCGCGTTCGGAATGTTCGGCTCGCAGCCGGCGCTCCTGATCGGCTTGGCGCTGCTGGTGCTCGCGCTGTTCGCGTATGCGTTCCGCGACGCCGTGCGCAGCTCGCTGCTCGTGCGCATCGCCTTCGGCGGCATCGTCGGCGGCGCGGCGGGCAACATCGTCGACCGCTTGCAGCATCAGTACGTGGTCGACTTCATCGACTTCAAGACGATCTGGCCCAACGTGTTCAACGCGGCCGACTCGTGCATTACGGTCGGCGTGATCGTGCTGATCCTCGCCTCGTTGCGCGCCGAGCGCAAACCGGCCGAGTCAGTGAAGCCGAGCGACTCGGTCTGACGGCGGCGGCGCCAACGGCGACTTCGCCGTGATGTAGGCGTCGAGGGCTTGCAGATCGAGCTCGCCGGCCGTCTTTTGCCGGCCTTGACGTAATACGACGTAGCCGTCGCCGCCGTCGGCCATGAACGCATCGACCGTCACGCGGTAGTCGGCCACGGGGTCGATCGGCGCACCGTCGTACTTCACGCTGCCCGGCACGACTTTGCTCGCGGCGTCGGGCTTGCTCGCATCCCACGTGTACGTGAGGCCATGCGAAATACCGAGCAACTCGACTTCCTTTTTCCCGATCCACTGTTCGTCGAGCAATGTGAGAAGCTGCGCGCCGGTCAGCGTTTCCGTATAGAGCAGATCGCCGAACGGCTGGACGTTGTATGCCGCGCCGAATGTGACGTCGCCGCCATGGAGAAACGAGCGCACGCCGCCGCCGTTGATGAGGCCGATCGAACCCGGTACGGCGAACGTGCGCGCATCCGCGATGACGTCGCCGATCGCGTCCTCGCCCGAACCACCGCGCGCGACCTCGGCGCCGTCGAGCGAGATATCCGCGGCGGCATGGCCGATCACGCGGTTCACGAGCGGCGCGGTTGCGCCGTGATAGCCTGCGACGAGGGCGGCGATCGCGGGGTTCGGTGCGACGGCGGAAATCGTTTCGGCAAGCGGGTTCGGGCCGCGATCGTTCACGACCAGATCGTTGTGCGCGCTGATGTTGGCGATCGTATCCGTGGCGACGTCGAGGTCGACGTTGATGTCGCTCACGATCTGGCCGTACTTGCCGGCGGAGGTGTAGAACACGTGCGGGTTGTTCGTGCCTTGACCGCTCGCGCACAGATACGCGCGGTGCGTGTGACCGCTGATGACGAGGCGAATCGAGCGGTCGAGCTTGTCGAGCTCGGGCAGCAAATCGCCGTCGGCGCCGGCGCAGGTCGGATCGTTGTAGCCGACCGACGTGAAGATCCCCTGATGGATCAGCACCACCACCGCGTGGATGCCTTGCGCGTGAATCGACGGCAGCAGCGAATTGATCGTGTCCGCCTCGTCGGCGAAGTGCAAGCCGCGCACTCCCGCGGCGGTCGTGACGACCGGCGTGTCATGCAAGACGACGCCGATGAACGCGATGCCGACGCGCTTGCCGTTCCCGGCATCGAAGTACTTGATTGCGTACGGCGGAAAGAGCGTCTTGCCGGTGGCATCGTCGATCACGTTGGCGGCGAGATATTCGTATTTGGCGCCGCTGAACGTGCCGTTGATCAAGCACGTGTCGACGCCGATCTTCCCGGCCGGCCGGCACCCGCCGCGCTGCTTGCGCAACAGCTCGGCTTTGCCTTCGTCGAACTCGTGGTTGCCCACCGACGTGAACTCGAGGCCCATCGCGTTGAGGGCTTGGATCGTCGGCTCATCGTGAAAGAGCGCGGAACTGAGCGGGCTCGCGCCGACCATGTCACCGGCACCGACGACGACGTTGCGCGAGTTGCCGGCTTTGAGATCGCCGATCACGGTCGCCAGATAAGCCGCGCCGCCGACGGGTTCGTGAATCGTCTTTTGCGTGTCCGCCGGGTCGGGAAGGGCGAACGTTTCGGTGGGCTCGAGATAACCGTGAAAGTCGTTGATCGCGATCAGCTTGACCGTGATCTGAGCGGCCGGCGGTGCCGCACCCAAGATGCCGACAATAAGCAGGACGAGCAGGACCCGGACGATGCGCATGCCGCTTGCTTCGGCGCATCGCAGGCGGTAACCGGTCAACGCCGTGCCGAACGCAGATGCAGTGTTTACCGTTAGCGAGGAAACGTCGGGCGGGCGGATCGACGTCGAACTGACGCGCCGCACGGGCTTTTCGCGTTCTCATGTCGCCGCCGCGATCCGCGCCGGCGCGGCCGCCGTCAACGGTGAGCCGGCGAAGCCGAGCCGCATCCTCGAACCGGGCGACAGCGTCACCTATACGATCGCTGCGCCGCCGGTGCTCGAAGTATTGCCGCAAGCCTTGCCCCTCGACGTCGTGTTCGAAGACGAGACGCTGCTGGTCGTCAACAAAGCGGCCGGCATGGTGACGCACCCCTCGCACGGCTGGGTCGACAACACGCTGGTCAACGCGCTGCTGGCGCATACCGGGGCGTTGCCCGGCGATCCGTTGCGTGCCGGGCTCGTCCACCGGCTCGATCGCGACACGTCGGGCTTGCTGCTGGTCGCGAAGACGGAGGCCGCGCTCACCACGCTCGGACGTGCGATGCAGAAGCGCTACATCAAACGCGAATATCGCGGGATCGTCGCGGGCGTTCCGCGCGAACTCGACGGCGTGATTCGCGGCGCGATCGGGCGCGATCCGCACAACCGGCTCAAGTACGCGATTCGCGCCGATGGGAAATTCGCGGTCACGCATTACACCCTGCGGCAACGCTTCAAGGACGCGACCGAACTGGACTTGACGCTCGAGACCGGGCGCACGCACCAGATTCGCGTGCACTTCGCGGCGCTCGGCTATCCGATCTTCAACGATCCGATCTACGGGAAGCTCGATCCGCGCTCGCCGCTGCCGGGGCAAGCGCTGCACGCCTGGCGTCTCGGCTTCAAGCACCCGGTCACGAAAGAAATGCTCGCGTTCGAAGCGGAGCCGCCGCCGGATTACCTCGCGACCCTCGTCAACCTCGGGCTCGATCGTGGCGGTCCCTCGACTACGCGCCCTTCGGCGCTCCGCTCGGGATGACGTTTGCGCTGCACGGCGTTGACGGCGCCGCGCGGCGTGGGACGCTGACGCTCGCGCACGGCAACGTCGAGACGCCGGCATTCATGCCGGTCGGCACCGCCGCGACGGTCAAAGGCATCACGCCGGCCGATCTGCGCGAGATCGGCGCGCAGATCATCCTCTCGAACACCTATCACCTGTGGCTGCGGCCCGGACGGGAAACGCTGGTCGCACTCGGCGGTCTGCATCGCTTCATGGCGTGGGACCGTCCAATCCTCACCGACAGCGGCGGCTTTCAAGTCTTCAGTTTGGAATCGCGCCGGAAACTCGACGACGACGGCGTTACGTTTCAGTCGCACCTCGACGGCAGCACGCATCGCTTCACGCCGGAGAACGTCGTGGGCTTCCAAGAAGCGCTCGGCGTCGACATCGCAATGATGCTCGATATCTGCGTCAAGTTGCCGGCCGGGACCGACGAAGTCGCGGAATCGGTGCGGCGCACGACGCTGTGGGCGCGCCGCGGAACCGCCGCCTGGCAACGCGGCGCGACAGCGCTGTTCGGCATCGTTCAAGGCGGCCTCGACGAGCGTTTGCGCGAGCAGAGCGCGCGCGAATTGGTCGCGCTCGACCTTCCGGGCTATGCGATCGGCGGGCTTTCGGTCGGCGAATCGCGCGAAGAGATGGCGGGGTTCACGCGCTTCACGGCCGCGCTCTTGCCCGTCGCGAAGCCGCGTTACCTGATGGGCGTCGGCACGGTCCGCGATCTGATCGCCGGCATCGACGGCGGGGTCGATATGTTCGATTGCGTCTACCCGACGCGGGCCGGACGGCACGGGCGGGCGATCACGCGTTCCGGCGAATACAACATTCGCAACGCCGGGTATGTCCGCGACGAACGTCCGGTCGATCCGCAGTGTTCGTGCATGGTTTGCACCACGTTCACGCGCGCGTACCTTGCGCATCTTTTCCGATCGGAGGAACTCTTGGGCCCGCGCCTGTTGTCGTACCACAATCTCGCCGCGCTGGCAGCGCTGATGTCCGATGCGCGTGATGCGATCGCCGCGGGGCGCTGGTCCGCGTTTCGCGATGCCGCGCTCAACCCGGCAGTGACGGCGTCATGACCTCGTTCGCACGCTTCTGCGCGTTCGCGCTGCCCCTGTTCGCGCTAGCCGCCGCACCGGCATTGGCTGATTCTGCCGGCGCGGGGCTGGGCGTCACGCTCGATCCGATTCTGGGCGGAATTCACGACAGCTTCGACGATCAGATCCATCTGCCGCCGATTCCCGTTCCGCTGCTCGAAGGCGAAGCGCACCTCAAGAATCTCGAGTTGGTCGGCTACGGTCTGCCGCCGACGGTCGCGATTCCCTATAGCGATGCGATCCAAGGGCAAGTCGCGTTGCGGCTGACGATTCTCGATGCGACGCTGCGCGTCTGGGATCCGAGCGGTCACTTCGGCATCGGCGTGGGGGAAACGGTCTACAACCAAACGACGCATTACGCTACAGCCGATGTCCATGACGTCTTCACGCCGAGCGGCGGCGAACGGCAATATTCGCGCATCGCGGGCGCGCACTACGAAGCCGTGGTGCGTCTTCCGTTCCGATCCGGAACGCTCGAGACATCGTTGCGCTACGCGCCCGTGCTGCTCGGCACGCAGGTGACGACCTACGATGACGGTTCCCCGTCGCGCTTCGATCCGGAACGCGGCCAGCAAATCGACACCAATATCCGTTACGTGCATCACGTGGGCCCGCATATGGATGCCATCCTCGGCGTTCGCTATGTGAACTTCACCGCCGCCTACGACGTCCCGGGCCACCCGCTCTCCGACCGCAACGCCGCCGTCCTTCCCGCCTTCGGCTACCTCTGGCACCTCTGAGCCCCTTGGCGTATGATGGGGGCATGGACACCATGCATCCTGAGGTAGTCGTGACCGAGGCGCGCGGCTTGGCAGCGCTCAAGGAGCGGCCCGACGCGGCGATGCAGGCGGCGCTTGCTGCGCTGCCGCCGTTGTTCTCGACCGATTCGCATGTCATGGAGCCCCGCGCGGTGTGGGAAAACATGCCGTCGCCGCAGCGCGAGACCCTGCACCAATGGTTGAGCGAAATCGGGTTCCGCGCCGATAAGCTGCCCGCCGGTGCGAGCGATCCGCATGCGCGGCTGCTCGATCAGCAGCGCGACGGCATTCAGGCCGAGATTCTCTTTCCCAACGACGGCATGTCGGTGTTCGGCTTGCCCGACCCCGGCGCGCAACACGCGGCATTTCAGGCCTACAACGATTGGCTGGCTGCGTTCTGCAAGACCGCTCCGCAGAATTTCTTCGGCGTAACGTGCGTGTCGGTGTACGACATCGAGGCCGCCGTCAAAGAGATGTATCGCGGTCTCGACATGGGATTGATCGGCGCGATGGTGTGGCAAGTGCCGGATCCGGCGCTGCCGTTCACCTCACGTCACTACGATCCGCTGTGGGCCGCGGCTGCGGAAGCCGGTGCGCCGGTGCACATGCACATCCTTACCGGCCACTCCTACGCGCTCAAGCAAAAGCAATCGCGCGGTGCCGACAAGATTCGCGGCGCCGTGAACAAGAAGCAGAACGATACCGTGAATGCGCTCTTCGACCTGATCTTCTCGGGTGTGTTCGACCGGCATCCGAAGCTCCGCGTCGTGCTCGCGGAGAGCGAGTGCGGCTGGTTGCCGTTCGTGCTGCAGCAGTGGGACTATTACTTCGAACGTTTCCGGGCGAAGGAAGATTTGGGCATCACGCGCCTGCCGAGCGAGATCTTCAACGAACACGTCTACTGCACGTGGCTCGAGGACTACTCCGGCACGCGGCAGTTCACGTGGTGGGGTCAGGACAACCTCATGTGGTCAAACGACTATCCGCACTTCAATATGACGTTTCCGTACTCGCGCGAAAACGTCGTGCATCACATCGGCAACTTGCCGAAAGACGTTCAGCTCAAACTCATCCGCGACAACGCCATCCGTCTGTACGGCTTGGCTTCCCGTCTTCAGGAGAAGTGACATGGCCACCGAGACCCAAGTCAAACCGGACGCGAAATTCTTCACCCTCGATTCACCGCTCTTGGCTCAGGGCCGGTTGGACAACGTCGTCGCGCGCACCGACTTGCTGAAGCTGACGGTCAAAGTGTACGCATCGGGCGGCGAGAACGCGCTCCACGTGCACACCGCGGAAGATCACTCGTTCATCGTGCTGCAGGGCGAAGCGACGTTTCACATCGGGACGGAAGACACGGTGAAGGTGCTCACCAAATACGAGGGCGTGATGCTGCCGCGCGGCGTGGCCTATTGGTTCGTAAGCAGCGCGCCGGAGAATCTCGTGATGCTTCGCGCCGGCGCCTCCGAAACGTGGCCGAAAGACGGTCGCATCACTCCCGACGGAAAGCCGATCGCCGGCAATTCGCTCGAAAACAAAACCGTCGAGATGATCCCAATTCCCGGAAAGTTCTTCACCGCCTAACCCAAACCGAAACGCGCCCTTCAGTGTCATTCCGAGCGGAGCGCCGCAGGGCGCATAGTCGAGGAACTCGCCACGATCGTACGTGATTGGCCAGGGCAACGCCACTCACGACTTTTTTCACAACTGATCGTCCGCCCTACGGCGATCCGAGCTCAGCGACCGCGATGATCGCTGTCCCTCGACTACGCGCCTGCGGCGCTCCGCTCGGGATGACACAGTAGCGGCGCTTCACCGGGTCTTGGTAGGCGCGCTTCACCGCTGTGTCGTCCCCGCGTGTTCCGCCAGCCAGGCCTCGAGCGCCGCAAGCATGCGCGCGTCGAGGCGCGCCGGAACGGTGAGGTACTGCTGCAGCGCAACGTACGGCGTTTGCTTCACTCCCGGGGTGACCGCCTCGAAGAGATGGTTGTCGTTGCTGAAGACGTGCACGGTGACGTCACGGTTGACCGAACGCGCCACCACGGTCAAACGTGGCAAGTCGGACGGCAGCACCTGCACGTCGGCTCCGCCCTGCAGAATCAGGATCGGGAGGTGCACGCGTTTGATGTCGACGATCGGATCGACGTCCATCGACGAGCGCAGCCAGGCGCGCATCGAATCGTGGCCTTCGCGCGCGTTTTGAAAGTCGGTGAGCTCTTTGCTCTCGACGGCCGCGCGCTGCGCGGGCGGTGAGCTTGCCAAGGCCTGTTCCATGATGACGCGCCACAGCGGAAGCGCCGGCGGCGCCATCAGGACAATGCCCGCGACGCGCGGCTCTTCGGCCGCGACCGTCGGCACGAGCTCGCCGCCTTCGCTGTGGCCGAGCAGGTAGATGCGCTTGGGATCGACCTCGGGCTGCGCGCTCGCGAAACGGTAGGCCGCTTTCACGTCGTCGATCAGTTCGTCGCGGGTGCCGAGCGAGTTTCGTCCGCCGCTCTTGCCGATGCCGCGCTTATCGTAGCGCAATACGGCGTAACCGGCGTTCGAGAGCGCGTTGCTCAGCTCGAGAAACACCGGGTTCGGCCCGATCGCCTCATCGCGGTCTTGCGGGCCCGAACCGTGCACGAGCACGAGCGTCGCATACGGGCCGCGACCGCGTTCGGGAACCGTGAGCGTCCCGGCGAGCCGCGTACCGTCGGCCGAGGGGAACGCCACGTCGCGGCTGACGAAATGCGGCAGCGGCGTCGGTAACGCCGTCGGCATCGGTGCGGGCGTCACGACGGCGGCCGGCGGCGGACTTGTTGCGTCGCTTACGGCGCTGCTCGGGAGCGACGGCAACACTCTACTGTCACCAATAGATGCACCCGCGGTTGCCGCCGCGATCAACAGGGCCGCGTGGATCACGCTAGTGGAAAGCGGCGGGACTGATCAGATCGCGCGAATCGATCGCGGGAGCAACTTTATAGCGCGTCGCCGCGTCGACCAGCGGTTTCATCAATTGCGGAGTCAGCACGGTCCCAAGCGTCACGCGGTCGCCGAGTGAGGCGATCTCCTGCGGCGTCACGGAGAGAAAGCTGGCCAGCATCGGCGCGGTTTCGGCATGATGGGCGTTGCTGTAGATCGACGCGTCGTGCATCACGCGCACGAACGCCGCCGCCAGCGCGGGGTTTTTCGCGGCCCAATCATCGCGCGCAAACCATGCGGTCATCATGAAGCGCGGAGCGATTGCGGTCGCCGAGTAGGCGAGCAGCTTGACCTGGCCGCTGTCGAGCCCGTCCTTGAGAAACGGTTGCGTCAGCGTGCCGAACGCAACGCGACCGGTGGCGATGCTCGCGGCGGCAACCGGCATCGGGACTTCGACGAGCTTGACCGTCGACGAATCGCCGCCGTGCGCGTCGATCCACGTCTTCATCGCGATCGTGTAGAGATCGTCGATCGCCGAAACCGCAGCTGTCAAGCCGTTGAGATCGGCGCCGCTTTTGATCGGGCTGTCCGACTTGATGACGAGCGCGAACGACGGATGATCGGCGGTGTATTCGGCGCCCGGCGCGAGACACGTCAGCGGCAGTCCTTTGCCGCGCGCCGCAAGCAGCGACGGCATACTCGATTTGCCGAGGTCGAAGGCGCCGCTGAGCACGCCGGCGACGATCGTCGAGCCGCTGGGCAGCCGATCGATCTTGGCATCGATTCCCGCCTTCTTGAAGAGCCCCGCATCGAGCGCGTAGAGAAACGGCGTGACTTCGTCGTTGGACGACGACGCCGCGTGCAAGGGCATCAGCGCGGGCGCGTCCGCGGCCAACGCCGGCACGGCGGGCGCAACGAGCGCTGCGGTGCCGAGCGCGAGCAATTCCGCGCGGGTAAGACGGCTGGTTGATCTCATGGGCCGATGCTACCAGGACGCCCGGGACGAGACAACCCGTTCGCGAACGGCGGGCTACGATGCACCCAGACTTTCCGACCACGATCCTCGAACCCGGCGACTACAAGCGCTGGGCCGAACTGTGGCGCGCCTACCTCGCCTTCTACGAGACCGAACTGCCGGCCGACATCTACGCGGCAACGTGGGCGCGCATCCTCGACCCGGGCGCCGCGATCCACGCGCTCGGCGTGCGCGACGATAGCGGACGCCTCGTCGGAATCACGCACTACCTCACGCACGCGCACGCGTGGTCACGCGCCGACGCGTGCTATCTTCAAGATCTCTTCGTCGATGCCGACGTGCGCGGCCGCGGCTACGCGACCGCGCTGATCAACGGCGTCGCCGCCGCCGCCCGGGAACGCGGCTGTTTCCGGCTCTACTGGCTCACCCAAGAAAACAACGCGACCGCACGGCGTTTGTACGATCGCGTTGCGAAATACACCGGGTTCATTCGCTACGACTTCACGCTGTAGCTACTCAGCGACGACNNGGATGACACGAGGACGGGTTCGACTCCGGCGGCGCTGACGGTTTGCCACGCGGCATCGAGCGGCAACATCTGCTCTTCCGCCCGTAAATCGGCGTACGGGACCGGAACACCGAGACCGACCGGCGTCGCGCCCTCCTCGATGAATCGCTTCACCGAATCGAGCATCATGCGGCGGAAGCGAATCACGGCGGTGTCGCTGACGCCGAGGTGTTCCTTGCTGCGATCCAAGATCGCGCCCATGCTTTCCTGAACGGCGATGTCCTCGCGATTGACGCCGTAGATGCCGGTGTGGCTTTCGCCACGGCGCATCGCCGCACGATCTTGCAGCCAGTTGTTCTCGCGATTGCCTTTCAGGCGGTGCTCGTCGTCGAGGTCGATGCCCGGGCGCATCCGTGATGTCTCCAGGATGTGCGCGCGTTCATCATCGCTGATAGCGGTGTCCGACACTTGGAAGAAATAGAACATCGTGTGCGTGTCGTCGATCGGCGCGAAGCCTTGCAGCCACACCCAGCCCTTGGGCGGCGGGAACATCGCATAGATCGGCGCGATGAAGAGCGAAACGCGAACGTACTTCTGCGTCTCCGGATCGACGAGCGGTTTGCGGATGGCCGCGTAGCGAAAACCGTACGGCGTGTCTTGCGACTCCATCCGCGGGCGCGTGTCGTTCGAAGGCCGCCGTGCGAACCCGGCCTGCTGGATCGTCGTCGTCACCTCGGCGCTCGGGCGAACGCCGTGCTGGTGCAACAGGTTCGTGTGCGACGAATCGATCACGCCTTCGAGCCCTTGCGCCCAATTCTCGCCGGTCTGCACGCGAATCGTGTGCACGTGCGATTGCGGCACCTGCGTGAAGAGCAGATCCAACGGCGGCGGCTCGAGACCGGGGGGACCCATGTAGGCCCAGATCACGCCGCCGGCTTCGTACACCGTGTAGGCTGTTGCACGGATGCGGTCTTTGAACGTCGAGTCTTCCGGCTCGACGGGCGTATCGAGAATCTTGCCCGTGCAATCGACGCGCCAGCCATGGTAGAGGCATTCGAGGGCGTTGTTCTCGTTGCGTCCGAGCACGAGCGAGGCGCGGCGATGCGGACACAACTCATCGAGCAGGCCGACGCGGCCGTCGTCGCCGCGGAACGCGACCAGATCTTCGCCGAGCAGGCGCACACGCTTGGGATCGCCGCCGGCTTCCAGATCCCGGCTCAAGAGCGCAGGAATCCAATAGCGGCGGAGCATCTTGCCCATCGGAGCGTCGGGTCCGACGCGGCAGAGGAGCTCGTTTTCTTCGCGTGTCAGCATGATCGCGTCCCTCCGGTTATGTCTACGAAATACGAGGGAGGCGCGCGGGACCCTCGTAAGCTACCGCGCGTGATGACGACAGACGGCTTGCTCGAGCTCAGTGCCGCGCTCGGCAAGCACCCGCGGGCCAGGCCGTTGATCGACGGCAGCATCAGCCCGCGGGGCATCCGGTTGCTTGGAACGGCGCTGGGCGGTTCGGAGACCTTTTGGCGACAGCTCAAGTTCGCCGAGTTCGACGTCTCCGAGTTGTCGATGTCCTCGCTCTTGATCGCAACGTCGCACGGCCCGACGGCGTGGGTTGCGATCCCGGTATTCACGCGGCTCTTTCACTACACCGAAGCCCTCGTTCGGACCGACCGCGGAATCGAGACTCCGGCCGATCTGCGCGGCAAACGCCTCGGCGTTCCGGAGTATCAGCAGACCGCCGCGGTGTGGTCGCGCGGGATTCTCAAGGAGCACTTCGGCGTCGATCCGGCCGACATCGAATGGTACATGGAGCGTCCGCCCGAGATCAGCCACGGCGGCTCGACCGGCTTCGTCCCGCCGCCCGGCGTGAAGCTGCACTACATCTCGCGCGACACCAACATGGGTGAGATGGTCGCGGCCGGCGAGCTGGACGGTGCGCTACTGTACATTCCCTTGAACAATCTCGTCGACCGCAGCCGCATCGATTTACGGCAGCATCCGATGGTGCGCCGCCTCTTTCCCGATCGCGCGGCGGAGGCGCGCCGCTTCTATGCGGCCACCGGCATCTTCCCGATCAACCATACCGTCGTCGTGCGGCGCTCGATTTTGGAGCAGCACCCGTGGGTTGCCCGCAGCTTGTACGATGCGTTCGTCGCCGCGAAGGATCGCGTAACTGCCGAGCGCGACGCGAACCTCGAACCGTACTTCGCGACCGGTTTGCTCGGCGAAGGGGAACGCGCAACGCTGGCGCATGATCCGCTGGCGTACGGGATCGCGGCGGCGCGGCCGGTGCTCGAGACGATCGCGCGTTACGTGTACGAACAGGGTCTCACGAAACGCAAGGTCGAGCTCGAGGAACTTTTCGATCCGTCAACCATGGAACTGTGAGGGGAATTTGAAGCGCTGTCTGGCCATCATCGGAGCCGTGTTGCTCGCCTTCGGGCCGGCGTCCGCGCAAACCCAAACGCCGTTCACCGTCGACGTGATCATCAACGCCACCGGTTCGAACGCTTTCGTCGGCGAGACCTACGGCGGCGCACTGCGCGTCCTCGAACAGATGGTCAACAAAACCGGCGGCATCAACGGCCGCCCGTTGCACTTCGAATTTCACGACGACGGATCGAGCGTCACGAATTCGGTGCAGATCGCAACCCAGCTGATCGCGCAGCATCCGGCCGTCGTGATCGGGCCGGCGTCCTCGGGCACGTGCGCGGCGGTTGCGCCGTTGTTCGCGAACGGCCCGGTCGACTATTGCCTCTCGACGGCATACACGCCGCCGCCGAAGGGCTACGTGTTCGCCGCGGCCACCGCTTTGCTGCCGTATGTCGGCCCGGCATCGGTGCGCTATATGCGCCTGCGCGGGTACAAGCGGCTCGCGGTGATCGACGCGACCGATGCCACCGGACAAGCATCGGACAAGATGCTGAACTACGCGCTGACGCTGCCCGAGAATAAAGACATTCAGTACGTCGCGTTCGAGCACTTCAACCCGACCGATATCAGCATCGCCGCGCAAGCGCAGCGCATGCTGGCGTCGCATCCGGACGGGGTGATTTGTCTCGCCGGCGGCACGGCGTTCGGCACCGTGTTGCACGGTCTCTTCGATGCCGGCTTGCGCGTGCCGGTGATGGCTTCGGGCGCAAACCTCGACGCGAACCAGTTGCAGCAGTACAAGAGCTTCTTGCCGCCGGCCATCTACTTCAACTCGCTATTGTTCTTCGGACGCGACGCGTTGCCGCGCGGCGGCGTGCGCGATCAAGTCGACAAGTTCTACGATGCGTTCAAGGAGGCCGGCGTCAAGGTGAATCCGTCGAGCGGGTTCAGCTGGGATCCCGGTTGGATCGTCGTCTCCGCACTACGCAAACTCGGCACGAACGTCACGGCCGATCAGCTGCATCAGTATCTCGAGACCCTGCACGGCTTCGACGGCGTCGACGGAACCTACGACTTTCGCACCGGCGACAATCATGGCCTCAACGATCTCTCGGTAATCATGGTCACGTGGGACCCCGCCAAAGGCGACTTCACCGTCGTCAGCAAGCCCGGCGGCTACCCGTTCAAGTAAGCTAGGCGGCTTCGACGCAGTTTCGCTGAGCCAGCCGGTGTAAGAAATTAACGGCGCCCCTATGTCATCCCGAGCTTGTCGAGGGACGCGAGAAATCTCGGCGATTTGTGTGCGAGCGCGAAGGCGCGAGCAGTGGTGTTTCCTTCGCGCTCGCACTCGGTAGTGCGGAATTGTGGCGGTCCCTCGACTACGCTCGGGATGACAGAAATTTGCGACTACGCTGGCGATGACACAGGTTGCGGGATGGGGGCTCCGGTGAGGAAGGCGGTTACGACGCGGTCGTGTTCTTCCGGTTTTTCCCATTGGGGCCAATGGGCGGCGTCGTTGATGCAATAGTGGCTCGAACCGGTGATGAGCGAGGCGAGACGTTCGCCCACATCCGCCCCGGTGCCCGGATTCTTATCCGACCACAGCGCGAATGCCGGAACTTTCATTCCGGCCAGCTCGTCTTCTTCGATCACGTTGGGCGCGTAGCGTCCGCCGAAGCTCGCACCGAAGACTTTGGTGAGTGACGCGTTGGTGTCGGGACGCGAATAGATCGCGGTGCGCAGATCGACCAGTTCGTCGGTCACGCGGTCGGGCGATGCCATCAACCACTCGAGACGTTTTCTGATCGTCTCGCGCGTGGGATTGGCGATTGCCGCCAGCGAGCGGTCACGCAGCATATTGCGTCCGGCGTTCTCATCGACCTTGACCTTGTCGCGATTCCAGTAGATCCCCGCCGTCGTGTTGAGGATGACTTTCTCGACCCGCTCGGGATGGTGCAGCGCCGTCCAGCACGCGACCCAGCCGCCGAGCGATTCGCCCTCGATGAAGCCCTTTTGCACGCCCAGATCGTCGAAGATGTCGAGCACTTGGCGCGAGAACACCGGCACCATTTCCGGCGTGAACTCGGGTTTGGACGAAAGGCCGTGCCACACGAGATCGATCGCGATCGCGTGGAACCGCTCGCCCAGCCGCTGCATGTTGCGCGCGTACGCTTCGGCATGTCCGCCCACGCCGTGGATCAAAATGAGCTTCTGCGGGTTGTGCGCGCCGGTTTCGATGGTGCGGGTTTTGAACTCGCGACCACGATAGCGCACTTCGGCACCTAGGAGATCGAGCCACAGCGTGTTCATCGAGTGATCCTTTCTAGCCCCGGACGATCGTCGCGCACGGCGCGCAGAGCGTCGGATGATCGGCGTCAGTGCCGAGCGGGAGATACTTCCAACAGCGCTCGCATTTTTCACCGGCTGCGGTCATCACCTTCACCGCGCTGCTGCCGTCGGCCGACGCATCGAGCGAACGCAGCGACGAGACGACCAGCGCCTCGCGCAAGCCGTCGCCGAGGGCCCGGAACGCGGGGAGTTGCGCGGCCGGCACGGTGACGTCGGCATCGAGTTGAAAGTCGCGTTCGCCCTCGGCGGCGGCGACCTGCGCGCGCAGGGCCCGTACCTGATCCCATAGTTCGAGCGCCGGGACGTCGACGGCGCCGAGCTTGGGGAATTCGACGTCGAAAATGCTCTCGGCACCGCCGCGCAGGCCGGCCGGCAACGCTTGCCACGCTTCTTCCGCCGTGAACGAGAGGATCGGTGCGGTCAACACTGCGACCGTGCGGAAGATCTCGAGCACGGCCGATTGCGCGCTGCGGCGCCGGCTGGAATCGGGGGCGCTGGTGTACAGGCGGTCCTTGAGCGCGTCGACGTAAAACGCCGAGAGATCGTCGCCGTCGAAACGCTGCAGCGCCAAGTACGCATCGTGGAGACGAAACTCGCGGTACGCGACGACGATGTCGCGCGCGACCGCATCGAGTTTCGCCAGGACGAGCCGGTCGAGCGGCTCCATCTCCGCGCGCGGCACGATGGCCTCGGGTGCGAGATCGTCGACCGAACCGAGATACCAGCGAAAACGGTTGCGCAAATTCCGGTAGACGTTGGCCACGTTCTCGAGCAGCTTCGCTCCGAGCCGCACGTCGGCGGTGTACTCAACCGACGCAACCCAGAGGCGTAGCACGTCGGCGCCGTACTTCTCCATCCCCTCGACCGCGCCGATGTAGTTGCCGGCCGATTTGTGCATTGCGCGACCGTCTTGATCGACGACCCAGCCCGTCGCGACGACTTGCTTGTACGGCGGATGGCCTTTGGTCGCAACCGCCGTGACGAGGCTCGAGCGGAACCAGCCGCGATATTGATCGCCGCCCTCGAGATACACGTCGGCCGGCCACGGTATGCCGCGATCTTCGAGCACCGCGCGATGCGTGACGCCCGACTCGAACCAAATGTCGACGATGTTCATCTCTTTGGTGAACGTCGTGCCGGCGCACTTCGGACAGGCGAAACCCGGCGGCAAAAACGCTTCGGCGGGATCGGTCCACCACACGCCCGCGCCATCGTTCCGGAAACGCTCGGCCACGATGCGCGCGACCGCCGGATCGAGGATCGATTCTTGGCACGCGCTGCAGACCATCGCCGGGATCGGAGTTCCCCAGGTGCGCTGACGCGAGAGACACCACTCCGGATGATTCTCGATCATCTGCGTCATGCGTTCTTCACCCCAACCGGGCGTGAACGTCACCTCCGGCAGCTGCCCGACGATGCGCCGGCGCAGATTGTTGGCGTCCATGGCGATGAACCACTGCGCGGTCGCGCGGAACACGACCGGATTTTTGCAGCGCCAGCAATGCGGATAGGAGTGCTCGTACGATTCGGCTGCGATCAGGCGTCCCGACGCGCGCAGATCCTCGATGATCTGCTTCTGCGCCTTGAAGATGAACTGCCCGGCGTATGGACCGGCATCGGCGGTGAACTTGCCCGCGCCGTCGACCGGATTCAGCACCGGCAGACCGTGCTTCGCGCCGGTCAGGAAGTCGTCGGTACCGTGACCGGGCGCAGTGTGCACGGCGCCGGTTCCGGTTTCCAGTTCGACATAATCGGCGGTGACGACGACCGAATCGCGATCGAGGAACGGATGCCGCACGCTCGCGCCCGCGATCCGGTCGCCTTCGGTGATGCCGCGCAATATGCCGTTGCGCGTGCCGGTGATGCGTTCGATGAGCGGCTCGGCGAGCGCTTCGGCGACGACGATGTCCTCATCGCCCACGCGGTAGAGCGAGTATTCCGCATCGGGTTTGACCGCGATCGCAACGTTCGCCGGCAGCGTCCACGGAGTGGTGGTCCAGATCGCGATCGACAGCGGCACGTTCTCGTCGGCGACGCCGAAGCGCTTGGAGATGTCGGCACGTTGCGCGGCGGTTGCCGGGAAGCGCACGTAGATCGAATCGGACACGTGATCGTGGTACTCGATCTCCGCTTCGGCCAACGCCGTTTCGTCGTGCACGCACCACAGCGTCGCGCGCAGTCCCTTGTAGAGCTGTTTCGCCTCGGCCAAATCAGCCAGCACGTCGACGATGGCACCCTCGAAGCGTGGCGCAATCGTCATGTATGGATCGTCGTAATGGCCGAGCACGCCCATGCGCAAGATCGCTTCGCGCTGACGGTCGAGCCAGTACAGCGCGCGTTCGCGGCACTTCTCGCGCAGTTCGAGCGGGTCGACGTGATGGAAGTCGAGCTTGAGATGCTTGAGCGTCTCCAGTTCGATCGGCAGCCCGTGCATGTCCCAGCCGGGGACGAAATCCGCATACTTGCCGTCGAGCAGGTTGATCTTGACGAACGCGTCCTTCAGGACGCGGTTGAGGAAATGCCCCATGTGCAGGTCGCCGTTGGCGTACGGCGGCCCGTCGTGCAGAATGAACGGCGGGTTTCCGGCGTTCTTTGCCAGCCGTTTGCGATAGGTGTCGTGTTCGGCCCACCAGCGGACGCGATCCGGCTCCCGTTTGGGCAGCTCGGCACGCATGGGAAAGTCGGTTCGCGGCAGGTTGAGGGTCGCGCGATAGTCGCGCCGCGGCGTTTCGGTCTCGGGCATTGAACGGGAGAGGTTCGACGCAGTAGGTCGGTTCGCTTCCGGCGCATAGCTTGGCAATGAACCGCCTGGAATCGCTTGCACTCGCCGGCAGCCTCCTCACGGCGACCACGCTGGCGGCTTCCGCACAGACGCCTCCCACCGTACGCGTCATGTGTACGCCGACCGATTCGTTCGGCGAGGCCTATTACGCCCAAGACATGGGCTTCTTCACGCAGCACAACATCAGCGTCGAGTTCAGCGGGAGCAGCGGCGGCGCGATTGCGATCAATGCGCTGGCCGGGAACAGCGCCGACGTCGGCGTCGCCAATCCGCTCTCGATCGCGCAGGCCTACACCAAAGGGATTCCCATCTCGATTATCGCCGGCGGCGGCCTCTACACCACGGCCTCGCCCGCAACGCTGCTCCTCATCCCCAAGAATTCGACCGTTCGAACGCCCAAAGATCTCGAAGGCAAGACGATCGGGCTACCGGGTCTGGGCGACCAGCTGCAAGCGGCCACGACCGTATGGCTTCAGAAAAACGGCGTCGATCCTGCCAAGGTGCGGTTCATCGAAGTGAACCCCGGCCCGTTGATCCGCAACGCGCTCGAGCGCGGACGCGTGGATGCCGCGACGGCACCCGAACCCACGTTGACGGAGTCGGTGCAGGCGGGGGCACGCGTGTTCGGCGATCCGTTCGCTGCGCTCGCGCCGCGGTTTTTCATCGGAGTGTGGATCGCCCGCAACGACTGGGTCAAGGCGAACCCTGACGTAGCCCGGCGCTTTGCCGATGCGATCTACGACGCCGGCAAGTGGGCCAACGCTCACCCGAGCGAGTCGGCGGCCATCCTGGCGAAATATGCCAAGGGTGATCCCGCCGTGTTTCGCACGATGCACCGCGCGACATATCCGTCCTCGCTCGATCCGCGGTTGCTTGCACCACCGATCGACGCCGGATTTCGCACCGGCTTACTCCCGAGCGCCGTGAACGCTGCGGATCTCGTAGCGAAGGGCTTCTAGGGTTACGCGAGTTGGGGTTCGCGCTCGCGAGTGCGTTCGGCGATGATGTCGGCGAGTAGCGGGAGTTCGATCACCCAGAACGTGCCGCCGTCGGCTGATCCGATCTCGCCTACGCGCGCGCCGGCTTGGATCCACATATAGGTGCCGCGATCCTCGGTCTTGCCGCCGAGCCACGTCTTGCCGTCGTACGTGATCGAGCCTTCGATCAGATAACGAATCTCCGCATCTTCTTCGGTGCGCGCGGGGATGATCGCACCGGGCAGCAGACGAGTTTGGCGAATCCCCGAGCGCCGTACGCCGAACGAACCTAGATGTTTGTGTTCGACGCCCGCGAGTTTGCGATCGGGAACCCATTGCGCGTTTTCCGGTAACATGACGATCGGCGCTGCGAAGCGCGGTTTCGGAAAGTCGATCTTTTGGCCGGTGAGGTGCTCGACGCACGCGGCGTGGCTGTCCTTGGTGATCACTTTGCCGTCGGGCAGCGTGCGGCGGTAGATGCCGCCCTCGAATACACCGCCCTCGGCTTCCAACTCCGCCTGTGCGCGGTGCAGATCGCGGTGGCGCAGATACGGAAGCCCGGTTGCGCCTTGAAACTGAAACGTGAGCCCGGTACAGGGAGCGGTTTGCATCTGCGGCCCGTACGAAACGCCTTCCGGATAGAAGCCGCAGTCGCCGGCTTTGACATAGCCGTCCTTGATCTCGCGCGCGCCTTCGAAGGCTAAGCGAAATTGATCGAACGTGTGCTTGTGACGCGGCGTACCGTAGCCCGTATCGTAGTACGCCCACGAAATCTCCATGCCGACGCCGTCAACGCCGCTCTCGAGCGGAAGCGGCTTACTGCGCATGCCGCCCTCGCGGCCGATGCCGGCTTTGCGCGACGGAAGATCCGCAATCGAGACGATCGTCACTGAAGGTTCCATGATGAAATTCCATTTCTCGGCGCGTTGGAAAAAAGGAAAGGCCTCACACGACGCGGGCTTTTTTTATACAGCGACGGTACCCTAAAGTCATTCCGAGCTTGTCGAGGAACAGCGCAAATCTCGGCTATCAGCGAGCGAGCGCGGAGGCCCGAGGAGTGGGTGCTCTTTCTCTTTTTTACTTCACTGCTCGCGCCTTCGCGCTCGCACTCGGTAGTGGAGATTGTGGCGGTCCCTCGACAAGCTCGGGATGACACGGGGGGACTAGGAGACGGAACCTACGGCGCGGGGGTCGCTGGTAGCGAGGTCTTTGAAATCGAACGTGCACGATTTTCCGGGTTGCGGGGGCACGCCCGGGCCGTCGAAGTGCTCGAATTCCTTCGGCACCTTGCGGAAATTCGCGCCGGCCGGCCAAAGGCGGACGAAACGCCGGATTCGCTCGGGTTCGGGATAGTTGGTGAAGCCCGCGCGGGCGTGCATCACCGTGTAGTTGTTGATCACGAGCATATCGCCGCGCTCGAGATCGAACTCTAAACGGAACTCCGGCATACGCGCGACTTGATCGAAGAGATCGAGCGCGTGGATATCATCGTCGCCAAGCGGAACGCCGTTGGCGCGATGACCGGCCGCGATGCCGGTACGCTGGTAGTGCACGGAAACCTGGCCGTCGACGCACGCGAACACCGGCACCCGGTAGCGCGTCACCGGCGGCGCACCGTCGGCTTCTTCGCCGAGCAAGTGATAGTAGTAGCCGCCATACAGCAGCGCGAGCGCGTGCGGGTCGCGACGCGCGATCTCGTCGTGAATGCTGATACCGCTGCCGATCGTCGAGCGGCCGCCTTCCATTGCTTTGTGCCAGCATGCGAGCGCGAGCATGTCGGTGATGTCGGTATGCAGGCGCAATTCGACATTGCTGCGATACATGCGCGGCGTCGGATCGACGGCCGTGGCGTCGACCACCTCGGTGATGCGCTCGCCGGACGCGTTCTGCGAGAGCATCTGACCGCCGAAGGAGAGGCCGATGCCCCATGCGGCGGCGCGGAACTCGTCGAGCGTGAACGCCTCGTCCAGCGGCAGGCCGCGCAGGACCGTGAAACCCAAGCCCGAGCGTACTTCGGCGTACGCAGCATCGAGTTTCGTTGCCAGCGGGCCGAATGCGAACTCTTCCTTCGCCAGATCGTCGATCGGCACGCCGAGACGCCCGCGCTCGCGCAGCGTGCGGATCGCGGTTACGATCGTTTGCCGTTCCGCGGAGGTCAGCCGCACGACGTAACGCTCCGCCTCACTCGCCAGTGAGTCGCGGGTCCAGGCTGCCGGATCGCGCATGAACGTGCTCATCGTCCCACAAGGCTACTATCACGTCGAAGCAGGAGCGACCTTGCGGCGGTCCCTCGACTACGCGCCCTTCGGCGCTCCGCTCGGGATGACAGGGGTGGAGAAAATTACCGCTCCCAGACAGCGTCGCGGGAGCAGGCACTGAGCCGAAGCAGAGGCAAATCACACGTTCCACCTGCTGCCCGATATACGAGGAATATCGCCAAGATGGCGAACCCGCGGTTTCAAACGAACGGTGTCGACTTATTGATCGACGGCCTTCTCGCTGCCGGTGAAGCCGCCGGCGATATTCGCGAGCGGCTCTGGGAGGTCGCGTGGGCTCGCGGCTATCAGGACGTCGTCGTTCCGATCCCGGTCCCCGACGTGCGGATCGACGGCTTCTGCGTGCTCGCCCAGAAATTCTCGGCGCAGCACACGATGGTGTGCGTCGACGACGGCGAGCAACTCGTCGGGCTGGTCGACCGCATCGACGAGCCGCCGCTCGGCGCCAAGGTTCGCATGCAGCCGCTCTACGGAACGTCGGCGCATTGGGGCTTCAAGGTCCTCGCGACCCTCGGCTGCGGTTTGACGATTCGTTTCGACGACGATCACGTGGAGTCGGGCTGGGTCGATCGCCTCAAGAATTGCCTGCACGAAGTACGCGAGCGCGAGGTCGCCGTGCGGCGCCAGATCGAGATCGATCGCGGCAACATCGTTTTCGTGCTTCCGCCGGCGCCGTTTCGGGTCGAAATGGAAAAGGCCGACAAGGAAATTCGCGATCGCGTGACCGGCGGCGGCTACACCGACGAGGAAGCAAGAGCGCTCGGGCGCGCCAAGAACAATCAGTCCGAGATTGCCAAGGTGATCGCCGCGCGCGACAAACGGCTCGTCGACGCCTACCGGCTCGAGGTGACCCAATTCCGCGCCCAGATCCCCGAACTGCGCGCCGAGTACGACAAGAAGATGGAAGCCTACGCGGAGTTTCGCAAGCAGATCGACCGCTGCAACGAGACCGACGGTGCGAGCCGCGCGATCACCGATGCCAGCCTACGGGCGACGCAGCAGCTCGAGACCATCGAACAGGCCGTGCTCAACGTGCGCGCTCAGGGTCTCGACCGGATCGAGGAAAATCCGCGCCGCTACTTCTCCGAGATCATACAGACCATCGATCTGCTGTTCGAACTCCTACCGAAGAAACTTCAGAAGCAGGCAGCGTCGGCAGCGTCGGGCGCAAAGTAACCACGAGCGGCGCTCGCCGCAGGGCCCGGAATTGGACCCAGCTCGTGCGCACCAGGAACCCGGCGAGAACCACGTACCAGCCGAACTGCCACGTCCGGGTCACGGCGACGGCCACGAGCCCGCCGGCCGCAAAACAGAGCCCGAAACCGATGCCGACCAGGGCCGCCGTTACCGTGGCCCCGTCGCGGTCGCCGCGTAGCTGCCACAGCAGCGCGCGCAAGACCCGGCCGCCGTCCATCGGGTAGCCGGGGATCAGGTTGAACGCCGCCAGCACGGCGTTGGCGAAGGTGACGTAGGCCAGAATCGACGCCGCGGCATCGGTGTAGCGGAACGGAACGACCGCGTCCACGCCGTGCATCGCGGCGAAGGCGGTCAGCGCGACGAGCGCGCTCATCGCCGGTCCGGCGAGGGCGACGGCAGCATCCGCGAGCGGGGTGGGCGGCTCCGCTTCCAGCGTCGCGACGCCGCCGAAGAGAAACAGCGCGATCGAGGTCGTCTGTACACCGAACCGGCGAGCGGTCAGCGCGTGCGCCAGTTCATGCAGCACGACGCTGGCGAAGAGCACGAGGGCGGCCGCGGCGCCGACGCCGTACGCACCTGCTGTGCCGAGCGCACCGATCGGTGCCGCGTTGGCGATCGTTACCGCAACCAGCGCATAGATCGGAAACCACGACGCGTGCACGTCGAGGCGAATGCCACACAGACGACCGATGGGGAACGCGCGAGACATCGTCTGCGTCACGTTCGCGCGAGCGTTACGCGCGCGCCTGCAACTTATGGTGTGTCGTTGGTTACGACTTCGTCCAAAACGTCGAAGTTACGCTGCGCAAGCCGTTCCGTTTCCGCGGCAACCGAACGCAGGTGAACGGCCAGTTCGTCGCGCCGCTGCCAAGCCTCGTCGATGCGTGCGATCACGTCCTTCACCGGTGCCTTGTCGCCGGGCGTGAAGAGCGGCGGCAGCGGATAGCGCAGATCGTCCAGCAGCGCCGTGACCTTGGGGTCGTAGGGCACGGCGCTAAACGGCACCGCCAGGCGCGCCGCGATAATCAGCGCGTGGAGGCGCATCCCGATCACGAGCGACGCGTGACCGATGATCTGCGCCGCCTGGCCCAAACTCATCGCGGGCAGCAGCAGCGGCGCCGATTTGGCCCGCCGGATGACGCTGGTCGAAACGTCGGCATCGGACGGCCCGCCGAGCGGCAAGAAGGCAATCTGCGCGCCATGCTCGTTCGCCAAGCGGTCAACCGCAGCCGCAAGTGCGGTGATCGTGGCCTCGTTGTGGGTCCAGCGCCGCACCGAAACGACGACCAGCGGGCCCGGTCCGCCGAGGCCCTCGGCCGCGAGGTCGAGCGGCTCCGTGCCGGGCTCGAACAGAAACACGGGATCGGCCGTCCGCTCGACGCGCACCTTCGGTAAGAGCGTCGTCAGCAGCCGGCGCGAGCGTTCGTCGCGCACGGTCGCGGCGCTAACCCCGCCGCAGCATGCGCGCACGACGGCGCGACCGAACACGTCGAGCGGTCCGATCGATTGCGCGAAAATCATCGTCTTCTTGTTCGCCCGCGTCGCCGTGCGCACGATCCCGGCGTAGTAGAGCAAACTGCGCAGGCTGGTGACGTTCTGAAGCAGCCCGCCGCCGCCCGAGAGCACCACGTCGGAGCGCTCGATCGCGCGGCGCACGGCGCCGAGATCCATCCGCGGCGTCGCATCAACGTTCAAGCGCGCGCTGGTCGCGGCCGGATCGGCGCTGAGGACGTCGATCGAACCGCCGGGATACGCCGCTCGCAAACGCGTCACGATCACGTCGAGTAGCGCCTCGTCACCTAGGTTGCCGAAGCCGTAGTAGCCCGAGATCAGCACCCGCGGCCCGTTCACTCAAGCCGCCGCAGCCGGCGGTAGACGAAGACGACCACCGCGCCGAGCACCGCACCGAGCACGCCGCCGTTGACCACGCGTTCCGCACCCACCAAGAGCGGCGTGTGCAAGTGCGAGAACGTGTCGATCAAGTCGCCCAGACCCATGCCTCCCGCCAGCACGAAGAGCCAGCCCCAACGGCGGCGATCCACCGCGTTCAGTGCCGGAACGAGCATCAATGCGGGCCAGGCGACGACGAACTCCTTGAAGCGCGGCCGGACTTGCAGAATCGTCGTCAGGTGCGAGCGCAGCGCCAACTCGAACGATGACGGCGCGATGTCGCTCTGGTTGCCGCTGCGTTCGAGCACGATGTAGGCACCGGCGACGAGCACGAGGCCGACCAGCAACTGGATCACGCGGACGGGCGTCTCCGCGGCCGTTCGCGGATCGATCTTCGCGCCGAAGCGATCGGTGAAGAAATACAGGCCCAGCGCAATCAGGGGCGGCAGCACCAGCACGTACTTCACGCCCAGAAAGCGATCGATTTCGGTCATCGTCAGCAACGTGCTGAGCAAACCCACGATCGCCAGCGCGCCGCACAGCGTTACCGCAACGGCGATCACAAGCGCGATCAGGCCGCGCAGACACACGTTCGCCGTGCGCAGCCACGGCGGGGCTTCGCCGCGGAACGCCCAGCCCACGGCCAACATCCCGGCAGCCGGGAACGTCAGCCCCGCCCCGAGCGCGAGCACCTTGCGCGCGATGATGTCGTGATGCGTCACGTAACCCGCCGCCACGAAGAGCAAGTCGGCCAGCACGAACGCGACGATCCAGCCGAGGCCGCCGATGCCGAACGCTTCGAGGACGAGCAGTAAGCTGGCCGGTACGGCCAACGATGCCAGCGCGATCGTGAGCGGCGAGATCGTGAACTTGGCGAAGGCCGATGCGGACGCGATGCGGCGGTGATCGGCGCGAATGCCCTGCGCGATGCGGCGCACGATTTCGACGTTGGTCGCCTCGATCGAGCGGCCGTTCCAGGAATGATAGTACGGGCGCAGATAGACGACGCGGATGTTGCGCTCGTTCACGCCCAGCAAATATCGCGCGATGATCTCTTCCGGGCTCAACTTGTCGGCTTCGGGCTTGGCGACGGCTTGCACGCGCACGAGCCGTTCGGGCATCCGGCGGGCGAGATCGGAATCGCCGAGCTGCTCTTGTTTGGGATCGTAGGTCTCCACGACGCCGAAGTTGAGATGATCGGCGGTCAGCGCAGCCGCCGCGGCCGCGGTGTTGTCGGGATAGCCCAGCACTTCGTTTTTCAGGCCGAAAAAGATCACCGTGCGCGCGCGCTGATCGCGCGTCGCGTCATCGAGCAGCGTCAGGATGTGCGCCGGCGAGAAGCCTTCGTCGTTCTGCAAGCGCGGCACGAGCAGCAAGCCGTAGCGCTTGGCAAGCGCTACGCGGTCGAACGGCAATCCGAACGCCTCCGCATCGAAGTAGTCGCTGGTCGTCCGGATCGCCCAGACCGCCGGCAGTTTCGCTCGCAGCAGGCGAATCGCGTGGGCATCGAAGTGCAGCGGTAACTGCTCGGCGTAGCGCTGCGCGGTGGCCGCATTGTAGGCCACCAGATACATCGTGTCGGCGCGGATCGCGTTGGAGCGCGCCAATGCGGCAAACAGTGGGTCCGCTAGTGTACCGACGCGCGCCTGATCGAGCAGCGCCCCGCCGCTGAAGACGGTCGCCGTTCCGGCCGCCTGAATGTTGGCTCCGAGCTCCTCGCTCACGGCCAGCGACGTCAGACCGGCACGGCGCAACTCGGTGAGGAACGCCCCTTCGTTATAGGCGTAAGCCTTGGTGAGGGCGCTGAAATCCGCGTCGTCCATCACGATTTCGACGTTGCGGTTTGCCGCCTCGTGGCGCTCGCGGCGGCCGGTCACGTAGAGCGCGGCCAGTAAACCGATGGCCAGGACGAGGAGCACGATACGCCGGGAAGTCACCGGACGGCAGTTTCGCTAGGAAAAACAACAAGGCCCGCAGAGCGAGCCTTGTTGCCGTCGCGTAGTAGGTTGCCCTACTACCGGGTGTGGGCGACGATTATACATCAGAGCCGCGCGCCCACAATCGCGGTGTATCGACTGATGTGCCGCTGAAGAATAGCAATCCTTCGGGTCTTCGTCAAGTTCACGGTTGCTTCACAACTGAACATGTTCATGCACAGCTTTTCTGAGAATTCGCATAGAACATCAGCGACTCTCCGGTGCCCATGGGATGACGCGCTTCTCGATCGCACCGGCGATTGCAAACAGCGTCGAACCGATGATGCCGGCAGTCACGAGACCGGCAACGGATTGGCTGATGGAAAGCGTCGTCCACGAATTCCAGATCAGGTGCCCGATGCCGTTGTCGGCAACCAGAAATTCGACCGCGACGGTGTTGAGCAACGCGAGCCCGACGGAGAGTTTCACGCCGCCCATGATCACCGGCAACGCGGCGGGGAACATCACATCGAAGTACAGGTCGCGCGGACGCGCACCGAAACTGCTCGCCACTTCCTTGTAGATCGGCTCGACGTTGAGCACCGCAGCCATCGTCGTGATAATCATGGTGAAGAACGGCCCGAGCGAAATCAAGATGACGTTCGAGGTTTCGTTGAGGCCGACCAGGATCAGGATGATCGGAAACAACGCAATGCGCGGCAGCGGGTAGAACGCCGCCACGAGCGGGGCCACGATCGAGCGCGTCCACGGCGAGACGCCCATCGCAAGACCGATCAGCGTGCCCGGGATGAGTCCCACGAAAAAGCCGGCGAAAAATCGCGAGAGCGTGATCCCCGCTGTGGTCAGCAAGCCGCCGGTTTGAATCAACTGCACGATCGTGGCGGCGATCACCGTCGGCGGCGCGAGTATGCGGCGGTCGACGATGTTCATCCGCGAGCAGAATTCCCAAATAATCAGCACCACGAGCGGACTGACGACGACCATGATCCGGTCGCGCTGCTGCGCCGTCATGGCTTTTTTGGGTTTAAGCGACGTCACTGGAGATCTCACGTTGACGCAAGGTCAGGACTTCTTCGCGCAGCGCCGTCCAGATGCGGCTGCGGATGTTGAAGAAATTTTCGTTCGAGTGCATGTCGAGGACGTTGCGGGGACGCGGCAGATCGATGTCGACGATGCTCTTGATCGACCCGGGGCGGTTGGTCATCACGATGACGCGGTCGCCGAGAACGATCGCTTCATCGAGGCTGTGCGTGATGTATACGACCGTCTTGTGCGAGCCTTCCCACAAGCGCAAGAGATCTTCTTGCACGAGCAGTTTGGTCTGTTCGTCGAGGCTCGCCAGCGGCTCGTCCATCAGCAAGATGGCCGGGTCGTTGGCAAACGCGCGGGCGATGTTGACGCGCTGCCGCATGCCGCCCGAGAGCTGGCGCGGATACGCGTCGGCAAACTGGGTGAGCCCGAGCATGTCGAGATACGCGCGCGCGGTTCGCTCGCGCTCCGCGCGTCCGATGCCGCGCACCTTGAGCCCGAAGGCCGTATTCTGCAGCACGCTCATCCACGGGAAGATGCCCTGCTCCTGAAAGACCACGCTGCGTAGCGGTTTTCCGTCGTGCTCGATCGAGAAGTCGACTTCGCCCTCCGTGGGCGCTGCGAGTCCGGCGATGATCCGCAACAGCGTCGTCTTGCCGCAGCCGCTCGGCCCGACGATACAGAGGAACTGGCCCTCCGCGATCGTCAGGTCGATCGGTGCGAGCGCCTGAACATCGCCGTGGGGCCCTTCGAATATCTTGGTTACACCGCGGACGCGGATCTCGCCGGACACGCCTATTTCAGTGCTCCCCCGAACGAGCTGGACGTGCTCCAGCCGTTGCCGGTCCAGCGCTGCATGACGGCGTCGTCGATGCCCGCGCCGCGCTGCGGTTCTTTCGTGAAGTCGTAGACGCCGAGGATGCCCGGGTAGTTTTTCAACCCATCGATGTAGTCACGAATCTGCGCACCGGTGGCGGAGGGTCCGAGCTTACGCAACGCATCGACCGTGATCAATCCCGCGTCCCACGTCATACCCGACTGCAAGTCGGTTTCCACGCCGGCAGCCTTCATGGCCGCCATGTAGATGTCTTGCTGATGTTTGACCTGCGGGTTCTGCGCGATGCCGGCGGCATACGTCACGCCGGTGAAGTACAGCTCCTTCGGCATGAACGCGCTATACTGCTCGAGCTGCTTCGCGACTTGGTTGGCGCTCGTCGTGACGATCGGAACGTCGAGACCGACGTCCTGAACGGCACGCAGCGCGGTGGCAAACGGCGTGCCGGGGGCCCAGATGATCAGGGCTTGCGGTCCCGCAGCCTTGATCCGCGTCACCTGCGCGGTCGCGCTGACGTCGCTGGCCGCATAGCGCTCGGTATCGACCAGTTGCATGCCGCTGTTCTCGGGCAATTTCAGCGCTTCGCCGACATCGTTGACGCCGTCTTGGCCCGACGCGTCCTGCGACGCGAGCAACCCGAACTTTTTCCAGCCCTTTTCGCGGAAGAAACGCACGGTCGCGACGATGAGATCCTTGGTGGCGACGCTGGTCGAGAACACATACGATCCCTTGGGCGGGTAGATCGCGGGCGAAAGGCACCAGTTGACCGGTCCGGACTCGAAGACCGGCGCGATCGCCTGACACATGGCGGAGAGCGAGGAGCCCATGACGATGGGCGACTGGGTCTCGGCTTGCGTTGCGAGCTGCTTCGCGACGGCCGGGCTCGTCTGATCGTCGAGGAAGACGAACTTGAGCGGGCGGCCCTTGATCCCGCCGTCTTTGTTGACGACGTCCTGGAGAATCTGCATCGTCTTCTCGTGCGTCTGTCCGATGAACGCACCGCCGCCGGTCAGCGGCAGAATGATCGGGATCGTCACCGGTTGCTGATCCGCAGCGAAGGCGATCGAGCCGAGGAACAGCCCGCTCGCCGCAAGTGCGGCACTTGCAGCGATGGTCAAGCGTCGAATATTCATAAGTCTCTCCTGCTGAAGGCGCGGTTGGCGCAGTTTTGCGCCTCGTGACAGGGGGCCTTCGTTTCCGGCGCAACGGGACGAAGAGAAGTTTCGTTTTTCCACCTGTCATCCTGGACCGTTTTTTCTCGATGTAGAGGTGAGTGAGCAAACACTCCATAATGGGGATGGGACAATGACGTCCGCGGCTGCTGCTCGCGACGAGGGGGCCAAGAGCGCCCGCCTCTCGGGGCCCGCGTTCGAGCTGTTCCTGGCGATCGCCGAACTTTGGGGCCTCACGCCGGCCGAAGCGCGCACCCTGCTGGGCTCGCTGCCGGAGTCGACCTTCTATAAGTATCAGAAGGCGCCGCGCTCGGCCCATCTCTCGCACGACACCCTGGCCCGGATCTCGCATCTGCTGGCCATCTACAAATCGATCAACCTCTTGCTGCCGCGGGCGGAATCGGCCGACGCGTGGGTCCGCCGGCCCAACGACGCCCCGCTCTTCAAAGGACGCAGCGCGCTCGACTACATGCTGGGCGGGGAGTTCGAAGACATCGCGGCCGTGCGGCGTTACCTCGACGCCGAACGCGGGTGGTAACGCACGAGCGCTGGGCGACCACCTATCGTGCCGTCGCCTCGAAGTACCCGACGGCCGGCGTCTACGATCGCATCTCGGACCCGGCGAACCTCGCCACGCTGCTCGAGATCGAGGCCCTAACGAATCCGCGCGTGCGCGAAGAGGCGGCACCGTACCGCAAGATCCGGCCCGAAGACGCGATCGCGGGACCGGGTTCAACCCCGATCATGGCTTCGTTCGCCTACTCCGGGCCGAGCCGGTTTTGTGACGGAACGTATGGCGTCTACTACGCCGGGCGCGAAGAGGAGACGGCGATCGCCGAATCGCGCTACCACACCGAAGCCTTCCTGCGCGCGACGCATCAAGCGAGTATCGACGTCGATAAACGTTTGTACGTCGCCGCAATCGAGGGCGACTTCGACGACATCCGCAGCCGCTCGATGCGCTCGAAGCTCTATGCGGCGGCGCCCGATGATTACGACTTCTCGCAGCGCTACGCGCGCAAGCTGTACGCGCGCAACCGGGTGGACGGCATCATGTACAACAGCGTGCGCCGGCCCGGCGGTCAGTGCATCGCGGCGTTTCGTCCGCGCGTCGTGAGCAAAGCGCACATCCGCAAACACGTGCAATTCCGCTGGGACGGCCACCGCATCGTGGGCGTGACCGACCTNNCTAGACGAGGAGTTTGTCGGGGGTGATGGGGAGGTCGCGGATGCGTTTGCCGGTGGCGTGGTAGACGGCGTTCGCGATGGCGGCGGCGGCGCCGACGATTCCGATCTCGCCGATCCCTTTCACGCCGATCTCGTTGACGTGCGGGTCGACTTCTTCCACCAGAATCGCCTCGGTGGCCGGCACGTCGGCGTGCACGGGCAGCAAATATTCGGCGAGGTTCGCGGTCATCACGCGGCCGGTGCGATCGTCGCGGCGCGTTTCCTCGAGCAGCGCCATACCCAGACCCATCGTCATCCCGCCGATGTACTGGCTGCGCGCGAGTTTGGCGTTGATGATCCGGCCGGCTGCGAAGGCACCGAGTTGGCGCACGACGCGCACCGTGCCGAGATCCGGATCGACGCGCACTTCGGCAAATTGCGCGCCGAACGCGTGCATCGAGTACTGCTTCTTCTCATCGCCCGGCTTCGCGTCGGCCCGGCCTTCCACCGGCGTCCCGCCGCTGCGAGCGATGATCGCGGCGTACGTTTCGCCGCGCGCCGGATCGGACTGCAAGAAGAGCCGGCCGCCCGTGGCGGCAATCGCCTCAGGTGCGGCGCGGAACAGCGGCGAGTTCGCATCGGCGATCGCGAGTTGCGCGACCTTGTTGCGCGCGGCGAGTGCGGCCAGTTTCACCGCCGACCCGACGCTGGCGGTGAGCTGCGATCCGCCGGCGTTGGGCGCGTTGGGCATCCGCGTGTCGCCCAGGCCGAAGGTGATCTGCTCGACCGGGATGCCGAGCGCGTCGGCCGCGACTTGGCTGAACGCGGTGTAACTGCCGGTGCCGATGTCGACGCCACCGCTCTGCACCACGGCTTTCCCTTGCGCGTCGATGCGCGCGACGGCCGATGCCGCGCTGCGATTGGTCGGGTACGTTGCGCCGGCCATCCCGATGCCCACGAGCATCCGGCCGTCACGCATCGAGCCCGGCGCCGGCGTGCGGCGCTTCCAGTCGAACGCGTCGGCGCCGGCCCGGTAACATTCGCGCAACGACTTGCTGGAGAACGGCAGCTTCGCGTCTTGGTCCGTCTCGGCGTAATTGCGTAGCCGCAGTTCGATCGGATCGAGCTGCACGGCATAGGCCAGCTCGTCCATCGCCGACTCGAGCGCGAACGAGCCGCTCGATTCGCCCGGTGCACGCATGTAGGTCGGGGTGCCGACGTTCAGACGCGTGAGGCGATGCGTGACGAGCAGCGCGGGCGAGGCGTAGAGCATCGTCGTGAGGATGCCCGAGGATTCGACGAACTCATCGATCTGCGAGGTCTGCGAGTGCACTTCGTGGATCGTGCTGACGAGCGTGCCGTCGGCATTCGCGCCGAGTGCCACGCGCTGCACCGTGGGCGAGCGATAGCCGACGGAGCCCCACATCTGCGGACGCCACAGCGCGATTTTCACCGCGCGGCCGATCATCTTCGCGGCCATCGCGGTCAGGATGACGTGCGGCCAGGCCGAACCTTTCCCGCCGAAGCCGCCGCCGATGTACTTCGAGATGACGCGCACGTTCTCGGGGGCCACGCCGAACATCCCCGCGAGCCGCGTGCGCACGCCGAACACACCTTGGCTGGCATCGTACACGGTCAGCGTATCGCCATCCCAGCGCGCGATCGTGGCGTGCGGTTCCATCGGGTTATGATGCTCGATCGGCGTGGTGTAGACGTTGTCGACCTTCACCGCCGCCACCGCCAGCGCACTCACGGCATCGCCGCGCTGATGGTCGGCATCTTGGCCGTGGACGGCCTGCGGCTTGTAGGGCGTGCCCATGGCAAACGTCGTTTGCGGCGCCTCGACGTCGTAGTGCACGGTGAAGAGCGAGGCGGCGTACTGCGCACGTTCGAACGTATCGGCGAGCACCACCGCGACCGGCTGACGGTCGTAGACGATCTCATCGCTCTGCAGCACCATCTGCGCCTTGTCGTTGCCGGCTGCCTGACCGGTCGTGACCAGACGCGGCGCGTTGCGCGAGGTCATCACCGCGATGACGCCCGGTTCGCGCCCGGCGCGGCTGACATCGATCGCGCGGATGCGACCCTTGGCAATCGTGCTCAGCACCATGAAGCCGTGCGCCACGCCCGGCATCGGCCACTCGGCGGAGTACGTCGCCGCGCCGGTGACTTTGAGCCGGCCGTCGACGCGATCCACCGGGGCACCGATGTTTGCGGTCATGCCAAACCTCCGGCATGCTCGAGCGCACGCACCACCGTGCGCCGGGTCAGGGTGATCTTGAAGTCGTTCTTGCCGTAGCCGTGCATGCCGGTGGTGGCGGCAAGCCCGGCGGCGGCGAACGTCGCGGCGGTGGCGGGACGCCCGACCAGCGCTGCCTCGGCTTCGTGCGAACGCCATGGTTTGGGTGCCACGCCGCCGATCGCAACGCGCGCGCTGCGAATCGTCCCGGCCGACGTTTCCATGGCCGCTGCCACCGACACCAGCGCGAACTCATACGATGCGCGGTCGCGGACTTTCACGTAGGCGGAGTTGCGCGCGCGTTCCCCGGCCGGGAGTTCGATCGCCTCGATGAGGTCGCCGGGCCGGAGCACGGTCTCGACGTTCGGCGTGGCGCCCGGCAGCAGATGGAAGGCGGCGATCGGGATCGAGCGCATGCCGTTCACGCCTCGAACGCGCACCACCGCATCGACTGCAAGGAGGGCGACCGCCAGATCCGAGGGGTGCGTGCAGATGCAGAAATCGCTCGTGCCGATCACCGCGTGGCTGCGGTTTTGGCCCGCGATCGCGGCGCAGCCCTTACCCGGAGTGCGCTTGTTACAGGCCTGCGAGACGTCGCGGAAGTACGCGCAGCGCGTGCGCTGCATGATGTTGCCGCCGATCGTGGCCATGTTGCGCAGTTGCGGCGACGCGCCCGCCAAAAGCGCCTGGGCAACGACCGGGAAGCCCGCTTTCACGGCCGGCGAGTCGGCAACGTCGGCCATCGTGGCGAGGGCGCCGAGCCGCACTCCGGCCGCGTTCGCAACGATGCCGCGCAGCGGCAAGTGGGTGATGTCCAGCAGCACGCTAGGCTGCTCGACGTCGTCCTTCATGAGGTCGATGATGTTGGTGCCGCCCGCAATGTAGCGGATGCCGCGGTCGCCGTTCACCGTAGCGACCGCCGAGCCGGCATCCGTCGCCAATGCGTAGCGGAACGGGTTCACGCGCAGGCTCCGGCGACGGCCTGCACGGCGGCGACGATGTTCGGATAGGCCCCGCAGCGGCAGATGTTTCCGCTCATCCACTCCCGGACGGCAACGTCGTCGGTCGGGCGTTTCTCGTTCATCAACCCGACCGCCGAGACGATCTGACCGGGCGTGCAGTAGCCGCATTGGAAGCCGTCGTGTTCGATAAATGCGGCTTGCATCGGATGGAACTCTTCGCCTTTGGCGAGGCCCTCGATCGTCGTGATGTTGCGGCCCTGCGCCATAATCGCGAGGGTCAAACACGCGTTGACGCGCTTGCCGTCGAGCAGCACCGTACAGGCGCCGCAGGTGCCCTGATCGCAGCCTTTTTTCGTGCCGGTGAGTTCCAGCCGCTCGCGCAGCGCATCGAGCAGCGTTACCCGCGGCTCGAGCGAGAGCGCGTGCGATTTTCCGTTCACCGTCAGCAAAATCGGCACCGGCTGCGGGCCGCGCGCGGTCAGCGTTACGCTCGCGGCTTGCGCCGCGGAGAACTGCCGCGCGCCGTGCAGACCGGCAAAGAGTGCGGCGCTTCCCGCGCTCGCGCGGATGAGGAATCGGCGGCGGGTGGGATGCATGGGCCATGGTTGTACCCGCTACGCTGCACGCTAACCGTAAATTAGAGGTGGTGCGCTTGGCTTCGCCGCATGTATCCTCGTAATGTCGCGGAAAACCGCGCTGCGTGTCGATACCGACACTCTCGAACGCCCAGCGCGCGTCCCATCAAAGTCCCGCGGTCGCCGGAATTCAGCCGACGGACAACTCGTCGGCGAGGTGATCGCCATCGCATTCGACCGCTGCGAAGCGCTCGCTGCTGATGCTGCGTGCGGCGCGCGCCCGGATGCATTGTGCACCGGCTGCGGAACGGCGCGTTGCCCGGATCACGCCTCGGGCGCGGATGGTGACCGCATCTGCTCGAGCTGCGCCGCGACGCTCCTGATGTTGGCCACCGCGCCGTTCGATGCGGTGCTCGATACGCGGCTGCGGCTAGTTAGCGTTCGCCGGCTCTAGCTCTCCGACGTAGGCACGCCATGCCTCGTAATGCACTCTGGCTCACCCTCATACCCCGTACGCGGAAGGCGTGCCGTCGTCGTTAACGACGTCTTCTGGTCGCCGCTCTACCGTTTTCGAGGTGTGGACCGGCGCGCGGAGCCGGCGCAACGGTGCTGGCCGAGCTCAAGCACGCGCCGGCGCCTTCGGACGGCCGATCGTGGGTCTTTCTCCCACATTCCGTCGGGCATTGACGCGTTCTCGACGACGCACTTGACCCACCAGCTGGCCGTTGTCCCGTTCTTGAACCACGGACCGCGCGCCGGGTTGATCGCACTAATCGGCGACCCATCGAAGCACGTCGAATTGGTCTTTGCCGCCCACCAACTTGAGTTACTCGTCGAAG
>PLTN01000189.1:0-38492 GCA_003164495.1 Vulcanimicrobiota bacterium
GGGTGTTAGGAGAACGCCTCAATGAATCAAAGCACAGCAAGCACCCGCAGCGACAAGTCGACTGATGGTTCGCTTATCTCGAGCGATCGCGTCGAAGGCACCAAAGTGCTCGACCGTTCCGGGAAAAGCATCGGCACGATCAAGAGTCTCAAGATCGACAAGGTCAGCGGACGCGTGGCCTACGCGGTCGCGGAGTTCGGCGGCTTCCTCGGCATGGGCGATCATGAGTACACGATCCCGTGGCGTAAGCTAGAGTACGACCCGGGCAAACACGGATTCAGCACCGACATAACCAAAGAACAGCTGGAAGGCGCTCCGAGCACCAGCCGTCGCCAAAGCACCTACCATGCGAGTGCGGGCGGTGTCGGCACGGGCCGGCGCCCGGAAAGTGCCCCGACCGTGAGCAGCACGGTCGATTCAGATCTCGACAATGACGACGAGAGCTGGGATCGTGCACGGGAACGCGAGTTGTACGACTATTATGTCGTGGGCTACTACTGGGACGACTAGCTATCACTTCTGACGAGTGTCAGAAGAGATATTCTCGGGTCTGCGGAAATTCGAGCCGTGGAGACGTTGCAAACACCCGTATTGATCGCCGGCGGCGGCCCGGTCGGCATGACGCTGGCGATTGATCTGGGCGCACGCGGGATTCCGTGCACGCTGGTCGAGCGCAAAGATGCTCCGGCCTTCTTGCCCAAGATGGAGCGCTGCAACGCACGAACGCTCGAAATTTTCCGGCGCATGGGGATCGCCGACCGCGTACGCGCGGCCGGCTACCCTACCGCGTATCCGATGGATGTCTACCACATCATCACGATGATGGATCCTCCGCTGGCGCGCGTTCCGTATCCGTCGGTCGACGAAGCTCGCGCTGAAGCCGCAGGTCGTAACGACGGCGTCATGCCGTTGGAGCCCTACCAGCTCATCTCGCAGTACACGCTTGAGCCGCTGCTCAAGGAGATCGCCGAAGAGAACCCGCTCATTGACGTGCGCTTCGGTCACGAATTGCTTTCGTTCGAGCAGGATGAGGCCGGCGTCACTGCGCAGGTGCGCACGATCGACGGCTATGACCGGACGTTCCGGTCGTCGTATCTGGCCGGCACCGACGGCGGCACCAGCACGGTGCGCAAGCAGTTGGGCTTCGCCATGGACGGTCAAGCGGACATCCGTCGCATGGTCCAGGCGCTCTACCGGTGCGACACGCTCTATGACGTCGCTCCGATCGGACACGGACGGCACTATAAGGTTTCCGACCAATATAGCTCGGGCGTCGTCTGCCAAGATTCGTGCCGCCACTTCTCGATCAACGCGGAGCATTGTACGCCGGACGACATGCGGGCGATTTTTGCAAATGTTCTCGGTGCTCCGATTCCCTTCGAAATGATCGCATCGGCGCCATGGCGTCACAATCTTCTTTGCGCGCAGCGCTACATCGACCGGCGCGTGATGCTCGCGGGCGATTCGGCGCATTTGGTCATTCCGACGGCCGGCCTCGGCCTCAATACCGGCATCGGCGATGCGATCGACCTCTCGTGGAAACTGGCCGCCGTGCTTTCGGGCTGGGGCGGGCCGGAGTTGCTCCAAGCCTATGAAGACGAGCGGCGACAGATCGGCGTTCGCAACGTGCGTGCTTCGGGAAGTGCCACTGCCGCTCGGCGCGAGCGACGTGAAGAGCACTGGGTGCCCTGGATAAAAGAAGACAGCGAGCGCGGCCGCGAGGCGCGCGAACGGGTCGGGAAGCTCGCCGTGCTCGAAGCGCATAAGACTACCGTCATTACCGGCATCGAACGCGGGTACCGCTACACCAACTCAACGCTGCTGTGGCCCGAACCGGGGGAGGGCCCCGACCCCGACGCCATCGACTACGTCCCGACGACGTGGCCGGGTGCGCGACTACCGCACATGTGGTGCAACGACGGCAGCGCGCTGCTCGATCACTTCGGGCCGTGGTTCACGGTGCTACGTTTCGGCAACGCCGTCGACACTGCCGGAATCGAACAGGCTCTCGGCGACGCGAACGTGCCATACGGTGTTCTCGCACTCGACGCCGACGAGCCCGCGCATGAAGTATACGGCGGGTTCGGAGCCTTTCTCATCCGTCCGGATCTGCACGTTGCTTGGCGCGGCACCGCCACGCCGCGGGACCCCGCCGCGATCGTCGCCGTCGCTACGGGCGCGCAAGTCACAGGCACGCTACGTACGTTTAAATAATGGTCTCCGCGGTAAATTCCCGCGGGACTTGCTGCCACCTCGCATGGTCGCTTCGGCGAGCGAACTAGCGTACGTCCGATGCATGGAGGCTCAGGGTTCATGGCTTCTCAGGAGCCAATCAGTTCAGACGGCCACGGCTTTTACATCACGCTCCCAAATACGGCGTCGGCGGCGTCGCATGCCCGAAAACAGTTCATCCGTTTCATCGAGCACTTTCGCCTTCGCAGGGAACTCGTCGCTGATATCGAGGCGGTCATCGGCGAAGCGCTCGCAAATGCTGCAGAGCACGGCTCCACACGTCACGGCAAGATCCGCGTTGAAGCCATGCTCACCGAACAGCATCTTGAAGCGTCGATCTCCGACGACGGACCCGGCTTTTTCTTACGAGGGCCGATTTCGGCAGACCATCCGCCGCCGAACTCACCGCGGGGCTACGGACTCTTCCTGATCCAAGCGTTAGTGGATGAACTGGAATTCAGAAATGACGGGAAGACCGTCTGGTTTCGAAAACGTTTGGGAACCGCCTGAGGAAGATCGGCGGTCATGGTGAGAGCTCTGGGCTCGCCGAGTACAACGCCGACGTCCTTCGCGAGGGTTTATGCGCGCGAGAAAAGCGTGGGCGATCGAACGCGCAACTATTGCGGATTCTAAGGACCGCGCTACCTAGACGACGCGACTTTCGTCCCTTTCTTGGCAAGCTGATACGACGTAGAGTCGGCACAGCCGCTACGATAGGATACGAACCTGCAACTGACCGCAATTGTGCCACTTGCCGTGCTGACTATCGGCGTGAGTTCGTTTGGCGGGGGCGCCGCCGTAGCGCCGACACCGGAGCTGCAATCGATCGCTGCGGCGCCGAACAACACCACGGTGATCTTCATCGATTATGGCGATCACGTTAACGTCTATTCCGAGAACGCAGCATCCGGCGCAGGGCCGATCCGGAGTTTTACGCTAAAAACGACGACAGGCTACCCGATTGCGGTCGACTATTCCGGTAAGGTCTACATCGCCGGCTCGACCGTTTCGTGGACGAACTCGACTCCGCCGAGCTTTACCATTTGGGAGTACGGAACGACTGCGCGTGGAAACGCGCAACCGATCGCGACGTACACCATCCCCGATCCGCTACCACCTCCACTCGTGCTTCCGCCACAAGGCATCAATAGCGATGCCATTCAGGGAATGGCGATTCGCCCGGATGGGAGCATTGCGTTGGCGATCACGCGTAACACGTACCATTATCTCGGACCCGGGGCCTCATCGCAGTACTTCGGCATCATCGAGGCCCCGTCGACTGGGTCGTTGGCGATCGTCGACAACTTTTTCAACGGTCCTAACGGTTCGATTGCCCTTGGAGCGGCGGTCGACGGATCGGGGGCAGTCCTCGTTTGCTCTTTTGGCGGTGGTTACCCATGGCCGACAAACATCCACGCTTGGGAACCGCAGTCGTCGGGCTTCCAGGCAGAAGTTAAATCGCAAGTCAAACCTGTCATCAACGGTGCGTTCTACACTGACGACTACGTCGCGGCATCAGGCAACGACGAATTGGCTGTCGGATACACGTACTTCAAGACCGACGTCAACCCGCTCCCGGGGCCAATCGCCCTCACTCCGAGCGTTCCCGACAATGCGTCGAACTCTAGTCAAATCTATCACTTTCCGGCTTTCGATGCGGCAAACAACCTCTATGTCGCCGACAGTCAGATTGCCAGAAATGGGACCTCCGTTCTCTCAAGCGACATCGACATCTATCGCGCAAAACCGACGGCGACGACACGTCCGACGACGATCCGGTTGCCGCTGCAAAGGGTCTATGGGATAGCAGTTACTCCTCTCTAGGGCACTGAAACTTCCTGTTTCCGGCCGGCCGAATGCGGAGGTTACCACGCAACCGAATCGTAACGCACGTAACCATGCGTAGCTTTTCTGCAACATGCCGTGCATCGCTCGCGGCGCTACTCTTCGTCGCCATCACCGTCAGTGCCGCCGTTCCCCTCTTTGCGCAGACGGCGACTCCTAAGCCGCTCGTTTGGCCGGCGACGATTGCGGCCGGCGGTGGAACGATCGTGCTCTACGAGCCGCAAGTACGATCGTGGCCGAACTATACGCAAATCACCGGCGTCGCGGCACTGGCCGTTACGTTGCCCGGAACATCGGTACCAGTTTACGGGACGCTCAGCTTCACATCGCTTGCGAGCGCCGATGTTCCGTCCGGTACGGTTTCGCTCGTGAACTCGAAGCTCGACGCGACAAGTTGGCCGACTGCGAGCCAGACCGATGCGGCGTCGCTCGACGCGTTCGTCAAAGCCAACCTCCACGTTGCCGGGAAGCCACTGCTTCCGCTGGCCATGGTTCTCGCGAGCATTCCGCGCTCCGCACGCCCGCACACGGTTCCGGTTCGTGCGAACCCGCCGGTCATCTATGTGAGCCATCAGCCGGCTCTGCTCATCGGGTTTGACGGGAAGCCGGTGTTCGCGCCGATCGCCGGCACGACGTTGACGTATGCCGTCAACACGAACTGGGTCATCGTTCACGATCCCGCATCCGCGCTCTACTACGTGCATGCGAAGAGCGGCTGGTACTCGGCGGCGGGATCCGCAGGATCGTTCTCGCCGGCTGTCCCGCCGGCAAGCTTTGCGGCCATTCCCGCAACCGGTGCGTGGAGTCACCTGCAAGTGACGCTGACTGCCCCGAAGCCGGCCGGCGCGACCGTGCCGCACGTCATCGTCAGCACGGTACCTGCTGTTCTCATCGACATCGCCGGGGCGCCGCAATTCGCGTCGATCGCCGGAACCCAACTCCGCTATGTCACGAATACCGCCAGCGACGTCTTCTTTTCCGGCACCACGACGCAGTGGTATGTGCTCCTGGCCGGGCGCTGGTTCTCCGCCGCAAACCTGAACGGGCCGTGGGCCTTCGCATCGCAGCACCTACCGGCAGATTTTAAGAAGATCCCGGAGAACAGCCCGCGCGGCAGAGTCTTGGTTTCGGTCCCCGGTACCACGCAGGCGTTCTATGCGGCGAGCGCGGTGCAAGTTCCGCACGTTACCCAAGTCAATCCGGCGACGGCAAAGCTGACGGTCACGTACAATTCCGGCGCAGCGACCTTCGCACCGATCCCCGAGACGCCGTTGCAGTACGCCGTCAACACGACCGACGACGTTATCAAGGTCGACGCCTCGCACTACTTTGCATGTCATGACGCCGTGTGGTTCACTTCCTCGTCACCGACGGGACCGTGGGCACCGGCCACGTACGTTCCCGCGGTCATCTACGCGATTCCGCCGAGTTCGCCGCTCTTTCGCGTGACGTTCGTTCACATCTACGATGCGCGCGGCATAGCTCTGACGGCGCCGCCCGCGCCCCCCGCGCCACAACCGCAAGCAACCTACCAGACGTTCGCCGCATCGCAATTCTCCAGCGGCGATGCCGCGAGCTATTTTAACACCGATACCATCGGCTATCTCGGCGGATACGCACCCGCCTGGGGCGGCTACGCCTACGGAACGGGCTACTACAATCCCAGCTGGGTCGGCGTGAACACCTACCTTTTCAATCCGCCGACGTACGGCAACTATAACGACACGACGTACGCGCGGCAGCAGTCCGATAATCGGCCGTATGCGGCAATAAAATTCCCGGTGATCCCGGGACACGGACCGCGCGGCGTTCCGGATCCGAATGCTAACGTGTACGCAGCCGACGACGGTGTCTATCGTTTCGTTCCGGAGGGGTGGCAGAAAAACACGGGCGGCGATAATTGGACGCCGGCGGCCCCATCAGCTTTGTTGATCCACGATCGCCGCGCGCGCCTCGACGGATATCGCGGCTACTCCTCGGAAATGTAGCGCTTACCGCGGAAAAGAGATGCACACGCAGCGAGCACTGAAAGAGCGGCTGCAACGTAGAAGGCGAGATGCAATCCATCTTGCACCGCGGGCGCGATCAGCTCCGGGAAGAATTGCGTCCCGAAAATGAGTTCTTTTGCGTGCGTGTGTAAGGTGGATGTGGCGCTTTGCGGAATGAGCGTCTGGAGCGGATTGTAACCGAGAAACGCCGCGAAGAGCACGGAGATCGGCGGTGTGCTTGCGGCTTGATGGGCGATAGGCGCGGAAATGCCCAGCGATTCGAGACCTCGCGTCATAATGAGCGGAAGTCTCGCCGCTAAGCCGGTTGTGAGAATGCCAAAGAACACCGCGATGCTCAAGACCGTTGCGGAGTTTTGNNGGAGAGGCAAAGAGGCCCATGCCGACCCCAATCAGGGCAAGAATCGCTAAGAACGGTAGTCGATCGAAATCCACGGGCAGCAGAGCGAGTAAGACGAAGCCGACGGCAGCGATCAGCATTCCGCCCGATGCGAAGACCCGTGCCCCGTAGCGATCTGACATTGCTCCCGCGATCGGACCCAAGAGGATGAAGCCCAGATCGAGTGGCGTCGTGTAGATCCCCGACCAGAGCGGTGTCGCCTCAAAGGGTACACCGTGTCGCGGTAGCCAGATGCCTTGTAGCCAGATAATGATCACGAACTGAAGGCCACCGCGGGCAAGGGAACTCAGGAACCCGCTGACGTTCCCGGCGGCAAACATACGGTTCGCAAAAAGGCGCATGTGAAAGAGCGGAACCGCGGTGCGCAATTCGATGAAGACGAATGCCACGAGCAATGCGACGCCAAGCGACGCACCACCGAGAACCCAGGGACTGCTCCAGCCGGTCGGCTGATCACCATACGGCTGGATGCCGTACGTCAAGGCGACTAAGAAGATCGTCAGGCCGCTCGCGAACGCGACATTTCCCAATGGATCGAAGCGCTCTCCCTTCTGCGGCGCCGTCGTTTCGTGGAGCTTCAGGTAGGCCCATATCGTGCCGAGGAGCCCGAATGGCACGCTCACGAGGAAGACAAGACGCCATTCGATCGTCGCTAAAAGCCCGCCTAGGACAAGACCGAGTAGCGACCCGGCGACTAAGGCGATCTGGTTGATGCCGAGCGCAAGACCACGGCGATTCACCGGGAAAACATCCGTTAGCATTGCGGCCGAATTCGCGAACAAGAATGCGCCGCCTAAACCCTGCAGTATTCGCATGGCGATGATGTAGGTTGCGGCAGCATTGCCGTGGCCCGGTGTCGCTGCGAGCGCAAACGACCCGAGGGTGAAAATCGCGAAGCCAACGATGTAAAGACGTGTCCGGCCGTAGATGTCGGATAAGCGGCCGCAGGTCACGAGGATCGCCGACGTGATCACCATGTATCCCATCAGGGTCCATAGGAGGTAGGTCGATTCGTGCGGAGAGAGCGGATCGATTCCAATGCCACGGAAGATTGGGGGCAGCGACACGACCAAAATACTGCTATTGATGCTCGCCATCAACGTGCCTAGCGTCGTGTTGACCAGTACCGTCCATTTATAGTGAGGATCCGCGCCGCCCTGAGCTAAGCTACGGTCTTCCTCAGCGGTCGTGCTGCCAGCGTCATGGGCGTGCTTATTGCTGAGCGCTAACACGCTTGACGCGGTCTCTGCACGAACTTCATACAGCGTAAATATAGCACGTCGAGCGTACGCGCTTCTGGAAGATTGAATTCACGGCTTCTTCACGTGTGGGGAGCCGTAGGATGGCACGTGCGGGATCGGGCGGAGTTGCCCATCGATACGCGAAGGCGCAGGCATCTTGATCAGGGCAATCGAGCCCGGCTATCGTTCCTTTACGGGAGGTCGAGTGATGCAGATTACTTGGGAACCCCACACCAAACACGGGCACCTCACGACGCAAAGCGATCTGCCCGACAACGTTTTCGCCTTCCCCGGTGAGCGCAAAGAGCCGCTGACCGACGCGCAACACGTGCGCGGCGCAATAGCGCGCTTCAACCAGGTTACCGGTGTAACCGATGAAGAGCGCGACCTTGCGTTCGCGAACATCCAGAAAGCCGCCGCATATTACGGCGTCGAACTCTCCGAACGATCCTGGCACGACCTCGGCTAGGTTCGCGCAGCCCGCCAACGGGCAGCCAGCGTCGCGATCGACGCTACCACCAGAGCAACGCTAAAACTGTAGGTTTTCTCGGTCCCTCGACAAGCTCGGGATGATAACGGGGGACGGCGCTTTGTGTGGTGGTTACTGCAGATGTTCGGCTAGGAAGACGGATGAGCGTTCGTGGGCTAGTCGTAAAGCGTAAGGGTTGTAGCCGCGCGCCGGTGGGTCGTCGTTGAAGCCGTGGTCGGCGTCGTAGACGGTGTAGGCGAAATATTTTCCGGCGGCCTTCATTGCGAGCGCGAAGTCGTAGACGCCGGCGGTGATTTTGCGGTCGGTTACGCCGTAGTGGCCTTCGAGCGGGCCGCGAATTTGCGGGACGCGTTCTAGGGCCGGACTCGAGCCGTAATAGATGACGCCGGCAGCGAGGTCAACGCCGAGTGTGGCGAGTTCGCCGACGAGTTGGCCGCCCATGCAATATCCGATCGCGCCGATGCGATTCACGCCATCACGGCTCCGCAGATACTCGAAGCCGCCGCGTACCCCATCAACGTAGTGCGCTTTCGGGCGGTTGGTCATCCACTCACGCGCGGCGCGCACTCCGGTGCGGCGCGGTTCCGGGATCTTCGCAAGGCGAGCTTCCCAGTCCGGATCGAGTGGCGAGCCGTGCGCAGCGACGATGTCGGCCACGTCGATTTTTTGGTAACCGGCATCATTCGTGTAGAGATCCGGCGCCAGCGTCAAATAGCCGTCGGCCGCAAAACCACGCACGGTCCTTTGCATCTGCGCCATTACCCCCGCGACCGGATGTAACACGAGCAGTGCCGGCCAAGGCGGCGGAGTCTCCGGCCGAACGAGAAAGCCGCGGATTGCACCGCCGATCGCATCGAACCGCACCCACTCTTCAGTCATGCAATAGGCATTCTCCACTGACTGAGCGATGTCCAGCTACAAAGCGGTCGCCTTCAGCGTCCACAAACGCTGCCTGTTTAAGTCAGTCAGATGTACGTCGAGTATCAACGGTCACGCCATGGCGATCGAAAAGAACAACGAAGCGATCGCGGACTTGATTCAGCACTGGATCGATGGGCACGTGCGCTAAGGGGCAAGATGGCGGCTGTCGCTCGACAAGCTCGGGATGACGGCATCGAGAAGCTCGGGATGACAGGGATGACGATCGGCGAATCGCGTCGACATGACAACTTCGGGTAAGGACATTCTGGATGAGCTGGTAACGGCGAATCATATTCTCGGCAATGAGGGCGTCGTGGATGTCTTCGGGCACGTGAGCGTGCGTGACCCGCAGCAGCCCGACCGGTATTTTCTGTCCTGCTCACGGAGCCCGGAGCTCGTGCAGCGGTCCGACATCATGCAATTTACCTTAGATAGCAAGCCCATCGGAAACGACGAGCGCGAGGCGTACATCGAGCGCTTCATTCATGGAGCGATCTATGAGGCGCGGCAGGACGTCAACGCCGTGATCCATTCGCATACGGATGACGTGCTGCCGTTTACGATCAGCGATCGCCCGCTGGGTGCGGTGATGCCGCCGGCGGCGAAGATCGGATCGCGCGTTCCGGTGTGGGACATCGATGCGCATTTCGGCGACGGAACGGATATGCTCGTGCGCAACCATGAGTTCGGGACGGATCTTGCAAAGACACTGGCCGATGGCAGCGCCGTGCTGATGCGTGGACACGGATTTGCCGTCGCCGGCTCGTCGCTCGCCGAAGCGGTACAGATTGCCGTCTTCTTGCCGCGGAACGCGAAGATACTCTGGCAAGCGCTGCAAATGGGAGCGGTAAAGTGCCTTTCCGAGGCGGAGGTTGCCGTGCTGCGCAAAGGTCGCGGTTCACCGCGGGCCTGGGAATACTGGGCACAACGAGCGGAACGTTAGCGCGGGGCGCCGCCCGCTCCGCTCATGATGTCGACGCCGTTGGTCGCCGGGTCATAGCGCACGACGAGCGTCGAATCGATGCCCAGGCCGTGCTGGTCACCGCTGCGGAAATCGTAGATGCCGAGCGCGCCGGGGAAACCGTGCTGGCTTTCGATCCAGTCGTGGATCTGCTTCGCAGTCGCACTGGGCCCGAGCGCGCGCAGCGCGGCGACTTCAATTTTCGCTGCGTCCCAGCCGAGGGCGTGCGCGGTTCCCGGCTTGAGGCCCGCACCCTCCAGCGTGGTGTAGAACTCGTCGACCGCCGGCTTGAGCGGACTCGATGCGGGCCAATCGCGATTAACAAAGCTCGCGGCTACCGTCCAAACCCCGGCCTGCGGCAAGAACGGCGCGAAGCGGCTGATGAAATTCGGCGCGAGATTCGAGCCACCGGTGAAGATCGGCAGATCGACGCCGGCGTCGCGGAGGCCGCGCAGAACGGTGCCGAACGGTGCGCCGGTTGCCGAGACGAAGAGCACCTGTGCGCCGCTATTCTTGATGGCCGTGGCCTGGGCGGCGAGGCTTAAATCCGCCGTGTTGAAAAACTGGCTCGTCGTGGTGACGATCGGCTTGTTTTCGGGCTCGGCCAGCAACAGTTCGATCGACTTCGCGTTGTCCTGACCTGAAGCGTCGTTGATGCGCAGGAAGGCGATCTTGTTCCAGCCGCGGCCGCGGATGTAGCGGAGCATCCCCGCCTCGATGTGCGTCGGTAGCGTGGCGAACACGTAGCTGCCCTTTTCCGGATAGAGCAGCGGGGTGAAGGCGTAGAGCACGGGGCCGTCCTTGAAGAACGGCATCATCGCGGTCGTCGCCGGCGTGAGCGATGACCCGAGCATCACTTGCGGTTTCTGCGCGAGGATCGTGTTGGTGAGCTGCACCGCGGTCGCCGGGTTCGAGCCGTCGTCGTAGACCTGAAAGTGGAGCGGCATTCCCTTGATGCCGCCGGTGCGGTTGACGAGCTTCTCGTAGGCTTGAATCGCGGCGAGTTCGTCGACGCCCACCGCAGCCGCACCACCGGTTTCCGAGAGAATGACGGGGATCGTATACGTGGCGTTTTGCGCGCGACCCGGCACCGCCGCAGCCGCGAGCACGACCGCCAACGCAACGGCAGCGAATGAGATTTTCATATGGCGAGTTCGAGCGTTCCCGTTTGAAACGGAATGCGTGACATGGCGGCGTTGAGCTCCGGGGTCCGTTCGGGGAACGTTTCCCAGTGCGGCAGGCTCTCGTCCGGCTTCCAATCTTCCCCCACCACCGTGATGTACTCGATCGGCAGGCGGCGCGGGCCCTCAAAATAGGCGTAGACTTCGATCGTGTGCCGGCCGAGGCCCCAACCCATGGCGTAACCGCGCGAGAGCATGCGCTCCGCGCCCCGGGAGACGGCGGCCGCATCCTGCATCTTGAACGCGATATGGTTCAGGGTTGTGGCATCGGAGCGAAAAAATGCGAGGGCGTGGTGATCGTCGTTGCACTTGAGGAAGCTGCCCACCTTAACCGCATTGCTGATGGTGAAGCCCAGCGCTTCGCAATAGAATGCCGACGTTGCATCCTTGTCGATCGCATTCAAGACCACGTGCATGATGCGGGACGGGCGATCCGGTTGACCGTCAACCGGTTGATGGCGTTCGTCCTCGGCTATCACGCGCATCGTGCGGCCTTCGGGATCCTTGAACGCGAAGCCATAGCCACCGCCGGGTGTCGCGATCGGCGCGGGCGCGGCGGACGTCACGCCGGCCGCAGCGACGCGCCGATGGATTGCGTCGACATCCGAGCGGCTCTCGGCAAGCAAGTCGGCGCTGATGACCTCTTCACGCTCCGACCGGCGGAGTGCAAGGATGTGATGATAGCTGCCGGTCCCGCGCAGATAGACCGCGCCGCCGGCGCGATCGACTTCCCCTAACCCCCACGTCTCGGTAAAGAAACGAACCGCTTCTTCTACGTTGGAGACGCCGAGCGAGACACTGCGTAGGGCCGTGACGGAAGCCATTATCGTACCTCGAGTTTGAGTGGGGCCGAGACGACCTCACGATTGAGACCGCCGGCAGCTTGGAAGGCCGCGAACTGCGCGTTGTACACGTCCCAGATTGAGTCTGCGGCCGGCGCGAGACAATATCCGCCCTCGACGTTCGCATACAGCGAGGGATCCTCCGAGCACGGCGGCGCTGCGCCTTGGTCGCGCAGTTTGCGCGCCGCTTCGATCAGCCGGCGCCGTGTCACCGCGATCATGTGATCGCTGACGACGAGATGCTCCTTGGTCCGTTCGGCGATCGGGCCCATGCTCTCGGTGATCGCGTGGTCTTGCTCGATGATGCCCATCACGCCCGTATAGTTCACCTCGCGCTGCAGCTTGCGGTCGAGGCCATGATCGTTCTCACGATTGATCGGCATGCGGAAGCGACCGTACCAATCCGTCGTGTTGGGCAGAAACTCCGACCCTTTGTCGCGGAAGCCGACCCGGTCCGCACCGATTTGCGGCGCGGTGATCTCACGCCGCCGGAACGTGAAGAGCATGACGTGCGTGTCGTCCATCGGAACCCAGGCACGCACGCCGGCGCCCGCACCAAACGGCGAGCTGGGCGTGACAGTCCAGAATGGAAAGATGAATTGCCCGATGCGCCAATAGGACTCGCCGGGATCCGCCGCACGCTTCGCGCCGTACAGCGTTCCCCAGTCCGTTTCGGTCACTTCATATTCGGGCGCGCGGTTCAGCGCGCCGAAACGCCGCGGATCGTCGGGCGGATAGTCTGCAACGCCGCGCGAGCCGCCATGCAAGAAATCAACGTGCGACCCGTCGATATCCCCTTCCAGCGCCTGCAACCAGTTGCACTCGCGCTGCAAGAGGGTGATGTTCAGCCGCTCGGGCGGTAGGAGATTATACGGAATTTCGGGGAGCGGCGGCGCTTCGCCGTCGCCCATGTACACCCAGACGACGCCGTTCCGCTCGGCCACGTTGTAGGCCGGCGCTTTGACCCGCTCTTTAAAACTCTGCTGCGGCTCGGGCACGTTCGGCATGTCGAGGCAGTTGCCGGCGACATCGAACTTCCAGCCGTGATACACGCAGCGGATGCCGCCCTGCTCGTTGCGTCCATAGAACAGCGACGCGCAGCGGTGCGGACAGAGGTGGTCGATCACGCCGATGCGGCCATCCGAATCGCGAAACGCGAGCAGCTTCTCGCCGAGAAGCATCAGCCGTAGCGGATCGCCATCCGCTTCGAGTTCGCTCGACACCAATGCGGGCAGCCAATAGCGCCGCATGAGTTCCCCCATCGGCGTACCCTTGCCGACACGAGCTATGAGACTATTCTCTTCTTCGTTAAGCATGCTGAGCCACCACGGTCTCCGTCTGTAGATGTCGGCTATAGTATACGCGGCCGGCAGCGTCACCTTTTCTGTGGCGACAATAGGATTTTCGGATTTCGAATATTCGAAAAACGGCCGGCGCGCATCAAGGAATTTGCTGCGTCGCTCCTGGAGAAGTGGGCATGCCGAGAGCCGAGGTCACCATAAAAACCGCCGACGGGAACGCGCCCGCTTCGGTCTTCACCCCAGCCGAGGGCAGCGGTCCCTGGCCGGGCGTCATCTTTTTCATGGACGGCCCGGGGATTCGGCCGACCATGTGGGAGATGGGCCAGCGGCTGGCGGACGGGGGCTACCTCGTCCTGCTGCCCGATCTCTACTATCGCTCCGGACCGTATGCGCCGAAGAACGCGAAGGAGCTGCTGAGCAGCCCCGAGGGCCGCGCCGAGATGATGAAACTTGTGGGCAGCCTCGATCGCGATCGGAAGGTCGCCGACACGAAGGCGTTCCTGGACTACCTCGGCACGCGCTCCGACGTCAAAGGCGATCGCTACGGTGCGACCGGATATTGCCTGGGCGGCAACGTTGCATTGACGGCGGACGGCGCCTTCCCTGATCGATTTGCCGCGGTCGCGTCGTTCCACGGCGGCGAGTTGGCAACCGACAAACCTGATAGCCCGCATCTGTTCGTCAAAGGCATCAACGGCCGGCTGTACGTTGCCGGCGCCATCGAGGACGGATCGTTCACCGACGAGCAGAAAGCCGTGCTCGAAAAGGCGCTCACCGATGCCGGCGTGGATCACCTGATCGAAACCTATCCCGCCAAACACGGCTTCGCGGTGCCCGACTTGCCCGTCTACGACGCGGCCGCCGCCGAACGCCACTGGACGGCGCTGTTCGGGCTCCTCGGCGCAAAGCTGCCGCGCTAGGCGGCTGCACGTGAAAGTCGTGCGTTCGGTGGGTCGCGCCTTCGAATTTCTCGAGTACTTCCGCGTCGAACGGCGGCCCTTGTCACTCAAAGCGATGGTCGACCACTTCGGCTACCCGCTGGTGAGCACGGCGGACATCCTCAAGACCCTGCTGCATTTGGGCTACTTGAGTTTTGACGTGAAGTCGAAGACCTATCTGCCGACGCCGCGGCTGTTTGAACTCAGCAGCTGGCTATCGCAAGATCTGCTCGACCCGTTCGACCTCATGAAAGACCTGCACCGTTTTCACGACGCAACGGGGCTCGCGGTGTTGCTCGGGACAACCAACGATGTGGAACTGCAGACCATCGTCAATCTCGAAGCCGGCGAGGTCATATACGGGCGAGCTCGACGCTGCCTCTTCACATCAGGTACCGGGGTCGCGCTGCTCAGCGCCTTGGACGATGAGATTATCGAACGGCTGTATCGATTGGCGGCAACTCGGAACCTGTTCGACCGCAATGAGTTGTCGTTGGCGAAGGTTAGGGCAGAGATCGCCGCGGTTCGGCTACGGGGGTATATCGCTTCGCGGAATTGCTTGCGGCCCGGACGCATGGTGGTCGCGATGCCGCTCCCCGTCACCTACAGCGGCCGCCGATTGGCGTTAGGGTGTTCCGGACCGGCCGATGAGATCGAACCGCGCATCGCTGAGATTGCCGCACTCATGACCACGTTCGTGGCCCACCATTTTGGCGAGAGTGACGGGGCGGCGCGATATGCAACGAGTGCGGTGCTCAGCCTTGCCGAAAAGCGACGAGTTCATCTCGCTCATTGACGAGCAAGTCGCCATTGTCGAACGTTATCTGGGAGTCCGAGACCCCCGTCAGCGCCCGAGAGCCAGGCTGCGCGCCGCATCAGCGAATCAGCGGGCGCACCGGTTCACCGTACTCCGTGACCTGCGTCTGCCGCGCGTAGTCTTCGATCGTCACGCCGGTCCAGTCGCCGGGACGCCATGCCGGGTACTTGAAGCGCAAGCCGCCGTCGACCGGAATGTCGATGCCGGTGAGAAACGATGATTCGTCGGAGGCGAGGAACACCGCGGCCCACGCGAGATCCGAGGCGCGCGGGAAGCGCTCGAGCGGGATCATCTTGAGATAGTCGTCGCGTGAATAGAACGAGCGCCGGTCGGGCCGTTCGAACTTCGGCGTTTCGAGCTCGTCGCGCATGTTCGTCCACAACTGATGTTCCATCGCGCACGGTGTGATCGTGTTGACGCGAATGCCCTCGTGGGCGAGGTCCATCGCGCACGAGCGAGCGAGGTTGAGCAACGCACCCTTGGCCGCGGTGTATGCGGCGCCGCTCGCTTCACCAAAATGCGCGGCCGTGGACAGCAAGTGGATGATGCTGCCGCGGACCTTGCCCGCAATCATGGCGCGGGCGACGTGTTTGGTCGTCAGCATGCCGGCGGTCGGAAAGCTCGACATCGCCGCGGTAAACTCGCCGACGTCCATGTCGACGATCGGGCTCCAATGGACCGTGCCGGCCATGTTCATCGCGATATCGACGTGCCCGTACCGCTCGACGGCGCGGGCGACGATCGACGCGACGTCGGCTTCGAGCAGCGCGTTGCCCGGGACGGCGGTCGCTTCGAAGCCGTCGCGCACGATCCGATCGGCCGTGGCTTGCGCGACGGCCGGATTGAGATCGCTGACGACGACCGACGCTCCCTCGCGCGCCAGGAACAGCGCGATGGTGCCGCCGATGTTCGGGCCCGCACCGAAGACGATTGCCGTTTTTCCCCGAAGCCTCATGGTGGCGTGCTTGTCGACTTGACACTGCGGGGCCTGGTCGCTACGATCCGCCCCAGATGAACGAGCATATCGAGCGTCGCGCCTCCCGTCTGAGCCGGTTGACCGAGACCGGGCGCGGCACCGCGATGGGACAACTCTTGCGCCGTTTCTGGCAGCCGGTCGCCGTGGGTCGCACGCTCGAAGCCGGAACCGCACAGCAACTGAGGATCTTCAGCGAAGACCTCACGCTCTATCGCGGCGAGAGCGGCCGGGCGCATCTCGTCGGCTCGCACTGCGCGCATCGCGTGACGCTCCTGTCGACCGGCTGGATCGAGAACGATGCCATCCGCTGCATGTATCATGGCTGGGCGTACGACGGGACGGGTGCGTGTATCGATCGGCCGGCCGAGCGCGACGAGCGGCCGTGCAACATTCGCATCGCCGGCTATCCGGTACACGAATACGGCGGGCTGATCTTCGCGTACCTCGGCGAGGGCGAACCACCGCCGTTCGAGCTGCCGCGCAAAGACGTCTTCGAGGACCCATCGCGCATCATCTACGCGCGTTCGGAGTTGTGGAACTGCAATTGGTTCCAGATGGTGGAGAACTCGATGGACGCCGTGCACGTGAGCTTCGTCCATCAGAAAGGTCGCAGCGGGAATTTCATCAAGGTCGTCTCGCAAGCGATTCCGGAGCTCGAGTACTTCGAAACCGAGGCCGGCATCCGGCAGATCGCGACGCGCGGCGAGGGCAACGTGCGCGTGAGCGACTGGACGTTCCCGAACAACAATCATATCAGCATTCCGGGAATGGAAGCCGGCGATGCGTGGATCGACGTCGGCCACTGGAACGTGCCCGTCGACGACGAGCACACCTATCGCATGAACATCTGGTCGACGCCCTCGCAATCGCCCGCCGTCGACGAACGGATCACCGCCTACTTCCGTCAGGCCGGCGCGTACGATCCCTCGCAGCACCACGATGAGCTGATCGTACAGGGCCGCTACCCGGCCGATCATCTCTTCGATCTCACCAGCGCGCAAGACTACGTTGCGCAGCGCGGGCAAGGCGTTATGGCCGATCGCGAGCACGAGGTACTCGGCCGCTCGGATGCGGGCATCGCGTTCTTGCGGCGCGTGTTCACGCACGAGATCGACGCAATCGCCGAGAGCAAACCCACGAAAATCTGGACGAAGCTGCGCGAAGCCGCGGTGTTACCCGAACAAGTCGCCGCTCACTAGAAAGCAGCCGCAATGAAAAAGATCCCAGTCACGCTCGCGTGCGGCGACTACGACATCATGCGCGCGCTCAAGGAAGGCCAGGTCGAGCCGGACGGCATCGACCTCACCGTGCTCACGGCGATGGATTCATCGCCGCGTCACTGGCGCTTCTTCCGCAACCGCGAATACGACATGGCCGAGGTTTCGAGCTCGGCCTACTTCGCGGCGCGCGAACACGGTATGCCGTTTCGCGCGATCCCGGTATTTCCGCACCGCCGCTTCCGCCACGGCTTCGTCTTCATCAACACGGCGGCCGGCATCACGAAGCCGGCCGATCTGATCGGCAAGCGCGTGGGCTCGAAGGCCTTCATCTTCTCCGCTACGTTGTGGCTGCGCGGGATTCTCGAACACGAGTACGGCGTGCCGCACAAGTCGATGGAGTGGTTCACGGAACTCGACGAGGACGTCGACTTCACGCCACCTCCTGACTTGCGCATCCAGCGCATCCCGCACGAGAAGTCGACCGAAACGATGCTCGCCGAAGGTGAACTCGACGCGCTGGTCCACCCCGATCTCATCAAGCCGCTCCTTGCCGGTGACCCGCGGGTCGGGCGGCTCTGGCCCGACTACAAGAGCGAGGAGATCGCCTACTACCGCAAGACCGGCATCTTTCCGATCATGCACCTCGTCGCGATGCGCGCCGAGCTGGTCGAGAAGTATCCGTGGATCCCGATCAACATGTATCACGCCTTTCAAGAATCCAAGGCCATCGCCATGAAGCGGCTCGAGAACCCGCGCATCGTTCCGCTCGCGTTCTATCGCGAGGCTTGGGAAGAACAGCAGCTCCTCATGGGCCCAGACCCCTGGGAGTACGGCCTCACCGACCAAAACATCAAGACGCTCGAGACACTCGTTCAATACTCATACGAGCAAGGCTTCATTTCACGGCGGATTCCGTTGGACGAACTCTTCCTCAACGTCACGCAAGGCCGGAAGCGCGAAGAATACCGGATCTAGAGTACTCGAGGCGGGCCCATATCGGGGTTCAATGTATAGAGTCCCGAGGCGGCGAGTTGCTCGCAGACGGCGCGGTTGTCGCTGCCGGGCGGCACGTGCTTCGTAACGACAACGATATCGTCGAAGCTGTTTTCAGCCGGATCTCGTATGACGCCGCGCGGATCGCGGCCGGCTTCCATGTCGCGTACCGCCTCGAGCAAGTGCTTGCGCAAGCGCGCGATACCGACGTCGGTTGCAGAGAGATGCTCCTCGGCGTGGTCGAGGAACGTGCCTTGCGATTCGGTGACGAAAAGATCGTGGACCGGAAAGACTTTGCCCATTCCGAGGAAGTAGCGGTCCATGGCGTCGCGGTCTTGGAGAAAGCCGTTCTCCGCGTTGCGCCGCGGCTCGTCGGTGCCTGCGATCTTCTCGGCAGCATATTCGGCCGCCATCCGCTCGCGGGGCAGCGGCTTCTTCGCATGGAAGGTAAACTCGTAGCGCCAATGTGAGGTATCGTCGATCGGCACGTGCCAGAACATGCTCAGCCCGCCCGGCCCGAGCTGCGCTTCGTAGCCGCTGATCGCGCATCCGTTCGGCATGATACCGTTCGTGATCCGCAAGATGTGGTCGCCGGCACGGGGATCCGAACGATCGGCGTAGAGCCGCACGCCGAAACGCGTGTCTTCCACCGTAAGTTCGGGCGCGATGTCGACCGCGAAGACGCCGAGCCGCGCCCGCTCGCTTTCGTCGTCGAGCACGAAGCGGTGCAGGTACGACGTGTGCGAGGGGTCGACATTGCCTTCGTTGCCCTGCAGCCAATTGCACCGCGCGAGCCAGCGCGCGTTGAAGCGATAGGCATCCGGTGCTATAACCGCCGGATAGTTCGGGAAGAGCGGCGGCTCGCCGTCGCCGAGAAAGGCCCAAATGGCGCCGCCGGCTTCGTGCGTTGGATACGCACGCTGGCGAATGCGGTCTTTGTACGTGCTCGTCTTCGGCTCCGCGGGCTGCTCGAGGCAGCGGCCGTCGACGTCGAAGAGCCAGCCGTGATAAATGCAACGCAGACCGCCGTCCTCGACTCGTCCGAAGCTCAAATCGGCGCAGCGATGCGCGCACTTCAGACCGAGCAGCCCGGCGCGGCCGCGGTCGTCGCGATAGATTACGAGATCTTCGCCCATCACGCGTAGCCGCTTGGGCGCGCCGTTCGGCGTCACATCGCTGGAAAACGCCACCGGCTGCCAGTATGCGCGTAGCAATCGCCCCCCGGACGTATCGCGGCCTGTATGCTGCAGGAAGGCATACGGCAGATGCCGCGTTCCGTTCTGCTGCGAGCCGTTCGTACTGACGCTCTCGGTTTCCATGCGTCGCGCTCCCCGGATAAAGGTGGACGTTCTATCATTGATCAAGTTGCCGACGTTCGTCCTTCTTTCGGAGGCTTCGATGATCTTACGCTCGCTGCGCCGCCTAGTGGTTGCGTTGACCGTACCGGCGCTCGTTTTCGCCGTCGCCTCGGCCGCAGATCAGCCCGCCTTGAAGATCGGCATCATCTTCACGTTTTCGGGCGGCGGTCCACCGATCGGCAAGGCGCTGGATGCCGCAATCGGGGCCTATCAAGCAACGCACGGCGACACGGTCGCGGGCCGGAAAGTCGTCTTCGTTCGCCGCGACGATGGCGGCGTTGCGCCTGAGCTTGCGAAGCGCGAAGCAACCGAATTGATCGTCAACGAGAAGGTCGATGCCCTGTACGGATTCATGTTATCGCCCAATGCGATCGCCGTCGGGAGCATTTCTACTGAGGCGAAGAAGCCGGTATTCATCACCAACGCGGCGACCTCGGGGATTCTCGCGCCGAACCCCTACATGGCGCGCTTTAGCTTTACCGAAGCGCAGGTTGCCGCGCCGCTCGGTCAGTGGGCCGCAAAGCACGACATCAAGACCGCCTACGGCGTCTTTCTCGACTACGGCTCCGGTCACGAGGCTATGGACGCCTTCGCGAAGGCGTTTACTGCAAACGGAGGGACCATGCTCGGCACGGTCGCGGTGCCCATGTCGAACATGAACTACGCCGCGTACATTCAGCGCGTCAAGGACGCGCATCCGAATGCCGTTTTCGCCTTCGTCGGGCCGCAAGCCGGCGGCGAGCCGTTCATGAAGTCCTACGAGGATGGCGGTTGTGCCGCCGCGGGCATCAAGTTGCTCGCCACCAACGACCTCGTGCTCGACGAAAACCTGCCCGTCTTCGGTGACGGCATCATCGGCGCAATCACGTCAGCCAACTACTCCTCATCCCTCGATACGCCGGTGAATAAGGCATTCATCAAAGCGTACGAGGCGGCGTACGGCTCGCCGCAGCTGCCGGACTTCTCGGCGGTTGCCGCCTACGACGCCCTCGACGCGCTGTACCACGCGGTGCAGGCACAGCATGGCAACTTCGATCCGGACAAGACGATGGAGCTGCTCAAAGGCATGAAGATCGCGAGCCCGCGCGGCCCGATCATGATCGATCCCCAGACGCGCGACATCGTGCAGAATATCTACATTCAACGCACCGAGAAGCGCGGAAACGGCTACGTCAACGTGCCGTTCGACACGATCCCGATGGTGAAGCCGCCGGTCGTGAGTCAGTAAGTATGCTGAGTCAAGCCGAAAACGACAAACTCACGCGCACGAACGCCGAAACGCCGATGGGCGAATTCGTGCGACGTTTCTGGCTGCCGTTTCTGACGGCCGGCGAATTAGCCGAAAACGATGGGCCACCCCAGCGCGTGCGCCTACTCGGCGAAGATCTGATTGCGTTTCGTGCGACCGACGGAACGGTCGGACTCGTTGAGGCGTTCTGCCCGCATCGGCGGGCACCGATGTTCTTCGGGCGAAACGAAGAGCACGGTTTGCGGTGCGTCTACCATGGCTGGAAATTCGATCGCAGCGGTTCCTGCGTGGACATGCCCTCGGAGCCGCCGGACTCGCTCTTTCGCGAAAAAGTGCGCATCGGCGCGTATCCGGTGCGCGAAGCGGGCGGCCTATTGTGGGCATATCTCGGGCCGGCGCCGATGATGCCGGACGTGCCGCATTTTGGCTGGATGGATGTTGCGGACGACTACCGCTTCACCGGACGCTGGCTACAACGTTCGAACTTCGTGCAGGCGATCGAGGGGGAACTCGATTCGGCACATTTGAGTTCGCTGCATCAACCCGTCGCAGCTCCCACCGACATGCCGGCGGCATCGAGTTTCGGGCGCTACATGCGCACCGACCGCGCCCCATCGTGGATCGTGCGCGAACGGCCTTATGGCCTGAGCGTGTCGGCCCGCCGCGTTGCTGACGGTGGCCTCGGTTACTTTCGCACAAACCACTTCTTGCTGCCGTCGGCGACCCTGATTGCGCCGGATGAAGGCAAAGCACGGATGTGGCGCTTCTGGGTGCCGCGCGATGATGAGACGACGCTGGTCATCGCGATCAACTTCCACGAAGACCGGCCGATCGGCGAACAAGAGCGCGCGGCGTATCGTAACGGCGACATGGGCTTCGTCGTGAAGCGTCCGGGCACCGACTGGCCGCAGCCTGGTCCAGACAACGATTACTTGATCGACCGTGACGTGCAGCGCTCGCGCACTGCAACGGGCATTCCGGGCATTCGCGTTCAAGATCTCGCGATGGTCGAAGGCATGGGACCGCGCGTCGATCGCACGCGCGAGCACCTCGGCACGAGTGACAGCGCGCTTATCGCGATGCGCCGTCAACTCTTGCGCGGTGCCGACGCGCTCGCCGCCGGTACCGAGCCGCCCGCCGCAGCACGCGCAGACGCTTACGCCGTGCGTGCGTGGTCGGCAGTCATAGACGACGCCGACTTCGACGCCCAATGCGAGGCCCGTGAAAACGGCTCCAAAATGTCGGCGCGGTAACAGTCACGGCCGTGCGGCAACATCGGCCGGCAATAAGATCTAAGCAATAGATTCGGCCTTGAATCCGCTGTACGTGAGATAGATGCCGATCGCCAGCGAGAGAATAAAATAGAAATAGAAGTAGTCGTTGAAATGTAGCGCGTTATAGAACGCTTGCTCGGCCGACGCCGTTAACCACACGAACGCTAAACCTTTGACGAGCACGAGCCAACCGAAGAGCGTCACGATAACCGGCAGTGCTCCGCCCGACCAGCGGTTGTGCGTGACGATTACAACGATGCCGACGAGCGATGTAAAGATGCCGGTCGTCCACATCAACGCCGCGCTCGCGAAGAATCCGTTCACAACGTCGATGGTGTTCTCACGGTTGACGACCATCCCAACGACCACCAGCAAACTCCACAATCCGAAGATCCGCGCCCAGAGCTTAGTAGACATATTTTTTCGCTTTCTTTTGGAGCTGAGGCCGCTCCAGGAGCTCGGCCAACTAGCCGACATGCTTTCGCCGCGAATGGGGATCAGGCTTCCATGGACGAACACGCCGGCGCAGACGTGCAAGCGCACAGCTCCCACCCGCGCGCCGTTAACAGCAAGGTCGAGCGTATCGCCGCGTGGGATAACGCGTTGCGCGAGGAGCCCTCAACGTAGGCAGCGCAGAACTCGTTCACGAGGTACGCCTATGCTCGATCGATCCGTGCACCGCGCCGCCGCAGTACTCGGCGCGTTGCTGCTGACCGCCGCTCTCTCCGGCACGTCGACGCGCGCCGCCGACGCACCGAGCGTCGATATCCCGGTCGTCGTCCCGCTCACCGGCGGGGCCGCCTTTCTCGGACAGACGATGGAGGCCGGGCTTCATCTCCTCGAGCAGCGCGTCAACGCCTCGGGGGGCATTCGCAACCGGCCGCTGCGTTTCGTGTTCCTCGACGATCAGGGCCAGCCCCAGACCGCCGTTCAACTGATCAATCAGCTGGTCGCGCAGCACCCGCCGGCCATCCTCGCCGGCGCACTCGGCGCGACGTGCAAGAGTGTGATGCCGCTCGTCGAGCAAACCGGCCCGGTCCTCTACTGCCTGACCCCGGCGGTCGTCCCGACGCCGGGAAGTTTCGTCTTTTCGGCCGGCGTCTATCCGGGAGACGAAGTTCGCGCCGCCTTTCGTTTCTTCCGCGACCGCGGCTGGACACGGCTCGCGTTTCTCACCTCGACCGACGCGTCAGGTGAGGAAGCCGACGGCAACATCGTCAGCCAAACGCAAGCGCCGGAGAATCGCGGCTTGCAAGTGGTGGCTCATGAACGGTTCAATCCGAACGACATCAACGCTGCGGCGCAAGTCGCCCGCATCAAAGCCGCGAAGCCGCAGGCAATGATCCTCTGGGCCAGTCCCGGCGTTCTGGCGACCGCGTTCCGCTCGATCAATGACGACGCTCTCGACATCCCGGTGCTCGTCAGCGACTCCATCATGAGCTACACCATCATGGACCAGTTCGCCGCGTTTCTCCCCACGCAGCTCTACTTCGCGTCGAGCTCGTGGGCAGGCGCTTCGGTCCTACCGGCCGGCCCGCAGCGGACGAACAATCAAGCCGTCTACGCGCTCTTCCGCGGCGCGAACATCAACCCCGATACCGGGCCGACGCAACCATGGGATGCCGCCACGATCGTCGTCGAGGCACTCCGGAAAGTCGGTCCCGACGCGGGCGCTCGTGCCGTACGCGACGCGATCGAGACGCTGCGCGGCTATCCGGGAATCATGGGCACGTATGACTTCCGCACCGGGGACCAACGCGGCCTCACCGTCAAGGACGTGATGATCTACCAGTGGCTCAAGGACCAGCGCGTTTGGCAGCCGGCGAGCCTAGGCGGCGGTGCGTTGCTCAAACGCAATTGATGAGCAGACAGGTAGCTATCGTACTTTACGTGGTGGCGATGGTAGCCGTCATTGTTGGTGTAGATTTCGCGTTCTTTAGAAATCGCTTCTTGGAACGGCTGATCGTCAATGTTGGAATGGTCTTGGTGTTCGCAGCATTCTACCTGAGGTTCCTGAGGCGTCTATGAACAAGAGGCTGCCCTGACTACTCATCGCTGATGATTGTGGCGGTCCCTCGACAAGCTCGGGATGACACCCGAGTCACGACTATCATCGCCGTACGAACAAGCTGCCGGGGCTACTTTCCGCTGATCTGCTGGTTGGGCTTTAGCGCGGCGCCGCCGGCGTCGGAGACCGCAATCCAGGCACGCTTCGTGGGCGTCCATTCGCTGAGCACGACGTCGCTGAGCCCGAGGCCACGCTGGTCGCCGGTCGTGAAATCGTAGATGCCGCTCGTCCCGGGGAACGCGCGCAGCGATTCCATGTAGTCGTGTATCTGGGCCGCTTTCGCATTCGGTCCGAGCTTGCGAAAGCTGGTGATGAGCAACAGCGCCGGATCCCACGCCAGCTGTTCGCCCGCATCCGGCGTGATTTTCTCCGCCTTGAATGCTGAGAAGAACGTCGCTAACTGATCGTGTACCGGCCCCGGCGTCATGATGTCGTAGGCCGGCCACTTACTCGATGCAAAGTAGAGGTGCGTCGGCAGAATCTGGGCGAGCTGGTCCATCGCGGAATACTCTTGCATCGCGAAGCTCGTGACGACCGGGACGTCTAATCCGCCGTCGTGCATGCCGTGAAACGCGGTTGCGATCGGCTGGCCGGCCGCCCATATCACAAGCGCTTGCGGATTCGCCGCCTTGATACGCGAAATTTGGGCGCTCACGTTGATGTCGGTGGGAGCGTAGTGCTCGTAGCCCACCACTTGGATCGAGCTGTTCTCCGGACGCTTGATAAGATCGTTGAAATTCGAGTCAGCTTCCTGTCCCGATGCATCGTTCGTGGCAAGGAACGCGATCTTGGTCCAGCCTTTGTCGCGGAAGAAATGCAACGCGGCGGTCAGTTCGTCGAACGGCTGCACGCCCGATGAGAAGACGAATCCGCCGCTGTCGGGACGCACCGCCGGGCTGATACAGTACAGGATCGGGCCGGTGTGCACGACCAACGGCGCCGTCGCGCGGCACTGCGCGGCACCCGCGCCGCCTAACACCGCCTGCGCGCCGGATGCGATCACACCGTTGAGCAATTGCACCGAAAGCTGCGGGCTCGATTGATCGTCCAAGAATTGAAACTGCAGCGGCCGCCCCTGGATGCCGCCGGTTCTGTTGACGAACCGCTGCAGCACTTGCAGGCCTTCTTGCTGGGACTGACCTGCAAATGCAAACGTTCCCGTCAGCGGTAAAATCGCCGTGAGCGGAAACGGTTCGCCGGCCGCCGGAGCGCGGCCGCCGGCCAAAATTGACAGGACGATCGCCGCGATCGTGGCAAGCGCCGCGCGTCCGCGCACCGATACATTCATGCAGGGAATATATTTCGACCTCAAGGAAGTTCCTTTGCAATAATGTTTTCCGATCGAATCCACACGACGCACGTCGGGAGCTTGGTCCGAACGCCCGCGGTTGCCGCCTACGTGCGAGCGCGGCAGGACAATGTTGCAGTAGATGAGGACGCGTATGCGGCGATGCTGCGCAGCGAAGTCGAGCAGGTCGTTCGCCGCCAGTCCGAGGCCGGCATCGACATCGTCAACGACGGTGAATACGGCAAGCGCAGTTTCCACGAATACGTCGTCGAACGCATGGGCGGCCTCGAGCACCGCTTCGAAGGCGTGCCGACGCGCGCGCACTTCACCGGACCCGAGCGCAAACAATTCGCTGCGTTTTATGCCGAATACGAACCGAACAGCACCGTATCCCGCGGCGCTTGGTTTATCGTCGAGCCGCTCACCTACCGCGGTCACGCCCTCCTGCAGCGGGATATCGCCAACCTCAAGCGCGCCATCGCGGGAACGTCGCAACGCGGTTTCATGACCGTCATCGCGCCCGGAAGCCTCGACACGAACCTCATCGACCTCACCTACAACGATGAGGAAAAGCGCTTGTTCGGGATCGCGGGAGCGTTGCGCGAAGAGTACCGCGCGATCGCGGATGCCGGGCTCATCCTTCAGATCGACGATCCCTGGATCACCGGCATGCACGAGCGCTTGAGCGCGAGCGACTACGAACGCTGGGTCGATCTGCGCATCGCTGCCTTGAACTACGCGCTCGAGGGTATACCGCTCGAACAAACGCGGTACCACCTGTGCTGGGGAAGTTGGAACGGCCCGCATGTGGCCGATGTCCCGTTGAAAGATATCGTGCGGTACGTCTTCCGCGTTCAGGCCGGCGCGTATTCGATCGAGGCGGCGAATCCACGCCACGAGCATGAGTGGCGTTTGTGGGAAACGGTGCGCTTGCCCGAAGGGAAAACGCTCATCCCGGGCCTCGTGAGCCACGCCACGAACGTCGTCGAGCATCCGGAACTCGTGGCGGAGCGCATCGTGCGCATCGCCAAGCTCGTCGGCCGTGAAAACGTCATCGCTGGCACCGACTGCGGTTTTGCGCAGTCGGCGTTGAAGGGCCGCGTCCATTCGTCGATCATGTGGGCAAAACTCGAATCCCTGACGGCGGGCGCACGTCTCGCGAGCGCCGAGCTCTGGCCAAGGACGGAAACATGAAGAATCTCGTATCACACGCCATGCGGATCGCGGCGGCGTGCTCGATCGCGGTGCTCGCCGCCACGCTGCTGCATGCGCCGCTCCGCGCGGCCGACCTGGTGACACTCCGCGTTGCCGTCTCGCCGTCGGACGACGACACCGCGCCGTTGCTCTACGCCAAGGGCACCGGGATGTTCGAGCGCGCGGGGCTCGACGTGCAGATCCAGCGGCTCGGCAGCGGTTCGGCCATTGCCAGCGCCGTTTCCGGCGGCGCGATCGACATCGGGAAGTCGAGCATCATCTCACTGCTCGGCGCTCATCAGCACGGCATCCCGTTCTCAATCGTCGGAACGTGCGCGCTCTACAACGTCAACGCGCCCTTTGACGGCATGGTCGTGGCGAAAGATTCGGCGATCATGACGGGAGCCGACCTCAACGGCAAGACCATTTCGACGCAGTCGCTCAACGACGTCGGCCAAGTGGCGGAGTCGGCCTGGGTCGATCAACACGGCGGCGATTCGAAGACGCTCCACTTCGTCGAGATTCCGACGTCGGCCGCGGCGCCGGCGGTGGAGTCGCACCGGGTCGACTCGGCCATTCTGCTCGAACCGGTACTCAGCTCATCCATGGCCGACGGAAAGCTGCGCCTGCTCGGCCACGCGTTCGGCTCGATCGCCCCGGCCTTCTTGTTCGCCGCGTGGTTCACGACCGACGACTATGCCGCTAAGAACGTCGACGCGATCCGCAAGTTCATCACGGTGATCTATCAGGCCGGCGCGTACACCAACACGCACCATAAAGAAGCCGCGGCGATCGTTGCCAATCAAATCCATCTTCCGGTCGACGTCGTGCAGAACGCGCAGTGGTCGGTAGCCGGCACGTCGATCGATGCGAATCAGATCCAGCCCGTGATCGACTCGGCTGCGAAATACGGCACGATTTCGAAAACGTTCTCGTACCGCGACATGGTCAATCCGGCGTTCCTGAACCTCAAGGCCCACTGAACGCCGGCCCGGACGCTCTAGTTCGGGATCATGCCGTGAGGATCGATCACGTACTTGTGAGCCGCGCCCTTATCGAAGGCAGCGTAGCCGCGCGGCGCATCGTCGAGACGGATGACCTCGACGCCGACGATATCGGCGATCGCGATGCGGTCCCACAGAATCGCTTGCATGAGTGCCCGGTTGTACTTGAGTACCGGCGTCTGTCCGGTTGAAAACGAGAGCGACTTTGCCCAGCCGAGGCCGAGGCGCAAGCTCAGGTTGCCCGTCTTGGCGGCTTCTTCTTGCGCGCCCGGGTCTTCGGTGACGTAGAGTCCGGGGATGCCGACGGCGCCGCCGGCGCGCGTGACCTTCATCATGTCGTTGAGCACGACGGCGGGTTGCTCGTGACCGTGGCCGTCGCTGGCTTCAAATCCGACGGCGTCGACCGCGCAATCGACTTCGGGTACGCCGAGAATCTGCTCGATCTGATCGGGAATCGCGGCTTTGGCGATGTCGACGATCTCGAAGCCGTGCTTCTTCGCGTGCGCGAGCCGCTCGGCGTTCATATCGCCGACGATCACGCACGCCGCGCCGAGCAGCCGCGCCGATGCCGCGGCCGCCATGCCCACGGGGCCCGCGCCGGCGATGTAGACGGTCGAACCCGGACCGACACCGGCCGAAACCGCGCCATGAAATCCGGTGGGCAGAATGTCGGTGAGGCACGTGAGGTCGCGGATTTTCGCGAGCGCTTGATCGCGGTCGGGAAATTTCAATAGGTTGAAATCGGCGTAGGGCACCGTAACGTACTCCGCCTGACCGCCGACCCAGCCGCCCATGTCGACGTAGCCGTAGGCTCCGCCCGGACGCGCCGGGTTGACGTTGAGGCAAATGCCCGTCTTCTGTTCTTTGCAATTACGGCACCGGCCGCACGCGACGTTGAACGGTACCGAGCAGATATCGCCGACTTTTATGAACTCGACGTCGGTGCCCGCTTCGATCACTTCGCCCGTAATCTCGTGACCGAGGACAATTCCTTTGGGAGCAGTCGTGCGCCCACGAACCATATGCTGGTCGCTTCCGCAAATATTCGTGGAAACGATCTTGAGGATTACGCCGTGATTGAGTTTGCGATTGCCGAGCGCGAGCTTCGGAAAATCGATCGCTTGAACTTCAACCTTACCGGGACCGGTATAGACGACGCCGCGATTTTCAGCCATGCCGTTCTCTTTTCAGACAGAAGCGAGTTGTGAAGCGTTTTGCTCGGCCTCGATCGCGGCCGCAAGCAGGCGCCGGCCGAGGATCGGGCCCGAGTCGACCTTGATCGCAACCGGAAACGCGTACTCGGGATCGGGCCCGAGCGAACGTTGCTGAGCCTCGAGGATGACTTTGTCTTGGTCGAACGTCGTATGCGTCTGTGAGCGAATATACTCGTCCAACTCCGCATTGTCGAGGTCGTAGGAGCGAGCGGTTCCCCAGAAATAATGCGTCGATGTTGCCGTCTCCGGCGTCATCATGTTGATGACGCGACGCTCTCGCGCGAAGCTCTTGTCGGCGCCGGCCGGCATCGATCCGTTTTCGATCACGCACAGTCCCGGCGGCGTGTAGATCGTCGTGTGCCAACGATCGATCTTCTCTTCGAAACCCGCAGCTCGCACGTAGAACGGCGGCGGGTCGCAGTTCTGCATGAATCGATGGGCGCGAACCGTCCCGTCGACGATGCGCGCTACGACCGGTGAATCGGCGACGTAGCTGTTGCCGATGGTCTCGACGTGAACGAACGACTCGTGCGAGAGATCGAGCAAGTTGTCGTTGAGGAGACGATAATCGGCGTCGATGCGGTGGTAGCCGAAGACCGGCGCCCAGCCCGGATCGTCGAAGTAATGGATGTCCGGCACCAGGCTCTCGTCGGCGCGAGCCGGGTCGCCCATCCAGATCCAGACCATTTTATGCTTTTCAACGACCGGATACGTCTTGACGTGAGCCCCGTTCGGCAACGAATCTTGGCCCGGTACGAACCGTCCCTGCCCGTCGGCTCCAAAGCACATCCCGTGATAGCCGCATTGGACGTCGTCGCCGCGCAAACGGCCGAGCGAGAGCGGAAGCGCGCGGTGCGCGCAGCGGTCGGCCAAGGCGACTACCGCCCCCGCCGACGTTCGATAGAATACGACCGGCTCGTCGAGCAGGCGCCGGGGAAACAGCGCGTGCTCGATTTCCGACGAATAGGCAGCCGCCTGCCAGCAATCGCGCAACCACACGTGGGAGATCCTCCAAGATTAACTAATGGAGAATAGACCCGTAAAATAGAAAACCCCTTTTCCGGGAGAACTCCGCCTTGGCACTACCCCGCGGCATCCAGTCGATCGAAGTCGGACACCGTCTGCTTCGAGCGCTTCAAGAAGCACCCGGAGCCATGTCGCTCAAGGACCTGGCACTGCGTGCGAAAATGAGCCCGTCCAGAGCGCACTACTACCTGACGAGCTTCGTTCGCGTGGGTCTCGTGGCGCAAACCGGTCCGGGTGCGAACTACGATCTCGGGCCGGAAGCGTTGCGCCTCGGGCTCGCCGCGCTTGCGCATCTCGATATCTTGAATATTGCCCGCGAGGCGATGTTCGAAATCCGGGACGCGACGGGTGAAGCCGTCTTCCTTTCGGTGTGGGGAAATCGTGGGCCGACGATCGTGCACCGGCTCGAGGGCTTCCATTTGTCGCCGCTATCGATACGTGTGGGCTCCGTGCTCGATCCGCTTTCTGCAACCGGCCGTGCGATCTTATCGACCTTATCCGACACGCTCGTGCGCGAAATGATCGCCCCCATACTCGCGGAGGCGAAGCCGGACGATCTGGGGTACGGCACCGCCATCGATGACGCCATTGCCCTCGTGGCGGAAGCGCGCCGCGATGGTTTCGCACGCGGGCACCGGACCGTGGCCGCCGAATCCGGCTTCGTCGGGCTCGCCGCGCCCATCGTCACCTTTGAAAACTCGGTTCAGGCGGCGCTTACCATCAACGGGGATGCGAAAACGCTCGACATGAAGCGCTCCGGGCGCAACGTCACCGCATTGCTTGCGGCAACGAAGCGCATTGCCACGCTCACGGGCGCCCCGTGACGGAACTACACTGATTCGAGCTGCGCCGTCTCGGCGTCGATCGGATCGGCCTGGGCGTCGAACGCCGCACGCTTCGATTTTGCGGCGGCTTCCGCGAGCGGCTGCGACGCCGGCGCCGGAGCCGCTTGAATCGCGGCGGCCGTGCGCGCGAGCGTGAGCTGATCGATGCCCTTCTTCACCGAGCCGAGCGCCGTCGTGAGACGGTTATCGAGATCGACGAGCACTTGCGCCGCGTAGGCATCCGCGCCTTCGCGAATGCGTTGCGCGCGCACTTCGGCTTCGCGCAGCACCGTCTCCGCGGTAATGCGTGCGCGGTTGACGATCTCATGATCGTCGACCATCGCGGCATGTGCTTCCGACGCATCGCTGACGATCGCTTGGGCGCGTTCCTGCGCCTCGCGCAGCACGCGGTCTTTGTCCTTCGCGATGAGCTTGGCTTGACCGACCTCGGCCGGCAGCGTCGAGCGGATCTTCTCGATGAACTCGAAGAGCCGCTCCTCGGAAAGCACGCGCCGCTTGAGCGGCAACACCGTGCCCTGACGCACGTAGGCCTCGAGTTTGTCCAACACGCGATAGATGCTCACGATGGGTGTTTCTCCTCGGATGGTTCGGTGGATCGCTGGGAAGCGCGCTTGGCGCGCATCACGTGAAGTACGGCTTCAGGAACGTACGGATCGATCTCCCCGCCGAGGGAGAACACTTCTTTGACCAGGCTCGATGAGACGAACGAATACATCGGGTCGCTCGGCACGAACATCGTATCGATGCCGCTCAGCGAGCGGTTCATCAGTGCGGTCGACATCTCGTTTTCGAAATCGGAGACGACGCGCAAGCCCTTGACGATCACGCCCGCGCCGGTGGCCTTCGCGAAATCGGCCAGCAAGCCGCGGAAATCCCGCACTTCGATGTTCGTGAGATGCTTCGTCGCGGCGACGATCATTTGCTTTCGTTCTTCGAGCGTGAAGAGCGGTTCGCGCTTCTGCGGGTTGACGACAACCGCGACCAGCACGCGCGGAAATATCGCCGCGGCACGCTCGATCACGTCGAGATGGCCGAGCGTCAGCGGATCGAACGAACCGGGGTAGATCGCGCTCGGCGAGGTGTGCGTTTTCCCGTTCATGCCGGTTCCGGTCGCAGGAAGGCGAGGGACACCTCGCCGTACGCCGCCTCACGTTGCACGGCGAACGCCGGATCGACCGGTGCCGGTTCACGCGAGCTGTGCTCGTAGACGACGAGCGAGCGTTCGTCGATCGCGCCGCGCTCGCGCAAGGCGGCAAACGCCGTCGCCGGATACGGTTGCGCGTAGGGCGGGTCGGCGAAGACCAGATCGTACCGGCCCGCCACCATGCGAGCGGCGCGATCCGCCGGCATCGCGAGCACCGTGGTGCGGTCGGCGAGGCCCAAGGCTTGCGCCGTGCCGCGCAACGCGTCGGCCGTGGGCCGATGCTGCTCGACAAACGTCGCGTGCGCCGCGCCGCGAGAGAGGGCCTCGAAACCGAGTGCGCCGGTGCCGGCAAAGAGGTCGAGCACGTTGGCGTTCGCGACCCGATCGGCGAGGATCGAGAACAACGCCTCCTTGACGCGGGCGGGAGTGGGGCGGACCGCGCGTCCGGACGGTGTCCTCACGCTTCTGCTACGAAGCGTCCCTCCGGTGAGTCTCAGCGTACCCATTTGGATGGACCGTTATCTTCGCCATAATGTCTCACGCACCTCGAACGAGGGCGGGCAGCGCGTCGAGATGTTCGATCTGCGCGGTCGGCTCCGTCAGCTCCGCCGGGTATGTCTCGCCGTCGCGATTCAGCCACACGGCACGCAAACCGTATGCGCGCGCGCCGTCGATGTCGGCAACCGGATTGTCGCCCACGTACCAGAGCTCCGCGGGCTCGACGCCGAGCGCCTCTTCGAGCTGCCGGAACGCTTCCGCCGACGGCTTATAAGCGCCGACAAGATCGCTCACCAAGACCGGTCCGGGAAACGCGCCGAGTGCGTGCTCGATCTTCCGTTCCTGAAGTTCCGACCAGCCGTTGGTCAGGATGGCAACCGGAATTTCCGCGGCGACGAGCGCGCGGATACACTCGATCGCACCCGGTATGGGCACGACCATTTTCGTCACGAGGTTGTAGCAGATTTGGCGGTAGCGTCCCGCCAGCTGCTCGCCGTCGCGGTCGCCGGGAGGTGCGTTTTGCAAGAACGTCTGCGCGAACCGCACCATCATCCCGGCCATCGATTCTTGCGCCAGGCGGAACGGCACGAGCAACTGTTCGATCGCCTCGTGCGTTGCGGCTTGCGTGAGGTCCAGCGGCGCACCGAGATGCTCCGCCAGCACCTCGAAGGCGCGCCGCTCGAGGTGGTTGTCCGTCCCGAGCGTGCGATCGAAGTCGAAGCCGACGGCGACGTTCTTCATGCGGTCACCAAGAGCGCGCGGGCCGCCGCAACATCGTCGATCAGCGCGCGCAGCGCGAGATGTTCGGGCGCTGCCAGTTCGGGATCGGCGGACACGATGGCCTCGGCCGAGCCCTTCGCCTGCATGTAGAGCGAGAAGTCGTCGACGATGTTTCCGATCGTGTCGTTCGCGCCGGCCTGCGTGGTGCCGGCGAGCACGCCGGCCTTGCGCATCCGCAAGTCGGCCTCGGCCACTTCGAACCCGTCGTTCGTCTCGGCCAGCACGTCGAGCCGCTCGAGAAATTCCGGGTTGCCCGACGTTACGAGCACGCACGTCGACGCGGCCGCACCGCGACCGACGCGGCCGCGCAATTGATGCAGCGTCGCCAGGCCAAACCGCTCCGCGTCCAAAACCACCATCACGCTCGCATTCGGCACGTCGACGCCTACTTCAATCACGGTCGTTGAAACCAGCACGTCGATCTCGCCAGCCTTAAACCTAGCCATGACGGCTTCTTTCTCCTTCGGCGGCATGCGTCCGTGCAACAAGCCGACGCGTAAGTCCGGGAAGACCTCGCGGCCGATGTATTCGGCTTCGGCGATCGCACTGCTCAGTTCGGTTTCGCCGGCTTCGATCGCCGGCACGACGACGTAGGTTTGGTGCCCGAGCTTCACGTTCTCGCGCACGAAATCGTATACGCGCGCCTTGCGGCTATCGCGAATGACAAAGGTCGCAACCGGCGTGCGGCCCGGGGGCAGCTCGTCGATGATCGACACGTCGAGGTCCGCGTACTTCGTCTGCGCGAGCGTGCGCGGAATCGGGGTCGCGGTCATGTAGAGGGTGTGCGGCGCGAGGCTCTTGGCGCGCAGTTGCGCCCGCTGCTCGACGCCGAAGCGGTGCTGTTCGTCGATGATCACGAGTCCGAGGCGCGCGAACTCCACGTTTTCGGTGAGCAGCGCGTGCGTCCCGACCGCGAGGCCGGCTGCGCCCGATGCCAGCCGCTCGCGCGCCGTGCGCCGGTCGCGCACGCCCTGCGAGCCGAAGATCGCCTCGACCGCGATGCCGAACGGCAGCAACAGCGGGGCGAGCTTCTGCGCGTGCTGTGCGGCCAGGATCTCCGTGGGGGCCATCAGCGCGCTCTGCAGGCCGCCCCAATGCGCGACGACGATTGCGGCGGCCGCGACGAGCGTCTTGCCGCTGCCGACGTCGCCTTGCAAGAGCCGGTTCATCGGCGCAGTGCGGCGCATGTCGCGCGCGATCTGCTCGATGACGCGCGTCTGCGCGCCGGTCGGCGCGAAGGGCAACTCGGCCGTGAAGCGCGCGTACCAATCTGCCGGCGGTTCGACCGGCGGCGCACCGCCGGCGGCTTCGCGGCGCGCGCGCTTGAGCGCGGCTGCGAGCGCGATGCCGAAGAATTCCTCGAACACGATCCGGCCGCGGCCGCGCTCCACGTCGGAGGGATCGCGCGGGGCGTGCACGCCGAACCAGGCCTCGCGCAGCGGCGGGAAGTCGTGCTTGCGCACGAGCGCCGGCGGCAGCGCGTCCACGCGCGTGGCGATGAGGCGGTCGAGGTTCTTCGCGATGGTGGTGCGGATCGTGCGCGACGGCAGATCTTTCGTTGCGCCGTAGACCGGCACGATCTCGCCGACGTACGGCTCGTCGCCACGCAGTTCGCGGTGCGCGGTGACGTTGATCTCGGGCAAGAGGCCGGCCCGCGTGACGCGGCCGCTCACGAAGAGCCGGTCGCCGGCGGCAAAGCGTCCGAAAAGGTGCCGGCGCCCGAAGAATTTCGCCGCGATCGTGCCGGTGTCGTCGGAGAGCGTCACGGTGACCAGCGGAAAGCGTCCGGCGCGCTCTTTCACGCCGACGATGCGGCCGACGACGATCGCTTCGCCTTCGGTCAGCGTCGCGATCGCTTGCGGAACGCGCCAATCGCGGTACGCGCGCGGCAAGTGCGCGAGCAACTGCTCGGGCGTTTCGATCCCGAGTTCGGCAAACTTCGCCACCGTCGACGGGCCGACGCCGGCGAGACCTGCGAGTGAGTGCTTGTCGACGGTCAGCCCGCAGCGCGCCGCGCGAGTTCGTCGCCGATCTCGTCGAGCGTCACTTTACGCGCGGTCAGCAACACCAGCGAGTGATAGAGCAAATCGCTCATCTCCCATATGAGTTCGGCGCGATCTTCGTTCTTTGCGGCGATCACGACTTCGGTCGCTTCTTCGCCGATCTTTTTGGCGATGCGATCGACGCCGCCCTCGAAGAGCTTCGCGGTGTAACTGCCTTCGGGCGGGTTCGTGTGCCGGTCGGCGATCGTGCTCGCAAGCGCCAGCATGGCCTCGGCGAAATGCGCGCCGTTGGGCGTCGCCTCGGCGCCGTCGATCGGCACGACTTCACTGAAGCACGTCGGAGCGCCGGTATGACATGCCGGCCCGTCGGGAATCACCTGATAGAGCAACGCATCGTTATCGCAATCGATCGCCACGGCTACGACCCGCTGGGTGTTCCCCGACGTCGCGCCTTTGTTCCAGAGTTCGGCCCGCGAACGGCTGTAGAGCCACGTGGACTTCGTGGCGAACGTTTTTTCCAGCGCCTCGCGATTGGCGTACGCGAGCGTCAGCACGGCGTTCGTGCGCGCATCGACGATCACGACCGGCGCGAGCCCGTCGCCGTTCCATTTCACAGTTGCGAGCAGGGCAGAGGCTTCCATCTAAACGGCCACCGCTTCCAAACGCACCGGAATGTGGTGCGCGGCGAGTTCGCGCTTCACGTCCATGATGGCGAGCTCGCCGTAATGGAAGAGCGTCGCCGCGAGCGCCGCGTCGCTGCCGGCCTGTTCGAACACGTCGACGAAGTGCGCCAGCTCGCCGGCACCGCCCGAGGCGATGATCGGCAGGTTGACGGCGGCACGCATCGCGCGCAGCAGCGGCAGATCGAAACCCGCCTTCGTGCCGTCACGATCGATGCTGGTCACGAGCAATTCGCCCGCGCCGCGCCGCTCGGCTTCTTGCGCCCACGAGATCGCGTCGCGCCCGGTCGGCGTGCGGCCGCCGTCGACGACGACTTCGAAATCGCCGTTGACCGTGCGCACGTCGATCGCCACGACGACGCACTGCGCGCCGAAGCGCCGCGCGGCCTCATCGATCAGATCCGGATTGCGCAGCGCCGCCGAGTTCACGCTGACCTTATCGCAGCCCGCGCGCAGCAGGTCGTTCATGTCCTCGACGGTCTTCACGCCGCCGCCGACGGCGAACGGGATCGTCAACTCGGCCGCCACGGCACGCACCACGGCCAGGGTCGCCTTGCGCCCCTCGACGGTCGCCGTAATGTCGAGGAACACCAGCTCGTCGGCACCTTCATGCTCGTAGCGGCGGGCGAGCGCAACCGGGTCGCCGGCATCGGCGAGTTCGACGAACCGGACGCCTTTGACGACGCGGCCTTCTTTGATATCGAGACAGGGGACGATCCGGCGGACGAGCATGGGTCTTTCTTTAGCGCAACGGTGCGGCTTCCATGGTGGAGAACCCGGTATCGGTGCCATCCTCATGCGCGAGGACGGTCATTGCGAGAATCGCCAGGTCGTCGGCGATCGACCCGCCGTAACGCCGCTCGGCCTCGTCCAGCAAGACCTCGCAGATCCCTTGGGCATCGAGCGGCGCCGCAGCCAACAAAGCCGAGACACCCTCGTCGCCCAGAAAGGTTCCGTCCGCGCCGCGCGCCTCGCTCAGCCCGTCGGTCGCCAACACGACGGTCGAGCCGACCGGCAGATCGACCGTTCCAACGCCGAAGGTGCTGTCGGGACCGAGACCCACGATCGGGCCGGTCGGCGGAAGCTGCTCCACCGTGGTGCCGCGCCGCACGAACGCGGTCGAGTGCCCGGCACCGACGTAGCGCAGCGTGTGTGTACGGGCATTGAACCGGCCGAGAAAGAGCACGACGAAGATGCCCGGGTCGTCGAACGTATCGAGGAACAGCCGGTTGAAGCGTTCGACGACGACGCCCGGGTCGTCGCGCTCCGCCGCGAGCGCACGCAGGGCGTACTGCACGAACGCCGCGTGACGCGCAGCTTGGATCCCCTTGCCGCTGGCGTCGGCGATCAAAAACCAGCCCGTCTCCGCGCTGTCGCGCCAGGTATCGATGAGATCGCCGCCCACCAGCGCCTCGGCCGTCGCCGACGCGTAGACGTAACCGATCTCCGTGCGCGGCAGGCGCGTTCCACCCACGCGCAATGTTTGCTGTAAGGCGCCGACGAGCGAGCGTTCGCGTTCCAACCGCTGCTCTGCCGTTGCGCGGGCGAGCCCGAGAATCACGGCCGCGAGCGCGAACAGGGCAACGATTGCGGCGCTGACTCCGACCGTGAGGTTGATCGTCCGCCGTAACTGCGCTTCTTGCCGTAAAGTCGCGATCGCCAGCGTGTCGCGCAATTGCTGCGAGGCTGCGCGCAGTTGATCGGTCAGCAGTTTCCCATACGTTTGAATCGCCAGCGCGTCGCGTCGTCCCGGGTCGCGCAACAACGGAACCGCGACCTGCCGTTCCCAACGGTCGTGGGTTTGCTTGATATCGCGAACGACCGGCACGGCCTCGAGGACCCCGGCCGCCGTGACGAGCTTGACGAGACCGTCGACGGCCTGGTCGAACTGCGGGTTCGGCGGACCGTCCGGGTCGAGAAAATACCGGTCGCGGGTTGAGACGTAGCCGCGCAGCCCCGTTTCCTCGGAGAGCTGCTCGCGAAAGATCGCGTCTACGCCCTCGCGGGCGGCTGCGAGGCGGACTTGTGCGCTGGACTCGGCATCCAACTGTCGCACGCCCAAAACGGGTCCGACAACTGCGACGGCCACGAAGGCCGCCAGCAGGAGCAGGATTGGAGGCGACACCCAGATTCGAACTGGGGATGGAGCTTTTGCAGAGCTCTGCCTTACCACTTGGCTATGTCGCCGATCCTGGAGCGGGTGGCGGGAATCGAACCCGCGCGTCAACCTTGGGAAGGTCGCAGGCTGCCATTACATCACACCCGCGTTTCCGGACCAACGTCCAGCGGTTCGCGCGTTTCACTGACGGTCCTTTGCTCGGCTGGATGCCCCGGCCTCCGGCCAGGAGCAGTGGAAACGGTCAAGTCCTCGAACGAAACGGCCCGTGATACGCATGGCGGTCGTGCTGGCGGCTGCGATCCTCGTCGCGTTCATCCTGCTCCCGCTGGCCGGTCTCTTCTTCCATCTGCAGCCGGGCGATATCATCGCGGCTCTGCAAACCGC
>PLTN01000189.1:38541-41942 GCA_003164495.1 Vulcanimicrobiota bacterium
CCGCTGCTCCTCAAACTCGGCATCACGGTCTCGTTCAGCACCGTCGCCGTGATCATGGCGCAGACGTTCGTCGCCTCGCCCTTCTATGTGCGCTCGGCGCGCGCGGGCTTCATCGCGGTCGACCGCACGCTGGAGGCCGCTTCCGCCAGCCTCGGGATGGGTCCGCTCCGCACCTTCGCCTTCATCACCGTGCCGTTGGCGGCGCCCGCACTCATCGGCGGAGCGGTCCTTTCATGGGCGCGCGCGCTCGGCGAATTCGGCGCGACGATCATGTTCGCGGGCAACCTGCAGGGCGTCTCGCAAACGCTCCCGCTCGCGGTCTACCTCAACCTCGAAAGCGGCAATTTGCCCATCGCCGTCGTGCTCTCGGTGATCCTCATCCTGTTCAGCCTCATCGTCGTCATCGCCGTGCATACGACGGCGGAGCGAAAGCCCGGCTGATGCTGCAGTTCGACCTGCACATGGAGCTGCGCGAATTTTCGTTCAACGCGACGGGCGAAGCGGCGAACGGCGTCACCGTCGTCGAAGGACCGAGCGGCGCGGGAAAGACGACGCTGCTGCGTCTACTCGCGGGCTTGATCCGTCCGAAAGCCGGCGCGGTCGCACTCGACGGACGCACGCTCACCGATACGACGCGCAACGTGTTCGTGCCGCCCGCGCAACGCAACATCGCGATCCTCTTTCAGGAATACGCGCTCTTCCCGCACTTCGACGTGGCGGCAAACGTGGCGTACGGTTTGCGCGCACGCAACGTGCCGCGAGCGGAGCGTGAGGAGCGCGTGATGCGCGAACTGCAGCGCCTCGACATCGGCACGCTCGCGCGTGCCCGCGTCACCGAGCTCTCCGGCGGTCAGCGGCAGCGCGTGGCGCTCGCGCGCGCGCTCGTCGTCAAGCCGGCCGCGCTGCTGCTCGATGAACCGCTGGCGGCACTCGACGTCGCAACGCGCAAGCTCGTGCGCGGCGAGCTTGCGACGCTGCTCCGGCAAGTGAATGTTCCAACGCTTTTCGTCAGCCACGATCCGGGCGCTCGCCAGCTTTTTCCGGGACCCGCATTCCACATCGAACGCGGCACGCTCACGCAACTTCCGTAGCCCCGGCACGGTAGGTACGAGGGTGAAAGTGCTGCTCGAGATCCTGCTCTCGATCTTCCTCCACCCGATCGCCGCGGTCTTGATGTGGATCAACCTGTTCAGCCGCACGGATCTCAACGATCCGCAAAAACTGATTTGGGCGGTTACCGGCATCCTGTGGGGCGTCGGCCCGATACTCTATTTCCTGGTCGGCGGCGGCGATCTCTGGTAGCTCGCCGTTACGGCGCGGAACTGCTCCGCGCGCGGGGCTCAGTACCGCGCATCTGCCGCGGCGACATCGACACCATCAGCAAGAAGCGCCCGGCCGACGGCGGACCGAAGCGCCCGCCACCCGCGGGTCCACCCGGCGGAGGCGGCCCGCCTCCGGGCGGCGGGGGGCCACCCGGCGGTGGCGGCGGAGCACTCGCATTGCCCATCGCGGCCCGCATCGCGCTGCGCGACGCGGCCGCCGCTGCCAGCACGCCTTTCTGTTCGTCGGGCGTCAGCAGCGCGTCGATCTGCCCGCCGGCCGCGCGGCGGTCGAGCGTCCCGGCTGCAACTTGCGCCACGATCGCGTTCACGCTCGCCGCATGTGCGGGCGACAGCGCCGCAAATGCCGCTGCTTTGGCATCGGCCCGCACTTTTTCCATCGCCGCCTGCTGTTGCGGCGAGGGCGGCCCGCCCATGCCGGGCGGACCTTGCTGGGCGAACGCGGCAGCCGGCACGGCAACCAGCGCGCAGAGGGAACAAAGCACCAACAAACGCTTCATAGAACGAATGATACACCCGCGTTCGTAAAGCATCCTGAGAACGGGTCTAGCGGGCTAATGCCTCGAGCGCGGCCGTCGCCCGCTCCCACGCCTCGAGGGCCCGCTCGCTCTCCATCCGCACCCGGTCGAGCTCGAGCTGGAGGGTGATCACGGCCGACGGATCGGCGTACAGATCCGACGCGGCGAAGCGCGCCTCGAGCCGCGCCTTCTCCGCATCCAAATCCGCGACGCGCTTCTCCGCCTCCGACACCGCGCGCTTACGCCGCCCCGCATCGAGCTTCGCTTCATGCGCCGCGCGCTTGTCGTTCTGCACGCCCTTCGTGCCAGGCCGCGTATCGCTCGCCGCCGCCGTCGCCGAAGGCAAAAGGTGCTGCCGCTGCTCGTACGTCTCGTAATCACCGTCGACGATCGTCGCGTGCCCGTCGCGAATCGCGATCACGCGTTCCGCCAGCCGCTTGAGCAGATACCGGTCGTGGGAAACCACGAACAGCGCACCGTCGTACGAAGCGAGAACGTCTTCGAGCGCCTCGCGGCTGGGAATATCCAGATCGTTCGTCGGTTCATCGAGAAACAGACAATCGGCCCGCTGCGCCATCAAGCGCGCCAGCATGATGCGCCGCCGCTCGCCGCCGCTGAAGGCCTCCACCGGTTTGTCCACCGCATCGCCGCCGAGGTTCAAGCGCCCGAGCAGCGATCGCGCTTCCTCGCCCGTCACACCCATCTGCTGCACCGCATCCGCCGCCGACATCCCGGCCGGCAGATCGTCGACCGAGCTCTGCGAATACGCCGCCGTCGTAAGCCCGGTGCCGTAGCGCACGTTACCGCGGTCCGGCGTCATGTCGCCGGAAATGATGCGCAACAGCGTCGTCTTGCCCGCGCCGTTGGGTCCCACGATCGCAACGCTCTCGCCGCGCGCGAACTTCGCGTTGACGTTCGTGAACAGCGGCTCGTTATACGCCTTCGTCACGTTGACGAGCTCGATCGCGATCCCCGTCGTCGCCTTGCGCGCGGCGGTGAGCGCTACCGAGATCGAGCGCCGCTCCTTGCGCGGCGCATCGATGATGTCGACCCGGTCGAGCGCCTTTTCGCGACTGCGCACGTGCGAGTAGTTGTGCGAGCCGTGCGTGCGCAGCTCCGCGATGACCGCCCGCTGCCGCTCGCGCTCCGACATCGCCGCATCGTAGGCACGCTGCTGCTGCGCCCGGCGCTCGGCGCGCTGCGCGACGAACTCGGTATACGCCTTCCCCGGCGTTACCGCATACTCCACCAGCTCGCCGGCATCCAGTTCCCAGATCGACGAGCACACGGTTTCGAGAAAGTACCGGTCGTGCGAAACGATCACGTACGTGCGCGTATCGCGCGCCACGAACGTCTCGAGCCAGCGCACGGTGTCGAGATCCAGATGGTTCGTCGGTTCGTCCAGAATCAGCCAGTCCGGTTCTTCGAGCAGCGTGCGCGCGAGCAGCGCCCGGGTGCGCTGTCCGCCCGAAAACTCACTCAGCGGCCGGTCGAGATCGCTCTCGGCGAACGCGAAACGATTCAGCGTCGCGCGCATCTCCCA
>PLTN01000162.1 GCA_003164495.1 Vulcanimicrobiota bacterium
GCCTATAACGTTATCAGGAAAATAACAGAAGCGTCCTTAATTCTATTGGACTGACTGAGGACGTACAAGAGCTACGGGATCGTATTTGATGACACTCGCTAGAATTCCGAGAAAGCATGTTATGGGAGCCGGTCCGGCGTCGGCTGCTCCTAAGCTCATCCTTACGATCGATGAGGCGGCCGGAGTCTTGCGCATCTCGCGACAGTCCGCATACGAGGCCGCCCGCCGGGGAGAGATTCCAACGATTCGGCTGGGCCGCAGAATACTGGTTCCTCGCCGGGCGCTGGAGAAACTCATCGGGGCTGAGATCGGCTGATCGCCCCCGCGTCAAATTCGGCTTCTGGTGACAGTGTTGGCACGCCGGGCGCGCTGCGCCCGCAAAAGTGACCCCGGCGTCACGTCGAAGGTGATGTAACGATCTGCTGTGCGATCGCGACTATACCGTTACGCAAAGCACTTTCATGCCCTCAGGCGGTCGATCCGACCTGGAGACCATCTGCGTACGCCGCAGCGATGCCGACGGCATCATTGAAGTCAAGGACCGACACAGCGATTGGCTTCGTCGGTCGAATCTGTTTGATCGTCGCCGTGCTTGTCTGGGCCAACTTCATGTCGAGTTCAAGAATACGTTGTTGCATCACGGACAGACTCGCGATTCCGATATCGGCGAGGCTTGCCGTAGCAGAAACGGCCTGCGCGGACGGTACCGGGTCTAGGAAAACGACGTGCACCTCAGTGGCCCCGGCTGCGATCGCCAGACTAATCGGGCTATTGTTCGTTACGCCGCCATCTACATAGTCGTGGCGAACATTGCTCTGCCCGAGATTCATGCCAACGGGCTCGAAAGCTCCCGGAATCGACATGGACGCCCGAACGGCGCTGAGGTAATTGTCGTTCGAGAGGCGATAACTGGGATCTGGGGAGCGAAACGTCGTGAAGCGTTGTTCGTCGTCATTCGTCGCGTTGACAAAGGAGTAGAAGGCGTCGGAAGTGCCGTTCGTTAGATTTGTCGTCGAGATGATGAGCGTCGCCTTCAAAGCGTTCAGTGATAAAATCGGTTTGAGCAGTGCCTCGATTGGGGCTGGATCGTACACACCGCGTAAGGCAAGGAGCGCCTTCTTCGATCCGATTTCGAACCAGGAGTTGAGGAGATGAAGGTTTCCGATGGCTTCGAGTGGCTTCCCTCGCAGGCCCTCGACATTGTCAATGAAGGCGCTAACCTTCTTGACAACGTCCAGGTACCGCACGGCATTCTGGCTTGGAATTGTCTTCCAGAGCTCGGCGAGTTCATCTAACGCACCTTGCGCAAAGAACGCCGCGTTAATCGCACCGATCGATGTGCCGCATACAATGTCGAACTTCGTTCGCATTGAAAGTGCGGCAAGTACGCCGGCCTCGAAAGCCCCTCGCGCACCACCACCGCTAAGAACAATGGCTCGTTTTGCCGGCGCACTTTCAGGCATTTTCAGTCCCCTCGATCAGCAATGGGTAGGGCATGGCCATATTGTGCGGGGACGCCGTGCCAGGGGTGTGGCACAGCTGTGCCATGCTCGCGCCCTATTATAACGCGAGCCACGCCACAGCAGGCCAAGCTTCCGACCTGCGATAGCGCCGTGAACGCTTGCTCTCCGCTCTCACCCTCGGCGCGCTGATCCTGGCCACGCCGATGTTGTTGAGGGTGTTCGCCTCACCGTCGCGGTCGCCTAATTCACGGAGGAGCGCGAGGGCTTGCTGGTAGGACTGCCGATATTCATGGTGGCGCGCGCCTCACTGTCGCGGTGGCCCAACTCGCGGAAGAGCGCGAGTGCCTGTTGATGGGACTGCAACGCGGCGGCGGACTGGCCTTGAGCCTCTTCGACGAGGCCGATGTTGCTTTGGGCGCCCGCCCCGCCGTCGCGGTCGGGCACCTGTGGGGGCTGCTCGCCGGACATCCCGACCCCTAACGGTCCGGGCGAACGATCGTGAGCCTCGCACCCTCGACGATGTTATCGAGGCGGGGCGTCGGCGTCGGAATCGCGCTCGCTGGTCGCGAGGCGGGCGGTTGAGGAATCGGATTATCGGCCATCGGTCGCCAAAGTTTACCACGAAACTTTGCGGGGACGATAAACTGAGCGCAGGCGATCTCAATTTCCCGGAGTTTGGCCTGGTCCTCGTAGCGCTCTCTACGGTCACAATTTTTTGTCTCCGTACGCCAGCGTGAGTCTCGAACAAATCGCGGCGGCCGACGTTCATTGCGAGTGACGTTGCCCGGGTAATCCGGGCCCTTCTGGAAGTCTGAACTCGCCGGCAAGCTGGCGTCTTTTGTGCGTGGCGGAATTGCAGAAACATTCGCGAAATATTATCGCCGGACCGGGTGCTTTACGAAGCCGCTGCTGTGCGATGGCGACTATACGGTTGCGCTAAGCACTTTCAGGCCGGCGAAGCGCAGGTCAGGCCGTGCCTAAGCTCTGGCGAAGCGTCAAATGGGCGCAATGCGATTAAGTGTCACAGGGCCTGGTGCCGACAAGACTTTCAATTCGCATAAGAGCGAACGACCGCGTCGGGCTAGGATTCCTGCGGCGGTGAGGATGAGATTATTAGGCGATTCGCCGACATGTTGGTCATCGAAGCGTTGACGCCAATGACCGCGACGTTGCTTGAATCAATAAAGGCCTTGCCAACCAGGTCTGCCGCCTTCTGGTGAAGTGAAATTGGTCGCAGCTGGCTCAAGTCCGTCCCCGAGACACCGGACGCGATGTAATCCGGGATCCGAATCACCTCATCGAGATAAGTGCCTTTGCGGCCATCGTTGCGCGGGCCGGGAATTCCTAGAGCAATCTTTGCCGCCGGGACCTTTCGTCGCTGCGAGAAGGCGTGCGCATTGTCGGCAAACGTCGGGTAAGCAATCGCTCCGTACGATGTCGTCATATCGTCACGATCGGGCATGAACGCGATAAGTTCGGCTCGGCCCTCAAGCTGCAGCAGCGTTGCGACGATACCGCCGAAAGCGGCAAGCAAAATCATATCTTGAAACAAATTGCAGTTGAAGCTGTTCGCGTTCGCGAGCTGACGCAGTCGACGCGTCCGCTCAATTGTGCCTTGCTGGTCGGCCGCATCTTTCATGTTTTCATACATGCTGATGGTCGTATCAATCGCCTGGCGCGCGGTCGCGACATCAGGGATGAACTGTCGATCGCGATTGACTACAAACGCAAAATGAAAGCGCCGTGGTGACCGCAAGAAAGCGATCATCTGGGGCGTAATGTTACGAACGCGTTTGGCATCCTTGGGAAAGACCGCTGCGATTTCGGTCTGCATCGTCACGAAGTCTCGATCGGAGGGAAATACCGTGAATGCGAACACATCGTTTGGGCGCGTCTCGTCATGAAGGCAGAAGTCCGCCGAAATCAACCACTTCGCTTCTGCGCCGCGTACTACGAACTCCGTAAAGTTCTGCCGCATCGTCGGAGTACCGGTGTTAAGCGCCGCTAAGACGTGCTCAACGAGATTGTCGACGAAGCCACCCGGTGGCGCGTCATCGGCCCAGCGCGGAACATAGATGTCCCGCAGTGGGCCGGCAAGCACCGTCGCGCGGAGATGCGCTTCTCGAACGTCACGCGGAAAAATGGCAAAAAATGGGAAGATTGCACGGAGCGGCCGTGCAACCGGATCGCCGCTGATGAGCACGGACTCAACATACTGCGGTGACGCCCGCAGGATCGAGTCCCAGATTGACCGTCGCTCCGCATCGCCCGCCGAAAGTCGATCGGCAGCTGCGCAGATGTCTGACCAATATGCGCCAAGTTGCCCCTGGACGGCATACGCAAGACGCATGAGATACGCATCGATTGCAGCTGCATTCCAAACGGCCTTCGGCACGGCACCTTCGACTGAGGCCGACACATTGCTCCTCTAGAATTGTTCTTGCTTCTTATTCTTCTGGGTGCTCGGATCGCGGAACCGTTAATTCGACCGGGAAGTACGCTAGCGAGAAGCATTCCCGAACAGTCGCTTCCGGAAGGAGCGAAGCGTGCACCCGGGATACCCGCGACCTTCTCCTTCGCGCGCAATTTTTCCGTCGTGCGACGCCGCCCAGCTGGCTTCGTTATATGATTTAATTCCCTAATCCGTGCCGCGTTGGCGGTCGAGCCTAAGGATAGGCCTATCCGAGTGGCCTAGCCCGAGAACGGGCCCTCGAAGCGGCGAAGGGCAGTCGCCGTCGAACATTATTGGCACGCTAAGGGGGCGTTCCATTTGTTTTTGGATGGTTGTTAGATTGACCGATGTAGTTTCGGATTTCAATGATGCTGTGGCGCGTGGTGCGCCGGTAAGCCTTCACAACGCGAAAGGCGAGCATGAGGATGTCATCCCGTTTGTTCCCCAGAGTCTGCTCGGGAACATCAAGGGTCAATACTATGCTGTCTCCGATCCTGGCCAGCTCGTGGTTCTCGATGTTGCGCGCTGGACTCGTTTGAGCAAAATACCGCGCGTTGACAATGTTCGTCTTATAGACCCGACCGGCGTGTCACAGACCGTCGCGCCGCGTAACCTGCACGGATGGTCCCTTGAGTTTGATGTTCGAGGCATAGCAAAGGGCGACGTGTACCGGGTCGAGGTGTTTCCGGATCCGACGGGCCCGTCATTTACGATGGTGGAGCAGATACCAGCTGGGACTCATACATCCGTTGTTCAGCACTTCAAGGTTCCATTGACCCGAGAGGCGCGCGCGGAGGTGTCGATAGCGATCTACCGAGTCGACGCGGCTACCGCGAGGCGAGATGCGAACGAAAGCCGCCCGCAGGAATGGGGAGAGTACTTCGAGGTGCGTTGATTACGCGTATGCAGACCCGCACGTGCGCCCGAGGAATCCGAATCGTCTTCAGCGGAGCGACACGATAGCATGGAAACTGGCGGGGTCGGATTGCCCTCGGTCATCAGTTACGCTCGTGGTTCGCACGACGCGCAGGTTATCGGCCTGGCAGAGCGCTTGATTATGGAGGGAGTTCCCTGCGACGTAGACCTCTTCGATCCGCGCCCGCGCGGCGGTTGGTCTCGATGGATGACCGAGAAGATGAGCGGCACGGAGATCGTTCTCGTCGTCTGCTCGGAGGCATATTACCGAAGGTTTCATCTTGAGGAGCCCCTTGGCGTTGGCCAAGGCGCAACGTACGAAAGCGGAATGCTAAACCGGCGCGTGGTGGCAGCGCAAGGTTCTGAACACGGGGTTATCCCGATTCTCTTCGATGCGGCTGACGTTCGGTGGATTCCCGAGTTCTTGCGCGACGAGACGCACTTCGTGCTGCCTGCCCAATACGACGATCTCTATCGCGTGCTGACGAACCAGCCCGCGTACGTGCGCCCTCCATTGGGTGCCGTCCGTCCACTGCCGCCGCTTGCAGGTTCTGGTAGCCGTCCTCCACCGATTGCGCCGGCAACGGAAGCAACAGCCTCAGTCGCCCCGAGCGCGCCGCAACTCCCGCTGGCTGTGTTCAAGCCACGTGAGGGCCAATTGATTTTCGCTCGCTATGCCGATTTGGTTCGTGAGCGCGGTTCGATCAACGTCACGCTTGTCGCTGGTGATGACGATGAGGTGGCGAGCGTTTCGCGGTTGAGGAATCATTCCCAGACGCTGCCGATGGGTTGGGGACTCGAGGCCGCCTTCGTGCGCGTCCGGAGTTACAGAGAAGTGACCCGAGAGGGCAGGCGCAGCGTCGAACTCGTCTTGGTGGAAGAAGATCGTCGGGGAAGCATGACGTCGGACATGAGCGTCAACGGCATCACCGCGGATCAGATCGCCACTCGTCGAGCGCGCCGAATTCTTCTTGATGAGCGCCCGGTCGAATCTGAACTGGGACAATTTTCAACCCAGCGGCTCAACGAGGAAACGCTTGAGGGGTTCGTCTCCGGTCGGAGCGGCGGAGGGGACGGGTCGTTTATCGTTACCAGGTCGCCGCTACCACCGCTCGCATCCTTCGATGACCCGGATCTCGTTGAAGTCGGCAGACTTCTTTGCGCCTTGATGCTCATTACGACGAACTGCGTGGAGCAGATTTCTCGGCTCGTCTTGCGTCGGACAGCGGCCGGTATCGAGGTTGAATTTGTAGGTCACCGCGCGCGCGTATACTCGAATCAGGAACCGTTTAGGATGACAATCTCGGGAGTCTGCCCGATATCGTAGGGCCTACGGCTTTGCTGTCGTCGGCGGGGGTAAGTTCTGGCCATTTCGCTCCCATTGAAATAGACGGCGGGGCGAATCGTCTCGACAACAACCTCCACACTGTGGCCGTCGTGCCGCTCGTCGAGTATTTCGGCAAGTACCGCCTGAAACCGGTGCCTCCGAGCCGACGCCCCGTTCTAGAACGTCGTTCGCACGCATCGCGCGATCCGACTACACCCCGCCTATGCTACCTGAGATCTGATCCATGTACACGCCATCGATGCCGTACGACTTCGCGATTGCTCGAAGTACCGCCGCAGTCCGCGGTGCGGTGATGGCATATCGCTTCGCCAAATCCTCAAACCGACGCTTTTCTCCACGCTCCAGCTCACCGCCGTCGAGTGGACCGCGGGTCGTCACACCCCGTCCGTTCCGGACGCCGAGCTCAACGCCACGTTCGATCTCGCGGCTCTTGGCCCGCTCGATCGTGTCTCGAACGGCCTTCGGGGGCCACTCTCCATTCCCGTCCGGCTTCGCAGCCGCCAAAATCGTGCCGATCTGTTGATCGACAATCGCTGACCTCTTTGCTACGGCGGCTCCAGCGCGTACGGCGTTCACCCAAGCCATGAGCGCGGCTCCGTCGATCTGACCGTCTTCGTCTGATCCGGGCACGCGCTTCCAGCTGTCGAGCAGCATGTAGCTCTGCGTCGCTAACGCGGCTCGGCGTTCCGGATCTTCATCAGTAGCAGTAGCCGTACCGTCGTCGTCACCGCGATAGATTGACGAGACGACGGTCAGGAAGAAATCGGGGCTTTCTGCAAGACCGGTTTCGAGCAGCTTTGGTTCGCGCCCCGAATTCTGCAAGAAACCGTAGTACGTCCACTCAAGGCCAAAGAGCGCCACGCGATCGATACTAGGGTCGGCTTCAAGGCGATCGAGAATCAATCCGCAATAATGCCCGAGCATCGATGAATCGTTGCCGCCACGCACGGAGCCGATCTGCGAGCTGGCTGCTTCCATTGCTCTCAGCTGCAACGAAGACGGAAAGTCTTTTGGCCCCGTCTGACCGATCAAAGCGACGGCTTCGACGGGCCGATCCACACGCAGCAACTCTTTGACTGCGACAACCCGATCCGCCGGGCTCGCGTGCATCATGAACATCCAGGGGACGCTCTTCCAGTAAGCGTCGTCCACGGTTTCGCCTGCCTCGCTCGCAACCCGGATCGTGACCGTATCGAACGGCATCCCGCGAAGTATGACCGCAATCGCCTCTGCTGACCAACCTGCAGTCACCGCATCTCGAACAAGACCGGCGGCCCACTCGCTTCCGAGTACCTCGACCGCGCCAAGAACCAGCCCGCGGCCAAACTCGCGCAGCTTGTAATCTTCCGAGCGGCAAGCGCGATCGACAATTGCAGGGCGAACGGGATCGTCCAAACCGGTCTTCATCAATGCGGTTCCGAGCGCAACTGGATTCTCGACAGCCGAAGCCATCTCGAAAATCAGCTCAATGTCGGCAGCTTCGATCAGCTCGCGCGCGACGCGAAGTCGATTCTCATCGTTGAGCGCGAGCATTTTGTACAGATCATGACCTGCGTTGGTAACCGGCGGCTTCGGATAATTCGCGAAGACCCACCCGTCACGTTCGACGAGACTTGTCGGTGCGAGCAGGTCAAAGGCTTCCTGTAAGAGCCCAAGCACCGGTTCCGGCATCGCCCACCAAGTCGACGACGATTCGCGATGACGGTTGAGCACACCACGGACGAATTCACGCGCGTCGACGCGTGTACGTTCATCGACGATCTCTCGCGCGACATCGAGAAACGCCCGAGCCATCCGCTCTTGCTGGCCATGCGTGAGTCCTACCACGTTCTTGAAAAAATCGCTCCAACGCTCGACGTCGGACCCGACATCTGCGAGAAGCCGCTCGAACACCTCGTTGGCGCTCCTCTGCAGAAGCTTTTGCGTCGGAAATTCTTGCGCGTCTTCTTCTACGCGGCGCCAAATCAGCTGAGAGGAGTAAGACGAGTGATCGCCGCCGCCTTTAGGCAGGATTGAGAGCATGAGATCCCAAGCGGCACGATTCGCATCACTCCGCATCATGTCAAGACAAGTGAGCCGATCTTCGAGCGATACATATGTCTGCGGTGTCCACGGCAAGAAAATCTGGCGCAGGGTCGCTGTCGGGCGATTACCCTGGCGATTGTCTCGAGTGTCGCGTTCGGCCAGACGCGCGAGCACGGCGACCGCTCGAGCGAAGTACGCCGGCGCCCACGCTAGACGCTCGAGCGCCGAAGTCAAGTCGGAGATGTAGTCTCGCGAGAACACACCCCCGTCGCTCTTGAGCAAGACCGAAACCGGCGCGTCATGCGCGTCAAGTGATGCGTCAAGGGCGTCGAGGAATTGATCCGGAGCGGCTTCTGCAAGCGCGGGAAATTCGGCGCGCAGTGACCACCAGAGCGCCGCGTCGGCGTGGTCAAGGAGCCCGCGGACAAATCCCTCGACGCGAGAATCGATGTGAAGGTTCGGCGGCGCTTCTTCCGGATGAACCGCCATGACATCAAGCGCTTCGGCGAGGCCGGCACGCACTTCATGCGAGTGACCCGGTTTTCGTTCGCCGTATGCGATCATCCGCGAGCGGTCGACATCGTCGAATCGCGGATCGAATTCGCGCAGCGCGACTTCGGCCCCGTCGAAGAACGCGTCAAGGTCGGACTTTGTCAGAGCCGGCGCGAGGAAGAACCACGCGTCAAGTCGAGACACCCAGCGTAGCTTCGTTCCGGACCGGATGACCGGCGCATCGATGCCCGCCGTAAGCGGTTCGAGCTCGCGGGCCACATGGTCGTACGGCTGGGTCGCGAGGCGCTCGATGAGAGCGCGATCACCCTCGTACGATTCGTCCCAAGCACCAGCTAGCAGCAATGCGCTCAGTACGCCCTTCGATGTCGTTCCGACCCAACTTGGTGGAGGCATCGTCTGCGTTGCGAGAATGCGACGAAGTACCGAAACACTTCCCCCGGCGCGTTTCGCGAGAGAACGCGCCTCACCGCGACTTCGGCTGATTCGCAGGAGGTCGACGCCGACGCCGCTCTCACGTACACCGGCCATGAGCGCTTCTTCGAGTTCGTAGCGATGCACCGGACCGAGCGTTACGTCGACGCCGGATCGATCACGGTTCCGTGCAATCGCGTAGACGTAATGCCCCTTGGCCGCGATACTCCTCGCGAAGCCGGGATCGTCGCTGTTCATGACGATGATCATCGGACGCATAGCGCGACTGAGTTCGCGAGCGGCATCGTCCGTCCGCGCAACGATTGTTCGCAGCCGATGCGATTCACGGACTTCCGCCGGCAGCATAGAGAGCGCGCTCCAAAGGAACGCGCTGGCCTCTTCGTTCGTCGACGAGTGAACGGTCAGCACCGATGCTGGGGCCTTCAACCACGCGTGCACGCATGTCGCCTCGTCGTCGCGCCCGGCAAGCAGCACCGCCTCGGGGAGCGGTGGTACCGTCGCGAGCGAGAAACGCTCCCACGCTTCCTTTAGCGACTCGATGCCGGTGCGTGGAACTTTCCCGATCCGTTCCGCAAGCCAGAGCTGCACGCCCGGATGCTCGTCGAGCCAGTGAACTAAATCGTCGACATCGAGCGCCATCACGTCCGCGAAGACCCGCCGCGCGCGCTGCCGCGCGATCCAGACGTCCTTCCCCGGCCAATTCCGCATTACAACGAAGACGAACGACATCGCTTGACGCGTCTCGGGATCGAGCGCTTCTTCTCGCTTCTTGAAGTCACCGTCGGCCTTCTTGTCGATGCCGCTGTTGACCGTCAGCTCCCAGCCGGACTTCCCGATCGGCACGCGATTCGCTACGGCGCGCGGGGAATCGCACGTCCCGTCCCATCCGCCGGCCTGCGTGCTCTCTCCAGCTGGGAAATGTCTCATGACGTCCGGACCGGCCCCAGCAAGGACGAGCCGGTCGATAAGCTCCGGAAGACCGCTGCGCCCGTCAAGGCGGTTGGCCCATTCGAGGAGATCGCCGCTGTTGATCAGCCGAAACGGCTGTCCGTCAGCCAGCGCCGGCTCCTGAGCATTCGCAGCAGCCAGACTCGCTTGCTCGCCGGTGAAGCGAACGCCACCGTTTTCGAGCGCCTTCGTGAGGGCGTCGACGCTGTTTGCGATCGGCGTGCGAGCTCCGCGCTCGAAGTCGGCCACGGTCGAAATCGCCGTTTGGGCTTCTTCAGCGAGTCGTCGCTGCGACCACGCCAGGAGTGCGCGGCCTGCGCGGCAGGTTTCAGGAGCGAGGCTCATCTCAGGTCATATTAAACAACTGACATACGCTTTGTCAACTGACTGTCTGGGGCCCCGGGGGCCTTTTCGGAGAAAGGCCGTCTTCTAGTCCATAACAAGTAAGCACTTTTCATGCCGGTCCGAACTTCGACTAATAACGACTGTATCACGCACGCCACGCGCGAAGAACGCAATGCGAGAAGCAGTACAGCTGTCCGCGGAGAGGCGAATTGAATAGTGGCTGACGTTCATCTGCATCACGAAGGCTATCCGTCGAAAACGAATGCTGTCGTTCGAATCGACGAATCACGTATTCACGTGTCGGCCATTGCGACGGCGCCCGCAGTCATTATCCCGTTCGAAGTGCTCGAGCATATCGGTGATGCAGCGTTACGGCCGGCGTCGCAAATGCTACTGAGCGTTGGCGGCAGAATCTCGCATCGTAGTGATCCAACGGGCATCGCGCACGGCGTGATGATCCCGCAGCAACTCGTCACGACGTCTGAGCGGAACCTCGTCGTTCCCATGTCGACTGCTCAACTAGAGCTGATCGATGCCGAGCGCGATCCAGCGTCGTTTACACTATATCTATGGCTCAACGCATTGGCGGATATGAAGCAATCCTTCATTCCGCGCGAGAACATCGACGATCGACACCTCGTGACCGTTTCGTCCGGTCAAAATCCGACATACGTGAAGATCGACGCTGAGCACTGGCTGCGCCTTTTAGCCGAACTCGGAAGCGATCATCGGAGGCTTCTGGAGCTGCCCTCAGTCGCGCTCCGAAACGATACGTCGAACTGGGCTGAATGCACAGTCGAGCTGCAAGCGGCATCACTCGCTTGGCGCCGACGTGAATACCGCGAGGTTGCATCGAAGTGCCGGCTCGTGATCGAAGGCCTCACAACGATCTTGGGCTCGCAATTTGCGGTCGCGCGCGGCGAGAAAGGCATGGAAGAGTGGGGCAAAGCAATCGGAAATGTTTTGAACAATCGATGGAAAGACGCGACCGGCGGTGACCGCTCAGCGGACGGCGAGTTGCTCGTGTCTTTGATGTATGCGGCTTTTCGATGGTCTTCGGCCTCTCATCACTTCGGCGGATTCGCATTTGACAAACGAACTGCGAGTTTGTCGCTCGCGCTCGCTACCGATCTGTACATTTTCGTAGCGGGGCTCGTTTGACATCGACTCGATCGACTTCAGATTGCGCGACGTCGCGGCGAGTAAATCGAGAAATATGGAGGGTTGACGTTGACGGGAGCACCGAAGCCGGTCGAAGGCCAACGCCGTCTGTTTCGTAAGGGCGAAAGCTTAAGCACGCAGGCACAACTCGGGATGTTCGGCTACGACGACTATTTGATCGCAAGCGGTTTTCAAAGCGCCGCCCAGATCTTGGCTGCGTCGTTAAAAGAAGGCGGCCCGCATCCCCACTTGCTCGTTTATCCGCTCGTCTTCGCTTACCGGCAATTCGTTGAGTTGATGTTGAAGCACATCGTTCGAAGCATGCAGAGTTTCGCGACATTCCCAAATAATATCAAAGTCGACGCAGCAATGAGCGCTCATGCGATTGAGCCACTCATCGAATTGATCGCGGGGGGAATGGAAGCGGTGGATCCGCAGCTGGCCCAATCTGAGGAGATGAGAGTTTTAAAAGGTCGAATCAGCGAGTTCCATGAGATGGATCCCGGTTCTTACGCTTTCCGGTACACGCGCGATAAAAGAGGCAAGCGATACAACGAGCCAAACACGACCTTTGACCTCGCGTCCTTCGCGGCTGAGATGGAAGAAGTGGCGGCGCTCCTCTACGATCTCTCGGAATGGTCTGTCGAGTCGAACGCCACCGTCCTTGAGGCGTGGGCCGGCGCTGTGGACCGAGCGCTACGTAAGAAGCGTGAGGTCGACGTTTTGTCCGGCGGTAGGAAGTTGTACTCGATGGTGCATGGACCGACTGCGGAATGGTCGCTCAATGGAGATTCTCGCTGGGCGACAGCGCATCTGCTCGGCGACAAGCTCGTGCACGTCGAACTCTGGGATAAAGCTGATGTTGAGAGTTTCCACGTTGAGCGGTTCACGCCGGCTGCCGACGACGCCGGAGTAATCGCGCTCGCTACTGAAACGATCTGGACGTACTTGAAGCGCGCCGATTAATTGCGGCCGCTTTCGTGTTTGGATATAGGCAGCAATGCTAAAGTATGCTTCATTTTGATGGATTATTAGCGCTGACGAAAAGAACCGAGCATACTGACGTCGCGTTTGCTTCGCGCGGCTCGCAGTGCTCACGCAGATATCGTTGTCGGCTGCGCGTGGCAGTCGCAGCTACAGTCGCCGGAACAGTCAGCGTGACGGCCGGCTGAGCAGGCTGCTCGCATGACTTTCATGGCGAGGTTCTCGGAAAATGGCGGTAGCGTCTCTGCCAGGCCAACGTAAGCGCGCCCTTTTAGCTGCATGACGAACGATGTCAGGGTCGCGTCGGCATTAAGACGAACGTTGATGATGTCCTCGGCCTCTGCAATTCGCTCGGCGCCGCTCTGTAGCTCCATCGGTGAGACGACGATGCCCCCGAGGGCACCCGTATCGTGTATGCGATAGGCGATCGCAGCGAGCGCTTCTTGTTTGAGCTTCGAGGTCGTGTAGCGGCGGCATTCGACGACGTAGAACATGCCCTCGTTGTTAGCAAGAAACGCTACTCCGTCGAGCTCCCATGAGGTAACCGTACCGTCGACCTGTTGCTTGCCCTCAACGCGATCGAGGCCAAAGTCCGTAGCGAAGCGGTCGAGCAGCTTTTGGGCAATCTCTTCATATCGCTCGGCATTCGCCTGGCGGGTTGGTACGGGTGTCGACCGCTCGTCGGGCCCCTGCGGAAGTTGCGTCATGGATGGCTGCTTCGACGCGGAGGTCGGTTTTGTTCACCTGGTGCGCGCGTCGGTCCGCGGTTACACGTTCGGATGCCCATTGGCTCGAAACCACCTAACCCACAAAGGCACTTCCGCTCCGGGAGTGCCTGTATCAGGAAAGACCGCGCTCGTCTGACCAAGCTATTTAGCAGGCTTAGCTGCCCATCGTTCTGCCCACCAACAGGACGGTACTACCTGAGCCTACCCGTGCTGGACAGGCTCGGCCAAATATGGAACGATACTCCCCAGCACTAGGCGGACTATCTGATACGGACGTAAGCGAGTTCGATTCTCGTTGGCGCACCACTCAGACCCGCTACAGCGGCGTTTTTCATTGATACGGTGACGGGCGTCCGGAATCCGCGCTCCTGCCGTCCGCGCTGCCCGCAACCCGTTCGAGCACTGAGCGCTCTGACGGAGTCCGCGTCTGCCAGCGTTGAGTCGATCACGCTGAGCGAGTTCAGGACCCGTGAAATCGACCGACGCGGCTACCGAATGGCTACCGCGGTGGAGGGCACCCCAAAAACTACGCCAGCGGGACCACAATTTCGAGCCGCCTAAACGGCCCGAACGAAAGGAGGTCCCCATGGCCCGCAAACGCCAGTCCCCCGAGTCGATCGCGAAGGTCCTACGGCAAGCCGAATCCGGCATTCCGATCGCCGAACTCGCCCGCAAAACCGGCGTCCACGAGAACACGATCCATCTCTGGAAAAAGAAATACGGCGCGCTCGGTACGCCTGAGATTCGCGAGATCAACGAATTGCGTGACGAGAATACGCGACTCAAGCGGCTCGTCGCTGATCTGACGCTCGACAAAGTCATGCTCCAAGACGTGCTCTCAAAAAAGCTCTGAAGCCGGCCAAGCAGCGCGTGTTGGCCGGCGAGCTTCAGGAAGATTACGGCGCAAGCCAAAGGCGCATTTGCGAGACGATGCGATTCAATCGCAAGTCGATGTAATATAAGCCCAAGATCGGCGTTATCTCGTCTGTATCGCCTAGAAGGTCTAAGTTTTATGCGCAAAAGGCCCGAAGCGCCGGCGCAAATCCGCGGTGATGCGCGTTCGCATCGCGCCAACGCAGGCAAATCATGTCTGGTGCATGGACTTCATGCATGATCGTCTAGTGAACCAAGTTCCTGGAAGCAACCGGCGATGTAGATGATGACGCGGAACGCTCTCCATCGAGCTAAGCTGATGGGCACTTTGCCCCGCCCTCGTCGACCGACCATTGACGCAATTGCCGTTCAAGATCTTCGCGACGCTCTGCAAACTGCGCCTTACGGTGACCATTGTTGCCGGAAGGATGAGGAAAGCCGATGAGCACTCGACCCCTATCGATCAGTCCTTGATCAATAAGATGACATACGCCCGTTGACGCTGACATCCCGAGCGGCACTATCAACGCATTCGGTGCTGCGATCAATCGAGGTGCGAGTAGCACATCAATCATTTCACGGAAAAGCCTGGTTTTCGGGAGGTCGACCGTGCCGCCGAAGTTGCGATTTTCGGGACCCTTAAACACCGGATATACGAGCGCGGAGGTTGCGGCAATTCCTGCTTCGTCATTCTTGTTGAATAGTAAGAGCGAACTATCAACATCGAAGATTCGATGTAAACCGATCTCGTCAAGCATCTTGCAAAGATTCGCACGCATCTGACCTCCGAACGCCACCTCGGACCTCAGCATCCGGCCAAATACTACTGCATCATCGCGTTCAGCAGCCTCGGTTTCACGATAAAGTTTTGCCGAGAGCTGTAGCTGAGCGAGTCCGGGAGTTAGACCCACGAAAACGATGCAGCTGCCGGACTCCGGAAATCCACCGAGCGGAGCGAAGAAAACGCGGTATTGGCCCTGGGAGGCAAGCAGAAATCGTTCTGCGAGGAGATCGCACTTTTGAAAGGATAGCGGGTCGTAAGACTTCCAAAGCCCGCTAAGGCGCTGCTCTGCAAAGGGCCCGTTCTGTGCGCGCATCACGCAAACCGATGCTTATACCAAGACGTTAGCGACTATCGGCGATGAGCGAGCCCGCGTTATCTTGGCGTGCTTTCCGGGCTGGGACCGGCGTAAGGCTGCGCGGGTAGGTACACGTCGTGATCAACAAACACCACGAAGTTCTGCTTCGGCGTGATCGTGACGTCTTTTCCGTGCACGAAGTTGTGCGCGAAAAGGCCGAGTGGGCCAAGAAGCAAGTACGTTGCGATGGTCGCAGTACTCGAAGCCCCCTTTGTATCACCGGTTTCGCTCGCGTGATTCGTTTGAGAGAGTTTGATCTTCCCGCCATCTACCGCGTAGACCCAATCGATCGTAAACGCCAGCTTACCGCCGGATCCATTACCGGCGGAATGCTCTGCCGAGGTCACGGTGGCGTGCCCGTTCGCACCTGCGGCGATAAACAAGTAGCCTTTAACTACCACTGGCTTCCGAACCACAATGGCGATTTGGTCATCAACCTCTGCTGTCGCCGACGAAATCGGTTCAGCGAGTGAGACCATGACCGTCGTGCCCCCAAGCAAATCTTCGCCGATCGGACTCGGCGCCGGCGAGGCCGGCAGAGACATAGACGAGGCGGCGCCCGTCGGCGGCGCTGGCACAGGGGCAACTGGATTCGGAGTATCTGTTGCCGTTTGAGCGTTTGCTACATTCAGGGATAGCAGAACGAGAACCATCGCTATCCGTGCCACCACGCAAGCACGTTCGAGTCGCAAGATTAGCTCCATTTCCAAGGCTCCAGGCCATAATGGCTCCGGCGCCTCTTCCGTGTTTAGCAAGAGAACCGAGGGTCCCCCTGCTCTAGCCTGCCCCCCCGGCCGCCGCTCCGACCCTCGGGCGGCAATTTGCACGCACGTTCGGCAAAACGTGCACTCGAAGGTGCAGATCATCGCCTCCGGCGAGTCTGGTGGGAGATTACGATCGCAGCATTCGCAGTTGGCGCGCAGTTCAAGCATGACGCAACCCTCCGGCCCGTCTCTTCCACAAAGACGGGCCGTCTAAGCTAGTGTGTAGTCCGCGATGAAGAATAGGGTGCGACGGGTGGCCGTGGATGTCGGTGCGAAATCGGGCATCTCCAGATCCGTGGTTGACGGTTGTCCGAGGTGCCAGAGGCCGCCCGATGCCGTGATACCGTCGCTAGCCGTCGTCGTGTCCTCGGCATACGTGTAGAGCGGATGACCGTTATAGGTGAGTTGGAGCGTGCCCTCGGGACGCGTAATTTCACCAAACGGCGCGACCAGCGTGGCGCCCGCGGGCGGAACCACCGGCGGCCAGAACGTGGTGCACCCAACGGTCGCCGGCGGCACCGGTGCCGCGCACGCCGACAATCCAGGGGTCGTGAGGTCGAGATCGAAATTATATACGGCGAAGCCGTTGATTGCCGCGAGGCCGGTCTGCGAGCCGCGCGTTGCGGTCGAGAAGGCTGCCTGCGGGAGTGCGGGCGGCGCAGTAGGGGCTACCGTAGCGGGCGCCGCGAGAGGCGACATGGAGGTGCTATTCGAGCCGCCGCTGCACGCCGAGAAGACGGCGAGCGCGACAACCGACAAGGCGGCGGGCAATGTGATAGCGCGATAATTCATGCGCGCATTATCGCTCGATAGCCTAAGCCGCTTTTGAAGACGCGATCGTCGCGGTCTTAGCCTTTTTTCAAGTCGTAACGCAGCACCGTTTCGTGGACCAGGCGCCGCTCGAGCGCGAGCCGGTAGCCGGAAGGCAACGCACGCGTTAGGATGCGAAGGCCCTGCCCGGTTCGCGGATCGTCCGTCCAGCCGACCAAGAACCAGATCCGCGATGGACGATCGGCAGTCGCAACGAGTGCACCCCGGTCGATTGCGAACTTGTTGCTGTCATTGTTCGTCATCGTGAGCGGAAAGGGCGGCAAACGGGGAAACCGGAGCGCCGGCGTTCCGCTCACACGTAGCCGCTCGCGGTAATACTCATAGGGCAGCATCCCGAACGCCGGAAAGACGACGAGCTGATCGCCCGGCAGCTCGCCCGCGAAGATGACGCTGCTTGCCGTGCGCCAATTTTGGGCTACGATCATGTGCGTTCGGACAATGGCGCCAGTCTGCAGCGCCAAAACAAGCGCAGCGACCGGCACGAGGTAGAGCGGCCGCAACCGGGTGAGAATGATAGCGAGCGCAACGATGTACGACGGCCATGCCTCCACGAGGTATCGCTGCATATATGAGGGTTTCAGAATCAACGACTCCGCAAACACCAGGAGCGGCGGAACGGCGATCGTCGCGATGAGGAACAGTACCTTCGAAGTAAGGATGCGTTGCCGCCGGTGTAGCCGTACCGTGATCCAAGCAGCGACGAGCACGAGGGTGAGCACGACCAGCACGCGCGAACCCGCAAACCAATCCCAGGTCTCTACGAGAGCGCGCCACGTCGGGCGAGCGATGTAACCGTTAACGCTTGGATAGTGATGGAGGACGACGAGCAGCGGAGTTGTCGAGAACGCGATGGCGACAAGCGCCCAGGTCAGCCCGGAGCGGTACAGATCGCGCCGGCAGATCACGGCCCAGAGAGCATGTGCCGCACCCAAACACAAGAGAAACAGGTGAACGTAGCAACCCGCCGCGCTGATGAGGACGTACCACGTCCAGCGCGGCCACGACGGACGTTCAGAGGCCCGTAAGAACGCCAATGACGACAGCGCCGCGACGAGAACGAGTAACGAATACGGCCGCGCTTGCCGCGCGAGGTCAAAAAGCAGCGGGCTCGTAGCCGCGAGAATAGCGGCCGCTACACCGGCCTTCGTATCGGAGAGACGTCGGGCAAGAAACGCTAGGGCGATAACCGCGCCGGCGGCGCAGAGAATGGAGAACCAGCGCAGCACCGCTTCGCTTTCACCCAAACGCATCCAGACGTGCATCCAGCCATAATACGCACCGAAGAAGACGTCGCTGGATTGCAAGGCCGCGAAGAGGCTCCGAACATCAAGTCGCGCGTATGCGATCGTCGCCGCTTCGTCAAACGTCAGGCCGCTTTTCGCAAGCCGAAATGAATCCAACGCAAGCGAGAGCACCACCGCACCGGTGACGGCCAGTGTGAAGCCCCCTCGCCCGCGAAAGGGCATGACTCGTTTGGGACCCAGTTGTGCCGTGAACACTCCGGATGAGTATAATCAACCGTTTTCGATCCAACCCAGGCCCGCCGGCATCCGCACCAGTGACTTTTGTCCTGGAAAACGTTGTACCGTTATCTGCCGTAGAGCTTTCGCGTGTGGTCGGTGATGAGTTTCTCGAACGCGTCGTAGGCCTTGGCTTTCAGGTCTCGCACGATCTCCAGCAACGTCTCGAGCTCGACCGCCTCGTGGAGCTGAATGCGCGAGGTCATCACGTCGATATTGGCCTCCACAGCGAGGCTTACGTCGTGCTGCGGGGGCGACGCTGAGAACGAGACCGATAGCACGCTGTGCGGATCGTGATCGTAGGCGGCGCGAAAGCCGGTCGCAAACGAGATGAAGCGCTTCGGCAGGCCGTGCGGGATCGTCGTACCCAGCGTGAAGTAATCGGACATTAGGAGCGACTGCGCGGGGACCATAATGCGGTTGCGATAGGTCAGGTTGATCTGGGCGATCGCCTTCGGCTTGGCCACTTGCAGGTAGTTGCGCAGCGCATGCGCGATGCGATCGTACACGTCGGCCCAGCCCGGATAGGGACGGAGCGCATGCAGGGTCATCGCCATGTCCCCGCAGCGAGCCTGGTATTTGCCATCCGCCGTCGTCAGGAGGATCTTCGGGCCGTGCGAGCGTTCGGAGAGCGTCGAATTTTCGGCCGTTACCTGTTGTGGCGGAGTGGGATAGACCGACCGCATTTCATCGTAGAGGCGAGTGGGCAAGTGTGGGTCCCACGCACCCACCTGCGAAAATTCGAATTCGCAGATGACTTCTTCGATGGGCGATGTCGCGTGGCGCTTTTGCGGAAAGGTTTGCATCGTCATTTGGAGTTGGTGTCCGGTTGGTCGGAGTAGCCGTGCAGCTCGCGCCGGTAGTTGACCATGCCCTTACGCACGATCTTTGGCGCCGCGGGCGGCGCAGCCGCCTTTTTGCGATCGGGCTTCGTGACGCGCAGCGCCGGCCGTGTCATGTTATAGAGCACCTGAATCAGCGGGCTATCCTCGACGTGGCTAAAGGCCTTGAGCACGCGTTTGCGGTGGAGGGTGATTCCGTTTGAATTCGCGATGAAATCTTCTAAGTCCGACATGCTACGCACTCACCGTCGCCAAGCCGCGCACCGACTCCTTGACGGGCACCCGCGCCTTTTGCAAACCGCGCACGACGAGCACCGGTATGGGTGACGACTCAACGACGCTTTCCGCAACGCTGCCGATGAAGAGGCGCCGTAATCCGCGCCGCCCGTGACTGCCGAGCACGATGAGGTCGACCTTGTCATGTTCCGCCGTCACCACCAAAGCGTTCGCCGGCCGGCCGTCGACAACGCGACCCTCGAATGCACAGCCGCGTTTACGCGCCGTCGCAAGAGCCGCGTCCACGACGCGCTCGGCATCTTCGTGGAGTTCATCCAGCGCGGCCTGATGATAGTCGCTCCCGCCGACGACGAAGGCCGTGCCGGACACCGCGACCAACTCGACGCTGCCACGATCCTCGAGCGGAAAATTCATGACGGCTTCGAGCGCCGCATCCGAAGGTTCGGAATCGTCGATGCCGACCATGATGCGCTCGAAGCAGCGCCCCGATCGCACGAGTTGGTCGCCGGAACGGACGGTGAGCACCGGAATCATGCTTCCGCGCAGCACGGCTTCCGTGGTGCTGCCGATAAAGAAGTGCTCGAAGCCCGAACGGTTGTGCGTCGCAACGACGATCAGCGTACATGCTTCATCCCTGGCAAGCTCGAGAATGCCGAATGCGGGTTCGCCGTCAACCAGCCGGCCTTGCGCCGTCACGCCCGCGGTCTTCGCCCGGCTCTTGGCCCGTTCGATGAACTGGTCGCCCGCCGCTCGCAGCTCGTCGATGATCCCCGGGTCGGTGATTGCTCCGGAAGCCGCCGCTTCGGTTACCACCGGCACCCAGTTGACGAAGTGCGACACGATGAGTTCGGACCCGTGCTCGTTCGCGAGCTTGGCCGCAAAATCGACGGCCTGCTCGGCGGCGTCCGAACCGTCCGTACCCACCAAAATGCGTGAAAAGATGCTCATACCGCCCTCCCAATACCGATTGGTACGAGCGTACGCTGGGGGTGTGAAGAGTCGGTGAGGGGGCCGGGAAGTGCGCCTTCACAGAACGTTCATGGGTTTACGGCGAAAACTATTGCCAGGCGCCGCCGAAGAGCAACCCGGGATAGAGCGGCAACTGCAATACTTTGTAAAACATGCCGTAGACGAAGAGCGTCACGGCAACCGCGAGGACCGCGCTCGTCAAGAAACCCCGCTGCGCGTGCCAGCGCAGCGATGCGAAGACGAAGACCGGCACCGACGGCAAGGCGCCGATGAGCGTGAAGCCGGCGATCAGCGCGAGGATCGGCGCGAGGCCTACCCGGAAGGCGCGCGCCGAGCCGGTCGCTTGTGCATCGGCCGGAGTCAGTGCCGCCGGATTGAGCGCGCTCGTCAGCGCTCGGCCCACCGGCGTACCGGTGCGCGCGACGATGTCGAGCGTGACGAGCAGCAAGGTCAACCACCCGACGAGCAGCGGCATCGCACGCGCGACCGGTCCCAGCCGGGAGGCGGATATGATGAACGCCGCAGTGACGAGCCATATCGCGGCCGGTACGACGAAGGTGCGAGCCGCTGCCGGCATCAAGCCCCCATCGCCTTACGCACCGCGAGTCGAGCGGGCGGTACGACCAGCGCCGCAACGATAAGCGCGGCCAAGGTCATCGCAATCGGACTCGCGACGAAGATCCCCCAACTGCCGTCCGACATCATCAGTGATTGGTGATAGCTGCGCTCGATGATGCCGCCGAGCACCATGCCGATGACGATCGTAAGGCGCGGGTAGTCCTGGCGGATCAACACGTAGCCAAGCACGCCGAAGACGCCGCTCACAATGACGTTGCCGATGCTCTGATCGACCGAGTACGAACCGACGAGCGCGAGGCAAACGACGATCGGCACCAAAACCCGCGTCGGCACCGTCGTGATCGCCGCCAGCGGCCGGACGCAGACCAAGCCGATGAAGGATGCCAGTACGCACGCGAACGTGAGCGCCCAGACGATGCCGTAAATTTCCGCTTGATGGTCGATCAACATCGCAGGGCCGGGTTGGAGGCCGTGCAGCATCAGGATCCCGAGGAACACCGCCATCTCGGCGCCGGCGGGCACGCCGAAACCTAGCGTGGGTATGAGATGGCTCCCGTCACTCGCGTTGATCGCCGATTCGGCCGCGATCACGCCCTCGATGTTGCCCTTGCCGAACGTCTCCGGCTGTTTCGACACTTGCGAGGTGATCGAGTACGAAAGAAACGCCGCGACAGTACCGCCGACGCCGGGTACAGCGCCGACGACCGTACCGATGAGCGAACCGCGGAGCACGGTCGGCCAATGACGGAGCGTTTCTATCAGACCGGCGCTCATGCGTTCGACCTTCACGCGGGCATCGGCGTTCGAAACGACGGCACCGCCCTTGATGGACAAGTTGATCATCTCAGCGATCGCAAAAAGTCCGATCAGCGCCGGCACGATGCGCACCCCGCTCCAGAGATACTGGCTCCCGAGCGTGAAGCGCAGCTCGCCGGTCACCAAGTCCTGGCCGATGCAAGCGATCATCAGACCGAGGCCGGCGGTTACGAGCCCGCGCAACATCTTGCCGCGCGAGGACAACGCGACAACGACGAGCCCCAACATGCCGAGCAAGAAAAACTCGGGCGGCCGAAACAGCAACACGATCCGGCGCGCCAGCGGCATGACCACCAACACCGACATCGTTCCGATCAAGCCGCCGATCGCGTTCGAACTCGCCGCCGCGCCGATCGCCAGCCCGGCCTTTCCTTGGCGTGCGAGCGGATAACCGTCGATCAACGTTGCAGCGCTCGGCGCCGCGCCCGGTGTGTTGAGCAGGATGGCGGTGATCGAACTGCCCATCGGGACGGCTCCCATCACGCCGCACGCGAAGGCGATCGCTCCGAATGAGTCCATGCCGTACGTCAGCGGCACGGCGAGCGCAATTGCCGTAGCGCCGCCGATCCCGGGTAAGGCACCCACGAAGAGACCGTAGGCCATGCCGAGCGCGAGCAACAGGAGTTGCGCCGGATGAACGAGGCTCGCGAACCCCGTCCACCAGGCCTGCCAGATCACGGCTTCCCGATAAGGTCCGCATTCTTGGTGAAGAACGCGTGCTGCGCGGCTACGACTGCCGCGGCTTGGGCTGCATTGCCGGGCGCGAGGTCGGCGCTGGCGGTCTTGGCGCGCGCCTGCGTGTCCGGATCGCGAATTGCCGCCGCGATCGCGTCGCTGAGGCGCTTACGAATCTCCGGCGGCAGCCCCGGCGGTGCGCCGACGAGCGTATCGAGCGAGATCTTCGCCAGGTCCGGTGCGTGCGCGGCGCGAGCGTTGGGCACGCCTGGGACCGCGTTGCCGTCATCGAAGGAAAGCAGCAGTTTCACCTGATGCGACGTGACGAAGGGCGTGAGCGCGGTAAGGTTCGTGATCACGGCGTCGCCATCACCGCGGATCACGCCGAGGATGTATTCCGGTGCGCTCGGGTACCCCGTGATGATCTTCGCGTTCAAGCCGAGCCGGCGCATCGCCAACTGGGTGGCGGCGAACGCCGTCGAACCGGGGCCGGCGCTGGTGAAGGATACCGGGCGTCCCAGGGCTTTCATCGCTGCGATGGAGTTGATCGGGGAATTCGCTGCGACGGCCAACGCGTACGTTTCGTGCGCCACGCGACCGAGCCAGGTGTATTTGTCAACGTCGTAGTCGGTGCTTCCCATCAACTGTAAAAGCAGCGTCCCCGGCATGCTCACGATGCCGATCGTGTAGCCGTCCGGTCGTGCTTTATATAGCTGTGTCGGCGCGACCGGTCCCGCGCTGAAGTTCTGTGGGAGGATGGTCACGCCCAACGCCTTCTGCAGTGCCGGAATCAGGAGTCGCGCGCTGATGTCGTACGCACCGCCGGGAGCGGCGGGAATGATGAACGTGATCGGCTTGGTCGGGTAATCGGCGGCGCGAACGCCCGTGATGCCGGTCAGAATGCCGGCGATGACGATCGCCGGGAGCACCAACCGCTTGACGGCCGCTGGAAGCTTCATGCTAACTCCTCGCCGTTGTACATCCACGGCCGAACGGCACTCGCTTGCCGGTAGAATCGCTCGATCTCGCCGAGCGACTGCAGCGTCGTGTCGATCTCGTCGAGACCGTCACGCAATTGACGGCGGCGGAATTCAGGCAGTGCGAAGGTCAGCTTGCGTCCGCGCGGCGAGATAAGGAGCAAGTTCTCGAGATCGAGCGTCAGCAAGGCGCTCGGAGCGCCGGGCGCGCACTCTTCCGCCAACCGCACCGTCTCGCTCTCGTCGAGCTCGACCGGGACGATGCCGTTTTTGAAGCAGCCCGATTGAAACAATGGCCCGAAGCTCGGCGCGATGACCGCGCGAATGCCGTACGCGAGCAACGCCCAAACGGCGTGTTCGCGGGCGCTGCCGCAGCCGAAGTTCGGCCCGGCGATGAGAAACCGCGCCTCACGAAACGGCGGCCGGTTCAGGACGAAATCGGCAACTTCCGTGCCGTCATCGTTGAAGCGCCAGAACCGAAAGAGATCGGTCGACTTTACCGATTCGGCCGCACCCTGCGTCGCGGCGCCGCCCTTTTCAGCCGGCGTGCGCGGAGCAATGATCATCGGGTCGATGTTGGGACGAAGGACAGCCGCAGCCGCTCCGATCACCTCGCTCATGACGCGAACTCCCGGACATCGACGATGTGTCCCGCCACCGCGACGGCCGCGGCGGTCGCCGGGCTCGCGAGGTGGGTGATGCTTTGCGGACCCTGACGATTCGGGAAGTTCCGCGCGATCGTCGAAACGGCGCGACGGCGCGGCCCGAGCAACTCCGTGAAGCCGTTGCCCTGACCACCGCACATCGAGCAGCCCGGCTCACCCCAATGGAAACCGGCAGCTTGAAAGATGACGTCGAGTCCCTCCGCTTCGGCTTGACGTTTCACCGCTTGCGATCCCGGAATCACCCACGCATCGAGCGATTTCGCGACGGTCCGTCCCTTGGCGACCGCTGCGGCGCTGCGCAGATCCGAGATGCGGTTGTTCGCGCACGAGCCGATAAAGACAAAATCTACCGGCGTTCCGGCGATCGGTGCGCCCGGCGTGAGGTTCGTATAGGCCAGCGCCGCTTCGAGCACGGCCCGGCGTTCGCGATCCGGTTCGTCGACCGGATTGGGAACGTTCTCGCTGATCCCGATGACGAAGTCCGGGCTCGGACCCCACGTGATGAGCGGTTCAACCCGGCTTACGTCGATCGTTACGTCGCGATCAAACACCGCGTCGTCGTCCGACGCGAGCTGTAGCCAATCGCGTACGGCAACATCCCAGTCGGCGCCCGACGGCGCGTACCGGCGCCCGTTGAGGTAGTCGACGGTCGTGCTATCCGGTGCGATCATCACCACCCGGGCGCCGAGTTCGACCCCCACGTTGCAACACGTTAAGCGGCCTTCCATCGGCATCGCGCGGATCACCGGCCCGGCAAGTTCAACCGCGTAACCGGCGGCGCCGGCGATGCTCAGCTCGCGCAGCACGTGCAGCATCATGTCTTTCGCGGTGATGCCGGTGCCGGGCGTTCCCACCAGCGAGATGCGCATGACCGGCGGCTTCTTGAGGATGCTGGTTTGCGTTGCGAGCGTATGCAATACGTCGCTCGCGGTCGACGCCCACGCCATCGCACCGAGCGCGCCCGACGTGCACGCGTGACTGTCGAGCACGGTGAACGTGCTTCCGGGCCACGCGATGGCGAGCTCCGGCGCGACGATACTGGTGATGCCTTGGTCCGGATCGTCCGCATCGAGGTGCGTGACTCCGAATTGCGTCGCTTTGTCGTGCATCATGTCGGTCCACGAATTGCGCCGCGACACACTTTTCGCAGCGCCTTCAACCAGCGTCGGAACCGTATGGTCGGACACGGCAAACGTGCGTTTGGGAAACCGCAACGGGAGGCTGCGTTCTTTGAGCTGCACGAATTGCGGGGACGAGAGGTCGGTGAGCATCTGTGCGTCGACGAAGATGAGGGCGAAGCCATCTCCAAGGTCCTTTACCACATGGCGGTCCCATATTTTCTCGAACAGCGTTTTGCCCATCACTTTGGGCGCTTCGCGCCGTCGCCCCGGTCGTCCGCCCTGCGATGCCGGTCGTAGAGGCCGCCGGTCATTTCTTGGGTATGAATCTGCTATGGATACAAAAAACGTGCCGGCCGACGATGACTTCGAGGACGAGATCGAACGGGCGGTCGACGACATGCGCGAGGGCGTCCTGGCAGCCGATGTTACCGGCATGGTCCAGAGCGAAGGGTCACGCGTCGTCGAGCTGCTCGATGAAGAAGAAACCCCACCCAAGTAGGTCGTGCGTTTTGCGGTAGGCGTCAACCACACGCCGCGGTGGCACGATTTCAATGCGGGCACGATTCAAGCGGATCTTGCCGGCATCGTTGGTGCCGGCATCACCGATGTCCGGTTTTTGGTGCCGTGGGATGGGCCACCGTCCGTGCTCGAACAGCTCGAGGCATTCGTTGGGCTCATTGCGGACGCCGGTCTGCGCTGTCTCCCGTCGCTAACGTGTACAGCCGGAATCGGCAATATCTACAGCGGTACGCTTCTGGAGCGCCAGGTGGCGTTTGCCCGCGACGCCGGTTCGCGGTTGCGTGCGCATCCCGCGATCGTCGCCTGGGATATCGGGCATGCCTTCACGACCGTGAGCCCGCCGCCCGGTGGGAAAGTCACCTCCGGAGAGCACGCGAGCGAACCCGCGGCGGAACGGACGCTGGCGGGGTGGTCGAAGAGCCTCGCCGATGCGTTTCGGACGGCGTCCGGCCTCCCGGCCACGGTTGGAACGACCAGCGATGATCTAACCCACGACAACAACGTACGCCTCGCGACGCTGTGCGTGCCGCTGAGCTTTGCATCGATTCAAGGCTCGAACGTTTCGCTGGACTTCGCTCGCGACCGCCTCGATGTCGAAGGGCTGCCGTTTCTCGCTATGCTGACGGCGGCGTTTTCGTTCAAGCCCACGTTTGTCACGGGGTTTGGGAACCCGTCATATCCGTATTACACGGATGACGAGAATGCCGCGTACTGTACGCAGGTGCTCGAACGTCTTCACCAAGATGGGCGGCTCGGGGCGTATTGGTTCACTTGGCCGGGCAGCGAGAGCTCCGTCACGGCGGCCCTCGGGGCGTTTGCCCAGGAAAGGCCGGAGACGGTGAAGCCTCGGGACATGCCGATGATCTCGAGCACGTACTACTATCGCACGCTCCCGGCGAGCACGCAGACGCTCTACGACGCGTTCCTCAGTTTTATCGCAGACCGCCGCCGTCCCCTAATGTCATCCTGAGCTTGTCGAAGGATCGCCACTTACTTGTCTTTGGCCCAGGCTAGTTGGGCTTGGGCGCATTCGATGTGGAGATTCATGAAGCGGTCGACGTCGTCTTTGTTGACGAAAGGGTTTGGATCGCCCGGCTTTCGCGCCCGTACGGCGTCGAGTTTTTGCAGCGTGTTGTCGTACTCGGCGTGGATGTGGATGATCGTGTCCACGCCGGCTTGGTCTTCGAGATCTTTGAAGCGCTGCGATGAGGCAATATAGGTGGTGCTCATCGCCGCCATGTCGGGGAACATCTGGACCCCTTCCTGGACGAGACGCATGAAATCCCCACCGAGCATCCCGGCCATGTGCCGCTGGTTGCCGTCCTTGAGCGGAAAGATGATGGAGAGATTTCCGGGCGTGGACGTCGGCGTTGAGTACAGCGTTACCGTCGTGTCGCCGAGGGTGAGCTTCTCACCGTCGTAGGCGACCATGTCTTTCGTTGGCTTGACGCTCGCCGGGGAGTTGTCTTTCGCCAGCAGATCCCAATCGATCGCCGACATGATCACGTGCGCCGACGGCACCATCTTCTTCAGCGCGTTGATGCCCCACGATTGATCCGAATGCGACCGCACTACGATCGCATATTTGATGTTGGCCGGATCCAAACCGAAGGTTTTCAGCTCGTTCAAGAGCTCCGGAGTCACCCACGGGAAGTTCGTGTTGAGCAGAATGATCCCGGCTGACGTGGTGAGCGCCCACGTCGATTCCGTTTGCGTTCCAATATAATAAAGGTTGTCGAACACCCGAACCGGCGGCACGTACCACTGGTCGCGCGGGGTCGGCACCAGCTTCTCTTTTTCTTCCGGCTCGCCGGCACCGACGAACGGCGGCTTCGCGCCGGCCTTCGGTTGCGTGCAGACCAGCTTGAACAGCGAGCCGTAGCTCTGCCACGGCTTCGCGTTCGGCGTCGACGGCGATACGTCGGCCATCGCCGCGGCCACGTGCGCCTGCGCCGCCGACATCGCCTGACCGTTCGCGTCAGAGGTGATGCCGCCGGCGAGCAATGCCGTGCACAGCGCTGCCCCGCAGAAACGTTGCAAGCTCACGAAACCACCGTTTGCAGCAGCTCGCGCGCGTCGAACCGTTGCGGGATGTTCTTGTATTTCGCCATCAGGTCGATCACGGGCTGAATCGCCGACGGCTCGACCGTGGCGGGCGTGAAGCCGTGCCGCATCTCGACGGCCACCTTCGGGTCCATGCCCGAATACGAGGCGAAGATCTGGCTCGTCTCCGCGACGTGCGCGTTGCTGTAGGCCGCCGCGCGCTGGAGCACCTTGGCAAAACGCGCAACGGTGTCTTGATTCTTCGCTGCATAATCGCGGCTCGAGAAATAGACGACCTCGAGGATCGGGCGCTCGTAGCCGGTCAGCTCGTCGATGAAAAAGCGCAGTTTTCCGGCGCGCACGTCCTGCATCATCACGGGCTCGGCAACCAATCCGGCGTCGATCCGGCCTTGCTCGATCGCGGCCGACGCGGCGGCGTTGGGCGGCAGCTCGATGAATTTCACGGTTGATGAATCGCCGCCGCGCGCATCGATGATCGCGCGCAAGCCGAGGTAGGCGATGTCGCCGATCGCCGAGCACGAGACCACCTTTCCCTGGAGATCGAGCGGCGTGCGCAGCGGTGAATTCGCAGCCACCACGATGCCTGCGGTCGCAACGTCTTTCCGGTAGATGATCGACGGCGCCAGAATGGCAAACGGAAGATTCCGCGCATACGCCGCGATGATCGACGTGATGCTCGCCATCCCGATGTCCTTCGCGCCGCCCACGATCGATTGCGCGACCACCGCGCCGGTCGTCGCCTGCTGCCAATCGACGTCGAGACCGGCCTGGCGAAACAGCCCGGCATTCAGCGCATAGAGAAACGGCCGGACGGCGTCGGCGACGGAGGCGATGAACCGCACCGGCGTCAGCGTCGCGTTCTGTGCCAGCGCCGCCGGCGTTGCTGCGGCAAGCAGCGCTCCTTGGATCAACGCCGCGCGTGTAATCGCCATCAGAAGCGGACCAGCAGTTCCGCCTGCAGCGCTTCGTGCCAATCGGCACCCGGCTCGACGGTGTGGTTCCCGCCGCGCAACGCGCGGAACGTGGCCGGATCGGTGCCGCGCGGCGAGCCGCCGGCCTCGACCGTGTCGACCGCTTCGAGCAACAGCCGGCGCAACACGATCACGGCGCGATCGGTCGTGCCGAGATGTTCGCGCGAACGGTCGACGATCGGTCCCATCCCCACTTGCAGCGCGATGTCTTGCGTGTTGATTCCGGGGATGCCAGTAAACGTGCGCTTCTGCAAGTCGCGGTCGATGAAGAAGTCGTTCGAGAGCCGTGCCTTGAGTCGAAACGGACGCTCGGGATCGAGGTCCTCCGGACCGCGCCCGATCTCGTGTTCCGATTCGTCGATGAACTTCTGCGTCAGCGGCACGGCCGGGTTGTCCGAGTACATGAAGTTGTAGATCACCGTGTGCTCGTCGTCCATCGGCACCCAGTAGTGGCCGTTGATCGTCAGGATCTCCGGATCGAAGGCATGGTTCTGCCCCCGGATCTGCATCACCGGCATCACGTAGTGATAGACGCGCACGTGCTGCAAATCGCCGCGTGACCGGATCCCGGTATACAGATAACCGTAATCGGTCGGTTCGACTTCGATGCGCGGAACCGTGGCGTCGTAATTGCTCAAGAACGAGCGGTCGCCGATCTTCTGGTTGTGCAAGATCAGCACGTGCGCAGAATCGAAGCCGCCTTCGACGGCCTGCAGGTAGTTGCAGTCCTCGTATGTCTTCGAGACGTGGCGATGCGTCGCCGGAGCGCGCAGCAGTTCGCCGTCGGGCGGCGCGGGTTGAAACTCGGGCGGTCCCATATAGGTCCACAACATCCCGCCCGCTTCGTAGGTCGGGTACGCGTTGATCGTCACCTTCGATTTGAAGAGCGAGTCCGGCGGTTCCGACGGCATGTCGACGCAGGCGCCGTCGCGGTCGAACTTCCAGCCGTGGTAGACGCAGCGCAAGCCGCACTCTTCGTTGCGGCCGAAAAACATCGGCGCGCGGCGGTGCGGACAGAACGCATCGACGAGTCCAACCTTCCCGTCGCTATCGCGAAACGCAACCAAATCCTCGCCGAGGATGCGCACGCGTATGGGCGCGCCGTCACGATCGGGAAGTTCGCTCGACAGCGCCGCCGGCAGCCAATAGCGCCGCAGCGTCTCGCCCATCGGTGTTCCGCGGCCGACTCGCGTCAAACGTTCGTTCTCTTGCGGCGTCAACATACGCGGAGATCTCCTAAGATGCGAAGCGGAGGGGAGCGCGACTTGCGTCGGCAAAGCGTTTTCTGCGTGCTTTCGCCGCCGCCTTCGGAGGGTTCATCGTCATGGCCGTTTCCCGTGCTCACGCGCTCACCATTATGGCGGGTGCTGCGCTCGTCTTTCCGGCCGCGGGCAGCGCGCAAGCCCCGGCGGTTCTGCGCATCGGGACGCCCGGCAACGACGGCAACGCCCTCGCCTACTACGCTTTTGAGAACGGCGTCTTTCGCAAGTACGGCATCACGGCCCAAATCCAGACCATCCGCACGGGCAGCGGCTCGGGGATCGCGGGCGCCGTCATCGGCGGCGCGCTCGATGTCGGTGAAGGCGATATCATTGCTGTCGCAGCCGCACGGGAGCACGGGCTGCCGCTGCTGTTGATCGCACCGTCGTTTCTTCATCGCGGGCCAGCGCCGGTCAGCGCATTGATCGTGGCTAAGAACTCCACGATCCATACCGGCGCCGACCTCAACGGCGCAACGATCGCGGTTCCGTCGCTCACGGGTCCGGCGAAGCTCGTGACCGTTGCATGGTTGCAAAAGAACGGTACCGATCTTGCATCGGTCAAATACGTCGAACTCCCGCAAACCGCGATGGCTGCGGCGATCGCCCGCGGCACCGTCGCCGCCGCGACGACGACCGAGCCGAACCTGGCCGGCGCGCTCGACGACGTGCGCGTCCTCGGCTACGTCTACGATGCGATCGGGAACCCGCTGCAAGTCTCAGGCTGGTTTGCAACGGAGGACTGGATCCGCGCCAACACCGATGTCGCCCGGCGCTTCGTTGCGGCCTTGCGCGAATCGGCCGCGTGGGCGAACAACCCGAAGAATCACGCCGCGTCGGCCGCCATTCTTCAGAAATACACGCCGTTCAGCTCGGACTTACTGCCGAAGATGCATCGCGCGCAATACGGCGAGTTCTTCGACCCGGCGACGATGCAGCCGCTGCTCGATGCGGCCTACGACCAGAAGTCGCTGCAAAAGCGCATCGTAGCGAAGGACCTGCTCAGCAGCGTCGCCGCTACGCACTAGCCCGCGCGAGGATTGCGGGCAACGCGGTCTCGGTCCCGGCCCGCAGCGCGAGCACGTTCGGTCCGCCGGTTGCGTCGGGGTTGATTTCGATGACCGCCACGCTCTCATCGCCGACGCGACCCAACGACGCGGCGGGATAGACCACCAGCGACGTTCCGGCAATGATGATGAGGTCGGCGGACTGCGATTCGCCCGCCGCGCTTTCCCACGCGCCTTCCGGTAACGATTCCCCGAACCACACGACGTTCGGCCGCAGCTTGCCGCCGCAAGCGTGCGCGATCCGCGCGAGATCGAACGGGGCATCCAGCACCTCGCGATACGCGCAACCGGTACAACGGACGGTTTGGAGGTCGCCGTGAAGTTCGACCAGCGCCCGCGACCCCGCCCGCTTCTGCAGCCCGTCGACGTTCTGCGTTGCGTGAAACACATGGGGCACAACGCGCTCGAGTTCGGCCAGCGCACGATGCCCGGCGTTCGGTTCGGCCGCGGCATAGGCCGCGAAGCGCTCGTTGTACCACGTCCACACGAGTACCGGATCGTGCTCGAACCCGGCCCGGCTCGCCAGCTCCGCGAACGACTTCTCGCGCCAATAGCCGCCATCGCCGCGAAACGTTTTCAGACCCGAGCCGACGCCCATCCCCGCACCGGTGAGGACGAACACGCGTTGCGCTGCCCGCAACAACGCGGCCGCTCGCCCAATGCCGTCCGCGTCTAGCGACATTCCGGCAAGATGCGGCCCAATCGTGCGATCGCCTCTTCCATCGTTGCCTCGTCGTGTTCGGCAAAGCCGAAGATGAATTCACCCGGTACCGGATCGCGCAGATGGTGCGGCCCGGTACTCATCAGGGCGACGCCGGCGCGGCGCGCGCGCTCGATGAAGCGGTCAGTTTCGAGCAGGGGCAACCGCACGACTAGGTGCATGCCGGCGCTTTCACCGCTCACCTCCAGCCCATCGCCGATGTGGCGCCGCAAGGCTGCGAGCAGCGCCTCACGCCGCGCGCGGTAGAGCACCCGCATGCGCCGCAAGTGACGCTCGAAGCCGCCCTCGACGATGAACGATGCGAGCGCCCGCTGCTCGAGAATCGGCGACTGCCGGTCGGCGAATCCCTTGGCGGCCTGAATGACTTCGCGCAGGGCCGGCGGCGCAACGACGAATCCGATGCGCAGTGCCGGAAACATCGTTTTCGAAAATGTGCCGACGTAGACGACGCGCCCGGACGTATCGATGCCGTAGAGCGCGGGAATCGGGCGGCCCTCGTAACGATAGGCGCTATCGTAGTCGTCTTCGACCACGATTGCACTATTGCGCTCGGCCCACGCCAGCAGCGCGCGCCGCCGCGTTGCCGCCAGCAGCGAGCCGAGCGGAAACTGGTGCGAGGGGGTAACGTAGACCAGTCGTGCGCCGGCCGCGTAGCGCTCCAAGAGGTCGACTCGGATGCCGTCGTGGTCGACCGCGATCGCGCGCATGTCGGCGCCGTGCGCGCTGAACGTGCGTTGGGCACCCAGGTAGCCCGGCTCCTCGAGCGCCACGACATCGCCGGGCTCGATCAGGACGCGGGCGACCAGGTCGATCGCTTGCTGCGAGCCGTTCACGATCGTGACGTCGCGCGCGGTGCACGCGATCCCGCGACCGCGCCCCAAGTAGGCCGCGATCGCTTCACGCAACGGCAAGTAGCCGGCGGGATCGGGGCTGTAGTCGAGCAGCGACCCGTCACGCGCCGCCGCGGAAATCGCCCGTCGCCATTCGGCGTGCGGAAACGCGTTGAAGGCCGGACGGCCGTCGCGAAAGTCGATCAGTCCCGCGCGGCGCGGCGGTTCGAGCGGCCCGCCCTCCGTGAGCGAAGCCCCATACGTGGACAGCCGAATCGAGGCCTTACCGCGTTCGGCACCATCGCCGGCGCGCGGTAACGGGCCTTCCGGCAACTCGGAGCTGACAAACGTGCCGGAACCGGTGGTCGCTTGCAGGTAGCCTTCGCTGTGCAGCTGCGCAAAGCTCGAGATGATCGTCGAACGCGAAACACCCAACGCTTCCGCCAGCGCGCGCGTCGAGGGCAAGCGCGTACCGGGGGCGACTTGGGCGTTGAGAATCGCACCACGCAGCCCTTCGTAGAGTTGCCGATGCAACGGAACGTTACTCGACGCGTCGAGTTCGATCGGCAGCTCCATGCCTTACAGTGGTCTGGTCTCCTTCCACCAAAATGGTACTTGAGTGCGACCACTCGCGCCATTACGCTATGTGACACCGAATCAGTTCCGTTTTATCCATCTTGCGTACGCTAAAGCGTGCAAGACGGCGAAGCACGCATGGAACTGATTTTCGTCGCGCTGCAACGGCGATAGCAATTTTATACAAACAACCACTTTGCGCCGTTATCAGCGTCGCAAATTGACATTCGTGTTGCGCGTGCTTACGTCTATAGTTCTCCTAACGTCAACGCCCCTCAATGTCGTTCAGGAGAAGCAATCAACCATGTTACCGCAAGCAACAAGCCTGCGCACCCAATGTCTAAGCTTCTGGACCGTACTGGCCCAGAGCATTGCGCTGATCTCGCCGACGATGACTGCGGTGCTGATCGTACCACTGATGTTCGGCACAACCGGCAACGCGAGTTGGCTCGCCTACGCGTTCGGCACGGTGATGCTGTTATTCGTCGCATTCAATCTCAACCAATTCGCGCGCCGCTCCTCGCACACCGGATCGATGTTCTTGTATTCGGTGGCCGGGCTCGGGCCGACGGCCGGCGGCATGGCCGGCTGGTGCCTGATCTGGGCCTACATGTTCATCGGAACGGCCGGAGTCGCCGGCTTCACCATCTTCGCGCAGCAGCTGCTCGTGATGATGCACCTCAACGTACCTGCCGTAGCGCTCTTCGCGGTCTGCGCGGCGATCTGCTGGTACTGCGCCTACAAAGACGTCCGCCTCTCGGCGGTGCTGATGCTCGTGCTCGAGGCGGTCTCGGTCGCGCTCATCACCGTCCTCGCGTTCGTCGTCCTCGGACACCACAACTTTGCTCTCGATGCCGACCAGCTATCGCTCAAGGGCAATACCCTCAATACCCTCGGCCTCGGCGTCGTCGTCGCGATCTTCAGCCTCGTCGGCTTCGAAGCTGCGACGGCGTTTGGTGAAGAAGCGAAAAACCCGCTGAAGAATATCCCGCGCGCGGTCATCGTGAGCCTGATCCTCACCGGCGTGTTCTTCGTCTTCATCACATATACGGAAGTCTTAGGCCTGCGCGGCGTGAAGCCGTCGCTGGATGCACAAACTGCCCCTCTCTCGACCCTCGCGACGATGATGCACCTCGACGTGCTGCAGATCCCGATCGATCTCGGCGCCATGTTGAGCTTCTTCTCGCTCGCCCTCTCGTGCATGAACGCCGGCGCGCGCGTCGTCTTCCAAATGGGCCGCCACGGTTTCTTCCACGAAGCCACCGGCGTCGCGCACTCCACCAACGAAACCCCGCACGTCGCGATCACGATCTACGCGCTGCTCGAGTTCGCTATCCCCTGCATCATCCTGTCGTTCAAGGGCCTGGCCGTTACCGACGTCTTCAACGATGCCGGAACGTTCGGGGCCTTTGGTTTCCTCGGAGCGTACATCTTCGTCTCCGTGGCGGCACCGATGCACCTCAGGAAGATCGGCGAGTTGCGCCCACGCGACATCGCCTACTCCGTCGCGGCGCTCGTGTGCCTGCTCGTACCCGCCATCGGAAGCGTGTATCCCGTCCCTGCTCCGCCGGTCAACACGTTCGTCTACGTCTTCCTGCTGTACTTCCTGGTCGGCCTCGCGGTCTTCGTGGCGCGCCGAACCCGGACGCAGACGGAGACGTCCGAACTCGCATCCGAAGCGGCAGCCGCATGAAGGGGCAATCATAGAACCGTTCGTCGCGCGGTTACGCGTCTACCCATTCAAGTCGCTGGACGGCGCTGACGTGACAACGTCGGCGCTCGTCGCGCGCGGCGGATTACGATCCGACCGCGCGTTCGCGTTGTTCGATGAGAACGGCGGCTTCGTGAATGCGAAACGCGAACCGCGCGTGCACGAACTGCGGGTTAGCTACGATGCGGACGTTACCCGCGCCACGTTCGTCAGCCCGCGCATCGCGACGCCGCACGTCTTCGCGCTCGACGACGATCCGCAGGGTCTGGCAAGCTGGCTGAGCGCGCACTTCGAGCGGCCGGTCGCGGTGCGGCGCGACCCCGACGGCGGCTTCCCCGACGATATGAAAGCGCCCGGTCCGACGCTGGTCTCAACGGCAACGCTGGCGGCAGTCGCCGCATGGTTTCCGGGACTCTCCGCCGACGACGTGCGCCTGCGCCTGCGCGCCAACATCGAGATCGGCGACGTTCCCGCGTTCTGGGAAGACGGGCTGTTCACGACGGCCGGCGACGTCGTGCCGTTTCGTATCGGCAGCGCCGTGCTCGAAGGCACCAACCCGTGTGCGCGCTGCATCGTCCCGAGCCGCGACACGATCACCGGCGTCGCGCTCCCCATGTTTGCCAAGGTCGTGTCACAGCAGCGCGCGGCAACCCTGCCGCGATGGGCCGACCGCAGCCGGTTCGATCACTTTTATCGCCTGACCGTCAACACGCGTCCCGGAGCCGGCCAATGCGGCCGCACGATCGCCGTCGGCGACGTGCTCGAGCGTCTCGTGGCAGCCACGCCTTAATCCACTGTGCGCAGAATCAGCCGAGGCCGAGCAATCTCCCGACGATCTCGGCGGCCGCACCGGCGACGTTGTCCGCGAGCAGATACGCATGGCCGCGGCCCTTGTCGAACACCACGGCAACGGTTTTCCCGTCACCGTCGGGGCGCGCGATGCCGCGATTCGCTTTGGACGTCCAAATAGCGTGGTCTTCGTAGAGCTCGCAGCTGACGTTCTTCATGCCGAGCTTCTCCTCGACCACGTCCGTCACCGCGGAAGCCCACGACTCAAAGCTTGCCATGCAGCGTTCCTTCGCCGCAGGCAAGCTCCGAACCACTAAGATTCACCGCCCTAAGCGGGCAAACTCCTTGCGCGGAACGCCAGCGCGATCATCGTTGCGCCGACGACGAAGCCGTAGATGGCGATCATCAACACGATGTAGACGAGCCCGGTTGCCGGTGCCAGCAGCACGAAAAATCCAAAGACGACCGACACCACGCCGAAGAGCACGTAGAGCCATTCGCCGGGGACGTGCGTACGCACGCGAAACGCGGTGACGAGCGCGAGCACGCCGGTGATGATGGCCCAGTAGCCGACGAGGTAGGCCAAGCTGATGATGCTGATTCCGGGCCACACGAAGATGACCAGTCCCACCGCGACGCCCAAGATACCCTCGAGCAGCAGTACCCACCAATGCGCGTCGGAGCGCATCACGCTGAACGCTTTCCAGATTGCAACGACCCCGTCGACGATGAGGTAGGCGCCGATGAGAATGACCGCGATGGCCAGCGTAGCGCCCGGATAGAGCAGCGCGAAGACCCCCAACGCAATTCCGAGCAGTCCGCGAATGAGAAAGAGCCACCAATATCGGCGAAGTTCGCCGGCGATACGCGGCCCCGGTACCCGGTCGATCATGTCCAAGCCCTCCAAGCTCGAGCAGATGGCCGAGCCTTTGCTACATACCCGGCAACACCCGCCGTGAAGCGGGCAGGGCATCGTCGAGTTGCGTCACGTAAAACGTCCCTTCGGGCTCGCCGGCGTACCGGTAGTCGAGCCGGCGCGCGGTACCCACGTGGGCGTACGCCGCGTACAAATACGGCGGAATGTCGAACGCCGCACCGGTGTTCGTCGCGGGCAGCACGAGCTCGGCGTGTTGGGGAACGGCGGCCGGGCGATACCAGCGCATCCACTGCGCGAGTTGCCCCCGCTGAACCACGATGTACGAGGGGATGCCGTACCAGAGCAACTCCGACGAGGTCTCGTACCGGTCGGTATAGATCGTCACGCCGCGCGCGGCGTCGGCGCGCAGATCATCGGCGAGCGGACGATACGCGTACATGCCCGACGCGAACTGACGCCGCAACGACGGCGCGGCGTGAAAGGCCGCGGCCTGCGCGCTCTCGGGCAACGCCAGAAAGATCGCCGGCGCGGTCGCCGCCGCGGTCGCGATACCGAGAATCGTCAGTGCCACGCTCCGGCACCACGCCGTCGTCCGCCCGAGGACCGCGCCGCAGCCGATGGCCAGCGACGCTGCCGGACCGAGGATCCAGTACGTTTCCGTTTGCGTTGCGAACGACAACGCGAAGAGGATGACCGGCAGCGGCAGCGCGGTCCACGCGACGAGCGGCAGCGCCGGGGTCCGGCGCAACGCGACGAACCACGTCAGCGCGACGATGAGCAGACCGAAAAGCAGCGTGCGTAAGGTGACGACGTTGAGCAGCATTCCGAGACCGAACGCCATCGATTGGCGGTGCACGAATTCAAACGCAAACGTCTCCCACCCGACCGACGCGTTCCACATCAGAAACGGGATGTACGCAACCACGGCAATCGCGCACGCAGCGGCGACGGGCCGCAGCAGATCGCGCCGCGTCACGATCGCCCACGCCGCAATGCCGAAGACGAGCGCCCAGCCGAACGTGCGCGAATAGACGCACGCCGCGAGCGCGGCTCCGAGTGCGATCGTGGCTTGCGGCGACGTCCGCCGGCCGAGTGCGGCCGCAGCCCAGAGCGCGAGCGCCCAGGACGTGATGTAGGCGCCGTCGGGAATACACTCGGCGAATTCGAGCTTGGTTTGCGGGATCAGCGCGAAGACGATCGCCGCGTACGCACCGGCACGCGAACTGCCCACGAGGATCTTCGCCGCCATCCCGGCGGCCAGCGCGGCAAACGCTTCCGCAATGATGAACGGCAGGCGCACGGCGCCGTAACTGTGTCCGAAGAGCGCGCCGAGGGTGATGAGCCACGCAACCATCGGCGGATGGTCGGTATACCCGAACGACGGATGCAAACTCCAGGTCCAATAATAGGCTTCGTCCAGGGTCAAGGGAAAGTTGAACGCGGCATAGGCGCGAAGGAGGGACAAGATGCCTACCAGCACCACCGCTCCCCAAACCGGTCGGGACATCAGCAAGCGCGTTCTGCTCGCGCTCTTGGTGGCCTTCGCTACCGTGCCGGCCGCCGCGCCCGCGCTTGCGCAGCAGACGCCGATCCCGATTCCGGCGCAGCCCGCAACCGGCGCGATGGGGTACTACATGATGCAGGGCAGCCGTATCGTCGGCGGCCCCTATACGAGCGGGTCGGCGTGTATGAAAGCCTTGGCGGTCTTGATGAAATCGCTGCCCCCGAACGTCGCCCCCATCGTCTGCGCTCACCGCAAGCCCTAGCAGACCAGGGAAGCGGGGCCCGACGACGATAGTCCTCACGCATGCGTGAACTATTGTTCCTGGCGCGGCCGCTGATCGTAGCCGCCGCGATCGTTTTCAGCGGGGTGTCCGTTCAGGGCGCGGACGTGCCGGGACTGACGACCATCCACATCGTCGATGCCGGACAAGACGTGGATGCGGAAGCGTTTTACGCGCAAGACCTCGGCATCTTCAAGAAGTACGGCATCAACGCCGACATTACGCTCTTGCGTAAGGGCGGCGGCGCGGCAGCGGTCGCTGCGGTAGCCGGCGGCGCCGCCGACATCGGCGAAGGCGATCTCGTCTCGGTTGCCAACGCGCATCAACGCGGCATCCCGATGGTGCTGCTCGGACCGTCGGGCATTTTTCGCGCATCGGCGCCCACCACCGAAGTGATCGTCGCCAAAGACTCGCCGATCAAGTCGGGCAAAGATCTCGAGGGCAAGTCGATCGCGCTGATCTCACCCGAAGGGCCGTCGCGCATCGCCACCAACCTGTGGCTCGAAAATTCCGGCGCGGCGCTCGATAAGGTGTCGTTCATCGAACTGCCGGCCATCGACATGGCGGCTGCGGTCGACCGCGGGACGGTTGCCGCGGCCGTGATCAACGAGCCGAGCCTCGTCGCATCGCAGAGCTGCTGTCGCGTGCTCGCCAACAATTTTCAGAGCGTGGGCAACACGTGGCAGCTCAACGTGTGGTATTCGTCAGCCGATTGGCTGGCGAAGAATCCGGCCCTGGCGCGGAAGTTCGCTCAGGCCATCCGCGAAGCGGCCGTGTGGGCGAACAATCCGGCAAATCACGCGAAGTCGGGCGAGATCCTCAACAAGTACACGCCGTTCCCGGCCGATCTTTTGCCGAAGATGAACCGCGCCACGTACGGCGAGACGCTCGATCCAAAAACGATGCAACCGATCCTGGATGCCGCGCTGCGGTACAAGGCGCTACAGGTTGCGATCCCGCCGCAGTCGCTGATCAGTTCGGCCGCGCTCACGCCTTAGCGGTTAGCGCGGCTTCCAGCTCAGGATCGAGTCCGTCGTGGCGATGAAGCCTTGACCCAACGGCGGGCTGCCGATCGCCGTGCACCAGATATTGCCGGCTCCTTCGGCTAGGCGGCGTATCTGGGGTCACAGTAGCCGGCCGGCAAGGGCGAGAACCGAACCTCAATGACGTTGCGCCCACCGCACACTCGCCGGCAGTTTCTCGCGGGCTCGGCCGCCGCTCTCGGCACGATCACCGCCATCCGGGCACCGGCGCGGGCTGCGACCTGGAACTACCGGTACGCGAGCAATCTCTCGGTGGATCACCCGCTGAACGTCTACATGCGGCAGTGCTGGGACGCCGTGCGGCACGAGACCGGGGGCCGGCTCGACGTCGCGATCTTCCCCAATAGCGAACTCGGCGGCGACACGGCGGTGCTCTCGCAACTGCGCTCGGGCGCGGTCCAGTTCTTCTCCCTCGACGGCGGCATTCTGCAAGGGGTCGTCCCGGTTGCGGCGATCCAAGGGATCGGCTTCGCGTTCAAGGATTCGGCCGACGCATTTCGCGCGCTCGACGGTCCGCTCGGCGACTACGTCCGCAAAGAGATCGCGGCGAAGGGCCTCTACGTGCACCCCAAGATGTGGGAAAACGGGATGCGCCAGATCACGTCGAGTTCGAAGCCGATCCATACCGCCGCCGACTTGAACAACTTCACGATCCGCACGCCGGCCGGCGCACTGTGGGTCGATCTGTTCAAGTCGTTCGGCGCATCACCCACGCCGATCAACTTCAACGAAACCTACACCGCGCTGCAAACGAAGGTCGTCGACGGCGAAGAGAACCCGTACGCAATCATCGACAGCGCGCACCTCTACGAAGTGCAGCACTACCTCAGCGTGACCAACCACATGTGGTCGGCCTACCATCTGCTGGGCAACAACGATGCCTGGCAGGCTTTGCCCGCCGACGTCCGGGCGATCGTCGACCGCAATCTCACCAAATACGCACTGCAGCAACGGCGTGCTACCGCCGAACGCAACGCCTCGCTCGCCGACCAACTCGCACGTCGCGGCATGGCGGTCTCGGTGGCCGAGACGCGCAGCTTCCGCACGCGCCTCGAAACGAGCGGATTCTACAGCCGCTGGAAGACGGCATTCGGTCCGACGGCGTGGGAATTACTCGAAAACCACACCGGAAAGCTGGCCTAACGAACTCAAGGAGACCGGCTAGCGAGCCGATAGTAGGGGGTAATGCGTATCCGCCGCTCGCTTTCGTATTTCTTAGCGTCCCTAACGACGGCGAGCATCGTGCTGGCGTCCTGCGGCGGCGGCGGAGGAAGCGGCGGGAGTTCGGTTCCGGCCGCGCCAACCGTGACCGCGACCGCGGTTACCTCGGAATCGCAACAAGTGTCCCTCTCCACGGTGAGTTCACAGGCTGCGACGTACTCGGTGAGCGGGTACTCCAGCATTGCGACGATACCGGCGGGCAACGTTGCGACGACGCTGTCGACGACCTTCTCGTCGGCGCAACCGAGCGGCACCCCGACGATTCAGAATCTGCAACGCCGGCCACAAAAGATCGGCGCGAGCCCCATCGGCGCAATTGCGTACTTGTGCATCACGCCGGCCGCGACCGTTCTGCTCGCAGCGTATCCCTCGTTTTCGCTTACGCTTCCGTCCGCGATCAACGGCAGTTACGCATACGTCGCGCTGTACGATCCGACCAACAGCAGCGCGGGCTGGAACACGATCGAAGGACCCGCGAGCGGCTCCGGCCTGACGCTCGGCTTTAGCGGCAGCTCGCCGGGCCCGACGCTGCAGGGTGGACAAACCTACTGCTTCCTCTTCTTCACGCTGGCCTCGGCCCTCCCGACGCCGACGCCGGTACCGACGACAACCGCAACCGCAACCGCAACCGCGTCACCGGCGGCACCCCCCACGGCGGACGTTGCGTTCACGTGCCCGACGAACGATTCGTCGCCCAACCTGATTGCACGGTCGAATGCGGTCGCGGCAAGCGATGCTGCCCGCAGCACGGCCGGACTGCGCGCGCAACACCCGGCTTCCGGCGACACCGGCTTCCTTGCGGTCACGTATAGCAGGGCCGCATCGAACGTCAACAACGCATCGACACTCGCTCTGCGCGAGCATGCTGCGGGGGGAACGCTGGTCCGTCAGCTCACGTTTGCACGCACCGGCACGATGATACGCGTGCTCTCCGTTCCCGCATCCCAGTCGTCTACCGTCGCGGCGGCAATGCGCTTACAGCCCGGCGTCGAGAGCGTCGCGCCGACCGGGCTGCGCCGCTACGTCACCAAAGTTACAACGCCGTATTTTCCGAACGACCCGTACTTCAACGGCTTCACGGCTGCGCAAAATGCAAGCGACAACAACAGTCAACCGAGTACGTTTCAAGTTCCGCCGTATGACGAAAGCGAGAGCGTTCCCGGGCAATGGGATATGCATGCGATCAAGTTGGAGTATGCGCTCGGATATAGCCAAACCGGCAACGGAAGCGGGATCGTCAACGCCGGCGCGCTCGGTTCAGCGGCGGTGAAGATCGCGATCATCGACACCGGCGAAGATCCCAACCACCCGGAAATCGCCTCGAAGCTGGCATATCAGCGCTGCTTCATCAGCAACACCAGCGGTGTGCAATCGACGAGCAATTTCGAAACCGACCCGCTAGGGCATGGCACGGATGTATCCGGAATCGCGGCCGCGGATACGAACAACGCCTTCGGCTTCACTGGAACCGGGGGAAACGTCATGATCGCCGGATACCGGGTGTTTCCGACACCCGATGACAGCTGCGCGTCTGACAACTCCAACGACCGGCAGTGCGGAGCGAGTACGCTCGACATCGCCGATGCCATTAACGATGCGGTTGCACAACACGTCAATGTCATCTCGATGAGCCTCGGCGGCGAGGCATGTTCCTCTCCCGGGGTCGACTCCGACCCGACGGAGGGGGCTGCCGTCGCCAACGCGATCGCAGCGGGAATTATCGTCGTAGCGGCCTCCGGTAACAGCGGCGGCAGCGGACTCGGAACACCTGCGTGCGACTCGGGTGTCATCGCGGTTGGGGCAACATCGCTTGCGGACGGAGCCGCCAATCCCAATGGAAGCGGCAATGCACTGGGTTCGCCGTCGTCGCCGGTTGAATACGTAACAAATTACACGCAGTACGGCCACCCCAATACGGTTCGCAGCGCCGCCTCCTGGGGAATTGTTGCGCCCGGCGGTGATCCGTCTAGTGGCGGAGACACGGACGACCTCCATTGGATCGAGAATATTTGGACGTCGGCACCGTTCAAATCGTCGCTTTCCGATCTCACGTTTGCCGGTACGTGCGTCGGTGACTACCCCAATGGAAACAACCCAACTGCGCCGGCCGACTGTCGCGTACAAATTGCCGGAACGTCAATGGCAACGCCGCACGTCGCCGGCGCCGCAGCCTTGATTCTTTCCGCGACCGGCGGCTCGTCGTCGCAGTACCAGTCCGCAGAGGCGATGCGAACGCTGCTGTGCAGCTCGGCCGATGATATCGGCAGCCCGCATCAAGGCTGCGGCCGCCTCAACGTCTACACCGCTATGGCGACGGCGCTGCGCGATCCCATTCCGCCCACGCCTATTCCCTGACAGCGTTTTCCCAGGAAGTAATCGCCTGTTAGACTGCTCCGTTCCATGGGAAGGGGTTTCCTATAAGGGAGTTATCATGAAAATTTCGTCACTGGTTTTGCCCGCGCTCGGTGGGCTGCTCGTCCTTGGCTCGGTCGCCGGAACTCCGGCACCCGCGAAGGCCGACACGGCAAGCACCGCAGCGATCATTGCCGGAGCGGCAGGGATCGTCGGCGCTCTACTCTACGACGCAAACAATCATCCGTACTACGTTCGCAATAATCATCGCTACTACGTCACCCAGCAAGAAGCCACATACTATCGCGGCCACCATCAAGGCGTTACGCGCCGAGCCTACGTCCCCGAGCAAGAGTATCCGGTCGCGCGCGACCCCTACCACAACCGCATGGGCCACTAGCGCTCGTCAGTGAGCCGTAATCGTGTCCGCGTCGAGTGAGTGATCGCTCTGCGCGGACCCGCTTACGTCTACGGTCATACCGGGCGCCAGCGTCGTGCCGCGTGGATTGATGACCGTTCCCTGGTGCAGATGAACGTCACGGTAGACGTTCGGCGCCGTCTCGAGTTGCAGATCGAAGTGGCGGAAGTACGTCACTTTGCCATGCGCGGTATTCCCGTTAGTCGTTTGCAAGAGCACGTTGCCGAGCGCGTTGAGGACGCTTTGCACGATCGGGTTGTTTTGCACATCGGGCGGAATCGATGGAAGCGGCAACGGGTCGGCGAGGGCTTCGCTGGCAGCCGCAACCAGCAGGGCGATCGCTAGGGCGAGAACGCGCAATTTACTTCTCCGGACTGACCACCATAGGATACGTCGCAAACTCGGCGTTGACCAGTACGCCGTTTTGTTTTTCGACGCGCCGCAAGTAAATGTTCTCGACGATGTCGCGCGTTGCCGGATCGATCATGATGGGGCCGCGGGGGCTTTCCGCCTTGTAGCCCTTGAGAAATGCCAGCGTCTTGTCGGGATCCCAGTTGCCGCCTTGAGCAGCAAGCGCTTTATAGGTCGCGGTGAGGATATCCCAAATCGCGCAGCCGGCAAAGCTTGCGTTCGGATTGCCGTGCGTGATCGCGTTGGTCTCTTGCTGATACTGCCGGTTGAGCGCCGACTTGTGCACCGACGAGTAATGATACGCCGACACGATGCCCAACGCCGGGTCGCCCATCTGCGGCAGGTTGTTCTCGCTCACGAGATCGCCGGTCGCGAGGATCTTGATTCCGGCCTTTTGCATCCCGGCGGCTTCATACTGTTTGAGAAACTGCGCGCTGCCGCCGCCGGCGAGTAAGAAGATAAAGCACGCATCGGGCTTGGTGTCTTTCGCCCGTTGGATATATGCGGAAAAGTCGGTTGCTTCGAGCGGCATTGGGCTCACGCCGACCTCCGTGCCGCCGGCGCCTTCGAACGCGCGCTTGAAGCCGACATGCGCGTCGACGCCGGACTGATTGTCGGCGTACATCGTGTAGATTTTCTTGTAGCCGTTCTTCGCGGCCCACTTGCCGAGCACGTCGGTCAGTTCGAGCGTGGTGAACGACCAGCGCGTCATGTAGGGGAATTTCGGCAGCAGCCCCGTCGCCACCGAATTGACGAGCATCACCGGCGTCTTCGATTGATTCGAGATGTCGCCGACGGTCATCGCGTTCGCGGTGAAGATCAAGCCGGCGATCATGTCGACCTTCTCTTGAACCACGAGTTCTTGGGCCGCGCGCCGCGCCGTCTCGGGTGCAACACCGGTATCGTCGCGCCGCACGATGACGACTTTACGCCCCGCTACGGTATCGCCATGCACTTTTTGGAACGCCGCCATCGCCCCGTCGAGCTCGGGACCGGAGGCCGGCCCGCCGCCCGTGTACGACCAGACGATACCGACCTTGAACGGATCGCCCGGCGCAGCCAGCGCAGCCGCGGGCGCTAAACCGGCCGAAACCAGCGCGGCAGAGGACGTTTGGAGCATCCCGAGTCTCTTCATAAGCCGCCCGTACGATGAGCAACGCCCGTCCACCTCGAAACCCAAATGCGTTCGGAGGTGACTATGTCCGGGTTTGCGGATTTCCCCGGTTCAGAGGTGCGTGCACGGCTCGATCATCCGGTGATCGACTGCGATGCGCACGTCGTCGAAGCACGCTTCGCGATCGAAGACTTCCTTAAAGACTTGGCCGGTCCAAGCGTGGTCGAGCGCTATCTCAAATGCCAGAATTATCGCCAGTACAATCAGCCGAGCCGCGGCTTCTGGTGGGGCGTTCCGTCGGGGCCGCACACGAGCGACCGCGCGATGTCGATGCTGCCGAAACTCTTTCGCGCGCGCATGGACGACATCGGCTTCGATTTCGCGCACCTTTACAGTACCGCCGGCATCCCGGGCTTGTACTATCAAGACGATGAAGTGCGACAGGCGTTCTGCCGCGCTACGAACATGCTCTACGCCGACATGTTCCGTGAGGTTTCCGACCGCGTGCGCCCCGTGGCGCTCATCCCGACGTTCACACCCGAAGAGGCGATCGCCGAACTCGAGTTCGCGGTAAAGGAACTCGGGCACAAAGCCATCATGATCGGCACCGAACACATCCGGCCCGTTCCGGGCGCGCACGGCGATGCACCCTACCTCACCAAATCGATCGCCATCGATCCGCCGCACGACTACGATCCTTTCTGGGCCAAGTGCGTCGAGCTGAAGGTCACGCCGGTGTGTCACACGGCGGCGATCTTCAACGCGTATCGCAACTCACCGAGCAACTACGTCTTCAACCATCTCGGCGGCTTTGCCACCGGCGCCGACTACTTCTGTCGTGCGGTATTCATGGGCGGCGTAACGCGCCGCTTTCCGACGCTGAGCTTCGGCTTTCTCGAGGGCGGAGCGGCCTGGGCCCTGACGCTCTTGAACAACATCGTCGAACACTTCGAGAAGCGCAACGTCGAGCACATGGAGACCAACCTCGATCCGGCCAAGCTCGACATCGAGCTGTTGAGCCGGCTCTTCGGCGAATACGGTAACGAATATCTCACCGCCGAACGCATCAAGACCGCGACGTTCGAGAACTGGGAAACGAACCTCATTCGTCCGGTCCCGTTCGACGAATTCGCGCCGTGCGGGATGACGGAAGTCAACGATCTCAAGGCGCTCTTCATCGATCGCTTCTACTTCGGCTGCGAGGCCGACGATCGCATGACCTCGGTTGCGTTCAACCGCCGTCTCAACCCCGTGGGCGGGAAACTCAAGCCGGTGTTCGGTTCCGACATCGGGCACTGGGACGTGATGGACGCCACGACCATCCTCTCCGAAGCGTGGAGCCTCGTCGACGGCGGCCTCATGGACGAAGACAACTTCCGCGAATTCGTGTACGAGAATCCGGCCATGATGCACCTCTCGATGAATCCCGACTACTTCGTGGGCACGGTGCTCGAAGACGACGCTGCGAAGCTGCTGGGACGGAAGCCGCAGGCGGTCGGGCCGGCGTGATCTACTCCGTCGCCGACGCCGCGGATCTCCCGCCGGGCACGATGATGCATGTTGAGCTCGATGGACGCATGATCGCGCTGTATAACTACGACGGCGATTTCTACGCGACCGACGACATCTGCACGCACCGGCGCGCGCGTCTCTCCGACGGCTATCTGGACGGACGGACCGTGCAATGCCCGCTCCACTTCGGCAAGTTCGACATCATCACCGGAGAACCGCAGAACCCGCCGTGCAAGGTTCCCGTGGCAACATATCCCGTCATCCTCGACATCGAACGGCTCCTCATCGACGTACCAGAATCCGGCCAAACTGAAAATTGACTTGAAACACAGAGCCAACCGCTCCGGGGGTGCCGAAGAGAAGCGCATGACCTCCCCGGCTCCCAGCACGCACGGCACGCTCTTCTGCACGCTGGTGGATCGCCGCTCGAGCGTCCCGCTGGCGGACGCGCGGGTCACGTGCGTCATCGGCGGCGGAATCGTTCAAGTCGACGTGGACTCACGCGGCGAGTTCCGCGCCGATTTTCCCCAAGGCGTGTTCGACCTCGTCATCTCCGCCCGCGGCGAACTCTCGCTCACCTTACGCGGCATCGGCGTGCTGGCCGGACACACGCAACGCATCTTGCGCGCCTTCGTTCCGGGCGAAGACGACGCCAACGACGGCGTCCCGGCCTCGGCGATCGGCGGCTACCTGACCGATCGGCTGGGTCACCCGCTCGTCGACGCCGCCGTGACCGCCACGCTCGTGTCCCCGCCGGGTACGCCGCTCTACGGTGGACCCGGCAAGCAGACCTACGCCGCGCAGACCGATAAGTTCGGCGCCTTCATCCTCCACGCGATCAAGCCGGGGACTTACGACGTGGTCGTGCGCACCAAACAAAACACGCTCTCAAACGAGCGTGTCACCGTTCCCGACCACCGCATCTTCCAGCGCCACGATCTCAAACTGATGGTGACGGTTTAGGGGATTCGCGTGTCGGGCAAGCCCGTATCTAGCCCGTTAAACCGTGCCGTGCAAGAATGCGTGCCGTTCGGTGGACGTCATTCGCGCTGCTGCAACAGGGCTATCTTTGACTACCCGAAGCGACCCGTGACGTAATCCTCGGTGCGCTTTTCTCGCGGCTTAGTAAAGATCTGCTGGGTGGTTCCAACCTCGACGATCTCACCGAGGTGAAAGAATGCGGTAATTTCCGAAATGCGCGCCGCCTGCTGCATCGAATGCGTGACAATCACAACGGTAAAGTCGTTTTTAAGTTGTTCAATCAAGTCTTCGATTTTCGATGTCGCAATCGGATCGAGCGCTGAGGCCGGCTCGTCCATCAAAATGACTTCGGGGTTGACAGCGAGGCAACGCGCGATGCAAAGACGCTGCTGCTGCCCACCGGAAAGGGACAAAGCAGAATCGTTCAGCCGATCCTTAACTTCATCCCAGAGAGCAGCTCGCCGCAAAGATGTTTCGCAGATTTCGTCAAGTTTGGCCTTATTGCGTTCGCCGAAAACCATCGGCCCATAAAGCACATTATCGTAGATCTTTTTGGCAAACGGATTCGGCCGTTGAAAGACCATGCCAATTCGATGCCGTATGTCAATCGGGTCGGTGTGGGGAGCGTACACGTCCACATTATCGAGTCGTATGCTGCCTGTAACGCGGGCGCCGATCGTCATGTCGTGCATGCGGTTGATGGCGCGCAGAAAAGTCGACTTTCCGCAGCCGGAAGGCCCAATGAGCGCTGTTACCGCGTGCTCCTTCATCTGAAGAGTCGCGTTCTTAATCGCGTGAAAAGTCCCGTAATAGACGTCCACATCTTCCGCGACGACTTTGTAATTCTCGCCAGTCACGGGATTGGGCTGTTCACTGATCACGTTAAATTCCTCAAGTTATGACGTCCTCAAGAAATCAGCCGAAGCGGCCCGTGATGTAATCTTCTGTTCGTTTGTCATGCGGCTTGGTGAAGATGGTGTTCGTCCGATCGACTTCGATCAAACGTCCAACGCCATGGTCGTCACCCATCAAGAAGGCCGTGAAGTCCGACACGCGCGCCGCCTGCTGCATGTTGTGGGTGACCGCAATCAATGTATAGTCCTTCACCAACTCTTGCATGAGTTCTTCAATTTGCAGCGTCGATATCGGATCGAGTGCCGAGGTCGCTTCGTCGAGCAACAAGATTGCCGGCTCGACCGCGAGCGCACGCGCAATGCAAAGCCGTTGCTGTTGACCACCCGATAGCGAAATGCCGGGACGGTTCAAAATGTCCTTGACTTCATTCCAGAGTACTGCTTGACGGAGGGCCTTTTCAGCAATATCCAGCGGCTTCCGGCCATTAAGTATGCCCCGGAGGCGTAATCCAGCCGTAACGTTGTCGATGATCGACATTGTCGGAAAGGGTGCCGCCTGCTGGAACACCATCCCGATTCGCTGCCGTACGGCCACTGCATCCACACCACGCTCGTATATGTTATGGCCGCCAAAAAACACCGCGCCCTCAACGCTTGCATCAACGGCAAGTTCGTGGATCCGATTGAGCGCGCGCAGAAGAGTGGACTTACCGGCTCCCGAGGGTCCGATCAACGCCGTAATGGCATTACGGGGAAACGACATCGACACATCTGCAACCGCGAGTTTCTTTCCCTTGTAGAAAACGGATAAATCACGTGTTTCAAGGGCAACGACGTCGGCGGAGACATCGCGCTCTTCAAGGGCGTATTGCGGGTTCATCGCCGCCCCAATCGTAGTGCAGCACGTGCTAGGAGATTGAGTGCAAAAACGGCCAGAGTAAGCAGCAATGCTCCGGCCCACGCTTGCCGATGCCAGTCGTCGTATGGGGAGATTGCGTAGGTGAAGACTTGTAACGAGAGTTCCGCCATCGGGTGCGTCGGATTCAATTCCCAAAATTGACTACCGAAAGCCGTAAAGAGCAGCGGCGCAGTTTCGCCAGTGACCCGAGCGACGCCGAGAAGAACAGCCGTCAGGATCGCGCCCTGCGCAGCGGGTAGCACGATCTTTACCGTTGTTGAAAACTGCGAAAGCCCAAGCGCAAAACCGGCTTCCCGGATGGCCCGCGGAACGGTGCGCACAGCGTCTTCAGTGGTCCGGATGATGAGCGGCAACATAATGATGGCGAAGGCGACCGAAGCGGAAACTGCCGAGAAATGCTTGAAGGGTGCGACGAACAACGTGTACGCGAAGAGCCCAATCGCGATGCTCGGAATTCCCGCAAGTACGTCTGCAAGCAACCGCAGGGCTTCCGCGAAAGCGTTTCGGCCAAAGAGCGCCAGGTAGACACCGGTCAACACACCGATCGGGACGGCCATCATGGTTGCTATACCGACGATGATGAGGCTGCCGACGATGCCATTTGCGACGCCGCCACCGGTTACGCCGACTGGGCGGGGAAGAGCGGTTATGAAGGCCCAGTTGACGCTTGAGGCGCCTTGCAGCGCAACGTAGCCGAGGATCGCAATGAGGGCGCCGGCCGCGATAAGGATGCACAGTATCGTAAAACCGATCCATGCGTTGCTGGCGATGTAACGCGCGGTAACGCCCGGATCTCTCTTGCCTACCACCCCAGCCATATGCGCAGGTTCCGCCGTGACCATCATCGCCCCTCGTTTCGGCTAAAGACGCTGTTTACAAGCAGCCGTGCAGCACCGTTTACGATGAAACTTATAATGAAAAGTATCAGGCCGAGTTCAATGAGCGAACTGATGTAGATGTCGCTGGTCGCCTCGGTGAATTCGTTGGCGATTACACTCGAAAGCGTATACGACGGCGCAAAGAGCGAAGCAGCAATAACCGATTTGTTACCGATGACCATCGTGGCGGCGATCGTTTCTCCAAGCGCGCGGCCGAGTGCCAGGACGCATGCACCGAAAATTCCTGTTCTGGCTGCGGGAAGAACAATGCGCCACGTAGTTTCCCACCGCGTGGAACCGAGGGCGATGCCTCCTTCGCGCTGTTCGCGGCCAACGGCACGTATGACGTCGCGCGATATTGCGCTAACCGTGGGCAAAATCATAATCGCGAGAATGATGCCGGCGGTCAGTAAGCCGACGCCGTAGATCGGACCAGTGAAGATCGGGAGAAAGCCAAAGTGGGCTTGTAGAAATGGGTCTACGAATGCACGAAGGATCGGTACGAGCACGAAGAGGCCCCATAGCCCGTAGACGACGCTCGGGACAGCGGCGAGAAGCTCGACGAGAGTAGCCAGCGGGTCCGCGATCTGCCTCGGAGCGAATTCGGCGAGGTACGTCGCCGCCCCAATACCGATCACGGCCGCGAAGGCGATCGCGATGAAGCTACTGACAACCGTTCCGTAAATCATCGGTAACGCACCGAAATGTCCGGTAACCGGATTCCATTGGCTGTCGACGATGAAGCCGAAGCCGAATGTCGTCAGCGATTGCCACGATCCATTGACCAACTGGATGAACAATCCGACGGCAGTCGCAGTAAAAATCGTCACCGCTGCCCACAGCGTTATGAAGAACGCACGGTCAGCTCGACCGGCCGAGGCTGCCGGTGTTATCGGTGGATTCGTCGGGGTTGTCGGGGTCATGGGAGCCTGCTAACGCATCCTCTCTCGGATGATGCTGAGAAATAGGAGGAGCCGCGGAACCCATGGGTTCACAGCGGCTCAAGTCCTGCGATATTGCGCCTAGAGGTTGATCTGGTTGAGAGTTTTCATCGCCGTCGCCTGAACGTTTTCAGGGAGGGGGACGTAATCCAAGGTTCCGGCGATCGCCTGGCCTTTCGTCACGGTCCATGCTAGGACGTCCTTCGTCATCTTGGCACGCGCCTTGTCCTGGGGGCTTTGATAGACGACGACCCAGCTGTAGCCGGAAATCGGCCACGAATCGGCTCCGGCTGCATCGACGATCGAAAAGTTGGTCGCATTCACGTCCGGGCGGGTCGCAGCTGCGGCCTTAACGCCGACGGTGGTGCAGATCGCAAACTTGCCTGCCTTGTTTTGAACAAGCGCCTGCTCCATCTTATTCTCGAGCGCGTACGCCAACTCAACGTACCCGATCGCGCCTGGCGTTTGTTTGACAGAGCCTGCAACCCCTTCGTTGCCTTTGCCACCCACCGAACCCGCTGCCGGCCACTGGACGCTTTTGCCGGCGCCGACTTTCGTCTTAAATTCCGGCGAGACCGTGCTCAGAAAATCGGTGAAAATGTACGTCGTGCCTGAACCATCCGAGCGATTCACGGGGATGACAGCCAGGTCCGGGAGGGCGACCCCTGGATTGGTTTTCTTCAGCGCTGCGTCGTTCCACTTGGTGATCTTGCCAAGGTAGATGTCGACAACATTTTCCCGGGTCAAGCGGAGTGCTTTCACACTCGGAAGATTGTACGTCAGTGCTACACCGCCGAGCGCGATCGGGACTTGGAGCACGCCGCCGCCGGCCCGCTGCACCTCTTGCGACGTCATTGGGACGTCGGTGGCCCCAAAGTCGACGGTCTTGGCCGTGAACTGTTCTATGCCGCCGCCGCTGCCGATTGATTGGTAATTGACGGTGACATCCGAGTTGTTCTGGCTGTACTGGTAGAACGCTTTAGAAAAAAATGGGTAGTCAAACGTCGAACCGGCTCCTGTGAGCTGCGTGGCTGCAAGAGCGGGAAATGCGGCAGTGGCTACCGCTAGCGTACCGGCCAGGGCGGCAAACAATCGGCCTCGCGTCATCCGAAACATAAAAAACGGGTCCCTTTCTACAAATAATTACGGCGGAGATGAAAACGCCGACAACATAGCAAGATTTCTTAAAGACTAGATTAAGGCCACCGTGCCGGACAACTACGGCTCATAGACTTCCTTGACTTTCCAAGCGATGTTCTGAGCCCGATCCCCCACGCGCTCAAGATTCCCCAACGTAAATAGCAGCTTCGTTGCGGCAGGGATGACGGTGGTGTCCGCGGCCATCGCTCGTTCCAAGGCTTGTATGCCTGATCGGTAGAGCACGTCGATCTCGTCCGCCCGCGCCAATACCTGGTCTGCCACCTTGGGCGTCTCTTCGCGGTAGGCGCGCACGGCGTCATCGAGCATCCCAAGCGACGCCTCTGCAAGCTGCCCGAGTTCCAGCGAAGCGGGCCGGCTTGGGAGATCGTCAAGCGTGATTGCAACCTTTGCAATATCAACTGCATAGTAATTGGCGCGGTCGATATCGGTGGCGATTTGCAGCATGCCGGCCACGGCTCGCAATTCGCCTGCGACCGGCTGTTGCTTCCACAGCAATTCGATGCACGCGGCTTCGATGTTACGCCGCATGCTGTCGATTTCGTCGTAACCGGCAACCACGCGCGCCGCTAGGGAGGCATCACGCCGCTCGAGCGCGCGATAGGACGACCGGACGGCGTCAACGGTAAGGGCCCCGAGGCGCAAAACCGCCATTCTCGTGTCGTTTAAGGCGGCATGGTACGCTGTACGCATCAGGGAAAACGTAGCATATGGTCGTCCTGCAGGACTGTTCTTAATGTAAATTTAGGATTGGCAAGCATCCAGTTACTTACGTGCCTACCACGGCACGTGAGAGCGACACTCCGGACGCACCTACCGCCGCCGGCGCTTGCCTTAATCTTCGGCAAAATTCCTCGCTTCGGATGCGTCAGCGACACGCGGCAGCCGGCAAACGAACGTCGCGCCGCGGCCATATATCGAGTGCGCGGCTAGGCTTCCGCCGTGCGCTTCCACCAGATGCCGCGCGATTGAAAGACCGAGGCCGGTGCCCGTGTGCTCGCGTGAGCGGGACCGGTCGACGACATAAAAGCGCTCGAAAATATGTGGTAAGTCGTGATAGGGAATCCCGCGTCCGGTATCACGCACGCGCAACAAGGCGTTCCGCCCTTCACTGGACACCTCAACAGTAACCGTCCCGCCGCTGGGCGTATGCCGGATCGCATTGTCGAGCAAGTTGAGGGCGACTTGGGTGAGGCGGTTTCGGTCGGCGTCGACAAAAACTTCTTCGGGCGCCTCGAGGTCCAGCTCGATGCCGGCCGCGCTCGAACGCTGCGCGAACGTATTGACGACCGACGTCGCGACCTCGGTGAGGTCGAAGATCTCGCGCCGGAGCAGCAGATTGCCCGACTCCGAGCGGGCCAGTTCCAGCAGGTCCTCGACCAGACGAATCATGCGGTCGACTTCGCGCGCGACTTGCGGCAAGAACAGCGTCCGCGCTTCGGCGTCGTCGTCGGAGATCAGCACGGTTTCCAGCATCAGCTTGATCGCCGAGAGCGGCGTGCGCAGCTCGTGCGAGACGTTGGCTACGAATTCGCGGCGCACGTGTTCGATCGCGAGCAGCGCGGTGCGATCGGCGGCTACGGCCACCGCGCCGCCTTCGAACGGGTGCGCGGTGATCCCGAGGGTGCGCTCGCGTGCGAAATCGCCGATCGTGATATCGTTCATCGACGTCTCGCCGCCGATCGCGGCCAGGACCTGGCGCTCCATCGCAACCGAGGGCACGACCGCGATCAGCGCTTGGCCGACGGCGCGTTCGGCATGAATTTCGAACAGCTCTTCAGCCGCCGCATTGACGTACCGGACGATGCCGCCCGAGTCGAGCAGAAACGCGGCGAATGGGAACGCCGCGAGCACCCGTTGGGTGCGGCCGTCTTCGTACGGATCCAGGGCCGCCGGCCGGACCGGTGCGGCATAGGGCGCCCGCGCCGCCCGGATTCGCCCGACGGCGAGCGTTACGACAATGCCGGCGATGAGGCCGGCTGCGGCCGCAACGAGCGCGTCGAGCATCCGGCGTTATTCGCGGAACATGTAACCGCGGCTGCGCACGGTGATGATGTGCCGCGGGTTGTTCGGGTCGGACTCGATCTTTTCGCGCAACCACCGGATGTGGACGCTGATCGTTTGGTGCTCGCCCTCGAAATCGTAGCCCCAGACCTTTTCGAGCAGCATCTGGCGGGTGACGATCCGCCCGCGATTTTCCATGAGCACGTGCAGTAGGCGGAATTCCTTCGGCGCCAGTGCGACGACCTCGCCGCGCACGGTCAGGCGCTGACGCGAACGGTCGATGGTGATCTCGCCGATCGTGATCGATTCGTCACGCTGCTCGAGATCGACCTCGGAGCGGCGCAGGCGCGCCTTGACCCGGGCGATGATCTCGCCGAGCGAAAACGGCTTCGTCACGTAATCGTCGGCACCCAGCTCGAGCGCGAGGACTTTATCGAACTCCTGATCTTTTGCGGTCAGCATGATGATCGGCACGCTCGAGGTCTTGCGGATTTCCTTGCACGCCTCGATCCCGTCGAGCAGCGGCAGCATGATGTCGAGGATGACCAGATCGGGCTGCTCGCTCGCAGCCAAGGCAACCGCGCTGCGGCCGTCGCCCGCGGCCGTCACGCTGTAGCCGCTGCGCTCGAGGTTATAGCGCAGCGACTGTACGATCGCCGCCTCGTCGTCGACGAGCAAAATTTTCTTCCGCGGCGGCGCTACGATCACGGTCGTGGTTCCGGCATCGCCGATTCGAACGTCGCCCGGACGCCGAAGGTTCGCTCGAACAGGTCAGCCTTGAACATCGCAGCGCCCAGTTCGCCCGACACATCACCCTCGGCCTGCGCGACGATCGCAATTCGTCCGTCCTCGCGCCGAACCGTGACATCGCCCACCACGCCCAGCTCCCGTTGGTCGAGCCCGTCGGCGATGCGTAAGATGGATGCCAGCACCTCGACGCGGTGCTTGTCGACGGGCGGGAGTGCCGTGAATTCGAGATGGCTCGGCTTGGGCATCGCTTTCCGGTAGTAGCGCGCCACCAGCGCCACTAGCTCGCGTTCGTCGTCACGCCAGCCCGGCAGGGGCGAATTGCGTATCAAATATGCGGAATGTTTGTGATGCCCGCTCTCGGCGACGAAGCGTCCGATCGAGTGCAGAATCGCAGCGGCATAGAGGATGTCACGATCCGACGGCGCCAGCTGATGCACGCCGGCCAGGCGCTCGAAGAGGACCAAGGCGAGGCGTCCGACGTGACGCTGGTGTCCGCCGAGGTGCTCGTAATGGTGCGCCAGCGCTTCGATCGCCTCGATGCGCCGGACCCGCTCGTCGCCCAAACGGTCGGCCAGCGCGCGATCCTGCGCCACCATGTCGACGATGATCCCGTCACGCAGCGCGCGCTCGCATACGATGATCTCATCGCGACCGAGCTGCGCGAGCGCGGAAATCAAGATCGCGTTGCCGGCCACGATGATGTCGGCGCGGCGCGGGTTCATCCCCGGCATCCGGCGGCGCTCGCCCTCGGTCATCGTGAGCATCTGACGCTGCAGTGCCTCGAGGCGCTCGCGCGTGACGCTGTAACCGTGTACTCGACCGGGCGTGAGGCCGCGCGCGGCCGCGTCGAGCGCGGCCAATCCCATGATCGTCCCGGACGTGCCGATCGTGATGTCGAGACGATAGCGCCGGACGCGATCGATCAACGGCCCGAGCGTGGCGAGGATGTGCTTGTTGAGTTCACGCGCGCCGCGCTGCGGCGACTTGCCGCGCAGATAGCGGTCGTAGAGCCGCAGGCTGCCGAGCTTGACGCTGTCGAGCAAGTACGGCCGCTCGCCGTCGGCAACGATGAACTCCGTCGATCCGCCGCCGATGTCGATGATGCACGCGAGCTGATCGTAGATCGGGAAGCCGCTCGCAACGCCGAGATGGATCAGGCGGGCTTCTTCTTGCGCACTGAGCACCTCGAGCGTGATGCCGGCTTGCGCCTCGACCTGAATGCGAAACTCATCGCCGTTGTCGGCCTCGCGCACCGCGCTCGTGGCCACTGCGCGCACGCGTTCAGCGCCGCGCGCGCGTGCCGCCGCAACGAAACGCGAGATCGCATCGATGCCCTTGACCATCGCCTTCGACGAAAGGCGCCCGCGCTCGAGCGCATCGTCGCTGCCGAGGCGCACCATCTCGCGATCTTTGTAGATGACGCGCGTCGTATCAAAGGTGGAGTCGAATTCCACCAGGATGAGATGAATCGAGTTGGTCCCAACGTCGATGGCACCGAAGAGCACGCCGCTCCGGCTACCGCCCGGCGAGCAAAGGCTCCTCTCCCGACCTTTGTCGCTCCGAAGCACAACGTCCGAAAATGTCCCCGCCTTTACGCGGTTAAAGAGAGCGTATGGCCAGTAGCACGGCGACGCCGATCGAGGAGCGAATCAACACGGCGCTCGATCGCATCCGCCCCGCAATCGCCGCCGACGGCGGCGACGTGTGGCTCATCCGCGTCGAGAACCACACCGCCTACGTGCAGATGCTGGGCGCGTGCGGCGGCTGCGCCGCGGCCCACCTCACGCTCAAGAACGGGATCGAAGCCGTGATTCGTGAGGACGTTCCCGAAATCACCGCGGTCGAGTCGATCTAATCCCGCTATGCGCGCCCGCGGCGCGGACGCGTGCCCGGCTCCTGGGTGGGCATGTGCTGCACGACCGGTGCTTCGGGCCGCGGCAGCGTCGGAACTCGATCGATGATGTCCGCCAACCGTTGCGCCGTCTCGGGCATCGCCGGAACGTCGTAGCGCGGCGCTTCGCCGAAGCCGAACGCACTCGTCAAATCGCCGCACGTCTTGCGCCGCCATGCCGTGAGGTTGGGCACCTCAACCCCGAAGCGTTTTTCCAGCAGCTGCAAGATCGAGGTATGATCGAACGTGTCGCCGCAGACGTAGCCGCCGCGCGTAAACGGCGAAACGATGAACGCCGGTACGCGAAACCCGAGCCCAATCGGCTTGCCGCCGACGAACTCACCGGGCGTCCCCGGGTCCGGTAACGGCGGAATCACGTGATCGAAGAGCCCGTCGTTCTCGTCGTACACCTGAATGAACGCCGTTTTCGCCCAAACCTTCGGGCTCGACCAGAGCGCGTCGAGAATCGTGCGTACGTAGTGCTCGCCCTGGACCGCAAAGAAGTCCGGATGTTCGGTTTGCTCCGCGTGCGCCAGCACGAACGTGACCTGCGGCAAATTCCCGGTCCGGATGTTCTGCAAGAATTGCTCGAACGGCCGCCCGCGGCGCGCGCGCTCGAACAGCCGCGTGTTGGTATTCGCCGCTTGAAACGGCGGAAAAAAGCGCAGCACGTTCATGAGATAGTCGTCGTACATGTCGTAATAAATCTGCCACGAAACGCCGGCCTTCTCGAGCCGCTCGGGATAGGTTTCCCAGGTATAGGTCGTGCGCCCCAAGATCGCATCGTTGTTGAGCGCCGGCCCGCCTTGCGCTCCGCTCGGATCGATGGTCGCGCTCATCCAATACAGCCGGTTCGGATACGTCGACGAGAGCATCGAGCAATGGTACCCATCGCAAATGGTAAACGCATCCGCGAGCGCATAGTAAAACGGAATGTCGCCGCGCGTATAATACCCCATCGTCAACGGCCCCGATACTCCGTCGGCTACGCGGTGCGCCGCCACCCAGCCATCCATCTTCCCGCCGTTGAGGCATTCGTGCTGCGGATCCCAATTATGGTTGAGATCGTGCAGCTGCATCGCGCTCGTCTTCGCCGTATCGAGATGGAACGGCAGTAAGTATCCATCGGCGTGCACCGGATCGGGCTGCTGAAAAACACTGGCCCCACTGAGCAATTTCGCCGCCTGCACGTCGTCGAAGCCACGCACCCCGCGCAGCGATCCGAAGTAATGATCGAACGAACGATTCTCTTGCATCAAGATGATGAAGTGATCGATATCGTTGAGCCGCGAGGCCCCGGCGGCCTCGGCAACACCAAGCGAACCGGCGCCCATCGCAAGCGCTGCTGCGCCCGCTCCGGCCTGCAGAAAGACCTCGCGCGAAATGCGATCCATACGCGCGACTTCGAGCCACCCTACAGCGAAACCGCTCCCGCATACCCGGTAAGCTCGACATACCCAACGCCAACCGCACGCCCGCTCACCGAATCGCGCGCATCAACCGCGCCTTCCCAATAAGAAACCCCGCCAACGGTATTAGCCAGCTCCTGATCCACCAACACCGGCGTCAAAACAACATTAACATGAGCTAAAGGCACGCTCACCCGCCACCCGCTCGGATACACCCCACCCGTATGCGGCGAAGTCCAAGCCCCGCTCGCCACCGCAGAAAACGCCGCCAACGGCAAATACGTCACACGCCCCCGAGCATCAATCAAACTCCCACTCGACTCCGCCACAACCGCCCCGTCCCGCCGCCGCAACACATACAACATGAGCTCACGCCGATCATCAAGCTGAATCGAGTACCAATCCCACCCGACAACGCCATCCTGCAATTCATCCGACCCGAACTCATGATCCATCCAAGAAAGCCCATCCACAGAAAACCGCGCCCCGCCATACACCATCACCCCCGAAGTCCGCAACCGCGTCATCGAGTAATAGTGCGAAGCACACGTAGCACAAGCCCCCTTCTGAGAAATCCCATCATGCCCATGAACCGCCGGCACTTTTTCCGACACTAACGTAAAGTCAATCGCCTTCCCATCCACGCTCGCATGCAACCGAAACGGCGAAGGCCCCGTCAACGTCCACCCATCGTCCCGAACATCAAGCCGCCCCTGCGAAGCAAACCCCGCCCCCAAAGCCTCCCGCGAAAACCGCTCGTAATAAACGAACGTCTTCCCCGCCTCATCGGTTATTGCAAAATGCGCCGGATACAACTCATTCCCGCGCCAAGCACTCTCCCCACGCGAAGCCCCTACGTCGCCCGGCCGCAACCCCACCCGAAAAAACGTTAACTCATACCCAAACCGCCGCCCATCTTGCGCCCGAACGTGCCCCGTAAAATACCACCACTCAGAAGCAAACTGATCATGAGCCGCATGATCCCGCGGAAACCGAAAATGCCAAGGTGAGTTAGCACTGAGAAAGTGGTAACTTGCGGCCCGAGCAGCACTATGCCTGATGGGTGGCGGGGCGGCACTCGTCGCGCGGGGTGCTCTAAGGGCTTGCGAAGCCAGGATGGCGAGAGCAAGCCCGCAGGCAGCGAGGGCGCGCACAGGAAGTGCGCGCCGAGCGTGCCCCGCGCGACGAGTGCCGCCCCGCCACCCATCCACCACCCACCCAAGCCAAGGTTTCACTCCGCCCGCACAGCCTCACTGGTCCGTATCCGAGCCGCAACCCCCGCCGGATAAATCCCAGCCACCAGCGCAGCGATCACCACCAGCACGATCGCCTCACCCAAGAAGTCATACGGCATGTGCAGCTCGATGAGCCACCCAAACGCCTGCCGATTGATCACGAAGATCAGCAACAGCGCCAGCAACACGCCGACGATGACCCCGCTAACGCCCCCAAGCAGCCCGATAAACGCCGCCTCAAAGTACACCATGCGTCGCACATCGCGCGTACGCAGCCCGAGGTACCGCAGCAACCCAATCTCCCGCCGCCGCTCCAGCACCAAAGCGAACAACGTAGAAACCACCCCCAGCACCGCAATCGTAATCGAGATCACGTACAGCGCATACGTAATGGCGAACGTCCGATCGAAGATGGTGATGACGAGCGACCGCAACTCCCGCGTCGTCTGCGTATCAACCCGCAACGGCAAAACGCTCCGTTCGATGGTATTCCGAAGCGCCACCAGATTCGTACCCGGCCGTGCGTAAACAGCCAGCGACGTAAGGGATGAATCCCGATACAGCCGCCGGAACGTTGCCAAGTCCATCAGCACCACGCCCGCATCGGAAGAGTAGTCGTTGTAGACCGCGGCAACGGAGAACGTGACCGTGCCCGAAGGCGTATCGAGTGTAAACCGGTCCCCCGTGTCGAGCGAGAACTTCGTCGCAAACGGTTCGCTGATGAGCACGTTGGTCGACCCCGGCAACCCGCGCTGCAATGCATCCTGATCGACGCGCCCGATGAAGCGCACCGTTCGCCGCGAAGCGAAATCCCCGAGATTCGTCGCCCCGAGGCTCGTGATCCGCCCGCGGAACGGAATGCTGATCTCGCGAATCACGTCAATCGAAGCCACCCCCGGTAAACGGCCGATCGTGCTCGCGACGGTCGGCGAGAACGTCGCGTCGGAGGAGGCGTCGCCCAAGCCCATCGGCCGCACGAACAAATCCGCCTTGAGCGTATCGTTCGCCCAGGCGACCACGGTGGTGCGAAACGAGCCGATCAGAATCGCCACAGCAACGGTCATCGCAATCGCGATCATCAGCGAGGCAACGGCGACGCTGTTGCGCACCGGCGACGAGCCCAGATTCGCCGCCGCGATCTCACCCGGCGCCGAACGCGAAACGAGCACCGCGCGCGCCAGCCGGGCCAATCCCGCGATGGCCAGCGGCGCAAACAGCGACCCCGCGAAGATGATCAGCAAACCGGCGGCGTAGCCGAACAGCGGCACGTCGCCGACCGCCGGCATGAACGTAGCGGCCCAGGCGACGAGCAAGAGTCCAAGCCCGAAGATCGCTGCGCGCGGTGCAAGCCCGGTGAGGCGCCGCTCGTAGCCTTGCGCGCGCATCGTGATCGCCGGCCGCGTCCCCGCAGCTTCGAGTGCCGGCACGAGCGCCGCCACGACCGCCGCCACCACGCCGATCAGGAACGCCTTGAGCAAGACGAGCGGATCGTACACGACATGATCCGCATGTGAGGCAACGTAGAGCGTATCGACGGTGCGTGAAACGGCAGCGACCGAAAACGTGGCGAGCACGCTCCCGATCACGACACCCAACAGCGAGCCGACTGCGCCGAACAACGCGCCTTCGGCCAAAAACGTCCGCAGGATCTGACCGCGCTTCACCCCGAGCGCACGCAACGTGCCGATCTCCGGCCGCCGCTGCACGACCGAAATGGCAACCGTGTTGTAGATCAGGTACATCCCGACCAGCAGCGCGATGTACGACAGCGCGGCAAGATTGAGCTCGAACGAGCGCAGCATGCGCCCAATCTCGCCGGTGCGGACCTTCGGTTCGATGGCGCGCACGCCGGGCGGAAGCACGCGCCGCACCGCGGCGATCGTCGTTGCGAGCCGCGCCGGATCGACGATGCAATCGATCCGGTCGAGCCGGCCGACTTTACCGAAGATTTCCTGCGCCGTCGCGATGTCGACGAACACGACGCTCGAGTCGACACCGGCGACGCTGGGCGGCAAGATCGCCGCAACGCGCAAATCGACGCTGCGGTCGCCCGCGAGCGCCGAGATGATCGAGCCCGGCTGCCAGTGGTATTTCGCCGCCACGCGCGCGCTGATGAACGCCCCGTGCCCGTTCACCAGCACCCACGGATCCGGTGCGGCCGTGCCGGTCGCAACGCCGCCCGGCGTTGAAAGTATCCCGCTCGAACCCGGCACCGGTCGCAGCAGATCGACGCCCAGCACGCGCAGGATCTCGCCCGAGAACGCGTCGCCGGCACGCGCACCGACCGTCAGCGAATCTTCGATCGCCGGATTCGCGTAGAGCACGCCCGGTACGTTCTGCACGCGCAAGATCGTGCGTTCGTCGAATCCGCGCCCCACGCCGAGCACCTGGAGATTGATGTGGTTGGAGATGACGTTCACGCTGGAGGCAAACGACGCGACGGCGGTGGTATTCGCCAGATCGACGGACAGCGCAATCGCGACGCCGAGTGCAACGGCCAACACGGTGACGCCGCTGCGCAGTTTGTTCGCGCCGATATGCCCCCACACGAGGGCCGCGAAGACGGGACTCACGGAACGATGCGGCCGTCGTGCATGCGGATCGTGCGATCGCACACCGCTGCCGCGTCGGCGCTATGGGTTGCCATGAGAATCGCCTGTCCGCTGTCGGCCAGCGAACGCAGCAAACGTAAGACGTTCTCGCCGTTGTGCGAATCGAGATTGCCCGTCGGCTCGTCCGCAAGCAGCACCGCGGGTTGGTGGATCATCGCGCGGGCAATCGCCGCACGCTGCAATTGACCGCCCGAGACTTGGGCCGGGAACGCACGTGCTTTCTCGCCGAGGCCGACGGCGGCCAACGCCGGCGCCACGCGTCGCGCGATCTCCGCAGCAGAGACGCCCTGCAGCACGAGCGGCAGGGCCACGTTCGCTTCGATCGTGAGCGCGGGCAACAAGTTGAAGAACTGAAAGATCGTGCCGACGCGATCGCGCCGCAAGAGCGTCAGCGCGTCGTCGTCGAGCTGGGCGGTATCGCGACCGTCAACGAAAACATGGCCGGATGTTGGTAAATCCACACATCCGACCAAGTTGAGGAGGGTGCTTTTACCGCACCCGCTCGGACCGACCAAGGCGACCATTTCGCCGCGGCTGACCTCGAGCGAGACACCGTCGAGCGCACGTACGGGTGCGTCAGCGGCGGGATACGTTTTCCGCGCGTCGGAAACGACGACCGGAAGAGTGGCGATCAGCTCTTGTAGTAGGTCGCGTTAACGTCGATGAACGACTTCCACTTATCGGGGACGTCGGAATCGGCGTAGATCGCCTCAACCGGACAAGCCGACACACAGGCGCCGCAATCGATGCAAACTTCCGGATCGATGAAGAGCTGCTTGTCTTCGTCTTCGCCGTGAATGCAATCGACCGGACACACGTCTACGCAAGACTTGTCCTTGGTTCCGATGCAGGGTTCGGTGATCACATATGCCATCGTCGGGCGATGTAGCCTCGCTAGGAGAGGGGGAACCCACGGGACTACGGGTGAGAACGTGCCTGGTCCTGTGCGATAAAAGACGGACGCCGCCCGGGCCCCGCAGGGCCCGGACGCGCACCGCACGCTGGGTTCAGAATACCGAGTTAGACCATCGAGCGCCGGCCCGAGAAGGCCCGCATGATATAGAGCAAGATCACGGCGCCGATGAAGGCGACGATCATGCTTCCGAGGTTCACGCCCGTGACGCCCACGTGACCGAAGAAATTGAAGACCCAGCCGCCGATGAATGCGCCGACGATACCGACGACGATGTCACCGAGAACACCCCCGGGCCCCTCGCCCGGCACGACCCATTTCGCCAGAATTCCGGCGATGAGACCCACGATCAACCAACCTAGCAAACCCATGATGATGCCTTCATCTCAAGCGAATCCGCGGCGCGACGCCGCATCCTGCAGGAAATCGTTCCCGCGAAAACTTGGCCCGAAACCATCGCACGATTCGTGCCGGGCTTGCGTTGCAGAACCATGAAGCATCGCATCCTCGCAACGCTGGCCGCGTTCGCGCTTGCAGCCGGCAGCGGCGCGGCAGCCAGCGCGCAGTCGTCAGGCCGGCATCTTACCCCAACGCTGACCGTCACGGGTGAGTCCACCGTCACCCGGGCGCCGGATCGTGCGACGGTCTCGTTCCGCATCGAAACGACGAACGATGTAGCGGCTGCCGCGACCTCGGCCAACGCGGCCATCGCCAATACCCTCACGGCCAAGCTCGCGCCGCTCGGTATCCCGGCGAGCGCGATCTCGAACACCGGCTACGGGCTGAGCTACAACCCGCGCCCGGCCAAGCCCGATCCGGCCTCGACGCAGCGCTACGGCTACACCGTCGAACGCACGATCAACGTGATCGCGAACTCGGTCGATAGCGCCGGCGCGGTCGTCGATGCAGGCGTTGCGGCCGGCGTGACGGGCGTCAACGGCGTCTCGTTCTCGCTGCATGACGGACACGCGGCCATGCGCAGCGCGCAAGCCGCCGCCCTGGCCGACGCGATCGCCCAAGCCCGCGGCCTAGCCGCTGCCGCCAAAGTGCGGCTGGTCCGCATCCTCGCGATCTCACCGTCGGGTAACGCCGTCCCACAGCCCCTCATGCGCGCCGGCCCGGCCGTCATGATGGCCGCCGCCGTCCCGACGACGATCGACCCTGGTAACTTAACGGTGCAAGCCAACGTCACCGTGCAGTACGAGATCGCTCCCGACCACGGCTAGCGGCGAAACTGAAGCCCGACCGGGCAAGTACCTCACGTTGATGGAACACCTCCGGTGATGGAACGTCAGGCCGACTGCGAGATCTGCCGCCTGCGCCCGGCCAGCACGCAAGATTACGCGCTGCGCGGCGGGCGCTGGGTTGCGGCGTCGGTGTGCGACGAATGCGCCAAGACACGGCGGCGCGCGATCTTACCGTACGTCGGCGCCGCAACGGCCGCGGCGGCAATCTTCGCCGGCGCGGCGTTTGCCATCGACTCGATCTCGCGGCGCAATCCGCCGCCGGGCCGCGAAGACCACCCCGAGAACCGCACGAATCCGCTCACCGATCTCGGTCGCGCGCTGCGCGGCGGAACGCCGACGCTGGGCGCGTTTTCGCGCGATCTCACCGCGATGGCCAAGGCCGATAAACTCGACCCGGTCGTCGGCCGTGACGACGAGATCGAACGCGTGATCTCGATTCTCGCGCGCCGCAGCAAGAACAATCCGGTGCTGGTCGGCGAACCCGGCGTGGGCAAAACGGCGATNNCAGCGCATCGTGCGCGGCGACGTTCCGGCCGCACTGCGTGACAAGAAAGTTCTCGCGCTCAACCTCGGCCCGCTCGTTGCCGGGACGAAGTACCGCGGCGAGTTCGAAAGCCGCGTCAAGCGCATTCTCGATGAAGTGAAACGCGCCGCGCGCGACGTCATCCTGTTCATCGACGAACTGCACACGCTGGTCGGCGCCGGCGCGGCCGAAGGATCGCTCGACCTCTCGTCGATGATCAAACCCGAACTCGCACGCGGCGAACTGCAATGCGTCGGCGCGACGACGTACGACGAGTACCGCAAGTACATCGAGTCCGACGCCGCACTCGAACGCCGTTTCCAACCGGTAACGGTTGAAGAGCCGACGATCGAGCAGACGATCTCGATCCTGCGCGGGCTGCGGCCGAAATACAGCGCGCACCACCACGTGACGATCGACGACGCCGCGCTCGAAGCCGCCGCGACGCTCGCCGCGCGTTTCATCGCCGACCGTTTCCTGCCCGACAAGGCAATCGACGTCGTCGACGAAGCGGCGGCTACCGCCGCGATGTCGGGAGCGCCCAACGTCGACGTGGCCCGCGTCGCGGCCGTCGTGTCGCGTTGGACGGGCATTCCGCAAGGCACGATTACCGATGCTCAGCGCGCGGGGTTGCTCGCGCTCGAAACGCAACTCGAGGCCCGCGTGATCGGGCAGAGCAATGCGGTCCGCCGCGTGGCCGAAGCGGTGCGCCGCGCGCGTGCGGGTCTGAAAGATCCGCGCAAACCGGTCGGCGGCTTTCTCTTCATCGGCCCGAGCGGCGTCGGCAAGACCGAACTCGCTCGCGCGCTCGCGCACGCGCTGTTCGGCACCGACGACGCACTGATCCGGCTCGATCTTTCCGAGTTCACCGAGGCGCACACGATCTCGCGTTTGCTCGGCGCACCGCCCGGCTACGCGGGCCACGACGAACCGGGCCAGCTCACCGAACCGATCCGGCGGCGCCCGTATTCCGTCGTGCTGTTCGATGAGATCGAAAAGGCGCACCCCGACGTCGCCGCGATCCTCTTGCAAATCCTCGACGACGGCCGCGTGACCGATGCCAAGGGCCGCGCGATCGACTTCCGCCACGCGATCGTGGTCTTGACCAGCAATCTCGATCGCGAGGATCTCGTCGGGGCCTTGCGCAGCGAGCTGTTGGACCGCATCGACGAAGTGATCGTCTTCGACGAGCTGGGGTTGCCCGAAATCGAGCAGATCGTCGCGCTGCAGATCGCGCTGCTCGCCGAGCGCATGGGCGCGCACGCGATGCAGCTCGAGTTGACCGAGCGCGCCCGGGTTTTCCTCGCCACCGAAAGCATGTCGGCGGGGGACGGCGCCCGCAACGTCGCACGCTCGATCTCACGCCACGTGGCCACCCCGCTCTCGGGTGCCATCCTGCGCGGAGAAATTCGTACCGGACAGACCGCGAAAGTCGCTTTTGATGGGAAAGAGATTACGGTCAACGCTGCTTGAGGGGTCTTTTCATGAAGCTCATTCCTGCGGCGGCCGCCGTGCTGGCCGCCGCTGTTACCCTGGTGAACGTCGCCGGCGCACAGTCGCTGCCCACACCGCCGCCGCCCCGGGATGCGACCTCGACCACGATCTTCGACGCGATGCTCGCGGTCGCGCGCGCGGCCAGCAGCAATCCCAGCGCAGCGCAAAGCGCGGCCCTTTCCTACCAGGCCGCGGTCCAGCAGTACAACGTCGGGGATTACGACCGCGCCCGCATGAGCGCGATCGCGGCCATGGGACAAGCGATGCCGGCCCCGCCGCTCCCGGCGCCCTCGATCGTGGCGCCGGCGATCCCGCAGCAGGCGTATTACCAGATGCCGCTCCTCGTGGCACCCGATCAGGCCGACGCGGAAAGCTACCTGGCGCTGGCGCGCCGTTCGATGCTGACCTGCGGAGCTGCGGGAACGAACCCGCCCCAGGTGATGCAGCAGTACGCTGCCGCATCCGCGGCGCTCAACGCCAAGAGCTACGGCGCGGCCAAGGCCGACTCGCAAGCCGTGGTCGACTACTGCGCGGCGGCAAACAACGCGTTGGCCGCCCAAGCCGCCGCGGCGCCCCAAGCTCCGTCGACGCCGATCCCGATGACCAGTTATCAGCCCGTGCCGCTCGCGACGCTGGGACCGGACCCCGCGCTCGCGCAAACGCCGGCCCCGGTTCTATTACCGACGCCGCCGCCCGCACCGGCCAGGCATGGCTTCCGGCTCTAAGTCACACGCGCCGTCGCCGGCAAGCCCCGGACGGCGGCAACGCGAAGGGCCGGGTATGAAACGCTTTCTGTGCGCCCTGGCCCTGTTCGCTTTCGCTGCCGCGCCGGCACTGGCCGACCCGAAGTCCGACATTATCGCGGCCATGATCAACCTGCAAAAAGCGGGCACCTACCACATGACGATCAACGCCAAGAACAACCAAAAGATGGAAGCCGACATGGCGTTGCCGGCAAAAATGCACATGTACTCGCCACAAATGGAAATGATCAAGATCGACAACACGATGTGGGTCAAGATCGGCGGTCAGTGGCGCCAGATGAACATTCCGAACGTCGAGACGATGACGGCCAGCATGACCGGCCCGATGGAAATGGCGAGGGGCCAAGCCGACGACCTGGTCGTGACCGACCTCGGGATGAAGACTCCGAACAGCGGTGGCCCTCCGCTGCACGCCTATTCGATGACGAACAAAGCGGGCAAAAGCCCAGCAACGGTCTTCCTCGATGGCGGTATCGTGAGAGAAATCGACAGCAACGACGGCACCAGCATGGTCATCTCGAAGATCGGCGTGCCGGTCGACATCTCGCCGCCGAACTAAGTTATTTGAGGATGCGCGCAATCGCGGCTTCGATCTCGCTCGCGCTCATTTCCCCGGGATGATACATCCGCACGATGCCCTTCCCGTCGATGAACACGTGCAGCGGAAAGTATAATCCGCCTCCGTAGCTCGCCCGCGTCGAATTATCCGGATCCACCGCCAAGGCATACGGCACGTTGAAATCGTGCGCAAACCCCTGCGCCTTTCCCACGCTCTCGCCGACGTCGACGCCGATCACGCGCAGACCCCGCGCCGCATACTTCTTGCTGAGCGCGACGATGCTCGGCGTCTCGAGCCGGCACGGCCCGCACCACGTGGCAAAGAAGTTCAGGTACACCGGACGGTTGTGCAGCGCGACGTTGCTGATCGTCTTCCCATCCGAGGACGTCAAGCTGAAGGGCGGCGCGGCATCGCCGGGCCGGGGAATCGCCAGCGCCGGCGCAGCGAGCGCCAGCACGGCGGCTGCGAGGATGGGTACGACGCGAGCGAGCATCATCGGGCGAATCTCCGGGCGGGTCAACTGAACGAGGGAAACGTTACGGCCTTCGCGTCGAGTTCCATCTGCGCCAGCAATGCCTCGACCGAATCGAAACGCATCTGTTCGCGCACGAAGCGGAAAGCGCGCAGCGCGAGCTCCTCGCCGTAGAGCGAGCCGTTGAAGTCGAGCAGCCACGCTTCCACCGTGCGCGCCGTGCCGTTGAACGTCGGGTTCGTTCCGATGGAAACGAGCCCGGGATAATCGCGCCCTTCGTGCCGTCCGGTGATCGCGTACACGCCGTCCGGCGGCAGCATCTTCTCCGCCGGCACAATGACGTTGGCCGTGGGAAAACCCAAATCGTGCCCGCGGCCGGCACCGAACCCGACGATGCCGCGAACGGTGTACGGAAATCCGAGCAAACGGTCGGCGAGTGCAAGGTCGCCCGTGGCTACGGCAGCCCTTACGCGCGTGCTCGAAACGCGCTGGCCGTCAACCAGCGCGTTCGGGACGCCGATGACTTCACGCCCCTGCGCGGCGAGGTGAGCCTGCGCGAACGCCACGTCTCCAACGCGCTTCGAGCCGAAGCGAAAATTCACGCCGACGATCATCGCGCGCGCGCCGAGCGCGCCGATCAGGACGTCATCGAGGAACGCTTGCGGCGACAGCGAGGCAAACTGCTCGTCGAACGTCAGCACGAACATCTCGTCGACGCCCGCGCGCGCAAAGGCGTTGACCCGTTCGGCCATCGTCGCGATCTGCGGCGGCACCTCGCCCGGCCGCAAGAACGTCATCGGATGTGCCGCAAACGTCAGCACCGCCGTGCGCTCTCCCGCGCGCCGCGTTGCTAGCAGCGCACGCACGATCGCTTGATGCCCGACGTGAAACCCATCGAACACGCCGATCGCAACACACAGTGGATGCCGCGCGCGTTCCACCCGATATGCCTCGCCCTCCGGCAACGCATAGTGCAACTTCACAAGAACACCTTACGCGGCGCCAATAGCGCCCCGACCGCCTCGCCGACGCCGACCAGCACGCGGGCCGAATCGCGTACGAACACGTGCTTGTCCGCCGACGGCTCGTCCAGCGGCACGACGCGGCCGGCGCGAAAATCCGTCGCCCGCCGCCCATCCAAAACCACCGTCGGAATCGGAATGACGCGCTCCGGCGGCACGAGCGACCCCAACGGGTTCGCCGCGACTTCATCGAGCGTCAAACTTTCGTAGAGCACGAACGGTCCCGACGCCTCACGCAACAACGCGCCCATGTGCCCAACGGTCCCGCAGGCCGCCGCCAGGTCCTCGCACAGCGTGCGCACGTACGTCCCTTCGCTGCACGCCACGCGCATCCGAACGGTATCGCCGTCGCGACCAAGCACGCTCAGCGCATAAATCGTCACCGCCCGCTTCGCCCGCTCGACACTAATCCCGCGCCGCGCAAGCTCGTGCAACCGCTGCCCGTCGTGGTGCACGGCACTAAACATCGGCGGAACCTGTTCGATCGCGCCCACAAACGTCTGCACGGCCGCATCCAGCTGCCGGTCGACATCATCCGGAACCGGCGCCGTCGCGATCACCGCGCCGACCCCGTCGGCCGTATCCGTAGCACGCCCCAACACGAGCGTAAACGCATAGGCCTTACGCCGATCCTCGATCAGCGGCAACAACCGCGTCGCACGCCCGAGCGCCACCGGCAGCACGCCCGCAGCTTGCGGATCCAACGTACCAAGATGCCCTACGGCTAACTTCGAGCCGTCTTCCGTCGCATACATCCGCCGCAAGCGCGCACCGAACTGCGTCGACGTCGGCCCCGCCGGCTTGAAAAGATTGAGAAACCCAAGCATAAGGCTCCGCTAAACGAAGCGCCTACAGTCCCTCGGCCTTGAGCGCCGCGCGAACCCCAACGATCGCCGCGTCCAAATCGCCGGGATAGGTCAACCCAGAAGCCATGAAATGCCCGCCGCCACCCAACGTAGCAGCCGCCGCCTGCACATTCACCTTACCGCTAGACCGCAAACTGACGCGCACCGCCCCATCAAAGTCCTTAAAGAGCGCCGCAGCCTCAACGCCTTCCACCGCCCGCAAATGCTGCACGATCTCCTCGGTATCCTCACCGTCAGCATTACACGCCTTGAGCATCGCCTCATCAACGACGGTCCAGCAATAGCGCCCATCTTCTTCAAGCCGAGCCGCCGCCACCGCGTTCGCCACGAGCTTCGTCGCCGCAAACCGCTTGTTCGCAAAAATCCAATCGGTAATGAGCGGCTTATCCGCCCCCCGCTCCATCATCTCCGCCGAAATGCGCAACACATCAGCCGTCGTATTCGTGTGCATAAACGCACCCGTATCCGTCATGATGGTCGTAAGAATACACGTCGCAATATCCGGCGTAACCGGCACATTCATCGCCTTGAGAATGCGCAGCACACAAGTCCCGGTCGAAGCCTCAGTCTCAAGAATATAATTCAAAAACCCAAACTTCGAATTCCCCAGATGATGGTCGATGTTGAGCATATTCTCGCGAGCAATCTGAGGCAAATATTCCCCCGCCCGCGAAAAATCGCTCATATCCCCAAACACCCAAAGCGTATCTTTAGGCAAATCCGCCGGCACCGCACGCGCGACAAATTCCGTATCCGGCAAAAACCGTAAATTCCGCGGCACCGCATCCTGCTGAAAATACCCAACCCGCTTCCCGAGCGACTTGAGCGCGAGCCCCAACGCCAACCCAGCTCCGAGCGTGTCGCCATCCGGCTTGACGTGCGAAACAAACATAAACGACGACCGCCGCCGCAGTTCCGCCACAACTTCTTCGGTGGTCGCCGAAGCCGTCTCAACAACACTACTCATCAATCACCTTCGTACGCTCCAGCGTCTTCGATAAAGCAATCGCCTGTTCAGTAGAGCGGTCCTCAACAAACACGAGCTCAGGCGTATGCCGAAGCTTCACCAAAGCTCCAACCTCACCGCGAATAAATCCGGAAGCGCTCTTCAGCGCATCCATAGACTGCCGCGCCACATGCCGATCCCCAATGATCGAGACGAACACCTTGCAGTTCATCATATCGCTGGAAATCTCAGTCCGCGTAACCGTGACAAATCCTAGCCGCGGATCCTTGAGCTCCTCGGAAATAACTTTAGCCACGGCACGTTGCATCTCATGATCGATGCGCGCCTGGCGCTGCTGTTTCACGATGATCTCCGAGTTGCGGCGGGACGCTGCATTGTGGTGCGGGGGACGTTCTGATTTTTCCGTCGTGGAAAAATCAGAACTCGGCTGCGGCGCTGCTCTCGGCATCCTGCCTCCGCATCGCCGCAGACGCCCCCGCGCCACAACGCAGCGTCCCGCCGCAACTCAGCCACCACCTGGATCAAGCCGGCTGCAGTTCTGCCGGAACCAGCTCCGAGCTATACGCCTCGATCACGTCACCCTGTTTGAGGTCGGCGAACTTGGCTACTTGGACGCCGCACTCGAAGTTCTCGGCAACTTCGCGAACGTCGTCCTTGAAGCGGCGGAGTGATTCGAGTTCGCCATCCCACACGACGGCCGAGTCACGGATGACGCGGACCTTCGCATTGCGGACGAGCTTGCCGGATTGCACGTAGCAACCCGCGATCGCGCCGACCTTCGAGACCTTGAAGATCTCGCGCACTTCGGCGCGTCCGAGGATGATCTCGCGGAACTTCGGTGCGAGCATACCGACCATTGCTTTCTTCANNCGGATGTTGAAGCCGATCAACACCGCGTTCGAAGCGGAGGCAAGGTTGACGTCGTTCGGCGTGATGCCGCCGACGCCGGCAAGGATGACACGGATGTCGACCTCGGGCGTCGAGAGCGATTCCACACGAGCGCGCAACGCTTCGACCGAACCTTGACCTTCGGCTTTGAGAATGAGGTTGAGGGCTTTCTGACCGCCGTCCGCGGGCATCGCCATGAACGTCTCGAGCGAAACGCGTGGTCCCGACGTCGCCGCGATGCGAACGTCGCGGCGTTTGGTCGTACGTTTCGCCGCCGCTTCGCGCGCCGCACGTTCGTCGGAAACGACCATCAGCGTGTCGCCGGCAGACGGAACGTCGGAGAGACCCATGACTTCGACCGGAATCGAAGGCCCGGCTTTCTTGACCTGTTTGCCCTTGTCGTCGGTGAGCGCACGGATCTTGCCGTACGCCGAGCCGACCACGATCACGTCGCCGACGCGCAGGGTGCCGTTCTGCACGAGCACCGTTGCGACGGCACCGCGGCCGCGATCGAGTGCGGATTCGATGACGACACCGGTTGCGCGACGCATCTTGTTCGCCTTGAGCTCTTTGAGATCGGCTTCGAGCAGCACGGTTTCGAGCAGCTTCTCGATGCCCTCGCCGGTGCGCGCGGAGACGCCGACCATTTCGATCTGGCCGCCCCACTCGACGGGCTGCAGGCCTTCGTCGGTGAGCTGCTGCTTGACGCGGTCGGGCTGAGCGTCTTCTTTGTCCATCTTGTTGATGGCGACGACGATCGGAACTTTCGCGGCCTTGATGTGCGCGATGGCTTCTTTGGTCTGCGGCATCACGCCGTCGTCGGCCGCGACCACGAGGATCGCGACGTCGGTGACCTTGGCGCCGCGCGCACGCATGGCGGTGAACGCCTCGTGACCGGGCGTGTCGATGAAGGTGATCTTACGATCGTCTTTGTCGACGGTGTATGCGCCGATTTTTTGCGTGATGCCGCCGGCTTCGCCCCCGGCAACGTTGGCGAAGCGGATCTTGTCGAGCAGCGAGGTCTTACCGTGGTCGACGTGACCGAGCACGGTGACGACGGGCGGACGCGGCGTGAGCAGCTCCGGCCGATCTTCTTCTTGCTCGACGACGACTTCATCGCCGGCTTCCTTGACGATGGCGTTGAACCCGAACTTGCGCGCGACGGCGATGGCCTGTTCGCTCGAAATGTTCTGGTTGATCGTCGCCATGGTGCCCATGCGGAAGAGTTCCTTGATGACGTCCGCGGCGTTCACGATCATCGAGGTCGCGAGTTCTTGCACGGTGAGGACGTCGGGGATCTCGATCGACTCGAGCTTGGTCGGCGCCGGTTGAATGACGCCGTCGATCATGCGGCCGCCCTTGCGTTGACGCTGCTTCTCGAGCAGCATCTCCGTCTCACGGTCTTTCTTCGATTCGTCGCGGTCGCGCGCGCTGGGACGCTGGCCGGGACGGCCACCGCCGGACGGACCGGAACTGGGGCTCGGCCCCTGGCCGGGGTTCAGCGGGGCGCCGGGACCGCCGCCGGTGCGGGGAACGAAGGGACGCGGCGGCGCGCTACCGCCGGGCAGGGCGCGGAAGACGCCGTTGCCGGCGGGGCGCCGGACGGGTGCGCCGTTGACCGGCTGACCGGGAACGGGCGGCTGGCCCGGACGCGGCGTCTGGTAGCCCTGGCCGGGAACGCCCATGCCGGGCCGCGGCGCGACGCCGGGGCGG
>PLTN01000007.1 GCA_003164495.1 Vulcanimicrobiota bacterium
ATTGGAACTCGAAGATGAACTGCGCCTCGTTCGGGCGCTGCGCGAACTTGCGACCAACCCGGGCGACGTCGTCGGACGAATTGGTTCGCAGGGCTACGGCGTCTTGGTGCCGTGGCTCGAGCCCGAACAGGCGCGCGGCCTGATGGGGACGTTCGATGCGCTCGTGCGCGGGGCGTTACCGAACCAGCTCGCCTCGATCGGGATGAATGCCGGTATACCGGACGCGGGTGCCGGCAAAACGCGCTTTGCGTGGCCGACCCTGACGCCGCAGACGCGCTCGATCAACGGTCGGAGCCGAGGGCGGTGAACGAGACAACGCTGGGCCACGGCCCGGGCGAAAACGCTAACTGGATGCACCTGGCGATCGAGGCGGCCGCCCTCTCCGCGGCCGCGCCGTACGTGGGCATCACCGACACGGAAATCGACGCTTTGGCAACCTCTCCGTACGCCGAGTGCCCGCTGCTCGTCCGGCTGCGATCGGCGCTTGGGGACTGGCGCGTCGTGATGACCGCAACGAAGCTCGTCGCATGGTGCGCCGCCGAGGAGCCAGTGCTGATCTATGCGGCCGACGATGGGATCACGTTTGGGCCCGACGACATCCGGGACGTCTTTCCAATCGAACGCGAACGCGTGATGTAGGAGACGAGAGGCGCTTCCGCCTCCCGATCGAGATCGGCGCCTTTGCCGGTCGGAACGCCACGAGGGAACGCTCGAATGCAAGCAACGGTTTGGACGGAACAGATGCAGTCGGACCTGCGGGGAGCCTTTCGCCGCGGAAAGTACGCTGCGGCGCGACGGGCGTTTCCGATGATGACGCGCGGGCAGGTCCAGTCGGCGATCCGGCGCTTCGTTTTTGACTTCGACACCGCGAACGCCGACATCGCGGCGGATGAGGTGATCACGCCGGCCGAAGCGCGTGCGCGGCTTGCCCTCTACGACCCCGCGCTCTTCGTCGAGGGCATCGCGCATCTACTACGCACGCGTGATGAGATCGGGGCCGTGCGGATCGCGTGACGCCTTCGCGGTCGCGTGCGTGGGCATCCAGGTGACGTCGGAGGATAGCGACCGAGCATATTTTAGCCCGCATTCCGCGGATGGAATGCCGGGAAAGAGATCTTAGACCGGATGCCTCATTGACCTGGAGCATCCTCGCTCCAGTGACCGTTCGTTAATTCGATGGATATGCTACCCGCGATGTGCGGAATGTAAGGCCTGTGCTCGCATGTCGGCAGGGTCGATCAGGACGTCCGTCGGTGTGCTCATGGTCATGCCCATCACTTGGTCCCCGTTGGGGATCCAGATACGGACCAACGCTACTGGTTCAGTGGTGATGTCGCCGCTTGCCGCCACAATCTGATAGCCGCCGTTGACGCTCTGCAGTGCACGGTCGCCCTGATGAAATCGGACGCCATCAGCTCGTATCGAGCCACGTTCGAGTGCGCTTAGGGCAACAAGTTCATCAGACGCGACCGTTACCGTCCTGGAGGGTTCGGCCGGTACGAGCTGTTTGACGACAACGCCTCCCGAGTCCAGTCGTTCAACAATACCGACAACGTAAGTCGTCGAGATCGTCTCGCTCCGCAGCAGCGCAATGACCCCGGGCTCGAAGTTGTGTTCCATCTTAGCCTTTCAAAATGTGACTAGATTTTGAAGATTCGCCGATTGAAATTTGCGGCTGGTGAACATAACCGCGTATATAATCCCCACAAAGGAAACCAGAGCGTTCTCCGTGATCAGACGCCGAGCCCGGATCGGCAAACGGAGCTGACGTGGGCTCAGAAACATTTACCACCTCACCTCTACGCCTCAGTGTGGAATCAGGTCGAACAAGCGCTGGTCACCACCCTAGAGCTGAACGTGTTGGACAAGCCGTGTCCCGTGAAAAACGAAGTATTCGCGTCCAACGCTGTTATCCGAGATGCAATCGTAATACCAAAAGATCAGGGTCATGTTGCCGCTCTCCGAATACGCGACGTGACAAGTCTCACCGTTGTTTATAAACACCTGCTTTACATCTCCGGTATAATGGGCTTGCGCAGCCTTCACATATAATTCTGACCGGTGCCTCTTCATCATTTTATCCTCAACGCGCTTATCAGCAGCCTGAATTGCTTTGCCCTGTGCAACTGAAAGATAGGCAGTGTTTGGATCTGAAGTCGGTAGCACTTTCAGTAACAAAATGTAGGCATCTGTCAGGTTCCCCTGGCGCTCCGCTATGAGCGCTTCCTGATAGCAACTCCATAGGCGCGCAATCTGTCGTGCTTTCTGGCTTGAGGGAACCTTTGTGTTGCGCGTGTCCTCGCTGTCGCAGTTAATGGGCTCTGGAGTTCCCTTAGCCATAGGCGGGTCAGACTGAACAGGGAGATACCGGTTCGCATCGGCTGCGTCACCGCTCGCTGCATACGCCGCGCCGAGCGCGTCCTTTGCCGGGCCGATGTCGCGGATGGGGTTCAGCTGCTCAACGACGCTTACGAGCAGGGGAATGCCGTACGCGTAGTTTTTCTGCGCAAGGTAGCACGCCGCGATGGCCTCGGAGTCTAGGCCGAGGGTTGTCAGCGCCAGAGAGCGCCGGACGTCCTCTCTCGCTTCGGTCGCGAGGACCTGAATACTATGTGGGTCATCGCGACGCACCGTCTGCGCCTCGCAACTGCTCGTCAAGTCTGCCGACGTTGTCGTATTGCCACTCGCGTCGACCATCGGCTTTGCTTGCGCCTGCGCGATCGCGGCCTCGATGACATCGGGAAGCGCGTCCACCATATGCGGCCAAATCGTGGCCTCTTTGNNAAAGCGTCAAGATTCGCCTGCCCAGCAGCATCGAAATTCGCCTGGCTACGAATCGATCCAAGGATCTCCGACGCCTCATTTGAGTCACCTGCATCGATGATGCACTCGAGAAGCGTGAGCGCGTCCGTCACGGTCAATACCCCAACCTGGCCGCCACACGACCAATACGACGGGGACCAATCGCTTTGGTCAATTTTGATCGGAGGCGAGTCTGCATGGGCTCTACCGGTGGCGAGCGCAAACATGACGAAACCCATAAGCGCTATAACGAAGGCGCGCACGCGACACCCTTCCATGAACTCGGCTTGATCGGCGTTGCTTCAACGCTGCGCCCCAATTCACTTTGATTTAGTTTAGTTCAATTTGAATGAAAATAT
>PLTN01000143.1 GCA_003164495.1 Vulcanimicrobiota bacterium
CAGCCGAAACCGGTTTCGTACGACTTGACCGAGACGGACTACGGATTCTGCGCGACGACGCGGGTTGAGATCCTCAACCCGCCGGCCGCACACCGCGTAACGGGTACGACCGATCCGTTTACGGTTCGCGATATGCGCAATCACTGGTATCTGCCGTTCTGCCGTCGCATGGACATGACGTATCCCAGCGGCGTGCGCCACATCATCATCAATTGCGCGACCCCGATCACCGATGGCCAGATCCAACTCGTGCAGATCCTTTATCGCAACGATACGGAGGACGACTGCCCGACGCAGTTGTTGATCGACTGGGATGCGGCGATCATCGCAGAGGATCGTGCGATTCTCGAGTCGACCGATCCCGACGCAGCGATCGATCTCTCGCGTCGCGCCGAAGGCCATATGCCCTCCGATCGTCCAGGCATCGTGATGCGCAAGCGGCTGTTCGAACTTCTGGAAGCGCACGGCGAACGAGAAGTATACGATTCACCAGCGCCCGCGCCACCGCGACCGCCTCAACTGGCCGTCAATTAGGAGTATTACGTTGCTGCTCTACTCACCGCCAAAGACCTCGAGCGTTCCGGTGATTGACATTGCGCCCAGCTTCTCCCCGAGCGAACGCGCCCGCGGTGGGGTCGTCGAAGAGATCCACAAAGCCTGCCGCGACACCGGCTTCTTCTACATTGCGAATCACGGCTTCTCGCGCGATCTCATTGCCCGGACATTCGAAGGGTCGCGAGAATTCTTCGCCCTCCCAGTCGAGCAAAAGCGCGCGCTCACCATGGTGCGTGGCGAGGCGCGCGGCTACGAACAGGCGGAATTCCAAGTGCTCGACGACGGTTCGCCGGCCGACTTGAAAGAGTCGTTCCAGTGCGCGCAGGACGTCTCGGACGATGTGAAAGGCAATCGCTGGCCGCCGGCGTTGCCCGGCTTTCGGCAAACGATGCTCGCCTATCACGCTGAACTACGTGGCTTGGCCGCACACGTCGCATCGCTGATCGCAACCTCGCTCGACATGCCCGCTGATTTCTTTGTCGAGGGCTTTCGCACGGCGAACCCGACGCTCCGCGCTCTTCGATACACGCCTCAACCAGACCACGCCGCGTTCAATCAGCTGGGAGCGGGCGCCCATACCGATTGGGGCGGAATTACGCTCCTGGCGCAGGACGATGCGGGCGGACTCGAGGTAAGGACCGCCCAAGGTGATTGGCTGCGCGCGGAACCGGTAGCGGACACGTTTGTCGTCAATCTCGGCGATTTGATGCAGCGTTGGACCAACGACCTCTACCGTTCGACCTTGCATCGGGTGATGAACAATACCTCGGGTCGCGATCGTTACTCGCTCGCATTTTTTTACAGCCCGTCGTTCCATACGCGCGTTGAATGCCTCCCCACCTGCGTTCCATCAGGCTCCGCCCCGAACTACCAGCCGTGCACTGCCGGCGAACACATCCATCAGCGGCGTCTCACGACGTACGGCGTGGCTTAGATCATGTTGACCACGAAGCAACAGACGCTGCGGCAATTTTGGTACCCCGTCATGCCGATAACCGACCTCGCGAATGGTCCGCGGCCGTATCGCCTCATGGGCGAAGACATCGTGCTGTTTCTCGATCCCGAAGGATGGCCAGCCGCTCTGAAGGATCGCTGCCGTCATCGCACCGCGCGCTTATCCAAAGGTTGGTGCGAGGACGGGCAGCTCGTTTGCGCTTACCATGGTTGGACGTACGATCGCACCGGCCGGGTCGTGAGTATCCCGCAGATGAACGGGCCCGAGGTGCCCACGCACGAAACGGCAGCCTATCACGCAGCCGAACGCTACGGCTTTGCCTGGGTAGCGCTCGAAGAACCCCGGTTTCCAATCATCGACATCCCGGAGGAGAGTGAGCCGGGCTACCGGCGCATCCAGCAATTCTACGATCGTTGGCGCACATCGCCGCTGCGCCTGATGGAGAATTCGTTCGACGCTGCTCACTTCTCGTACGTCCACCGGGGAACGTTCGGTAACTTCGCGCAGCCCAAGCCCAGCCTGTTCGTCATTGACGAAACCGACTATGGCTTTTGCGCGGAGGCGATCGTTGAAGTACAAAACCCACCGAATGCGCACCGCGTAACGGGTTCCTCCGATCCAACGACGACCCGCCACTTCCGCAACCATTGGTATCTGCCGTTCTCGCGCAGGCTCGATATCGGCTATCCGAGTGGGATTCGTCACATCATCTTCACCTTTGCGACGCCGATCGATGACGACTCCATTCAACTGGTGCAGTTTCTCTATCGTAACGATACGGAGGCGGATTGTCCGGCCGAACTGCTCAACGCATGGGATACCCAAGTCATAATGGAAGACCGTGCGATGTTGGAGTGCCTCGATCCCGACGCAACCATCGAGCTTTCACGCCGGGTGGAAGATCATATGCCGAGCGATCGGCCCGGCATCATCATGCGCCGCCGGCTGCTCGAGCTATTGCAATCGAACGGTGAGCAAGAGATCAGCGCCACACGAAATGTGGCGTTACTCGAGGCTTGATGTGGAGGCAACCGCACTTCGTCGCAGCATAGTGAGTGACTTCGTTGCACAGCTCGGCGACATTCCGTTCGATACCGCCCAAAACGTCCTACTTGCGAAGTCGCGCGACTTCTTCTGGTACAGCCCGATCCTAAAGCTCCAGCTTGCCGATTGCGTCGGCGAGGTCGTCGTAACGCCGCGCTCAGAGGCGGATGTCGTGACCGTGGCCAGGTTGTGTGTAGCGGCGCGCCTGCCGCTGACGGTGCGCGGCGGGGGCACCGGAAATTACGGACAGGCGGTCCCATTGCACGGCGGCGTCGTGCTCGACATGATTGGCATGCGCAACATCCATCCGGTCGTCGACGGAACCATTCGCGTCGGCCCCGGTGCGAAGCTCAAGGACATCGACACACAAGCTCGGCCCGCGGGCTGGGAGCTGCGCATGTTTCCGTCAACCTATCGGACGGCCACCGTGGGGGGATTCATCGCCGGGGGTTCCGGCGGTGTCGGTTCGATCGCACATGGGGTCTTAAAAGAACGCGGATCGATTCTTGGTGCGCGCGTCGTTACGCTCGAGCCCGAACCGCGCGTACTGAACCTGCGTGGTTTTGAGGCGAATAAAGTCCAGCACGCTTACGGCACCAACGGCATCATCACCG
>PLTN01000187.1 GCA_003164495.1 Vulcanimicrobiota bacterium
CGCCGTGACGCGCGCGGCCAGCGCTTCGAGCGTCGGGTCTTCCGTCTGCAGGATGAAGCGCAGCATCGCGGTCTCGAGTTCGAGGCGCGCGTTGCCCGAGACACGTGCTGCGGCGAGCGCATCGCCGAACAGCCGCAAGGCGCGCACGAGCCGCGCTTGCGACACCGTTTGCGCGCGCTCTTGCGCGGCGGCGGCGTCGTCGGCCGCAAGATCGCGCGCGAGCAATTCCGGATTGACGCGCGCGACGAGCAAGTGACGGAATTCGGCGATCAGCGCGCGGATCAGGCCCGGCATGTCGGTGCCCGCATCGCTCGCATCGTCGATGGTGTGCAATGCGGCAGCAGCATCGCCGGCCAGCGATTCATCGCGCAGCGCCAGCGCAAACGCCCGTCCGGTCTGGCCGAATGCGTCGTTCACGGTTTTGACGTCGACGTGTCCGGCGCCGAACGCCGCAACCTGTTCGAGCATCGTCAACGCGTCGCGCAGTCCGCCGTCGGCCCGATACGCGATCGCGCCCAGCGCGCCGTCGTCGATCTCGATGCCCTCGGCGGCGGCGATCTCGCGCATGCGAGCGATCATCACTTCGATCGAGATGCGGCGAAACGCGTAGCGCTGACAGCGCGAGAGAATCGTCGGCGGCAATGATTCGGGCGAGGTCGTGGCGAGGATGAACGTGACGTGCGGGGGCGGTTCTTCGAGCGTCTTGAGAAACGCGTTGGCGCCCTCTTTGGTGAGCATGTGCGCTTCGTCGATGATGTACACTTTCGAACGCATCACCGACGGCGGAAACTTCACCGCGTCGCGCAACGCGCGGATCTCGTCGATCCCGCGATTCGAGGCCGCGTCGATCTCGATCACGTCGAACGCGGTGCCCTCGAGGATGGCGATGCAATTGGCACAGGTGTTGTCGGGCGTGGCGGTCGGGCCGTTCTCACACTCGATGCAGCGGGCCAGGATCTTGGCCGCCGAGGTCTTGCCCGAACCGCGCGGCCCGGAGAACAAGTAGGCATGTGCGAGCCTGCCTGTTTCAATGGCCGTTGTGAGCGTGCGCACGACCGCATCCTGACCGACCAGGTGAGCGAAGGTTAGGGGACGCCAGGTACGATAGAGGGACACTCGGTGGAGGGTTCGGACCGGAGCCGGTCCATCCCGGCTGCGCAACCGTTTAGACGGGCGTGGGTAGGGGAATACCGAGACCGTCTGATCGGCAATGTTTTACGCCTCCTTTAGCCAGGGGGCTTAGAACGTCGCCCGTCATCATCGTTTGGGAGAGTCCCGTGGAACTCTACGCTGCGCTGCGCGAGCGTTTCGGATACGACAGCTTCAACCCCGGTCAAGAAGAAATCATCAACCGCGTTTTGGCCGGTGAGGACACGCTAGCCATCCTGGCCACCGGCGCCGGTAAGTCGCTGTGCTATCAATTGCCCGCGCTGATGCTGCCCGGCACGACGGTCATCGTCTCGCCGCTGATCGCCCTGATGAAAGATCAGATCGACATGCTGGCCGCGCACGGCGTGCACGAGACGGTCGCCCTGAACTCGACCTTGACCGAGGATCAGGAAGCGGCCGGCATCGCCCGGATCGCTTCGGGCGACATGAAGATCGTGTTCGTCACCCCCGAGAAGCTCGAGGACGACGCGTTCGTCGCGATCTTACAGAAGCTGACCGTTCCGCTCTTCGTCATCGACGAAGCGCACTGCATCAGCCAGTGGGGGCACGACTTCCGCCCGGCCTACCTCAACCTCGGCCGCGTGATTGCCGCGCTCGGCAAGCCCACGGTTCTGGCGCTGACCGCTACCGCGACGCCGGCGGTGCGCGAAGACATTCTCACCCAACTCGGCGTGCCCGACGTGAAGCCGATCGTGCGCGGGTTCGACCGTCCCAACCTGATCTACAGCGTGCGCCGCGCCGAGAACGAAGCGGGTAAACTGCGCGCGCTCAAGGGCCTCTTCGAGAACAACGATCTCGAAGGCACCGGGATCATCTACACCGCGACGATCAAGAACGCGCTCGAGGTGCAGAAGTACCTGCAGGATCATCTCGACATCCCGGCCGCCGTCTATCATTCCAAACTGCAGAAGCACGATCGGGTGGCGGTGCACGAGCTGTTCATGCAGGAGGCGATCAAGGCGGTCGTCGCGACCAACGCCTTCGGCCTGGGCATCGATAAGCCGAACATCCGCTTCGTCGTGCACTACGATCTGCCGGGCTCGATCGAAGCCTACACGCAAGAGGCGGGCCGCGCCGGACGCGACGGCAAGCCTTCGAAGTGCATCCTCGTGTACCGGATGAGCGACACGCGCGTGCAGAACTACTTCCTCACGGGCAAGTATCCCGACATCGAGGAGGTTCAGCGCGTCTTCGGCACGCTCGAGATCTTCGGCACGCAAGAGGGCGGCGTCTCGCTCACCGACTTGCGCAAGATCACCCAACTGCCGCTGACCAAACTCAAAGTCGTGCTCGCGCTGCTCAAGAAGGCCGGCTTCATCGAAGCCTCATCGCGCGCGAAGTACATCCTATCCAAGCACGCAAGCGTTGAAGCGGTGCTCGATCTCGCGAACTACGAGACCAAGAAGCGGTACGATCAATCCAAGCTCGCGATGATGTTGCAATACGCGGAAACGACGGCGTGCCGCCGGCGCTTCATCCTGAATTACTTCGGTGAGAACTTCACCGCCGACTCGTGCGGCGCGTGCGAGAACTGTTTGCAGGGCCGCCGCGACCATGCGCTCTCCGGTTACGGTATCGCGGATGTCGTCTACCACACAAAATTCGGGCAAGGCACGGTCGAACGCGCCGAGAAGGACCTCGTAACCGTTCTATTCCCGGCTGTCGGGTACAAGACGTTGCTGGCTTCGGCCGTCTCGCGCGAGATGAAGATCGCTTAATCGCGCCGCGGCGGACGAATATGCCGCGGAGGTCCGTATTGCGTCGCGCGTTCGCGGCTATCGCCGTGATGGGGTTCCTGGTCGCCGTGCTCAGCCGGTCGGTCAGCGCTCAGATCAACCCACCCGTGCCGGCACCCACCGGCCCGGTCAACCCGGCGATCCCCGCCGGCGTTGGTCCGTTTGCGACCCCCTCGTCCGCCGAGGGCTCGCCGGAAACGGGCAGCTCGCCGGCGGCTGAAGCCTCCCCCGCGGGCTCGCCGGCGCCGGGCGAAACGGCCCTGCCCGCGCCGGGCGAAACGACCCCGGCCGAAGGCGGAGCGACGCCGAGCCCCTCGCCCACGCCGACGCCGCCTCCGATCGTGGTCCTCCCGGCGACGCCGGCGATCGAACCCGGGCGCACGACCGTCGCGCGCGTGAACAGCGCCGCCGGAACGATCACCGCCACCCCCGCCGATCCCTCGATCGCCACCGTGACCGTCGACCAGCTCGCGCGCACGATCGCCATCACCGGCGTCGCCGTCGGCAGCACGATCGTGACCGTCGGCGACAGCCGTGGGCTCACGCGCGACGTTTCGGTGCGCGTCGCCTACGACGCCGGCACGATCGCGCCCACGCTGGCGCTGCACGTGACCGGCGATCCGGCCTCGGTCGAATTCTTGCGCAACACCGCGATCGACGCCGCCGAAGCCGCCGCGACGCTGCGTCCCGGCGCGCGCATCTACGTGCCCACCGACGCCGTCGCCGTCCACGCGCCGCTACCCAGCGACAACCACATCTCGATCGACGTTCCGGTCCAGATCCTGGGCGATGCATACATCACCGCGAACGGTACCACGCACATCGCGATCGAGAACGACGCGTTGCCGAAGCTGGCACCGGGCCAGCTGCTGGTGAGCGACTATCCCGAACGCTTGACCGCCGACGGCGTGCTGTTCACGGCCACGATCGATCGCACCGCATCGCAGCGCTTCCTGTATTATCATTTCAATCCCGGCACCGAACCGCCGCGGCGGATTCTCGTCAAGGCGACGAACAGCGCCGCGACGCCGGCCGTCGTGCACGTGATGGCGGCGCTGGCCGGCCCCGGGGCGAACGAGATGGAAGTCGGTCACAAAGCCACGCGCGCGTTCCTCGTCCGTTCGCGCCGCAACGAAGGCACGATCGTCACGATCCCGCCCGGCGCCACCGTCAACATCGTCAACCACAACCTGCCGCCGAACTCGGTCGTCAACGGCATCATGCAGTTGCGCGAGTTGAGCGGCGCTCCGCTCAACATTGCGGTCGTCGCGCAGCACGCCGATGCCCCGCTCGATCAATCGGCCGATGCGGCGAACCTGCTCGCCGGCGGCGCGCCGCACGCCCGCGGCGTGTATCCGGTGCCCGAATTCTTCTCGGACTACACGTTCTTCACCGATTCTCCGCCGCTCGAGATCCCGATCGGTCAGTTGCCGTTACCGAACTTGCGCGAAGGCGAAGCGCTCTCCGGCGACTACGGCGTGATGCAATCCGTGCGCGTCGTGATCGTCAACACGTCGCGCTTCGGTCAAGCGATCGCGCTCTACGCCAACCCGCGGGGCGGTGACGCCACCGGCACGTTCATCATCGACGACACGGTCGTGCAAGCGCACCGCTTGACCGCCTTCTCGCGCTACAAGATCTGGCAAGAGACGATCGCACCGGGCACCTATCGCAGCTTGCGCATCACCACGATGCCCGAAGGCGGCTCGTCGTATCCGCTGCGCCTGGTCTTCGCCCAAGACGACGGCAGCGTCGCGCCCGGCGCGCCGGGCTCACCCGTTTACTAGGATTCGACTTCGTCGAATCCGTTGCGTTTGGGCTTCGCCCAAGCCGCCCTCTAACTAAGGATGCGCCGGTAGATCGTCGTGCATGCGGCGGCCGCGAGCGGCCAGTTAAAGCGGACGGTCGCGCGCGCGCGCGCAGCGGCGGCGCGCGCTTCGGCGGCGTCGCGATCGGCGAGCAGCGCGCGCACCGCGTCGATCCAGCCGGCCGCATCGTCGGGATCGACCAGCGTCGCATCGCTGCCGGCCACCTCGATCAGCGATGACGAACGCGCGGCGATGACCGGCAGCCCCGCGCACAGCGCCTCCGCGAGGCCGTATCCGAAGCCTTCGTAACGCGAGGGCACGAGCGCGAGCGTGGCCTCGGCGTAGAGCGCGTCGAGTTCCGCGCGATCGATGTAGCCGCGCACGGTCACGCGGTCGCCGAGGCCGAGCGCGCTGATGCGCGCCCGCACTTCATCGAGGTACGGTGTGGGCGGGCCGACCGCAACGAGGTCGAGTTCCGGCACGGCGGCGAGGGTCTCGATCGCGCGCACGAGGTTCTTGCGGCGTTCGACCGTGCCGACCACGAGCGCCAGCGGGCGCGCTTGGGGCCGCCGCTCGATCGCGGCGAAACGCGCGTCGACGCCGGGATAGACCACGTGCACGTCGCTGCGCGCGCCGGCCAGCGTGAGGAATTCATCGCGCGCGAACGCCGAATCCGTGATGATGGCCGCGGCACCGCGATAGAGCCGTTTCATCAGGCCGCCGAAATACGCGCGGGCGTAGGCGCGCGTGTGCGACTGCACGCGCAGCCACGCCATGTCGTGCACGGTAACGACGGTGGGCAGCGGGCGCACGAGCGGCATCGTTCCGGAGGCGGCATGCAACAGCTGCGCACCGCTGCGCGCGGCGAACGCCGGTAACAGCACTTGGTCCCACAGCACGCGCCGGTCGAAGCGCCACGGATCCAGGGCCGGAAACTGCAGCGGACGCACGTCGATTCCCGCGGCACCGAGCGCGCGGGCGAGGTCGCGCTGGTAGACCCCGATACCCGTGGCCGTCCCGACGGCGAGTTGCGCGTCGAGGGCGATCCTCACCCGTTGCAGCGCGCGATCGCCGCGCGAATATCCGGCGCGTATCCGAAGCCGCCGGCGTTGACGGTACGATGCTGCTCGGCGGCAAAGCGCCGCGCTTGCGCGAGCGCCGTGCGCGCGGCCGCGCAGTCGCCGAGAACGGCCGCCGCGCTCGCAATACCGGTGAACGCATCGACGCTGTCGGGGACGACTTCCGCCGCGCGCACGAACGTGCGCTTCGCCGCCTCGACGTCGCCGGTGCGGATCGCAGCACCGGCATAATTCAGCAGATACTTCTCTTCGTTCGGCGCGCGTTCGAGCGCCCGGGCGAACGCGTCGAGCGCCGCCCGCTGGTAGTAATCGGCCTGGGCCGGATAGCGCAGCGACGCTGCGGCCGCGATCGTGCCCTCGCGAAATTCGACTTCGGCGCTGATCTCGGGGCTCGCATCGTTTTGGGCCAGCCGCGCTTCGAAATCGCGCACCAGCGCCAGCGCCGCGCGCGGATCTTGCGTACCGAGCGCATCGATCGCCGCCTGCGCCGCGATGAAATCGCCCGCCGCGGCAAAGTCGCGCAGCGCCGTCGCCGTATCGTTGCCGAGCAGTGCCGCGCGGCCGCGCAGATCGATCACATCCGAGCTATCCGGCAGCGCCGCCAGCAGTGCCGCGGCCCGCGCAGGTTCGTCGCGCACGATCGCACCGCGCGCGAGTTCGAGACGCACGGCGGGAATGCGATCGAGGCCGCTGCGCGCCGCGAGGTCGAACGGCCAGTCGCCGGCCAGCGCGCGCGGCACCGACCCCGGGAGCGCGATCGTACCGTAGAGCCCGTCGGCGCTCACTTGCGCGAGCGCAGCCAGGACGACGACGAGCGCTGCCGCAATCGCCAGCAGCGATCCGCGTACGCTGCTCAAAAGCGAATCGTGAAGTTCACGTCCTCGCCGTTCGCGGAAAGATTGTAGCTGGAGAGCGCGGCATCTTTGTAAGTGGAATTGCGGAAGGTCAAGCCGACCGTGCTCGACGTCTTCGGCACCGTATAGGTGAGGCCGAAGTCGATCTGATCCTTGATCCCGACGATGTTCTGCTGCAGCGTCGTGCCGTACGCACCGAAGTAGCGCTGATCGCTGTAGCGCGTATTGAGCGCGATGTCGCGCGTCACGGGCAACGTCAATCCCGCCGCCAACAGGGTGTGATAAAGGTTGACGTAGTTGGGATAGTACACCGCACGCGCGCCGGCGGCGGCTTGGTAGGCCGCCAGCGCGCCGGGATCGTAACTCGCGGTCGCCGGATTGTAGGGAATATAGGTGAGGCCGGTCGTGTCGTTACGGCGCAGATGTTCGAGCGTCCCGGTGAGGTTGACCGAAGCTGCACCCACGCCGAACGTCGCGCCCGCGTCGAGCTTGTCGAACGTCGCGCGCACGCTGGTCGGAACTTGCGGACCGAAGGTACTGGTCCCGTTCGCGTTCGCTTGCAGTTCGGAGAGGTGCTGCGCGAACAGCCGGCCGTCGATCGCAAGGCCCGCGATGCGCATCGGAAGCTGCAGCGTGAGCGATGGTCCTTGCGTGTTGGGCGCAAACGCGCTGTAGAAATCCGGACCGCTCGCAACGAACGGGTTGAACACCGGATAGATGAACGTGAGCGCGGGATTCGATGCCGTTGCCGAACGGCCGGGCGCGCCCGCGTTGATCGCCGCATCGAACGCTTGATTGATGGCGAGCGTGTTGGCGAAACCGAAGAACTGCGGGAAGAAATCGCCTTGATAGTTCGCCCACGTCGGCGGGGCGTTACCGAAGAACCGCAACGGCGCGCCGTCGAGGTAGTTCGCGCCGATCGACTGGTACTGCAGCGTCGCGGTCGCTTGCGCGATCTTCAGCTTCACGCCGCCGACGGCGGCGTACGCGCCGGTTTCGGCGACGAATTGCTGATCGGGCGTCCATCTACTGGCCGACACTTCGCCGAACAGATAGGTCCCGCGGGCCAGCGGTACTTGGAAATCGAGTCCGAACACCGAGTCGCTCACCTCGCCGAAATCACCGGCCGGCAACGCGTTGACGCCGAGATCGACGCCGGCGGCCGACGTGCCCTGCCCGAGGTTTTCATCCCACAGCCGATGGAGCGTCAGGCCCACCTCGGCGCCGGGCAGGCCGGCAAATTGCTGGTTGATGCGCAGGCCGGTCTGATACCGTTGCGGGATCGCGTTGTTCGTGTAACCGAGCCCGAGGTATCCGATCGAAATGTGGGCGCCGGGCGGCAGCGGAAACGCGAACACGACCTCGTTCGAACTGTCGACGTACGTGAACGCGGGTGTTGCGGCCGCTCCGCCGGGCACGGCGTACGACGTGATGACGACCGTGCCGGCCACGGCTTTCTTGCTCAAATACACCGCGGCGAGTCCGTTGGGGCCGGCGGTGAACGTGTCCACCGTCGCTGCCGATCCGGTCTGCACGAGCCCGCCCTGCGGCGGCACGACCGGCGCCAAGTAGCTGTTCGCGAAACCGCTGCCGGATTGCCCCGGCAAAAAATTCTGCGTGTTGATCAACGTCGCATCGACGCGCGCGAACGTCAACTGAAACGTCGTCAGCCCGTTCAGAATGCCGCCAATCTCGAAGCCGCGCGGAAACGCCTGGGTAGGATCGGCATAGGCATTCTGTTGCGCGGCATCCGGCGCGCGATAGGCCAGGCCCAGGCGTGAGGAATCGAGGTTGTCGAGTTGCGCATCACGCAGCGTCAAGTTCGTGAACGCGCCGGCCTGCGCGACGCTCACGACGACGTCGGGCGAGATCGCGAACTGCTGCGCGTACGATGAACCCGAACCGTAGTCGATCACGTGCACCGGCACCGACACCGACAGGTTGTCGTCGACGGTGTAGATGAAATCGAAGCGGGCGTCGGAGCGCAGGATCGTTTGCGGTCCGTTCAGCGCTTCGAGCGGGTTGTTGTCGTCGGGCGAGGTCGCGTAGGCGTTGACGAACTGGTCGATGCCGCCGCCCGCCACGTTGACCGGCAATACGGGAAATTGGCTCATCGCACCGTTGCCGAGGACCGTGCCGTGAATCGCGAGCGACTGCGCCACGCGCGTGCGGTGATCGAGCGCGGCGACGGCGTCTTCGAGCGTCGTCACGCGCACGCCGAGCGCGTCGAGTTCATCCTTGAGCGCGTCGATCAGCTTCTGCAGTGCGTCGAGGTCGGTCTTCGATGCGGTCGACGCTCCGTTCGCCTCGATCTTCGCGATCACGCGCGCCACGATCGCCGCCATCTCGTAGCGCGTCAGCGGGCGATCGCCCTTGAACGAACCATCGGGATAGCCGTCGATCAGCCCGTCGGCAGCGAGCGTTTGGATCGCCGCGTAGGCCCAGTGGCTCGCCGGTACGTCGGCCAGCGGTGTCGCCGGCGCGCGCGCCGGCAGCACGGTCAACGCAGCGCAGGCCAGGGCAACGGCGACGACGCTTCGGCGCTGCATCTAGACCGCCAGGCGGAGATACCGCTCGGCGATCAGCAGCGCCGCATAATCGTCGATCGGCCGGTCGGGGAGCAGCATGCCGCGCGGAACGATGCGCCGCCAGCCGCGCGGCGGATGATCGGCGAAGAAGCGGGCGCGCGCGCGCAACGTCGTTTCGCGTTCGTCGACCAGTGCGAACGGGAGACCCGCATCCTTCACCACCGCCGACACCACGCCGGCGTTCGTGCCGTGGCCGATCGCCACCATGTCGATCGGAAAATCGGCGCGCAGCGTCGCCAAGCGCGCGGCGAATTCATCGAGCGGCGCGATGCCGAGCGCGAGGGGTTGCGCGCCGAGCCGTTCGATGACCGCATAGCCGCACTTGCGCGTGCCGGGATCGACGCCGAGCAGCATCAGCGGATCGGCTCGAGTTCGACATCGATCTGGAACGGGCCGCTATGCGGGTAAAGATCGACGGGCGTCTTGGCAATCAGGCGATACCGGCCGCGCAAGCGCGGGATTTGACTCGTCACGGCTTGCACTTGCACGCTGTTGATCAACGGCGGGTAGAGAAACTGCGGCGGATAGTCGCGCGAGGCGAGCGTTTGCTGCACGCGCAGCACCAGCGCGCCGATGTCGACGTTGGGCGTTCCGCCCGCGATGTCGATCGCGGCCAGCGTTTCGCCGGCCATTGCGAGCCGCTTGTCTTCGAAGGCCTCGAACGAAAACGAGATCACCTCGCCGCGAAATAAGTTCTGCGAAGCGACCGGCAAGAACAAGATCAGCGCGCGCGGTTCCGAGGTGTGCTCGCGCGTCGTCGCAAGCTGCTCGAGCAGCTCCGCGCGGATCGCCGGCTCCGAGGATTTGTGCGTGTACGGCCGCAGGCCGATCGCAGAGGTCGCGAACTGCTGGTTCGCGATGCGCACGACCGTATCGAAGAAGCGGCCGAAGTCGTCGATCTGTTCGGCGTCGCTTTTTGCGAGGTCGAACGTCCAAGCCGTGTTGGCGATCAAAGTGAGCTTGGGCACGGCGAGGCTGCCGCCACGCGTTTGCTGCAGCTCTTTCTCTTGCGCGAGTTCCTGCGCTTGGAGCTCGTTGATGCGCACCAGCAGCGTGCCCGAACGGAAGAGCGCGGCACGAACGTAGCTCGATGCAGCCAGCGCGCCGAGGGTCACGATCAGCGCGATCAACATCCCGGTTCCGACGGCGACGATCGTCGACGTGTACTTGGGGCGCAAACCGAAGAGCGTTAGCCGCTTGCGGCCGACTTGGTGGCCGACGCGATCGCCGACGTACGCGATACCGCCAGCCAGCACGATGATCGTGAGAACGACGAGCAGGCCGCTTATCATATCGCCGACGCCCGGCGCAAAAGCCACAATCCGATCAAGCTGAAGAGAGCGTTCGGCGTCCAGGCCGCAATCCCGGCGAGCGGCAACGCCAAGCTTCCGATCGACAGCGCGATCGTTGTGATCACGTAGTAGACGAACACGATCGCGAGCGCGAGCCCGAAGCCGAGCGCGGCGCCGCCGCCGCGAATGCGCCGCATCCCGAGCGGAAACGCAAACAGCACGAACACGAGCGAGGTGAACGGGCGAGCAAGCTTGGCGGCATAGGTGGCGCTGAACAGGCGCCGCTGCGGTTCGCTCAACGTCACGTTGTCGAGCGCGTTTTTGATCTCGCCGCGCGAGAGGTTCTCGGGATCGTTGGCCTGGAGCGTGTGCTTGGCCATCTCGCTCGGGCGCTCGCCGATGTCGACCGAAAGCGTTCCGGGGGTGACCATCTTGTCCGAGACGTCGCCGTCCGAGAAATGGTAGGTCGTCGCGTCCTGAAACTGCCACGTCGGCGCATCGTAGTGGGCGCGTTTGCTGACGATCATCTCCTGGATCGTTTGCTTCGAATCGTACTGCAGCACCGTGACGTTGAGCAGCGTCTGCGTCGCCGCATCGAGCCCGCCCGCGATCGTGACCTGTTTGCCTCCGCCGGCGAGGTTCGTCACGGCGGAGAGGTTCGAAGCGGCGGGCGAGACGTGCTCGATCGCGGTTTCTTGCAGATACGCGGCCTGGTCGTTGGCCAGCGGCACCAGCTCCTCTTGAACGATCAGCGCCGCAAACGACACGACGAGCCCGACGACGGCCAGCGGCAAGAACATCCGGATCAGCGATATGCCGCCGGCCTTGAGCGCGGTGATCTCGCTCTCGCTGGAAAGTCGGCCGATCGAGAGCAGCGTGCCGAACAGCATCGCCATCGGCACGACGTCGAGCAAATAGGCCGGCATCTCCCACAGAAAATATTCGATCGCCACCAGCAGCGAGACGTTCTGCTGGGAAACGAGCCGGCCGATCGCGAGAAACTGCGTTGCAACGAAGATCAGCGTGAACGCGGCGGCGCCGAAGAGCGCCGGTCCGCCGAGTTCGGCCACGAGATAGCGGTCGAGAATCGTAACGCGCAACGGCTCCAGCTCTTTGTGGAGAGAATGGAGCCAGCGCACCCCGGGGAATGTTGAACCTGCCGTCATCGTCCCGACGCTAGAGACATGGGGGCCCTGCGCAAAGCGTGGGGGGCGCGCAGCCTGGGGCGGAGCGCCTTATAACCACACTCACAATCTAAAGCCTTCGCCTAAGTAAAACTTGCGCGCTACGGGCGAGGTCAGCACGTCGTCGGCGGTGCCGGACACTTCGATCTTGCCTTCGTTGAGGATGTAGGCGCGGTCGA
>PLTN01000087.1 GCA_003164495.1 Vulcanimicrobiota bacterium
CGACGGCTTGGCCTTCTTCGATCGTCGTCGGGATGACGCGTGCGCTGCCCGCGGCTTCGTGCGAGGCGGAGATCGAGGGGCCCGCGATCAGCAGGTTGGTGAAGCCGCGCGGCACGAGCGTCCCGAACGGAACGCCGTAGACGTGACGCACGGGCGCGTAGGCGAGCACGGTCGTTGCAGTGACCGGGTGGAGATCGAGCGGATACGAGCTGAGTCCGATGCTGTCGGCCGGAATTACGCCGTCCCAGACGTCGTCGGCCGTGAGCCATTCGTCGCCCAGCACGTGGCGCGTCTCGCGCACGTAGACGGCCTCGGCAAAGTGCCCGATGCGCGCATCCTCGAAACCGGCCACGCGATCGCGCAAGTACGTCAGCAAGTGCGGGGCCTCGTCCTCGGTGAGCATGCGCGTGCGCAAGAGGTCGCTTGCCGAGCGGCCGTCGATGCCGAGCACGTCGATCGCGTTGACGCTGACCGAACCGTCGTCTTCGTGACCGAGGTTGAGATCGCGCACGAGCACGTCGCTCGAGAGCGGCCGGTAGTCTTCCATGAGCTTAGCGTAGCCCCAAGCCCGGCGGCCCAGCACGCCGCCGGCGCCGTCGACCCGCGGATCATACGCTGCGGCGAGCGCCGCCCAATCGACTCCCTCGAAGGTGAACATCAACGTCACGGCTTGCATCTTTTCATCGATGCCGGTGTCCTGACGCCCGACGTCGTAGCGTGCGCCCGCAAGCGCGGCAAGATCGCCGTCGTCGGTAGCATCGATGACGACGGGCGCGGCGATCGTGAAGTCGGGTTTGCCGTCCCGGGTGAAGGTAACGTCGTCGACCTCCGATCCGCCGGCGACCGCGCTGACGTGTACCGACGCCGGTTTGGCGTTCACGATCGCGTGAATGCGCGGCTCGCTCGCTACGAGGTTGCCGAACACGCGGGCTGCGTCCGCCGGCGTAAACGCATCGCCGAGCGCGGCGTGGATCTCGCTGAAGATGCCGCCCTCGATCTGGGCGCCGTCCGGGGCCAGATTAAGATCCCATTGGTCCATCGTGGCGTCGGTTAGCACCCCGCCGAAGACCGGACGCTGCGAAACGATCGTGACGTCGTCGCCGAGGCCGGCCGCAGCCAGCGCCGCAGCGACGCCGGCCGGCGTTCCGCCGACTACGAGCACGTCGGGGCGCGGGGCGGCTTCGACGGCAACCCATCGGCTGGACACGCAGAAGAACAGCGCTGCCATGAGAGCGGCAGCTACGCGAGCGATCATTTTGAGCCTACCTATCCTACAAACGTCGGCGCTTAGGAAAACGTTCGAGGGGAGCGCTCACACTTGGAAGAACGGGGCGAGTCGACTACGGAGAGATGGCAGAGTGGTCGAATGCACCGCCTTGGAAAGGCGGCACACTCGCAAGAGTGTCGAGGGTTCGAATCCCTCTCTCTCCTCCACCCCTGTCATCCCGAGCGGAGCGCCGCAGGGCGCGTAGTCGAGGGACAGCGAGCATCGTTGCAATTAGCTGGGCAACGCTCGACAACAACGATTACGACTGCCCCTCGACAAGCTCGGGGTGACAGAAGCGCGTTAAACTTCGAAGTCTTTGAGCCAGGCCATGTAGGCGGCCATGCCGGCGTTGATGTCGTGCGCGGGTGTCCAGCCGGTGTCGCGCGTGAAGCGGCTGATGTCCATGTACGACGACGGTTTGTGAAACGGATCTTGGCCCTCGGCGAAGGCGAACTCGATCCCCGGCTTCACGGCGCGGGCGGCTTCGAGCACCTGCGGTAGCGGTACCGCGGTCCCGCCGCCGACGTTATAGATGCACTCTTTCAACGCTGTTGACGTTTGCATGCGGAAGAGCGCATCCGCGCAATCCGTGACGTAGAGATAGTCGAAATTATCGCCCGCCAGTAGCTTCGCCTTGCCGGCATCCGGCAGGCCGCGGACGGCGGCGTGGGCGATGCGGCTCGGCGCGTTGGTGAACGAGTGATAGAGCGGACCGTAGACGAACGCGATGCGCGCGAACACTACGTCGAGCCCGGTGCGATCGGCGAAGTGCAGCCCGGTGATCTCGCCGGCTTTCTTGAACGCGCAGGTCGGCCCGTTGGACGCGATCGGCATCGGCATGCTCTCGAGAAACGGTCCTTCGAGACCGTGGTACGCGGTGATCGAACTCGCGACGACCACGCGTTTGACGCGATTGCGGCGCGCGGCCTCGAGGATCACGATCATGCCGTCCATGTTGACGCGGAAGTCTTCCGCGGCCGGCGGCCCGCCGACGGCGGTGGTCGCAAGGTGCAACACCTGGTCGATGTCGTGCCGTTCGAACAGCGCGTCGAGCGCGTAGGCGCTGGTGACGTCGATGACTTCGCGGTGAAAGCGGCTCGCCCGGTGCGCTTCGACCTCGGCGAGTTCGCGCCGTACGCGAAATTGGGTCGAAACGACGTCATAACCGTGATCGAGGAACGCGCGGGACGTGTGGAGTCCGATGAATCCGGTCCCGCCGGTGATCAGAACGCTCATGCCCGTGCCATACTCCCCTTGCGTGCCGAGCCCCCCGTGATCCGGCGTCAACGGGGGAAGGAAGAAGGCGCCTTCGGGCAGCGAAGGCCCGGCCTATGATTATCGATGCGCACGCACACTTGGTGGCTCCGCCGTCGCTGTACGGCTACCGGAGCACCTTGATCGTTTCGGGCGGCCAGCACGGTGCGGCCCTCGCGATGATCCCCGAGGCCGACCTGCAGAATCGGCCGACAGCAACGTCAAACTGATGGACGAGGTCGGCACCGACATCCAATTCCTTTCGCCGCGACCGTTCATGATGATTCATCGCGGCCGCTTGAGCGACGCGCAACTGTGGGCTCGCTCGAACAACGAACAGATCGCCAGGACGATCAAGTTTCATCCGACGCGCTTTCGCGGTGTGGCCGGATTGCCGCAATGTTCTGGTAAACCGATCGAGGTCGTGTTCGACGAGATCGACTACTGCGTGAACGAACTGGGCTTCGTCGGCGTTCTGCTCAATCCGGATCCCGGCGAAGGGTTGGATCAAACCCCGACGCTGGCCGATCCGTACTGGTATCCGCTCTACGAAAAAGCCGTGAAGATGAAGATCCCGCTACACATTCACAGCGGCGGCTGCTGCGGACGCGAAACGTACGACGAGCACTTCGTGACCGAAGAGAGTTTGGCCATTACGTCGATCGCGCGTTCCGATGTGTTCGATCGCTTTCCGGAGCTGAACCTCATGGTCAGCCACGGCGGCGGCTCGATTCCCTACCAGATCGGCCGCTGGCGTTCGAACCGCGAGATGCACAAGGGCAAGTCGGAATCCGGCTTCGAGTTTCGCGGCGCATCGGAAGCGAAGAGCGCGGCCGTGGCCGGCAAGTCGACGCTGCGTACCGAGACGTTCGACGCGACGCTCAAACGCTTCTGGTTCGACACCTGCATCCACAACAAGAAGTCGCTCGAGCTGCTCTTCGACGTTGTCGGCCCCGACCGGTGTGTGTTCGGCACCGAACGCCCGGGCAGCGGCTCGGGTAAGGATCCCGTCACCGGTAAGGCCTACGACGACCTGAAGCCGACGATCGAAAGCATCGACTGGCTCACCAAAGACCAGCTCAACGGCATCTTCGAGAAGAACGCCCAGCGGCTGTTCCCGCTCTTCAAGCTCTAGGAAAAGCACGGGTTTCCGGCGATATCCTCTGGTTCCACGCTTCGCCGGAGACCCGCAATGCAAACGCTCCAACCCTCTTCCGCCGTCGCCGAGATCGGGCATTTCATCGGCGGTAAACGTGTTGCCGGCACCTCAGGCCGTAGCGGCGAGGTGTTCAATCCGGCCACGGGTGCACAAACCGGACGCGTCGCGTTCGCGAGCAAAGCCGAAGTCGATGCGGCCGTAGCGGCGGCCACGGCCGCGTTTCCGTCCTGGGCGGACATGCCGCCGTCGCGCCGCGCGAGCGTGATGTTCCGCTTCCGGGAACTGCTGCTGCGCGACGCCGATCATTTGGCGGCGATGATCACCGCCGAACACGGCAAGACGTTCAGCGACGCGCAGGGCGAACTCGCGCGCGGGCTCGAGGTGGTGGAATTCGTCTGCGGCATTCCGCACTTGCTCAAGGGCGAGTTGACCGAACAGGTCTCGACCGGCGTCGACAGCCACGCGCGCCGTCAGCCGCTGGGCGTGTGCGCGGGCATCTCGCCGTTCAACTTCCCCGCGATGGTGCCGATGTGGATGTTCCCGGTCGCGATCGCATGCGGCAACACGTTCGTGATGAAGCCGAGCGAAAAAGATCCGTCGCTCGCGATCGAGATCGCGCTGTTGCTGAGCGAGGCGGGTCTGCCCGCCGGCGTCTTCAACGTCGTCAACGGCGACAAGGTCGCGGTCGACGCGATCCTCGAGCACCCGGGGATCAAGGCCGTGAGCTTCGTCGGCTCGACGCCGATCGCCGAGTACGTCTACAAGACCGGCACCGCGGCGGGTAAACGCGTGCAAGCCCTGGGCGGCGCGAAGAACCATCTGGTCGTCATGCCCGATGCCGACCTCGATGCGGCGGTCGACGCGCTGATGGGGTCGGCCTTCGGTTCGGCCGGCGAACGCTGCATGGCGATCTCGATCGCGGTTGCGGTCGGCGATGACGTCGCCGATGCGCTGATCGAACGGCTGAGCCCGAAGATTACCGCGCTCAAGGTCGGCAGCGGTCTCGACGACGGCGTCGAGATGGGGCCGCTCGTGACCGGCGCGCACCGCGACAAAGTGAAGTCCTATATCGAGACCGGGATCGACGAGGGCGCTGTGGCCATCCTCGACGGCCGCACGTTCAAACCGGCGGGCGACGGTTTCTTCGTTGGTGGAACGCTCTTCGACGGCGTGAAGCCCGAGATGCGCGTCTATCGCGAGGAGATCTTCGGGCCCGTGCTCGGCATCGTGCGCGTCAAGACGTTCGAGGACGCGCTGCGTTTGGTGAACGATCACGAGTTCGGCAACGGGACGTCGATCTTCACGCGCGACGGCGGTACGGCGCGCAACTTCGATCGCGCGGTGCAAGCCGGCATGGTGGGCATCAACGTTCCGATCCCGGTGCCGATGGCGTTTCATAGCTTCGGCGGCTGGAAGCGCTCGATCTTCGGCGACCATGCGATGCACGGCATGGAAGGCGTGCGGTTCTACACGCGACTGAAAACGACGACGACGCGCTGGCCCAAGGCCGCATCCGGCGCCGAGTACATCTTCCCTACTGTAAAATGACCCATGCGGGGGCGTGATCGCTCGCGTTCGGCTCCCCGCGCACGCCCCGGTCGACGCCGCTATCCGTTAGGCGCTCGGCGAGCGCGCGGCTGAGCATCAGCTGATCGAGGCGCATGCCGGCATCGCGCTCCCAGCGTTTGCGCAAGTAGTGCCAGAACGTGTACATCGGCTCGCCGGGATGGAGTGAACGCAGCGCGTCGGTCCAGCCGCGCTCGTTCATGAGCGCGAACAGCGCGCGCGGTTCCGGCTGCACGAGCGCATTGTCGCGCCACGAGCGAATGTCGTAGATGTCGGCGTCGGTCGGAACGACGTTGTAGTCGCCCACCAGCACGGCGGGCACGTTCGCCGCTTGNNGTACGTGAGAAGACGCGCGAACCAGGCGAGCTTGTAGTCGAACTTGGGTCCGGGCTGCGGATTGCCGTTGGGAAGATAGAGGCAGCCGACCAGCACGCCGTTCACCGCCGCTTCGATGTAGCGTGCTTCGCTGTCGCTGGGGTCGCCGGGAAGTTCGCGGCGCGTTTCGATCGGCTCGGCATCGCGCGCCAGAATAGCAACGCCATGGTGCGGCCCTTGACCCCGCCAAATCGCGCCGTAACCGGCGGCTTCCAACTCGGCGTTCGGAAAGGCGGCGTTGCGGCATTTGATCTCTTGCAAGCAGACGACATCGGGTTGGGCCGCGCGCAACCAAGCCAGGAGATTGTCTAGCCGCTTCTCGATGCCGTTGATGTTATAGGTGGCAATTTTCACGCTGCGCCGATCGCGCAGTATCGACAGTAAGGCTGGCTACTTTTGCGAGGCCGCGTAGGCGTTTTCGAGCTGGCCGACGGCATCGTCGAGCGAGGCCAGGGCTTCATCGAGTTCCGCTTCCTCGACCGTGAGCGGCGGCGCGATGTGGATGAGGTTGTAGCGGCCGAACGCGTACACGCCGGCTTTGCGCAGCGCACCGAAGAGCGTCGGCATGACGCCCATGCTCTTGCCCTGCCACGGGATCAACGGGGTGCGCTTCGCGCGATCCGACACGAACTCGAGCGCGAAGAACGCGCCGATCCCGCGCACGTCGCCGACCAGCTCGTGTTTGTCCTTGATCTTCCCGAGTTTCGTACGCAGCCAGCCTTCGATCGTCGTACGCCCGCGTTCGAAGTAGTTACCGGCATGATATGCGGCGATCGCGCCGATGCCGGCGGCCATGTTGAGCGGGTGGCCGCTGTAGGTGTGGCCCGCGCCGAGCGGCCGCGTGTCGAAGGCTTGCGCGAGCGATTCGCGCACCATCACGCCGCCCAGCGGTGCGTACGCCGACGTGACGCCCTTCGCAAAGGTGATCATGTCCGGCACCACGTCGAAGCGAATTGCGCCGAACGCCGCGCCGGTACGGCCGAATCCGGTCATAACCTCGTCGAGGATGAGCAGGATGCCGAACTCATCGCAGATCGCGCGGATCCCGGAGAGGTAGCCGTCGGCGGGTACGATGACGCCGTTCGAACCGACGACCGGCTCGATCAAAAGGGCCGCGATCGAATCCGGATTCTCGGCCGAGATCACGTCGCGCAGATGTGCCAGCGCGCGCTCGACCTGTACGGCGGGCTCTTCGCTGTGGAAGGGGCTACGGTAGGGATAGTTGGCCCAGAAATGCACGACGCCCGGCATCGTTTCCGGCTCGTTGCTCCAACGCCGGTTCTCGCCGGTGAGCGCTGCAGCGCCGGCGGCGGCGCCGTGGAACGAACGGTAGGCGGTTAGGACCTTGTGCCGGCCGGTGAGCATGCGTGCAAACTTGACGGCGTCTTCGTTTGATTGCGCGCCGCTGGAGGTGAAGAAGACGCGGGCGCCTTCCTTACCGCCCCACGGTGAAATGGCGACGATCGCTTGAGCGAGCTTGGCCCGGCTGTCCTGAAACCAACTCGGCGGGCTGAAGCAGAGCTGATCGATCTGCGCGTGCATCGCATCCAGAACGGTGCGGTGACCGTGCCCGAGATTCACCGCGACGAGCCCGGAGGAAAGATCGGCGTAACGCTTACCGTCGGCGTCGTAGAGATAGAACCCCTCGCCGCGGACGATCACCGGAACGTCGACGTTGCCTTGAGCGATCCAGGGCGTCAGGACGTAGTCACGGTGCAGGGTCTTGAGGTCTTCGGTGACGATCACGCGCGTCTCTCCAATGGGTTTGTTGGCCAGAAACAAAGAGGATTACGGCGGCTGCGTCTCGTTCCTTCCCGGATGGACTCGTCCCGCGTACTCGGTCCGCCGATGGCCGAACCGATGACACCGCTCGACGTCAAGGTCGAGGCCAACCGCTGCCTCAACTGCTACGACGCGCCGTGTATCGCCGCGTGCCCGACCTCGATCGACATCCCGCGCTTCATCCGGCGCATCGCCGCGGGCGATCTGGCCGGCAGCGCGCGCACGATCATGGAAGCCAACCCCATGGGCGCCAGCTGCGCCCGCGTCTGCCCGACCGACGAACTGTGCGAGGGCGCGTGTGTCTACGCGCCGGACAACTCGCCGATCCGCATCGGACAACTGCAGCAGCACGCCACGGACTGGCTGATTGCGGACGGCCGCCTGCTGTTCAAGCCGGGTCCGGCAACCGGCATGCGCGTCGCCGTCGTCGGCGGCGGCCCGGCCGGTCTCTCGGCCGCGCGCGATCTCGCCGTCATGGGCCATGCGGTCACGATCTTCGAGCGCGACGATCTCGCCGGCGGCCTCAACACGTATGGCATCGTACCGTTTCGCTTGCCCGTCGACGTGGCGGTGTGGGAGGCCGAGCAAGTGCGCCGTCTGGGCGTCGACATCCAAACGGGCGTGAACGTCGGCACGGATCTTCCGGCCGAGAAGCTGCTGGCCGACTACGACGCGGTCGTGATCGCGTTCGGCATGGGCAAGGTGCCGAAGCTCGCCATCCCCGGAGAAGATGCCGACGGGGTGTGGGATGCGCTCGACTTCATTCGCACGGCGAAGATGGACGGCGTGGTTCCGGGACTCGGCGACACGGTTGCCGTGATCGGCGGCGGCAACACCGCGATCGACGCCGCAACCGCCTCGAAGCGTCTGGGCGCGAATTCGGTGACGATGTTCTACCGCCGCGGGCCCGACCGCATGACCGCCTACGATTTCGAGATCGAGTTCGCGAAGACCGAAGCGGTGGAGTTCCGCTTCAACGTGCTGCCGCATCGCATCATCGCGACCGACGGCCGCGTCACCGGCCTCGAACTCATCCGGACCGATCCGGCCGGCACGGCGCGTCCCATCCCGGGCAGCGAGTACGTGATCCCGGTCGACAACGTGATCCCGGCGATCGGGCAGTCGAAGTTCGCCGCGCTGCTCGACGCGTTCGGTGTCGTGCACGAGCACGGCGTGGTGGTCGTCGATGCGGACATGCGCACGAACAAGCCGGGCGTTTTTGCCGCGGGTGATTGCATGTTCCGGGCGGGGGCGAGCGACGCGATGGTCGTCGAGGCTGCCGAACGCGGCAAGACGGCGGCCCGCAGCGTCGACGGTTTTCTGCGGAAAGGAGCGCGTTAGTGGCCGACCTGTCCAGTAATCTTGCGGGCATCCGCAGTCCGAACCCGTTCTGGCTCGCTTCGGCGCCGCCGACGAACTCCGGGTATCAAGTGATGCGCGCGTTCGCCGCCGGCTGGGGCGGCGTGGTTTGGAAGACGCTCGGCGATCCGATCGTCAACGTGACCTCGCGCTTCGCCGGCCTCAACATCGGCGCGGCCAAGATGCTCGGTATGAACAACATCGAGCTGATCACCGATCGGCCGCTGGCAGACAACCTGCGCGAGATCGCGGAGTGCAAGGCCGCCTATCCCGATCGCGCGATCGTCGCGTCGCTGATGACCGATTGCAATCAGAAGGCGTGGCACGATCTCGTCAACGCCGTGCAGACCGTTCCGGTCGACGGCTTCGAGCTGAACTTCGGCTGCCCGCACGGGATGTCCGAGCGCGGCATGGGTTCGGCCGTCGGTCAGGATCCGGAGCTGGTCGAGCAAATCACGCGCTGGACGAAAGAGGCGGCGAAGGTTCCGGTGATCGTGAAGCTCACGCCGAACATCACGGACGTACGTTACACCGCGCGCGCGGCGTCGCGCGGCGGCGCCGATGCGATCTCGCTGATCAACACGATCAACAGCCTCATGGGCGTCGACCTCGAGACCTGGAATCCGATCCCGCACGTCGACGGCAAATCCTCGCACGGCGGGTTCTGCGGGCCGGCGATCAAGCCGATCGCGCTCAACATGGTCGGCGACTGCGCGCGCGATCCGCAGGTCACGGTGCCGATCTCGGGTATCGGCGGGATCGCGACCTGGCGCGACGCGGTTGAGTTCATGCTGATGGGTTCGACCAACGTGCAGGTCTGCACGGCCGTGATGCGCGACGGCTTCCGCATCGTCGGCGACATGATCGAGGGGCTCAACAACTACCTCGACGACCGCGGCATCGCGTCGGTCGCCGAGATCGTGGGCAAGACCGTCCCGCGTTTCGTCGATTGGAACGACCTCAACCTCGATTACAAGATCGTGGCCAACATCGACCTCGATACCTGCATCAACTGCAACCGTTGCTGGATCGCGTGTGAAGACGCGGCCCACCAGTGCATCGACCGGCTCGTCGACGAGCGCGGCGAAACTTCCCTGAAAGTCGACGAGGAACACTGCGTCGGCTGCAATCTGTGTAGCATGGTCTGCCCGGTCGACGACTGCATCACGATGGTGCGCGTCGACAGCGGTGAGACCACGAACACGTGGAGAGAACGGCTATCGGTACCATCGTAAGGGGCGGAACGATCGTGACGGCGACGGATAACTTCGTGGCCGACATCCTGATCGAAAACGGCACGATCACCGCCATCGCCAGCTCCATCCCGGGCTCGGGCCCGGACGTCGTCGACGCATCGGGAAGTTACGTCTTCCCGGGCTTCATCGATCCCCACACGCACTTGGACATGCCGTTCGGCGGCACGGTCACGGCCGATGACTTCGCCAGCGGCACGGCCGCGGCGGCGCTGGGCGGCACGACGACGATCGTGGACTTCGCCTTGCACACGAAGGGCGATTCACTCGCGAACGGTCTCAAGACGTGGGAGAAGAAGGCCGCCGGCAAGGCTTCGATCGACTATGCGTTCCACTTGACGATCGCCGACGGGCGGCGCGAGACGCTCGAAGAGATCCCGCTCATGATCGAGCGCGAGGGCGTCAACTCGTTCAAGTGCTTCATGGCCTACAAGCACATCTTGCAGGTCGACGACGAGACGATCTTCCGCGTGATGCAGGCGGCGGCGAAGTTCGGCGGCTTGGTGCAAGTGCACGCCGAGAACGGCGACGTGATCGAGGTGACGGTCAAGGAAGCGCTCGAGGCCGGGCAAACCGCGCCCAAGTATCACGCGCTCACGCGCCCGGTTCAGCTCGAAATGGAAGCGACGGCGCGCGCGATCTACTTGGCCGAAGTCTCCGGTTCGCCGCTCTACGTCGTGCACGTCTCGAGCGGCGGCGCGGCCGACGCGATCAGCGACGGGCGCAAGCGCGGCCTGCCGATTTACGGTGAAACCTGTCCGCAGTATCTGGTCTGCGACACCAGCGACTACGACCGGCCCGACTTCGCCGGCGCCAATTACGTGATGTCGCCGCCGCTGCGCGNNACGGCGAACTGCAGAGCATCGGTTCAGACCACTGCTCGTTCATGTGCGGGCAGAAGGAGCTCGGCAAAGACGACTTCTCCAAGATCCCCAACGGCGCGCCGACGATCGAAGACCGGGTGGCCATCGTGTACGAACGCATCGTCAACGGCGGGATCGTGGGCCTCAACCAATTCGTGGCGCTGACGTCGACGAACCCGGCTAAGCTGTTCGGGCTCTTCCCGCGCAAGGGTACGATTGCCGTCGGCAGCGACGGCGACATCGTCGTATGGGATCCGAAGACCACGCGCACGATCTCTGCCACGACCCATCACATGAAGGCCGACAACAGCATCTTCGAAGGCATGACCGTGCACGGCGCGCCGCGTTACGTGATCTCGCGCGGGCGCGTGCTCGTCAAGGACGGCGCGTACGTGGGTGAGACCGGCGGCGGCATCCGTCAAAAATCTGCTCCTTTCCGCCCCGTACAACTGTAGGAACACATCAGCGTGAGCGACATCGTCACCATCGGCCTGATCCAGGCCCACCACGACACCGCCGGCGGAGAACCGGTCGAGGTGCACAAGCGCGTCGCGATCGAGAAGCACGTGCGCATGATCCGCGAAGCGGCGCAGCGCGGTGCGAAGATCGTGTGCTTACAAGAGCTGTTCTACGGCCCGTACTTTTGCACCGAACAAAACCCGAAGTGGTATGAGGCGACGGAACTCGTGCCCGACGGCCCGACCACGCGCTTGATGCAAGACCTCGCGCGCGAACTGGGCATCGCGCTCGTCGTGCCGCTCTACGAACGAACGATCAGCGGCGTGTACTACAACACCGCGGTGATCATCGACGCCGACGGGTCGGTGCTCGGCATCTACCGCAAGAATCACATCCCGCAAGTCGCGGCGGGTCCGGCCGGCTGCGGCTTCTGGGAGAAGTACTACTTCAAGCCGGGCAACGCGGGCTACCAAACGTTCCAGACGAAGTTTGCGCGCATCGGCGCGTATATTTGCTACGACCGCCACTTCCCCGAAGGCGCGCGGCTGCTCGGCCTCAACGGTGCCGAGATCGTGTTCAATCCGTCGGCTACCGTCGCCGGCCTTTCCGAATACCTCTGGAAACTCGAACAGCCCGCGCATGCCGTGGCCAACGGCTACTACGTGGGCGCGATCAATCGGGTCGGCTTCGAGGCGCCTTGGAACATGGGCGAGTTCTACGGGCAATCGTATCTGGTCGATCCGCGCGGTCAGTTCGTGGCGATGGGGAGCCGCGACAAAGACGAGGTCGTGATCGGCGATATGGATCGCCGGCTCATCGAAGAAGTGCGGAACACCTGGCAATTCTATCGCGACCGCCGTCCCGAAACGTACGGCGAGATGGTCGAGATTTAGTGCCCAAGACCCAGGTTCTCGAGAACGGTGTCGTCACGCTCAACGCCGACGGCGTCGACGCGGTATCGCGAAACACCGATCTCTGGAACGACGACCTGCGGCCGTGCACGCGCGAGGAGCACGACTGGGGCTCGAACCGCTTCGCGTCGCTGTGGATCGGTATGTGCCTGTGCATTCCAACCTACTCACTGGCCAGCGGCATGATCTCGCTCGGCATGAACTGGTGGCAAGCCGTACTGACGGTGTTCAGCGGCAGCGTCGTCGTGCTGATCCCGATTCTCCTCGTTGCTCATGCCGGCACACGCTACGGTATTCCGTATCCCGTATTCGCGCGGCTCTGGTTCGGCACGCGCGGCGCGCATCTGCCGGCGCTGGCGCGGGCAGTGATCGCAGCCGGCTGGTTCGGGATCAACTCATGGTTTGGCGGCTTGGCACTCGATGCGATCGCGGGCCGCTTGGTGCCGGCGTGGTTGGGTTTTAGCCTCCACCTGTGGGTGGCGTTCGGTCTGTTCTGGATCCTCAACGTCGGCATCGCGATGCGCGGGCCGCAAGCGATCGGACGCCTCGCCGCGCTGGCCGCGCCGACGCTGGCGCTGGCGGCGATCGCGCTCTTCATCTGGGGTGCGAACGCGGTGCACGGCGTGGGCAACATGCTCACGAGTCCCGGAACGCTGGCGGGCGGTGCGTTTTGGGCGGCGTTCTTCCCCTCAGTGATCGGCGTCGTGTCGTTCTGGGCGACGCTCGCGCTCAACATCCCCGACTACTCGCGCTACGCGCGAACGCAGTCCGGGCAAATGAAGGGACAACTGGTGATGCCGGTGGTGATGGCGCTCTTCGCGTTTACCGGCATCGCCGTCACGTCCGTGACCGTGGCGCTCTACGGCAAGGCGCTCTGGAATCCGGTCGACTTGCTGCTCACCTTTCCCACTGCCGTGGTGCTGATCGGCGGCATCGTCGTGATCCTCTCGTCGATCACGATCAACGTCGGCGCGAACGTCATGGCGCCGGCGCGTGCGTTCGAGAACCTCTGGCCGCGCGTGATCACGTTTGCGATCGGCGCGATCCTCACCGGGCTGCTGTCGCTCCTGATGCAGCCGTGGTACGTGCTGGCGGCATTCAGCAACTACATCTTCACGTGGCTCGGGTCGTACGGAACGCTGCTCGGCCCCTTCGACGGGATCGCGATCGCCGACTACTGGCTCGTGCGCGCGCTGCGCCTCGATCTCGTTGCGCTCTACCAGAACGGCGGCCGTTACACGTACTCGGGCGGCGCCAACGTGAAGGCCGTGGCTGCGCTCGTGGTAGGCTGGATTCTTCCGGTGCTGGGCCTCGTCTACGCGCCGCTGCACATCTTCTGGCAGGGCGGGTGGTTCTTTGGCATCATCGTCGCGCTCGCCGCGTACACGCTGTTCATGCGCACCGACCGCTCGAAGCTCAGCGAAGCCGAATTCACCGCGATCACCGAATGACGGCGCGGCGCGCGTCGTGGACCGACGTCGTGCCCGTCAGCGCCATCGCGACGTCGAGCTCGGTGCGCAAGATCTCGATGGCCCGGCTCACGCCGGCCTCGCCGGCCGCGCCCAGGCCGTAGACGTACGCGCGGCCGATCAAACAGGCGCGCGCACCGAGCGCCAGCGCGCGCAGCACGTCTGCGCCCGTGCGAATGCCGCCGTCGAACAGCACTTCGACGTCGTTGCCGACCGCATCGGCGATGGCCGGCAACGCGGCGATCGATGACGGCGCGCCGTCGAGCTGCCGGCCGCCGTGATTCGAAACGACGATCGACGAAATGCCGAGTGTGGCTGCGATCTTCGCATCTTCGAGATCGAGGATACCCTTGAGCACGATCTTGCCCGGCCACAGGCTGCGGATCCATTCGATGTCTTTCCAGGTCATCGTCGGATCGAATTGGCGCGAAACCCAGGTCGCGAGTGACGTGACGCCGTCCATTCCGCTCACGTGACCCGCAAGGTTGCCGAACGTCTTGCGCTTCCCGCGCCACACGCTCCACGCCCAGGCCGGCTTCGATGCGATGTCGAGGATGTTGGTCAGCGTGAGCTCGGGCGGGACCGTCATGCCGTTCTTCACATCGCAGTGGCGCTGGCCGAGGATGTTCAGATCGAGGGTCGGCATCAGCACGCTGCACTTGGCGGCGATCGCGCGCTCGATCAGTTCGCGCACGAAGCCGCGGTCGCGCATCACGTAGAGCTGAAACCAGAACGGCTGCTCGACTGCGGCGGCAACGTCTTCGATCGAGTCGATCGACATCGTGCTGAGCGTGTACGGAATCCCGGCGGCTTGCGCCGCGCGGCAAGCGAGGATCTCGCCGTCGCCGTGCTGCATGCCCGACAGGCCGATCGGTGCCAGGACGAGCGGCAGCGCGGCGGCTTCGCCCGCGATCGTGGTCGAAAGATTGCGCCGGTCGACGTCGATGCCGACGCGTTGCCGCAGCTTGATCGCTTCGAGATCGGTGCGGTTGGCCTGCAGCGTCGATTGCGTGTACGACCCGTGGTCGGCGTATTCGAAGAACGCACGCGGCACGCGCCGTTGGGCGAGCGCCCGCAGATCGTCGATGCTGGTGACGTGCTTCAAATGCGCGCGGGGTGCCAGATCGTTTTCATTTCGGTGAACGCGAGCACGCGGTCGAGATCGTCGTAGGATCCTTTGAACCACGCCTTGGCCGGCGGCGCATCCTCGAAGCGCGTGCGGGTTACGCTCTCGGCCGCCAGTTCGCCGAGCGCAACTTCGGCCTCTCGCCCGACGCCGAAGGCGTGCAGGCCGTCGACGTCCATGTGTCCGGCCAGCGCCGGCCCGAGTTCCGATCGCACGCCGGTGATCACGTTGCACACGCCGCCCGGCAGGTCGCTCGTGGCCAGACACTCGGCGAAGACGACGGCGGTGCGCGGGTCGCGCTCCGAGGCGGCCACGATCACGGCGTTGCCGCTGACCAGCGGCGGCAGCACCGCGGTGACCAGCCCGAGCAGGGCCGGTTCGTCCGGAGCGATGACGCCGATGACGCCGGCCGGCTCCGTAGTGGAGAAGTTGAAGTGCGGGCCGGAGACGGGATTACGGGCCGAGGCGAGCACGACGTATTTGTCGGCCCAGCCGGCGTACCACACCGTACGGTCGATGGCCGCCTCGACCTCGCGCTGCGCAGCCCCCGCGGTGACGGTTCCGCCCAACACGAGTTGCTCGGCGAGGCTCGTCGCACGGGCCTCCATCATCTCGGCCAAACGGTAGAGCACGAGACCTCGGTTGGCCGGCGTCTGGCCGGCCCATTTTTCGTGCGCCGCGCGCGCCGCTTGAACGGCATCCCGCACGTCCTTGCGCGATCCGCGCACCACGTTCTCGCCGCCGACGCTGTCGGTCCGCCCGGATTCGCTGCGCACGAACGCTCCGTTCAGGTAGAGTTTGTAGGTCTTCCGGACCGCCACGCGATCGCTCATAGGTGTGGTCCTCGGCTCCTCTCCGCTTCGCTCCGATACGCTGCGGTCCACACCGTGGTTCGCCAACGGTTTCGCAGGCCTCCTGGGAGAGTGTTTCGGGACCAAGCGAGCCGGGTAACCGCAGGGCATGCCGACTACAGCGAAGGCGCGCAATGGCGCCGCCGATAAACCGTTTCTGACCGACGTCGCGACCCTGCGGAAGAACGCGCGCGCACGCATCTCCAAAGGCGCGATCACGGATACCTACGAGGGTAACGTGCAAACGGCGATCGATCTGCTGCAAGGAGCGCTCGCGACCGAGATCGTCTGCGTTTTGCGCTACACGATGCATGCCGTGGCCGCAACCGGCATCGCGAGCGAGGGACCGAAAGCCGAGTTCTTGCAGCATGCCAAAGAAGAGCAGGGTCACATGATGCAGCTCGCGGAGCGCATCAACCAGCTCGGCGGAACGCCGGATTTCGATCCGAAGAATTTGGTTTCGCGCTCGGCTTCAGAATACGGTCCGTCCGAAGCCGACCTGGTCGAGATGCTGAAGGAGAACCTCATCGCCGAGCGCATCGCGATCGACCATTACCGCGAACTCATCAACTACTTCGGCGCGAAAGACTCGACCACGCGCACGATGCTCGAAGGCATTCTCGCGGTGGAAGAGGAGCACGCCAACGACATGCACGACCTGCTCGTGGCGCATGAAGGACGTCCGTTCATCAAGAAGTAGGCCGGATGGAATTGATCTGCGTCCGGCATGGGCGCACGGCCTGGAATGCGGACCGGCGCTTCCAGGGCCAAACCGACATCCCGCTCGACGACGAGGGCCTGGCGCAAGCGCAGGCCCTCGCTGCGCACTTGCGCGCGGAACACTTCGACCGCGCGTTGGCGAGCGATCTCTCGCGTGCGCGCACCACGGCTGAAACGATCTGCGCCGAGCGCGCCATCGACATCGAGTTCACGCCGCTGCTGCGGGAGATGCACTTCGGCCGGTGGGAAGGCCTGACGTGGGACCAGATCGTCGCGCGTTGGCCCGAGCTGGATGCAAAGAACGAGAAGGCGCCGATGTACTACACGGCCGAGGGCGGCGAATCGTGGGATGCGCTCTGCGAACGCGTCGACGGCTTTTTGCGCGAGGCAACGGAGCGGATGGGTACGACCGAACGAGCGTTGATCGTCAGCCATGCGGGGGTGATGCACGGTATCGTGCGCAGCCTCAGCCGGTCCGGTGCGAGCGGCGCCGATCCGGTTGCGCAGGGCATCAAGTTTTCGCCGGCCGGAATTCTTCGCGCGCGCGGATCGTATGCCGACGGCTGGGAGCTGACGGCGATCAACGAAACCGCGCCCGTATGAGCGGGACCGGAGGCGCGTGAACGCACCGGCGGGAAGCGGCTAGCGGTGACCTTGGATTCGCGCCAAAACCGGCTCATGCTTCCGCTGGGCGAGCGCGCGCCGGAGGCGATCAACGTGATCGTCGAGATTCCGAGCGGCTCGCGCAACAAGTACGAATATGACAAGTCGCTCGACATCTTCCGGCTCGACCGTGCGCTGCACTCACCGGTATACTATCCCGGGGATTACGGCTTCGCACCCCGGACGCTCGCGCTCGACGACGATCCGCTCGACGTCCTGATCCTCGTCTCGGAGCCGACTTTCAGCGGCTGCCTCGTCGTCGCGCGTCCGATCGGCATCCTCGGCATGACCGACGACGGCAAGTCCGACGACAAGGTTTTGGCCGTGCCGGTCGGTGAGCCCGAATATGCCGACGTTCACAACTACACGCAGATCTTCGCGCATCAGCTCCGCAAGATCGAACACTTCTTCGCCACGTACAAACTGCTCGAAGGCAAGAAGACAAGCACCCACGGCTGGTCGGATGCAGGCGAAGCCCGGCGCATCATCATGGAAGCGGCCGAACGCTTCGACGTCGACAAGGTCTAGGCGGAAACTCCGACCGGCCGGCCTTTGAGGAGAATGTCGGGGAGCACGATTGGGCCATCGCGTTCGGGGATGATCGGGCGCGAGAAGATGTAGCCTTGACCGGTCGTCGCGCCTAACGCCAGCAGACGGTCCGCTTGTTCGGGGGTCTCGATCCCTTCGGCGACGACGGTCAGCTCGAGCGAGCGCGCGAGGTCGAGTAACATGCGGCAGATCGGTTCGCTCTCGATCCCTTCGCCCGTGCCGGACACGAAGCTGCGATCGATCTTCAAGCTGTTGATCGGAAAGAGGCTCAAGTAGCGCAGCGATGAGTAGCCGATGCCGAAGTCGTCGACGCAAATGCGCACGCCGCCGGCGCGCAGACGCTCGAGCACCGCGCCCGCGCCCGTACTCGTGTCGATGATCGCGTTCTCGGTGATCTCGAGCGTGACCGATTCCGGCCGCACGCCGGTGGCCTTGATAGCGGCGAACACGTGCTCCGGCAGATCGCCGTGCATGATCTCTTGCACCGACACGTTCACGTGCATGGTGATGGTCGGATCGTCGCGCTGTTCGCGCGCCAGTCGTTCGAGCGAGCGCACCAGCACTTCGCGGCCCAGGCGAATGATCACGCCGGTTTCTTCCGCCGCCGGGATGAACAGATCGGGCTGAATCAAGCCCTCGCGCGGATGCTGCCAGCGCACCAGGGCTTCGTAGCCGACGGTCTTCCAATCGCTGAGCCGCACCAGCGGCTGGAACGCAACGCGGAACTGATCGGGCGCGTTGATCGCGTCGCGCACGTCGGAGGAGATCTGCAGCCGGCGCACGGCGCTGTCGTGCATCACTTCGTTGAAGATCGTGTACGTTGCGCGGCCGTCCGCTTTGGAGCGGTAGAGCGCGATATCGGCGTCGCGCAGCAGATCTTCGGCCCGCTCGTAGCGCGCGTGCGCGACCGCGACGCCGACGCTGGCCGTCGTGTAGAGGCGGCGCCCTTCGATGTTGGCCGGTTCGGCAACGGTGGCGTGCAGCCACTCGACGCGTGCTTCGATGTCCTCATCGAGGAAGATCACGCCGAACTCATCGCCGCCGAGCCGCGCGACCATTTCGCCGGGACGCATGATCGATCGCAACCGCTGCGCGACCGCGCGCAGGAGCGCATCGCCGGCCAGATGCCCGAGGCTGTCGTTGACGACTTTGAAATGATCGAGGTCGACGAACGCCACCGCGAGGCCCGGCAAGCGCGAGCGCAGCGCGTCCCCGAGCTGGGCGGAAAAGAGGCCGCGGTTGGGGAGGCTCGTGAGTGCGTCGTGCGTCGCTTCGTGGATCAAACGGTCGCGGATGACGATGCGGTCGCTGACGTCGTCGATAACGGCGATGGCAAACGGTTCGTCGTCTTCGGGCACGTAGGTCACGCTGACGTCGCCCCACAGCGTCGAACCGTTCTTGCGCTTGTAGCGCATCTCGTGTTCGTAGGACGAGACCTCACCGCGCACGAGCGCGCCGAATGCCTCGAGCGTGCGCTCGCGATCAGATTCATCGCTCAGCTCGGTCATCGTCTTGCCGACCAGCTCGCGGCGCTCGTAACCGAGCATCAGATCGAACGCGGCGTTCGTCTCCTTGAGGGTCCCGTCGACGTCGACGACGGCGATCCCCAGCGGGGCACCCTCGAAGACGGTTCGGAAGCGGGCTTCCGCCCGGGCCAGTGCGACTTCAGACTTGAGGCGCTCGGACTCGTTGCGCAGGGACATCGATCGCAGGCTCGCCCCGAAGACGCGGGTGAGCAGGATGATCGCGACCGCCGCCACGGCGACGACAAGCCCCCCGGTCGCAATAAGCGGCCAGGGTGAACCCCCGTCGGCGTGCTCGACCGCAGCCGACGCAGAAGTCGCGGTCGCTAGTGCTGCGGCGAGGGTTGCCGCCGGTATCAGACGTGCCGGCCGGGCCCTGGACCCGAGTCCTCCCAAAAATGCCCTCCTGGCTTAGCTTAACTTCGGCGGATTGGCTCAAGACCTGAGCGAACCCCGCCGTTCATGGAGAAGATCACCAGGTAGCAAGCCCGGTCGAATCTCGCTCTAGGTCAGAGCGGGGCTGAGCGATTCCAGTGCAGCGTTGAAGGTCGCGCTGGGGCGCATCGCCTTGCGGATGAGCTCTTCATCGGCATGGTAGTACCCCTTGATATCGACCGGTTTGCCTTGAACCTTACCGAGTTCGGCGATGATCTTGGCTTCGTTCTCGGTCAGGATCCGGGCGAGGCTAGTGAAAGCGGCTTGCAGCTCTTTGTCGCCGGTCTGTTCGGCCAAGGCTTGCGCCCAGTACATCGCGAGATAGAAGTGGCTGCCGCGGTTGTCGATTCCGCCGACCTTACGCGACGGCGATTTGTCCTCGTCGAGGAACTTGCCGGTCGCGGCGTCGAGGGTCTTGGCGAGCACCTTCGCCTTGGCGTTGCCGGTCACGTCACCGAGATGTTCGAATGACGCGGCCAGAGCGAGAAACTCGCCGAGCGAATCCCAACGCAGGAAGTCTTCCTCGACGAACTGCTGCACGTGCTTGGGCGCCGAGCCGCCGGCGCCGGTCTCGAAGAGACCGCCGCCGGCCATCAACGGCACGATCGAGAGCATCTTGGCGCTCGTGCCGAGTTCCATGATCGGGAAAAGATCGGTGAGGTAGTCGCGCAGCACGTTGCCGGTCACCGAGATCGTGTCTTGGCCTTTGCGAATGCGATCGATCGAGAACTGCGTCGCGTCGTTCGGCGCCATGATGCGGATGTCGAGGCCCGTGGTGTCTTGGTCTTTCAGGTACGTCTCGACTTTTTTGATCAGCTGCGCATCGTGCGCGCGCTCGGGATCGAGCCAAAACACGGCGGGCGTATTGGTAGCGCGAGCACGGTTCACGGCGAGTTTGACCCAGTCGCGCACGGGCGCGTCTTTCACTTGGCAGGCGCGGAAGATGTCGCCCGCTTCGACATTCTGTTCGAGGAGTGCGTTCCCCGATTCGTCGAGCAGACGTACGACGCCGGCGGCGGGGATGACGAACGTCTTGTCGTGCGAGCCGTATTCTTCAGCGGCTTGCGCCATCAAGCCGACGTTGGGCACGTCGCCCATCGTGACCGGATCGAACGCGCCGTGCTTCTTGCAGTCCTCGATGACCGTCGCGTAGACGCCCGCGTAGCTGCGATCGGGGATCACGGCTTTTGCATCGTGCAACTGACCGTCGGGGCCCCACATCTTGCCCCCCTCGCGAATCATCGCCGGCATCGACGCGTCGATGATGATATCGCTCGAGACGTGCAGACTCGTGATACCCTTGTCCGAGTCCACCATCGCGAGCTGCGGACGCTTCGCGTATTCCGCCCGGATGTCGGCTTCGATCTCGGCTTGTTTTTCGGCCGGCAACGCTTTGATGCGCGTGTAGAGATCGCCGAGGCCTTGATTCGAGTCGACGCCGAGTTGCTTGAACGTTTCGGCGTGCTTCGCGAAGACGTCGGAAAAAAAGACCGAGACGACCTCGCCGAAGATGATCGGATCCGAGACCTTCATCATCGTTGCTTTGAGTTGCGCGCAGAAAACCACACCCTTCGCCTTGGCGTCGGCCACTTGCGTTTCGAGGAACGAGCGCAGCGCGTTCTTGCTCATCACGGCGGCGTCCACCACCTCGCCCGCGAGGACCGGCGTTTTTTCTTTCAAGACGGTCTTCGTACCGCCGGCGGCCGTGAATTCGATCTTCAGATTGCCGGGCCGCTCGATCAGCACCGACTTCTCGCTGCCGTAAAAGTCGCCGCCGTCCATGTGCGAGACGTGCGTCTTCGACTCGGCCGTCCACGCGCCCATCTTGTGCGGATGTTTACGGGCGTAGTTCTTCACCGACAACGGCGCGCGGCGATCGGAGTTGCCTTCGCGCAGCACCGGGTTGACCGCGCTGCCCTTGACCTTATCGTAGCGCGCGCGGACGTCTTTCTCGGCGTCCGTCTTCGGCTCGTCCGGGTAGTCCGGAAGCGCGTAGCCCTGGCTCTGCAGTTCTTTGATCGCGGCCTTCAACTGCGGCGTCGACGCGCTGATGTTGGGCAGCTTGATGATGTTGGCTTCGCGCGTCGTCGCGAGCTCGCCGAGATAGGCGAGGTCGTCCGACTGCCGCTGCTCTGGCGTGAGCGCTTCGGGGAAGAGCGCCAGGATGCGGCCTGCGAGCGAGATGTCGCGCGTTTCGAGCGCTACGCCGGCGACACTCGAGAAAGCCTGGACGATCGGCAAGAACGAGCGCGTCGCCAGTGCCGGCGCCTCGTCGGTGAGCGTGTAGATGATGGTCGACTCGGTGGACATTCTGCTCAGACTCTCTCAAATGACGAGCGGGGGATGCGATGAGCGCCCTTTCGATTCTCGCGCCGCAGGCCCTCGCCCAGCAGGATTCGCTAACGCGAATCCCTACGAGAAGTCGAGATTCGCTTCGTACCGCTGCAGTGTGTCGTCGAAAGCCGGCGCACCGCGGCGGGCCAGCGTGTCGTAGAGCGCGATCGCCGTCGTTTGTGAGAGCATCGCGGCGCGATACCAGGCGAGCGTCGCGGGCGGCTGGCGCAGGGCGAAGCGCGCCTTGAGCCGGGCGGCAACGACCTCGTAGGCGTGCACGGAGAGCACGTAGTCGTGATCGCTCAAATAGTTGATGAACGACTCGACCGGCACCGGATCGGCAGCGAGCTTCCAGCCGTTGCCGTCGGGTTTGACGAGGCCGTACGCGACCGGATCGACGCCGGCGATGATCGCCGACGCGCAACACCAGTCGGTGACCAGTTTCTCATCGCCGAGCGAGGGCGCGGCGTGCGCCGAGAGCAGCGTGGTGACGAAGCGCGGTGAGCGGCCGTGCACGATCGCTTCGGCCCCCGAGAGACAGTGGTGTCCGCCGGTTCCGGCGATGGTGAGTTCTTCGAAGAGCGTCCCGTCTTCGTGCCACTGGAAGACGGCGGTCTTCATGATGTCGTGATAGAGCGCGGCGGCGACGATCGTGTCGCGGTCGATCGTCGGGCGCCCGCCGAAATAGTGCGCGTCGTAGTTTTTCCCGAACGACTCGGCCATCGATGCGTTGAAGTACTCGTGCGTCGCGAGGCCGCCCGGATAGGCATGGTGCGAGCCTTCCCCGGAGCCCGGGGTCGACCAGAACGGTTGCATGACGGTCGGGCTGTTGGGCTCGGTGCCGATCGGAAAGATGCCGCTCACCGGCGCGTCGGGTTTCACGAATCCGGCGGCGGCGAGCGCATCGCGCACGGCCGTGCGCTTTTGCTGCGTCGGCTGGTTGGCGGCGTAGTCCGGCGCGGGATGATGGAGAAACGTCAACACGGAATCGCGCAGGTCCGCCGCGCCGATCGAGCGTGCCAGAGATTCGACATTCGAGTAGAGCGTGCGCACGTAGGGCGAACGCTGGGCCAGGCGCATCGCGTGCGCGTTGCCGGGCGCGAGCGTCCCGGTCGGCATCGGCAGCGGATAGCGCGCATCGGCGGCCTCGGCGATCGCGTCGGGACCAAGCATCAGCGGCGCGGCGACGGCGGCCGCCACACCGAAAAACGCGGCCCGGTTGAAGAGCGCGGAGCGGCTCTCGCTAACGCACATCGCCTACGAATACACGCGACGGAAGGTCGCGTACATGTATTGGTAGTCCGCAAAAAACCAATTGCGGAAGCTGCGCCGGATCAGGTTCGCCGAGGTTACGGGCGACGCACCTTTCATCACGTAGTGACGGCCGTCGAAGAAGTCCGCGGAATACTGCGGGTACGACGCCATCGCGGCAAACCCGTCGAACGGCGCGAACGGCGTCGACGTCCACTCCCAGCCGTTGCCGATGAGGTCCTCGACGCCCCACGCGCTCGCGCCGGCGGGCGAACTGCCCACGGGTTCGGGATCGAAGCGGCGGAAATCGAAGTTCCCATGTTGCGGCGCCGGTAGAGCAACGCCCCAGGGAAACGCTCGTTCCTCGCCCGACGGCGTGCCGAATGCGGCGCGATGGTATTCGGCTTCGGTCGGCAAGCGCGCGCCCGACCACGCGACGAACGCTTCGGCATCGTCGTGGCTTGCGTACACGGGCCAGCTCAGCGGCAGCGGGATCTCACCGTATACGCAGCGCAGCGACCAGCCGCCGTCGCGCTCGATCCAAAACGGCGGCGGTGCGCCGCCGTCGCGCACGAACGCGAGATAGTCGCCGTTGGTCACGTCGTAGGCGTCGATGCCGAATGCCGGCACGTCGACCGTGTGGACGTCGAACTCGTTGTCCCAGCCGAAAGCTTCGCCCCGGCGCAGGCCGAGCGTTGCGGGACCGGCCGCGATTGCGACCGGATCGCGCCGCGCCGGCATCACGTCGCGAACGTCGATCCGCGGGCCGCGTTTGGCATCGGCCGGTAAACGGTGGATGATGTAGGTGAGCGTCTCGTGATGCATCTCCTCGTGTTCGAGGATGTTGAACAACGCTTCCGCGCCCACGAGCAGCGGGTTCGACGGATCGTCGAGCACGGCATGAGCGATATCGTCGATCAGCGCCGTATCGCAGGCTTCGGCGAAGCGGCGAACGCCGGCGCGGTCCGGCCAGTCATCACGCCGGTGCCGGTTGGCGAGATCGATCGTGCTTGGATCGATGCCGCGTTCGAACAGCGTTTCGAGGTGCGGATCGATGCGCGCGCCGTGGAGCGCGCGTTCGTGCAGCACGAGGTAGGCGAAACCCGGCAGGTGACCTTCGTAGAAGACGAATGGATGGCGCAGCGGGATCGGGGCCTCGTAGTATGCCGACGGCGCGAGCGAGGCAAAGAGTTGGGCGCTGCGGGCGCGGCCGCCACGGTAGCGGTCGACGAGCGCGGCCCGGTCGAGTAACAGGCTGAGGGTTTCCACGATAGGTTCTTACCCCGCCGCCGCGGCTTCCGTTCCACGCAGGATGTAGGTTTCGAGGGCTTCCAGCGGCACCGCTTGGGAGAAGTAGAATCCCTGAACGCGGTCACAGCGCTCGTTGCGCAGGAACTCGAGCTGCTCGGGGGTCTCGACACCCTCGGCGATGACCTCGAGGTCGAGCGCGTGCGCCATCGCGATGACGGTGCGCACGATGGTCGCGTCGTCGGGCTCTTGAGCGAGGTCGGTGACGAACGACCGGTCGATCTTGATCGAGTCGAGCGGAAAACGCCGCAGGTAGCCGAGCGATGAGTACCCGGTGCCGAAATCGTCGACCGACAGGCTCATCCCCTCGGCGCCGATGTCGCGCATGATGCTCACCGTGAGCGCGGCGTCGTTCATCGCAACGGATTCGGTGATCTCGAGCTCGAGCGCGGTCGGCTCGAAACCGGTGCGTTCCACGTAGCCGCGCACTTTGGCGGCCAGCCGCTGCTGATGGAATTGCCGCGCGCTCAAGTTGACGGCGAGGCGCAGGTCCGGCGCGATCGTCTTGCGCAACGCGCTGATGTCGGTGCAGGCGCGCTCGAGGATGAAGTCGCCCAGCGCGACGATCAGGCCGCTGAGCTCGGCGTTGGGAATGAACTGTCCCGGCAGCACGAGCCCCGAGCGCGGATGATTCCAGCGCACCAGCGCTTCGACCGCCACGAGCGCGCCGCTGACGAGGTCGTGCTGCGGCTGGTAGTAGACGACGAACTCGCCGTTGTCGAGGGCTTTGCGCAGTGATTTCTCTTGCGAGAGGCGGGTGTGCAGCGTGGCGTTGAGGGCGGGCGTGAAGAACTGGTAGGTGTTGCGGCCGCGGTCCTTGGCGCGGTACATCGCGACGTCGGCGTGTTTCACCAGCGTCTCCGCGTCGCCGCCGTCGGCGGGAAACGATGCGATGCCGATGCTGGTCGTCACGAACAGTTCAGAGCCGTCCATGGGGATCGGTTCCTCGACCGTCGCGACGATGCGTTCGGCCAGGCCTCCCAGCGCCTGCATGTCGGGATTGCCGCCGGCCAGCACCACGAACTCATCGCCGCCCATGCGTGCCACGACATCGTCGGTGCGAATCGCGCGGACGAGCCGTTCGCCGACGATGCGCAGCAGCCGGTCGCCGCTGTCGTGCCCGAGGGTGTCGTTGATGTCCTTGAAACGGTCGAGGTCGAGGAAGAGCACGCCGACGGCGGTTTCCGAACGCCGGGCCTCATCGAGCAGCGCGCGCAAGTGGTCGACCAGCCAAGCGCGATTCGGGAGCGAGGTCACCGTGTCGCTGTACGCCAGCGTTTGCAGGCGCGCGCGCGAGCGCACGCGTTCGATCGCGGAGCTGACCAGCGCACCCATCAGCTGCACGAGATCGCGGTCGACGTCGTCGAAGGGCGTGCGCCGGCGGCGGCGATCGGCGAAGCACAGCGCGCCGTAGCGCGTTCCGCTCACGTCGATCGGCGTGCCGATGAACGCGACGAACGGCGAGGCGTCGTATTCATCGGCGAGTTGCGGTAAGCCGCGGACGTCGTCGATCGCAAGCGCGCGGTCGGACCCCAGCGCCAGGCGCGCAAGCCCGACCCCGAGCGATTCGCCGTAGACCTCGACGAGCGTATCGCTCTCGCTTTCGTAGAGCGCGCCGGCCGAGAGCCCAAGGATGCGGCATCCCGCTTCGATCGTGGCGGCGATTTGCTGTTCGGTGTTTCCGCTCGCCGCCGCCGCGCTCATGTAGAGATCGCGAATGCGTTCGGCGTGGGCGGCGATTTGCCGTTGCTGCGCGATCGTCGAGCGCAGATCGCGCACGTGCAGATGGACGCCGGCGGCGAGACCGCGGAACCGGATCGGGATCATCGTCACGAAGGCCGGCAGCGAGTGCTCGCGGGCGTGTCGCACGTGCAACTCGATGCCGCCGGCCATTCCGGCGAGCGCGCGATTGAAACACGCGAGCGCGGCGGTGAGGTCGCCGTCGGTCGCGACGTCGCCCAGCGTTTGACCGACCAGGGTTTCGGGGTCGATTTCGAGCACGCGGCCGGCCGCGGCATTGGCGCGCGTTACGGTACCGTCGGCATCGAAGGCGATCATCGGATCCGGATTGTTGTCGAAAATCGATCGGAAGCGCTCTTCGCTCGTCTCGATCTTTTCGCGCGCTTCGTTGCGCTCGGTGATGTCACGGGACGAACAATAGACGCCGGTGACCGCGCCGTGTTCGCGCAACGGTCCGGCCACGAGTTCGACCGGGAAGGTGTGACCGTCGAGCCGGCGGACCGTGAGTTCGGCCGATACCGTATCCCCGCGCAACACCTGGGCGAACAGTTCGGCCGCAAACTCCTGATCCTCGGAGAGGATGAAATCGGTGAACGGATGGTTGCTGAGTTCGCTGCTGCTGACGCCCATCAAGCGTTCGGACGCGGGATTCGAATCGGTGATGCGGCCCTGCAGATCGAAAAACGTCAGCGCGTCGGGCGTGGCGCGGAAGAGTGCCCGCAGGCGTTCTTCGCTGGCCGACGCGGCATCGCGCGCGAGCGTTGGTTCGGTGACGTCTTCGGCCAGCGAAACGTAGCCGCTGAAGGCCTTGGAGACGAGGTAGGCGTTGAACCAGCGGCAGTGGACGATCGTGCCGTCACGGCGCCGGTTGCGGTTGGCGTTGACATTCCAGTTCGTCGGGCCGTCCGCCATGGCGCGAAACAGCTCGGCGACGTGTTCGTGGTCGTCCTCGTAAACGAACCCGAACTCGTCGAGCGTCTTCCCGCGCACCTCGTCCTCGGTCCAACCGAACATCGCGGTTGCACGTTCCGACCACGCGACGATGCGCAGGTCCGTGTTGAACTGAATCAGCGCGAGCGGGCTGTTCTCGACGTAGAGCTGGAGCAGATTCTCCGGAACGTGTATCGACTCGCGCACAGAGTCTATACGTCGAACTCGAGATACGGGCGAAGACCTTCGAGGCCGCCTTCGCGGCCGAAGCCGGACTCACGGTATCCGCCGAACGGCGAACTCGGATCGAACTTGTTGAACGTCGAGCACCACACGACGCCGGCTTTGAGTTTGCCGGCCACGTACATGCTCTTCGAGCCCTTGTCGGTCCAGACGCCCGCGCTCAGACCGTAGCGCGTGTTGTTGGCTTTCTCGATCGCCTCATCGGCGGTGCGGAAGGTCATGATGGAGAGGACCGGTCCGAAGATCTCTTCCCGCGCGATGCGCATTCCCGGTCCGACTCCGGTGAAGAACGAGGCCGGGAAGAAGCAGCCCGTTTCGGGCACCGCTGCCGATTGGCGGTGCAGCACCGCGCCTTCGGAGATGCCCGCCGCAACGAGTTCATTGATGCGTTCGAGCTGCGCGCGCGAGTTGATCGCGCCGATGTCGGTGTTCTTGTCGAGCGGATCGCCCAGGCGCAGCGTTTCGATACGCGCTTCGAGCCGGGCGACGACCTCGTCGTGGATCGGCTCTTGCACCAGCAGGCGCGATCCCGCGCAACAGACGTGACCTTGATTGAAGTAGATGCCGCTGACGATGCCTTCGATCGCTTCGTCGAGCGGCGCGTCGGCGAAGACGATGTTCGCG